>JAZHPA010000043.1:0-24497 GCA_051024685.1 Moorellaceae bacterium AZ2 | reverse complement strand
CAAGTTGGATATTATGTGTTAAAAGCTTTCAGAGTAGGTTGCCGCCGGTTATTGTGTCTCCTACCTTCCTTGATACCAGAAATTTAAAACTGGGGATGCGCCAGGGCCGGTACCCCTTGCGCGAAAGTAAAGTTTGTGTTAATATAGAAAACGAAAAGAGGATACAGAAGTTACACCCTGCAATGCCCGTGTAAAGGCCGCAAGTTGTGAGCCAACACCAACACCAAGGGAGCCCGGACTCTGGGCGTGGCTTGTAAGCCCCCGGGGAGGGGAAACAAAAAGCGTCCAGGAGGGCACCCACCTGCGGAGAGCGGGTTCATGAAACTGCGGCATGCCACGGCATTTGTGGGGTTTTGTGTTTATATGAGGTGTCTCTTACCCATGGAGGAAACTTTCACGACCCGAACGGAACTTTTGATAGGGAGGGAAGGTCTAGCCAAGCTTTCCCGGGCCCGAGTAGCGGTGATAGGGATCGGCGGCGTGGGGTCTTTTGCGGCCGAAGCCCTGGCGCGGGCCGGGGTGGGATATTTGGAACTGGTGGACTACGATTATATCGTGGCCAGCAATATCAACCGGCAGATTCATGCCCTTCATTCCACCGTCGGGCAACCCAAGGTCCTGGTAATGGCCCGTCGCCTGAGGGACATCAATCCCCGCTTGACCGTCATACCGCGGCAGGAACGCTATACGCCGGGCACGGGCCACCTTTTCGTTCGCCGGGACCTGGACTACCTGGTGGATGCCATTGATTCGGTGCCCGATAAAGTAGATTTACTGGCCCGGGCCCACAGCAGTGGCACGCGGATCGTTTCTAGCATGGGCGCCGGCAACCGCCTGGACCCGACGGCTCTGGAAGTGGCGGATATATCCGCCACCAGGGGTTGTCCTTTAGCTCGGGCTGTTCGCCAGCAGCTCCGCAAGCGGGGGATTGAGCGGGGGATAACAGTGGTCTATTCCTTAGAAGCACCCCGCAAGGTTTCCCGGGGTACCACCGAGGGAAGGCAGCCGCCAGGCAGCATCTCCTTTGTGCCCTCTGTAGCGGGTCTGATCCTGGCCAGCATTGTTGTGCGGGAATTACTGGAGTAGTAAAGGGAAAGGGGATGGGTCATGAGCTCTTACGCCGTGGTCAAAGACGATATTCTTTTGCGGCTGCGCAAGATCGAAGGGCAGGTTAAGGGATTGCAGCGCATGGTTGAGGAGAACAAGTACTGCGTAGACGTCTTGGTCCAGATAGCAGCTGTGCGGGCGGCCTTAAAGACGGTGGGAAACATGATTATTGAGCAGCACGTGCGCGGCTGCGTGCGCAACGCCATCGCGCAGAAAAGGGATGACGAAGTAATCGAGGAATTGATTGACGTGCTGAATCGATTTATGGCTTAGCCGTCCCTCACCTTCTTGCCGCACCGCTCTTGCCAGGCACGGTTGAGCTCTCTTTCTTTACCATGGGGAGAGGGTATATAGAAGGCTCTACCTTCCAAAGCCGCCGGGAGGTAGCGTTGCTCCACCCAGCCGTTGGGATAATTATGAGGGTATTTATACCCTCGACCATGACCCAGGGCGGCTGCCCCTGGATAGCTGGCATCCCGCAGGTGCTGGGGTACAGGAGAAGTCTCTTCTTTTTCTACGGCGGCCAAGGCGCCGTCGATGGCCTTGATGACTGAATTGCTTTTAGGTGCCAGGGCCAGGTAGAGGGTGGCCTCGGCCAGGATGAGGCGCCCTTCCGGCAGTCCTACCCGCTCCACGGCCTGGGCGGCGGAGGCGGCCACCACCAGGGCCTGGGGATCGGCCAGGCCTATATCTTCGGCGGCATGGACCATAAGCCTGCGGGCCAGAAAGGCAGGGTCTTCACCGGCATAGATCATGCGGGCCAGCCAATAGACGGCCGCATCCGGGTCGGAGCCGCGGATGCTCTTAATCCAGGCCGATACCACATCGTAGTGCTGATCGCCGTCACGGTCGTAGAGGACCACCTTTTTTTGGGCTGCCTCTTCGGCTACGGCCAGAGTAACATAGCGTCGCCCGTCCTTTGACGGTGGGGTAGTAAGGGCGGCGAATTCCAGGGCGTTTAAAGCTACCCGGGCATCGCCGTCGGCCAGCCGGGCGAAATGCCTTAGGGCTGCCTCCTCAACCTCAAGATCCATAGAGCCCAGCCCCCTCTCCTTATCCTCTAGAGCGCGCCTCAAGAGCTTCAATATCTCCTCCTCCTGCAAAGGCTCCAGGCGGACGATACGGGAGCGGGAGCGCAGGGCAGCGTTAACCGTGAACATGGGGTTTTCCACTGTGGCCCCGATTAGGGTGATGAGACCTTCCTCGACGTAGGGGAGCAGGGCATCCTGAATGTTCTTAGCCCAGCGGTGGATCTCATCCACGAAGATGAGCGTCCTCTGGCGGTAATAAACACGCCTTTCTTTAGCCGCGGTCACCACCCGGCGGATGTCGCTTATACCGTCCAGGGCCGCGTGGAGGGATTCAAAATGGGCCCGGGTCATGTTGGCGATGATATGGGCTAGGGTCGTTTTCCCGCTACCCGGAGGTCCCCAGAGGATAAGGGAAGTCAGGCTGTCACTTTCAATGGCCCGGCGGAGTAAAGTTCCCGGGCCGACAATTGCTTCCTGGCCTACAAATTCATCCAGGGTGCGGGGACGCATCCGGACGGCCAGCGGGGCCTTGGACCGGAGCTCGGCCTGGGCAGCTTGTTCAAAGAGATTCATAGTGGGCTCCCTCAAAAGGAATAAATTTATTATTTATTATATCATGGACGGGACCGAATAAAAATGGGCGGAGCTTTACCCGGCCGGAAAGCCTACCTACGCGGGGTTGAGAGTCGAGTGAAGCCGGGGCAAGACCCGAACACGCATAAAACGAACGGCAGTATGGAAAGTTAATAAAGTAGAGTATATCGCTCGGTTTTTAGATTGACAATATCCGAGTAGATTGCTAAGATATAAATACTAAGGTAGAAGGTGGGGGGTGATGGTATCGTGAAATTCTCCACCAGGGGGGAATACGGCCTGCGCGCCATGTTCGACCTGGCCCAGCGTTACGGCGAAGGACCCATCTCTTTGAAAAGTGTAGCCGAACGCCAGGATATTTCCGAACACTACCTCGAGCAGCTCATTGCTGCTCTGCGCAAGGCGGGGCTGGTGCGCAGCGTCCGCGGCGCCCAGGGAGGATATACCCTGGCCAAGGAACCTTCGGAGATTAAGGTAGGGGACATCATCCGCGTATTGGAAGGGCCCATTGCTCCCATGGATTGCGTTAAAGAAGAAGAGGGGGAATGCTGTTCCAGGGCCGAGAGCTGTGTGGCCCGCACTATATGGGAAAAAGTGCGGGATAGCATTAGCGGGGTCTTAGATTCTATTACGTTGGAAGACATGGTGATAGAAGCCAACAAGTTGCAGCAGAGTAATAATTATATGTACTATATCTAGAGACTTCTAGGGAAAGGTGAGACCATGCGAAGAGTTTACCTGGACCACAGCGCTACGACGCCGGTGCGGCCAGAGGTACTAGAGGAAATGCTTCCCTTTCTTAAGGAGGAATTTGGCAATCCCTCCACCATTTATAGCTGGGGTCGGGAGGCCAAAAAGGCTGTCGAAGAAGCCCGGGCCCGGGTGGCGGCCCTCATCGGCGCCCAGCCGGAAGAGATTGTTTTTACCAGCGGCGGCACGGAGGCCGACAATATGGCCCTCATCGGCGCCGCCTATGCCAATCAAAACAAAGGGAAGCATATCATTACTTCCAGCATTGAACATCATGCCGTTTTGGATACGGCCCAATATTTAATGCGTCAGGGTTTTAAGGTTACCTTCCTACCCGTAACGCCGGAAGGATTGGTAAGGGTAGAAGATGTGGCCCAAGCCATTACCGACGAAACCATTCTCATCAGTATTATGCATGTCAATAACGAAGTAGGAACCATTCAGCCCGTCCAGGAAATCGGCAAGCTGGCGCGGGAACGGGGCATTATTTTTCACACCGATGCCGTGCAGAGCGTGGGCAAAATACCGGTGGATGTCCAGGATTTAAACGTTGACCTTTTAACCGCTTCCGCCCACAAGATTTACGGTCCCAAAGGGGTGGGATGCCTTTATATCCGCAAAGGAACCCGCATCCAACCCCTGCTACATGGGGGCGGGCAGGAGCGCAAGCGCAGGGCGGGGACGGAGAACGTGCCCGGCATCGTCGGTTTCGGCAAGGCAGCCGAATTGGCCGGAAAGGAGCTGGAGAGCGAAGGTCGCAGGTTAAGAGCGTTACGGGATAAACTCATTGACGGGGTGCTGGCGAGTATCGAGGAAACCCGGCTGAACGGTGACCGGCAACAAAGGTCGCCCATCAATGCCAACTTCAGCTTCCGTTATGTGGAAGGGGAGTCCATCCTTCTGAGCCTGGATATGAAGGGAATAGCCGCATCCAGCGGTTCGGCCTGCACTTCCGGGTCCCTGGACCCGTCACATGTACTCCTGGCCATGGGTATCCCCCACGAAATCGCCCATGGGTCGGTGCGCATGACCTTGGGCCGGGACAATACTGAAGAAGATATAGATTATGTACTGGAAGTGCTTCCGGATATTATCCAACGCTTGCGCGCCATGTCACCTTTATATAACCAAGGAAAATAAACGGCCAGGAAGTAGCTATGGGGTCGATAAGGAGTGAGTGGGAATGTATAGCGAAAAGGTTATGGACCATTTTACCAATCCCCGCAATGTGGGGGAAATCCCAGACGCCGACGGCGTCGGGCAGGTGGGGAATCCTGTTTGTGGAGACATTATGCGCCTTTACATTAAAGTGGAAAACGGTGTTATCAAAGACGCCAAGTTCAAGACTTTCGGTTGCGGGGCGGCCATTGCCACCAGCAGCATGCTTACGGAGATGGTCAAGGGCAAGACGCTGGAGGAGGCCATGCGGATAACTAACAAGGACGTGGCCGAGGCCCTCCATGGTCTGCCCACCCAGAAAATGCATTGTTCTAATTTGGCTGCCGACGCCCTGCACAAGGCCATTGAAGATTATGAGAAGCGGAACAACAAAGGCGGTGACGTGACTGGCTAAGGGCAAGGTTATGGTAGCTATGAGCGGCGGGGTGGACAGTTCTACGGCCGCCGCTTTATTAAAAGAGAAGGGTTATGAAGTCATCGGGGTTACCATGCAAATCTGGCCTTCGGATGTCCCCCCACCACCGGGAGAAATGGGATGTTGCTCTTTGAGTGCCGTTGAGGATGCCCGGCGGGTAGCTGCCCTCCTGGGCATCCCTCATTATGTGCTTAATTTTCGCGATATGTTTGCCGAAAAGGTCATTGATTACTTCGTCGAAGATTATCTTAAAGGACGCACTCCCAACCCCTGCGTGGCCTGCAACCGCTTTATTAAGTTTGAGGGGCTTCTGCACAAGGCCTTGGCTCTGGGTATGGATTATGTGGCCACGGGGCACTACGCCCGCGTATGGTACGACCAAAAGCTGGGGCGTTACCTCCTGGCCAAAGGCCGGGACGCCACGAAAGATCAGAGCTACTTCTTGTATACCTTTACCCAGGAACAGCTGGCCCACACCCTGTTACCTCTGGGGGACTATACCAAGGTAGAAGTGCGGGCCATGGCGGAGCGTTATGGCTTGCCTGTGGCGCATAAGCCCGAGTCCCAGGAAATCTGCTTCGTTACTACCGGCGATTACCGGCAGTTTATCCGCCAAAGGGCCAAGATACCCATCCGACCGGGACCTATTCTAGATACGGCCGGAAGAGTTATAGGTCGGCACCGGGGCCTGCCCTATTATACCGTGGGACAGCGGCGGGGCTTGGGCCTGGCAACGGGGCGGCCCCTGTTCGTAGTGGCCCTGGACCCCCAGCGGAATGCCGTAATTGTGGGGGAAGAGCAAGAACTTTTTAGAGCCGCTTTAGAGTCCGGAGACAACAACTATATTTTATGGGCAGAACCGCCGCCGGAGGCGGAAGTTACGGTGAAAATCCGCTACCGGGCCCCGGAGGTGCCGGCCATACTGCAGACCAAAGATCGGGGGCTGGCCCGGGTAGTGTTTAAGGAACCGCAGCGGGCAGTGACCCCAGGACAGGCCGTGGTCTATTATTGCGGTGACCTGGTAGCAGGGGGTGGAACCATCCTAGCCCCCTGGGAAGAGAATGCGCTCTGAGTCGGGGCGCATTTTTCATGGCCGGGCTGGCAATAATATCGCTTAAGCGAGGGGATTTTTTTGCCCAAAGGGAGAGAACTGGTGGGGTTACCCGTAGTCAGCCTGGAGGCCGGCGAAGAGTTGGGGCGGGTGCATGATCTGGTTTGGGACGGCGCCAGTTTCAACCTGTCCGGCGTGGTCCTTACCTCCAGCGGTTTCTTCAAGGGGCCCCAGTTTCTGGATGCCAAGAAAATAAGGAATTCGGGACCCCATGCCCTGACCGTGGATAGTAGCTCGTGCCTGGAGAACACCGTTCCCCGGGAGAGCCTGCGCTGGCGAGAGTTTAAGGGGAGGAGGGTCCTCGATCCCGAGGGCCGGGAACTCGGGCTCCTGGAAGATGTGGAAGTGGAATGGCCCTCCGGCCGCATTGTTGCCTTGGAATTGTCTCAAGGCCTGGTGAACGATCTTCTTGACGGGCGTCGAACCGTCCAAACTGTAGGTTGTCCCATTAAATGGGGACCCGATGTCGTCCTCATCCTTCATGCAGGAGGTGGAATATAATTGCGTACTTGTCCTGTGTGCGGCGGCAAAGCCGTGGGGCGCATTGGGGTGGACCAGTACTACTGCTGGGACTGCCTCTTGGAATTCAACGGAAGAAATGAAGTCTTTGCCATTGCCGAAGATGGTACCCTGGTTGCCTATGACCATCGGGGGGGCTAAAAACTTATGCTGCGGCGAGGATTCTGGGGAGGGTTGCTAACAGGTACGGTATTAGGCCTTTTCATAGGGTTAGTGTCCCACCCGGCCCAATCCGCTGGAGAACCCCAGCCGCCTACCAATTCGGCCCGCGCTTCTGGAGACGGTCAACCTAAGCGGTTGGGCGGTGTTGTTCGCTACCGTAGGAATTGAACTTAGAGTCTGCTGGGTGGAGATTTTGCTATGTTTCCCCTGCAACGCGGTAAATTATGGCGCCTGGCCTTAGGGGGTACTCTCTTGGCCGGGGCTTTATTTTTTCTCTATCTGGTACGGAAGCTCTTTATCCCCTTGTTAATGGCCGCCCTGCTGGCCTATTTTCTCAAACCGGCCGTCACGGCCCTGGAAAAGAGGGGTTGGTCCCGCGGGACCGCCATCCTGCTTTTATACTTCCTGGGGCTGGGGGTCCTGGTACTCACCCTCCTCTATGTCCTACCCCGGCTCTTGCGGGAACTGAACAAGTTTTTGGACCAACTTCCCGCCTTCACCGGCGAGGTTGAGGGGTGGCTGCAGTATTTCTACAATCGCTACCAGCGGCCCGGCATCCCCGCGGGCCTGCAGCGCCTAGTGGACGAAACCCTAGCCTTCTTACAAGAACGGATAGAGAAGGGAATTCGGCAGGCGGCCGGTCTCCTTACGGGCCTTTTTTCGGGCGTGACCAGCCTTATTCTGGCTCCGGTCCTGACCTATTATATCCTCAAGGACAGCGAAGGCTTAAGCCGCGGCGCCCTCCGCCTACTGCCGGCCGCCTGGCGGGAGGACTTGCTGGGGCTGTGGACGGAGATTGACCGTATCCTCACCGGTTTTGTGCGGGGGCACTTATTGATTTCTCTGCTGGTAGGATTGCTTACGGGCCTAGGTCTTTTTCTGGCCGGAAGCCAGTATGCCGTTGTTATGGGTATCGTTATGGGCCTGGCGGACCTTATTCCCTATTTCGGGCCTCTCATCGGTGCGGTACCCATTATCGCTTTAAGCTGGATGGAATCTCCAAGGCTCGCTATTTATGCGGTAGTGGTCATCGTTGTTGTGCAACAGATCGAAACCGCTGTCCTGGCCCCGCGCATCCTGGGCCAGAGCGTGGAGTTACCTCCACTGGCCGTTATTTTGGCCATCCTGGCAGGGGGCGAGCTTTTCGGGGTAGTCGGTCTTTTGCTGGCCGTGCCTGCAGTGGCCGTAGGGCGCGTAATCGTAGGTTTCCTCTGGTCTAGATTGGTAAGCCACTAGTATTATATATAGCTGTGCATGCCGGGGAGCAATAAAGATACCCCGAACAAAGTAAAGAGCACTGCTATGAACCCTACGATGACTATTATAGCCGCCCTTTTTCCCCGCCAACCGTAGGTCTTGCGGGCATGGAGGTAGCCGGCATAGATAAGCCAGGTGATTAAGGCCCAGGTTTCCTTGGGGTCCCAGCCCCACCACCGGCCCCAAACTTCTTCCGCCCAGACTGCCCCGGTGATCAGCACCAAAGTCATAAAGGCAAAGCCGACGGCCACGCACCAGTGGATGAGGCTATCCAATTTACCTAGGGGGGGCAGGGAAAGGAACCCTTCCCTGCCCTGCATCTTTTCTTTGAGTAAATAAATGATACCCAGGCAGAAGGAAAGGCCGAAAGCTCCGTAGGCTATAATGGCTGTCAGTACATGAAATTGCAGCCAGACGCTTTGCAGGGCGGGCATCAGGGGCCGGCTCTCGGAGGGAAGGGTGTTGCTAAAAGAAAGGATAAGGGCTCCCACCAGGGCCACTAAAACGGTCAATAAATCCAGGGGAACATATTTCCGGATAAGAAAGAAAAACAAAAGGATGCTCCAGGCGAAGAGGAGGCTGAATTCGTATAGAGTGGCCAAGGGGAGGTGGCCGGTGTTAAGGCTGCGCTGGCCCAGGGCCAGGGAAAGGAAGAGGAAGGCCATAGCCATGGCGGCCAGGGACATCTGGCTCGCACGCCGGTGGGGCCTCCACAGGAATATTAAATTGAGAATAAGGGCGGCCAGCAACAAAAGGTAAGCCGGTAAAACATAATTTGCTTCCATGGCCTCAGGTTTCGCCTCCTACCTGCCTGATTTTTTCGGGTACCAGGTACCGCATAACCAGACCCAGGAGCAGGAGGACAAAGCCCATATAGACCAGTCCCAGGCCGGGGTCTTTTTTGATTTCCAGACCGGTGTAATAGCGGTAACCTGAGAAGGTCACGGTATAATCTTTGACGCCCTTGCCTTCCCCCTCCCCTATGACTTCCCTGGCGATGATGCCGGTATCTTGGAGGAGCACGCAGGCCAATTTGGGGTTTCGAGGGAGGGGCGAGCGTGAGTGCATGGTAGCGCCTTGTTCATCATAATCAGGAAGGAAGAAAAACCTTAAACGCAAGTTTTGGGCCTCATCCAGGAGAAGCTCCTCTCCGTGGGCCAACTCAAAGGGGAAAACTCTGGTTCCTGTGGAGACTTGTCCCCTCACCAGCCAACCGTAGCCTTTTTGATAAATTTTTAATCCCTTAAATTTTAGGGGATAATTCACCTTCACTTCTTGTTCTCTTTTCAATCCCTGGGCGGTTTCTAGCAGCAGGCGGCTTATATATTGCTGGGGCTCCAGGTTGGGGTAGTATTCAAGGCGGAAATCCTTTACGGTCAAAGTGAGGCCGGGAAACCCATAGGCAGCCAGATCCACTCCATCACCCACCCCTATCTCTACATAAGTGCTGCGGCCCAGGTAGCCGGACAGGGCTGCTCCGGCCAGGACCAGCAGGAGGCTCAGGTGAAGAAGGATGGAGCCCCAGCCTTTCCAGCCGGTCAGTTTCTTCCCCCGCCGGACCGAGCAAAGCAAAAGGTTGACACCCAAGAGGGCTCCCAGGGTGATGAACCACCAGCTACGGTACAAATGATCCAGCGACAGCAACAGAATGAAATTTCCCCAGGTCTCCCCGTAGTAGGCCCGATAAAACCCGGGGGGTTGACCCTGGGGGATAAGGGTGCCCAGGGAGGCCACAGCCCCTAGGAAGAACAAAAGGAAAAGGGCCAATTTCATAGAGGAGAGAAAACGCAAATTCTATCACCCGTTATAAACGTGGTCTAATTAAGACTGAGTATATACTTTCGAGGATTGGCGGTCAAACCATTTCCCACCTGGTCGGCCCACCGGTTGCACCGGGGAGACTTGTCCGGCGCTACTGCCCTTACTTTTTAATTTCGGGCCGCATCGACCGCAAGCCGCCCGGGGGCTCCTAACGGGCCGGGCCTTCCCTGGCTTCGAGCTTAAGACAGCTTGCCGAGGGAATTGAAGCCGCTGAGGGTGCCTCGGACCTTTCCACCCTTAGGCAGACTTCCACGATTACGATCCCCCGATGGCCGGCACCCCCGGTTTCGTCCCGGCAAGGCCCTCTCTTTTAATATAACAAAAAAAGCGAGGCTACAGCAGGAATTCCCCCGGAAATAGCGAATAAATTTTAGAAATAACAGAAGTAGTTCTATCGAAAACGAAAAAGTGTGTGAGATGCTAGGAAAGAATGTATGATTTTGTTTAGATGAGGTAAAGCTGGCGTATCCCCAGTTTTGATCCCAGGCCTGCTTGGCTTTCGCTCGCAAAGGTCTCCCTCGCGGGCCAAACTAGCGCTTGGCTCAAGGCTCCGGCAGGCTTCCCGGCAAATTCGACCTCCTGTCTCAGTTGCCGGCCTCGGCCATCCATGGCCTCGGGCCTGCCTCCGCCTTTCGCCTCGCTAAGTTTGGCTAGCCGCTCAGGTTTAGTCGCTCGCTTCCAAGCCCAAGCAGGCCTGCCCTGCAAAAAGTGGGGATAACTCAGGAGGTAAAGGATTGGGCAGCGATGAACCTGCGGGGTTTTTTGGCCAAAAAGAAAGCCGCGGTTTTAAACAAATGGTATGATCTGGTGCTGCAGACCTATCCCCCGGAAACCGCCCGGTTTTTGAAAGAAGAAAAGGACCGGTTTGCCAATCCAGTGGGGCATGTCATTTATGAGGGAATCGAGGGCTTATATGAAGAGCTGCTGCACGGAGTCCAGGCGGAAAAGGCCTATCACTTCCTGGATAGGATCATCCGGATCAGGGCCGTGCAGGATTTTTCCCCTTCCCGGGCTGTAGCTTTCCTCTTTCTTTTGAAGCAAGTGGTCCGGGAGGAAGTGGCAGCGGAATTCCAGGAAGGCGGGTTACCCTGGGAGGAATTATTGCAGTTTGAATCCCAGATAGATGATCTGGCCGGCCTGGCCTTTGATATGTACATGCAATGCCGCGAGCAGCTCTTTGAGATCAGGGTAAAGGAGATAAAAAACAGGACCTCTCGCCTGCTGCAAAGAGCCAACCTGGAGGTAGACTTCCTCGAGTGAGGGGGTGTGAATATGGCTTCGCTTTCCAAACCGGAGGAACTGGTGAAAATTAATTATAAGCCCCCCCGAAAGGGCTGGATGGATATTCCGGTGGAATTCAGGAGGGGCACCTGGCTCTATGCCGCCAGGCCCCGCAACCTGGAAACGTTAGGACTTCCTAACCCCCGGGAATGGTCTCCGGAGGATGAGGACTGGAAACTGCCCGCCAACTGGCAGGAGATTATTCATGAGGGCCTGAAAGAGAGACTAGAAAAATTCCGGTCCTTTAAGCTGTTTATGGACATATGTACCCGGTGCGGTGCCTGTGCTGACAAGTGCCATTTTTTCATCGGCACCGGGGACCCTAAGAATATGCCGGTCTTGAGGGCCGAGCTCCTCCGAAGCGTCTACCGCCGGGATTTCACCTGGGCCGGTAAACTCCTGGGCAGGCTGGTGGGGGCCCGGGACCTGACGGTCGAGGTGATCAAGGAATGGTTTTACTATTTTTACCAGTGTACGGAATGCCGCCGCTGTTCCCTCTATTGCCCCTTCGGCATCGACACGGCGGAGATTACCATGATGGGGAGGGAGCTGCTGGGCCTCCTGGGATGTTATCCCGACTGGATTATCGCGCCGGCAGCCAATTGTTACCGGGTGGGCAACCACGTGGGCATCGAACCCCACGCCTTCCGGGATATGGTGGACTTCTGTGTGGATGAGATCGAAAGTGTGACGGGTATTCGAGTAGAGCCTACCTTCAACCGCAAAGGTGCCGAGATTCTTTTTATCGCCCCTTCCGGCGACGTCTTTGCCGATCCCGGTATCTATACTTTTATGGGCTATCTCATGCTCTTCCACGAAATCGGCTTAGATTATACCCTGAGCACCTACGCCTCCGAAGGGGGAAATTTTGGCCTTTTCACCTCCCATGAAGTGATGAAGAGGCTCAATGCCAAGATGTATGCCGAAGCCCGGAGATTGGGGGTGAAATGGATCCTGGGCGGGGAATGCGGTCATATGTGGCGGGTCATCCATCAATATATGGACACCATGAACGGGCCGGCCGACTTCCTGGAGGAACCCGTTTCTCCCCTAACCGGCACCAAGTTTGAGCACGCCCGATCCACCAAGGTGGTCCATATCTGCGAATTCACCGCCGACCTCATCCGGCATAACAAGATTCAACTGGACCCCAGCCGCAACGATCAGTTCAAGGTTACTTTCCACGATTCCTGTAACCCCGCCCGGGCCATGGGGTTCTTTGAGGAGCCGCGGTATATCCTGAAAAATGTCTGTAACCATTTCTATGAGATGCCGGAAAACACCATCAGGGAACAGACCTTCTGCTGCGGCAGCGGCGGGGGCTTGAACGCCGATGAAAATATGGAGATGCGCATGCGCGGGGGGTTCCCGCGGGCCAACGCCGTGAAGTACGTCCGGGAGAAACACGGGGTAAATATGCTGGCCTGCATATGCGCCATTGACCGGGCTGTATTGCCGGCCTTGATGGACTACTGGGTTCCGGGAGTGGGTGTGGCCGGGGTCCATGAACTCGTAGGGAACGCCCTGGTCATGAAGGGCGAGAGCGAGCGAACTACCACTTTACGGGGAGAACCCCTAGAGGGAAGTGCGGAGGATGAAAATACCTGATTTCCGTTACATCCTGACCGGCGCGGTTGTCTTTCTGGTTTTGATGACCTTTCCTTTCTGGTACAACATAGGGAAGGCTGCTTCCGCACCGGAACTCATCCTGGATACCCCCAGCATCCGGCAATTGACTGAGCAACAATGTGTGGAGCCCACTTCTTATATGAGGGCCAACCATATGAGGCTCCTGGAGGAATGGCGCGATCAGGTAGTCCGTCAGGGCAAAAGAATCTATGTGGCCAGCGACGGAAAAGAGTATTTAATGAGCCTGCAAAATACTTGCCTCCAGTGCCACTCCAACTTTGATGAATTCTGCGCCCGGTGTCACGATTATGCAGGTGTAACGCCTGACTGCTGGACGTGTCATCTTGATTTTTCAAAGGGGAGTAAATGATGAGGATTAGCAGGAGGAGCTTCTTGAAAATCGGTGGGGCGTGCGCCTTGGGGCTCTTATTCCTGCCGGCCGTTAAAGGGTTCGCAGGAAACGGAGAATCCCGGGCTTCAGCGGGCGCCGGAGCCGTGGCGGGCAAAAAATGGGCCATGGTCATCGATATGCAGAAGTGCTGGGAGAAAGGGGAGGAAGGGTGCCGGGACTGCATCCTGGCCTGTCACCGCACTCATAACGTACCGGACATCCCGGAGGCCAAAGAAGAAATCAAGTGGATATGGACCGAGGATTTTGAACATGCGTTCCCGGGCCAGGAACATGAATACCTGGCAGAGCACCTCAGGGGCAAACCCTTCCTTGTCCTGTGCAACCACTGCGAAAATCCCCCTTGCGTAAGGGTGTGCCCCACTAAGGCCACCTTCAAGCGCGATGACGGCATTGTAATAATGGACTATCACCGGTGCTTGGGCTGCCGCTATTGTATGGCGGCCTGCCCCTACGGCGCCAGGAGCTTCAACTTCCGGGATCCCCGGCCGTACGTTAAGGAATTGAATCCGGCCTTCCCCACGCGGGAAAAGGGTGTAGTGGAAAAATGCAATTTCTGTGCCGAAAGGCTAGAGGTGGGTTTATTGCCCGCCTGTGTGGAAGCATGCCGGGCAGGAGCTTTGATTTTTGGCGACCTGGAAGATCCCCGTTCGGAAGTGAGGAAAGTATTGCGGTCCCGTTATACCATCGTGCGCAAACCGGAACTCGGCACCCGACCCGATGTTTATTACGTTATTGGCCCTACAAGGGATTAGCGGAGGAAGATAAGCCATGCTGGCCAAGGCCTTCATAGGTAGTAAACGTTATTGGGGATGGATAGCCTTCTTACTGACTGTAATAGGGATAGGTTTCGTCTGCTATCTCTGGCAGCTCAACCGGGGACTTACCCTTACCGGTATGAGCAGGGACGTCTCCTGGGGCCTGTACATCGGACAATTCACTTTCCTGGTAGGTGTGGCGGCTTCGGCAGTTATGTTGGTTTTGCCTTACTATTTACATAACGTTAAGGAATTCGGCAGGATTACCGTTTTAGGAGAGTTCCTGGCCGTGGCGGCCATCATCATGTGTCTGTTGTTTGTTATTGTGGATCTCGGAAAGCCCATGCGGCTATTGAATTTGATTTTCTATCCCACTCCCAACTCCCTTCTCTTCTGGGACATGATCGTCTTGAACGGGTATCTTTTGCTGAACATCATAATCGGTTGGAACGTGTTAGAAGCCGAATATAAGGCAGTACCGCCCCCCGGGTGGCTTAAACCTTTAATCTATATTTCCATACCCTGGGCGGTGAGCATCCATACGGTTACAGCTTTCCTCTATGCCGGCCTTCCCGGCAGGCATTACTGGCTTACCGCCCTCATGGCCGCGCGCTTTCTGGCCTCGGCTTTTGCCTCCGGGCCAGCCTTTCTCATCCTGCTGTGTTATATCCTCAAGAAGTTTACTAAATTTGATCCCGGCAGCCAGGCTATCCAAAAGCTGGCCGCCATCGTTACTTACGCTATGATCGTCACCGTATTTTTTGTGGGCCTGGAGTTTTTCACCGCTTTTTACAGCCAGGTGCCCGCTCATGGTATGCGGAGCCTCCAGTATCTTTTTGCAGGCCTGGAGGGCCATGGTAAAATGGTGCCCGTTATGTGGCTCTTTATCATCCTGTCCGCCGTGGCTCTTGTTCTCCTGATTAATCCCCTGACACGGGCACGGGAGAGCACTTTACTGGTGGCTTGCGCGGCCGTATTTGTGGCCCTGTGGATCGAAAAGGGGCTGGGCCTGGTCATCGCCGGTTTTATCCCCAATCCCTTTGAGCGGGTTACCGAATATGTCCCCACCCTGCCGGAGTCTTTAATTGCCCTGGGGATCTGGGCGTCCGGATTGTTGATCCTCACCATTCTTTATAAGATAGTTGTGGCCGTCAAGAAAGAAACAGCTTAGGGAAACGAGGGGTAAAAGTTGCTATGGGAGTTATGTTTTCATTGGCGGTCGTTGCGGTTTTGATTTTGGCCATCGTCCTAGGCGTAGAAGTGTTGGGCCTCCAATTTTTCCTGGGAGCGGTCATTCCATACATGGCCATCGCCATCTTCCTGGGCGGTATGGTTTATCGCCTGCTTAAGTGGGCGCAATCGCCGGTTCCATTCCGCATACCTACCACCGGCGGGCAGCAGAGATCCCTGCCCTGGATTAAGCCCAGCAAGTGGGATAATCCCTTCAACACCGCTGGGGTTATAGGCCGGATGGCCCTGGAGATCATGCTGTTTCGTTCCCTCTTCCGCAACACCAGGGCCGAGTTTCACGCAGGACCACACCTGTCCTATCACTGGGAGAAGTGGCTGTGGCTGGGTGCTCTGGTCTTTCACTGGTCCATGCTGCTGGTGGTTATCCGGCACCTGCGCTTTTTTACTGATCCTGTGCCCTCTTTCGTCTACTGGGTGGAAGGTATCGACGGCTTCTTGCGGGTGGGCTTGCGTGCCCTTTATCTAACAGACATAACCTTTCTTTTGGGCGCTACTTATCTCCTGCTACGGAGGTTCTTCATCCCCCAGGTACGGTATATTTCCCTCCCGGGCGACTATGTGCCCCTGTTTCTTATTTTGAGTATAGGTATTTCCGGCGTTCTCATGCGCTATTTCGTGGGAGTGGATGTTGCGGCCGTCAAGGAGCTGGCCATGGGAGTGTTGACCTTCCGGCCCCGTATCCCGGAAGGGATCAGTGTTCTTTTTTACATCCACTGGGGTCTGGTATGCGCGCTGCTGGCCTACTTTCCCTTCAGCAAGCTGGTGCACATGGGAGGCATATTCTTGACACCCACACGGAACCTGCCCAACGATAGCCGGGCCAAAAGACACTTGAACCCGTGGAATTATCCTGTCAAAGTCCACACTTATGAGGAGTACGAGGAAGAGTTCCGGGAAAAAATGAAATTGGCGGGCATCCCGGTGGAAAAAGAGTGAATGGACATGAAGGCCCTCTCAACCGGCCCCGGTGGCCGGTTTTTTTAACTTGGTTTTAGCAGGATAATTACCGGGCCGGGGGAATAAAATCTGGTTGAGAAGTAAGGTGGAGGAAGGGGAAAGGGTTGCTTAAAGCTCAATTCGTATGGGGAATCTTGCTGGGAGCGGTGCTGCTATTAGCGGCCCTCTACCTTCTGTTCCTCTTCTTGCCGGCACCGGTGCCCTCCCTGGTAGGGCAATATTTCAGCCCTGCCGAACTAGAGCGGGCCCGGCGGTACCAGCAGACTCTGCGCCTCCTCGGCCTGGCCGCTTTTCTTAGCAAGACCGGCCTGTTGCTCTGGCTCTGGTGGAGCGGCCGGGCGGCTAATCTATCCGGGCAGCTTTTAAGATGGTCCGGCCAGCGGTATTACCTGGCCCTGGCTCTGTTCTTTGCGGGGACTTGGTTCTTGTTAAGAATGGCCGATCTCCCCTTCACTTTTTACAGCAGTTTTGTGGTGCAGCACCAGTGGGGTTTTTCCACCCAGAGCCTGTTTTCTTGGTGGCTGGACTATCTCAAAGGCTCCGGCCTGGACCTCCTTTTTTCCGGCGTGGGAAGTGTGCTTTTATTCTGGTCCACCGGCCGCTGGCCGACGGGCTGGTGGGCGGCCGCGGGCCTTTTCTTGGGCGCCTGGCTGGTGATCGAGACCATGCTGTGGCCCATCTTTATAGCCCCTTTCTTTAACCGCTTTGAGCCCGTAGCGGAGGGGCCGGTTAAAGATATGGTCGTGCGCCTGGCAGGCCGTGCGGGACTGCAGGTGGACCAGGTTCTGGTGATGGACGCCAGCCGCCGTACTACCAAGGCCAATGCCTATTTTGCCGGCCTGGGCGGAACGAAGCGGATTGTCCTGTATGATACCTTGATAAAGGATTATCCCCCCGAGGAAATTGAAGCTGTGGTGGCCCATGAAATAGCCCACTGGGCGCGGGGACATATCGTCCGGGGGCTGCTGTGGGGCATCGTGGGCGGTTTTGCTCTGTTCGGGGCTTTGTACGCGGTATTGAGGATTACCGCGCCGGTGGAGGTACTGCGGGGAAGGCCATATGCCCCCCACTTCCTGGTTATCGTATGGCTTTTCTTCCAGCTAGTCTCCTTCCTGGCCTTGCCCGCCCAAAACGCCCTTTCCCGCCACCTGGAAAGGGAAGCCGACCGGGTTGCGCTGGAGCTCACCGGCAATATCCCCGGCATGGTTCAGCTTCATGTGGACCTGGCCCGCCGTAATTTGCAGGAGGTAGCCCCTGCGGCCTTTGTGGAGTGGTTGACTTATTCCCACCCTGCCCCCTGGCGCCGCATCGAGGCCGCCCTGAAAGCACGGTGATTACCGCAACACTACTGCCTGTAGTGCTAATTATTGACAACCCGGCTGAATTCACGGTATAATGAAGGAAAATTTAGCCGGAGACCTCGTCACCGGTTACTACGGCGACGAGGTTTAGTTTTGACGAGGAGTTGAGGCCTGTTTTGACCGGGAACGAGCTGCGGGAGAGTTTTTTAAGCTTCTTCGCCAGCAAGGGTCATACCGTTGTTCCCAGTTCCCCGCTGGTACCCCACAACGATCCCACTTTGCTTTTTACCAACGCCGGCATGGTTCAGTTCAAGGATGTTTTTCTCGGCCTGGACCGGCGTCCCTATAAGCGAGCTACCACCGCCCAGAAGTGTGTGCGGGCGGGGGGAAAACATAATGATCTAGATACCGTGGGCCGGACGGCACGCCACCACACCTTTTTTGAGATGTTGGGTAATTTTTCCTTTGGAGATTACTTTAAGAAAGAAGCCATTGAATTTGCCTGGGAGTTTCTGACCAGGGTTCTGGAGCTTCCCAGGGAGCGCCTGTGGGTTACCGTTTACCGGGACGATGAAGAGGCATTCCAGTTATGGCAGGAAATAGCCGGGCTCCCACCGCAGCGCATTGTACGCATGGGCGAAAAGGACAATTTCTGGAGCATGGGAGATACCGGTCCCTGCGGTCCCTGCAGCGAGATCATTTACGACCGGGGCCCCGAGTACTCCTGCCGGTCGGAGGTTTGCGCCTTAGGAGTTTGCGATTGCGATCGCTGGCTGGAAATATGGAACCTCGTTTTTATGCAGTATAACCGTGATGGGGCGGGGAATTTGACCCCGCTGCCGCGGCCTAGCATTGATACCGGTATGGGCCTGGAGCGGATAGCGTCGGTTCTGCAGGGGGTGGAGAGCAATTTTGATACCGACCTGATACGCCCCCTGATTACCGCTGTGGAAAAAATTAGCAACCGCAGCTACGGCCGCGGAGAAGAGGGATTTCCGTTCCGGGTTATTGCCGACCATGCGCGCTCTTGTGCCTTTATCATTGCCGATGGTGTCTTACCGGGCAACGAAGGCCGCAGCTATGTCCTGCGGAGGATTTTGCGCCGGGCTTCCCGCTTCGGCATGGTGCTGGGCTTAGAAGAGCCCTTCCTCTACCGTCTGGTTCCGGTAGTGGTAGAAATTATGGGGCAGGCCTATCCTGAAGTGGCGGCCCGGGAAAGGGACCTTATGCGAATAATTCGCCAGGAGGAGGAGCGTTTTCACGCCACCCTGCACGAAGGACTGCGAGTTCTGGGAGGGATTTTGGAAGGCGCTCAGAAGGAAGGCCGCCGGGAAATCAGCGGGCAGGAGGCCTTTGTTCTCTATGATACCTACGGATTTCCCCTGGACCTTACGGAAGAGATAGCGGGGGAGAGAGGTTTTACCGTCGACCGTGAAGGATTTGCCAGCGCCATGGAAGCCCAGCGGGAACGGGCGCGGGCGGCCCGGGAAGAGGGTAAAGGTTATGAGCTGGAAAGGGCCCTGGGCGGTATGCTAGGGGATGTGGAGCCGACCGTTTTCACCGGTTATACTTCTTTGGAGGAGGAAGGGGTGGTCCTGGCCCTCCTCCACGAAGGTGAACGGGTACAAGCCCTGCAAACCGGGGAAAAGGGATTGGTAGTCTTTGACCGCACCCCGTGCTACCCGGAAGGGGGCGGCCAGGTGGGTGACGAGGGGAGGATATTCTGGAAGGGAGGACAAGGAATTATCCTGGACACCCACCGCTTACCCGCGGGTAAGATTTTGCACGAGGTGGAGATCAAGTCGGGTACTTTGAAGGTGGGGATGAAGGCCCATATAGTGGTGGATGGAGAGAGAAGACAGGCTACGGCCCGCAACCATACCGCTACCCACCTGTTACACCGGGCCCTGAAAGAAGTGCTGGGCGAGCACGCCAATCAGGCCGGTTCCCTGGTGGCACCTGAGCGTCTGCGCTTTGACTTTACCCATTTTGCTCCCCTGACTGAGGAAGAACTGAGGTCGGTAGAGGCCAGGGTTAACGAGAAGATCCTGGCCAATCTGGCGGTGGATACTCTGGAGACGTCTCTGCAGGAGGCCAAGGCCATGGGGGCTACGGCCCTGTTTGGTGAAAAATACGGCGACCGGGTCCGGGTAGTGAAAATCAATGAATATAGCCTGGAGCTGTGCGGTGGTACCCATGTTCGCAACACAGCCGAATTGGGCATCTTCCGCTTGACGGGTGAAAGCGGCATTGGATCGGGGCTTAGGCGGCTGGAGGCGGTTACAGGTTCGGCCGCTTTGGAAGTTTTAAAGGGCGAGCGGGCTGAATTGGAAAAGGCGGCAGCTCTTTTGAAGGTCCCTGTTACAAGCGTTGCACGCAGGGTAGAAGCCCTGTTAACCCAGGTAAAGGACATGGAAAGAGAATTAGCCTCCCTGCGCAGCCGTTTGGCCTCTTACGAAGTTGACAGGTTGCTGGCCCAGGTTAAAGAAGTAAACGGGGTGCGCGTATTACCTGCCCGGGTGCAGGTTACAGATGCCGAAACCTTGCGCGAAATGGCAGATCTGGTAAGGGCTAAAATGGGTTCGGGGGTTGTGATCCTTGGTTCGGCCAGCAACGGCCGGGTAAATTTTGTGGCCATGGCCAGTAAAGACGTGGTAGCCAAGGGTGTTCATGCCGGGAATTTGCTGAGGGAAGTAGCTCGGGTCGCTGCCGGCGGCGGAGGTGGCCGACCGGACATGGCCCAGGCGGGAGGAAAGGACCCGAGCAAGCTGGAGGAGGCGCTGGTTTACAGCCTTCGGGTAGTGGCCCAGCAGGTGGGCTCTGCCGGGTCCGAAAGGAGCAGGTAAATATGCAAGAGACCATGATGTTTAAAATGGAAAAAGAGGAAAAAATAAGAGTAAGAGATGTTTTGCAGGAAGTAAAGGCAGCCCTCGTGGAAAGAGGATATAATCCCATCAACCAACTGGTTGGTTATCTTTTATCCGGCGATCCTGCTTACATTACCAGTCATAGGGGCGCCCGCAATTTGATACGCCGGGTAGAGCGGGACGAAATTTTGGAGGAATTGCTTAACCATTATTTAAAGGAGGAATAGCTCCTTGGCTCTCTCCGACGTGGAGCTCACGGTGAACTTGTATGCGGAAGGGGAAAAGTTTTTCGACCTCCTGAAGGCTGCCATCCGCGATTGGCAGGGCTCCCCATGGGGACATGAACGCGAACGGGCCGGTTATGCCCTGGAGCTTTACCGGCGGGGGTTGAGTGTCTTACGGTCTCATCTAGAAGAGGCTCGAGCCAGGGCCGAGGTTGGTTACTTTACTGCGGAGGACAAGAGACTTCTTTCCCAGGTAGAAGGGCGTCTCCTTTACTGGGAAAAGAAACTGGTTGAATTGACGGAGAGAGTTAAAAAGTAGGGAACGGGGCGGCCCGGCGGCGAGAAAGTTTTTTATCGTCTTAGAGGAAAGGGAAATTATGCTTTGCGCTATCTTAAGCTGGGAAATACGGGTCTTGAGGTTTCGCGCCTGTGCCTGGGAACTCTAACCCTAGGGCCTCTGCAGGCCGGGCTGGATTTAGCGTCAGGGGTGGCTGTAATTAAAGCTGCCCTGGAACGGGGAATAAACTTTATTGATACGGCTGAGAGCTACGGCACTTATCGTTATATTCGGGCAGCCCTGCGCGGGTGGGCAGGGCCGGTAGTGATAGCCACCAAATCCTATGCATATACACGGGAAGGCATGGCCGGCAGCCTGGAAAAGGCCCGCAGGGAACTGGACCGCGATGTGATCGAGGTTTTCCTCTTGCATGAACAGGAGTCGGCCCTTACTATTGCCGGGCACCGGGAGGCCCTGGAGTATCTTTTGGAGGCTAAGGCCCGGGGCCTGGTGCGGGCGGTGGGCCTTTCCACCCATGCCGTAGCCGCAGTGAGGGCCGCTGCCGAACTTCCTGAAATTGATGTAATTCATCCCCTCATCAATGTCGAAGGTATCGGTATTTTGGACGGTACGGTAGAGGACATGCTGGGGGCTGTTGAAAGGGCTGCCCGAGCAGGCAAGGGTATTTATGCTATGAAGGCTCTGGGCGGCGGGCACCTGGCGAAGAGGGCACGGGAAGCCCTGCAGTTTGTATACCAACTTCCCTTTGTGCACTCGGTAGCCGTGGGGATGCAGTCGGAAGCCGAGGTCATAGTGAACGTAGCCTGGAGCCGGGGGGAGGAGCCACCATACGGCATATTACAGCTGATACGCCAGAAGGAGCGTCGGCTTCACATTGAAGATTGGTGCACTGGCTGTGGCCGGTGTACCCGCTACTGCCCGCAAGGAGCGTTACGAGTATATGGGGGGCGGGTGACGGTAGACCACGATAAGTGCCTTTTATGCGGCTACTGCGCCCCGGCCTGTCGCGATTTTTGCCTGAAGGTGATCTGAATTTTGCGGGTTATGGGACTGGACGTAGGGGAGAAAACTATCGGTGTGGCCGTGAGCGATCCTCTGGGCTGGACAGCCCAGAGCGTGACTACCCTAAAGCGCGGCGAGAGGCTGGAGGACGACCTGAAAGCTTTGGAGGCCCTGACCAAGGAGTACAGGGTCAGTAAGGTGGTGGTGGGTTTACCGCGCAACATGAACGGGACCCTGGGGCCCCAGGCCGAGAAAATCCTGGCCTTTATCCAAGCGGCAGCGGAATTTCTGGGCTTACCGGTAGTACCTTGGGATGAACGGTTAACCACTATGGCAGCCGAAAGAATTTTGCTGGAGGCAGACCTATCACGTCGGAGACGGAAGGGCATAGTGGACCGCTTGGCGGCTGTTCTAATCTTACAAAGTTATCTTGACTGCCACCGGCCCGATAAGGTATGATAGGTCCAACCCTATAGAAATTGAGGTGAGGAAATGGCCTGCCAGGAAAATACTATTTTGTTGCGGGACGAAGAAGGGCAGGAACATGAGTTTTTTGTGGTGGATATCTTGGAGGTAGATGATGAAGAATACGCCGTCCTTTTGCCCGTTGTAGATAGCAGCGAGGAAGCTATCGTTTTAAAGATAGGCAGGGACGAAGAGGGCAGAGAAGTGCTGTACGAAATCGATGATGAAGAGGAATGGGAGCGAGTAGCTGAAGCGTGGGCCGACTTGATTGACGAAGAGGAAGAAAACTAAGGAGGAACCCGCAGTTGCGGGTTCTTTCTATTTAACGGTGCTGCCGGCGGGGCATATTATGTATAAGACACCCCGCAGGGGGAAGGGATAGGGTTGA
The DNA here is from genome assembly GCA_051024685.1 of Moorellaceae bacterium AZ2. Lineage (GTDB taxonomy): Bacteria > Bacillota > DSM-521 > Neomoorellales > Neomoorellaceae > UBA12545. Next base: position 1,721 of record JAZHPA010000043.1, on the reverse strand, counting down.
AAAAGTATGTTTTGCTCCTGGTGCTCGCCGGCAGCCTGTTGTTCTTGCTGGGAGGGAAATATTTCTTTCACGAACGCATTCTTCCTGCTGTATATGTAGGAAGTACTTACCTGGGAGGTCTGAACCCCGAGGAAGGGCGCCGCGTATTGATCGACCTGGCCTTACGGGAAGCGGCCCGGCCGGTGGAGCTTCGGTGGGAAGGCAAGGTGGTGACGACTACCCCGGGGGCCCTAGGATTAACCGTGGATGTAGAAGCCACCCTGGCCCGGGTGCTAGCTGCGGGGCACACGGGGCCGTGGTGGCAAAGGCTGCAGCAGCTGTGGCCCGGCCGGAAGAATTACGTAAGTCCCGTCTACCGTTATGAAAAGGGCAAAGCCCGGGCCGAGCTTGAGCGTCTGATAGGCTCCCTGCGCATTGAGCCCCGTGATGCCTCTCTGGAACTGGATGCCTTGGGCCGGCCCCAGGTTGTTCCGGCACAGGAAGGCAGGGCCGTGGTGGTCGAGGACTTGTGGACGGTCCTCGAGGGAAGCCTTCGCGAAGGTTCAAGGGAACCGCTAGAGGTACCTACCGAGAAGCTGCTGCCGGCCATAGGTACCGAAGAGATAGCGGGGCGCCGCATTGCTAAAGCCGTAAGCAGTTTCACCACTTCTTTCGATCCGTCCGACGAAAACCGCACCCACAATATACTTCTGGCGGCCCAGGCTCTGGATGGGAGATGGCTTAAACCCGGGGAAGAAATCTCCTTTAACGAACTGGTGGGCCCCAGAACGATAGAACGCGGATACCGGGAAGCCTTGATCATCGAAGCCGCTGAATTCATTCCGGGTGTAGGGGGAGGCGTTTGTCAGGTTTCCAGTACCCTCTATAATGCCGCTTTGCAGGCAGGGATGACCATAGTCGAGAGGCAGCCCCACGCCTTGAAAGTAGACTATGTCCCCGCGGGCCTCGACGCCACTGTTGCATACGGCCTTATTGACCTCCGATTGCGGAACGACACGCCTTACTGGTACTGGCTCAAGGCCCAGGTGAACCACAATAGCTTAACCTTTACCTTTTATGGTCCTTCGGAAGCCCCCCGAATGGAAGTTGTTTCCGAAATAATCGAGAAAATTCCACCACCTCTCAGGGTCAAAAAAGATATATTCTTGACGGCCGGTAAGACTCTGGTAGAAAGAGAAGGTAAGTGGGGGTACCGGGTCAAAGTGACACGCCGGGGATTCATCAACGGAAGCTGGGTGGAAGAAACGGTTTCCCTAGACTACTATTTCCCCCTTCCCCGGGTAGTCGTACAGGGGCCTTGAGTTGAGGGGCCCTGGCTGCCGGGATTGCCGGTCCCTTATAAACAGGACAAGCTTTTTTACTTAAGGCAAAAGGTTTTAGGGACCAGAGTGATCTCCGTTTTTGATGGTCTTAGGCCTGCTTGGCTTGCTCGCTTATGGTTTCTCTCGCGGGCCAAACTATTACTCGGCCTCCAAGCTTCAGGCGGGGTTCCCTCGTCAGTCGGCGTCTTTGCCGATGGGGCCGTCTCGGACATCCTGTCCTCGACCCCAGCTTGGCTTTGGGCCTCGTTAAGTTTGGCTGCTGCGAAGGGTTACTCGATCGCTTCCAATCCTAAGCAGGTCTTGTCAGATGCGCCAGCTGAGAGACCTGAGTTATCCCCACTTTTTGCAGGGCAGGCCTGCTTGGGCTTGGAAGCGAGCGACTAAACCTGAGCGGTAGCC
>JAZHPA010000042.1:0-25313 GCA_051024685.1 Moorellaceae bacterium AZ2 | reverse complement strand
CTCAAGAGCATAGTAGATGGAGTGTTAAGTTTAGTGGCTTAACATATTACCAATTCCCACTTGGAGTTGACACTAACTCAGCTTGCCGTAAACCTTGCCTTTGTTTTTAGCCAGGAGTATAATGGTAGGAGTATATAATGGTAGCGAAAATATCCACAAGAGGGGGAAAATAGGATGCGCGTTACCGTATCCTGGCAGGGCGGGATGACGCTGGTGGGGAAAGGAGAGTCCGGGCGGGAAGTAACTATGGACGCGGCGCCGGAGCACGGGGGCCATAATGAGGGTGCCCGTCCCTCAGAAGTGTTCTTGATGGGCATGGCCGGGTGTACGGCCCTCGACGTGTTGTCTATCCTGGCCAAAAAGAGGCTGGAGGTAGAATCTTTTGCGGTGGATGTGGAAGCAGAACGGGCTGCCGAACATCCCCGGGTTTTCACTTCCGCTACTTTGGTTTACCGCTTTACAGGAGGTAATCTGCCGGAAGAGCAGGTGAAGCATGCTATTGAACTTTCCCTAAGCAAATACTGCGGAATGGTCAATACTGTCAGGAAAGCCGCGCCCATATTTTATTGTTATGAAGTTAACGGGCACCGCAGCCCAGTGGAGCCAGCTCCTTGATGGGGGAAACGGCATATATCCCTGATAAATAGGTCCGTGGTCTAATGCAGGTGCGGTTCCACGACGTTGAAAGTTTCCTTGAGTACAACTATGTCTACCCGTCGGTTCCGGGCCATGTTCGCCTCGCTGTCGTTAGGGGCCAAGGGTCGATATTCACCGTAACTGGTGGCCGAAAGCCGCTCGGGGTTTATACCGGCATCGGTGATCAAAACGTGAAGAACGTTTAGGGCCCGCGCGGACGCCAATTCCCAGTTAGACGGGAAGCGCTCAGTTTGAATGGGCAGGTTGTCGGTGTGGCCTTCAATGCGCAGGTAGTTGGGCAGGGGAGCCAGCATTTTTCCAACCTTGGTGATTATTTCCCGGGCCCTGGGTGTGAGTTGGTCTGAACCTCTAGGGAAAAGAACGGTTTCGACCATTCCAACAACCAGGCCCCTTTCTTCTTTGTTCAGGGTGATCTCCTGTTGCAGACCGGATGCGGCTATGTAGTCGCTGAGTTGGGCGTACACCTGATCTAGAGCGGAGCCTGCTTTGCCTTCCCCGGTAGGCTCCGGCAAGGCAGGGCCCCCGGACAGGCCGGGTATCATGCTGGGACCTGCCTCGGTGAAAATGCCGCCGGGTGACCCGCTTAAAGCTTGGCCCAGGGATTGGGCCAGGGCGCTCAGCTTTTTCATGTTGGTGTCGCTGATGGCGTACATGACTACAAAAAAGATCATGAGAAGGGTAATGAGATCGGCATAGGTCAGGAGCCAGCGCTCTTTGTTGTCGTGCTTTTCTTCGGCACCTCTCCTAAGCATTCTCAGGCCTCCTTCCCTTCCCGGCCTGCTCCCGGGGTTCGTGTTCTTGTTGTGAAGGGGGTACGAAGGCCAGCAGAGTACTCCGCAGAAGGGTGGGGCTCTTACCGGCCTGGATAGCCAGCGCTCCCTCCAAGATTAATTCCTGGTAAAGCCGTTCCTTTTCGGACTTGTTCTTGAGTTTCGTAGCCAGAGGTAGCCATATGAGGTTCGCGGTAGTGACACCGTACAGGGTGGCTACAAAGGCGAGGGCGATGGACGGCCCGAGCTTGTCGGGCGAGCTAATGTTGCCTAATACGTGGATGAGCCCCATGACCGTACCTATGATGCCCATGGTGGGCGCATAACCTCCGGCTGCTTCAAAGATTCTTATACCGGCAGCGTGGCGCTCGGAAGTGGCATAAATGTATTGTTCTAAGGTGAGGCGTGTCTGCTCGGGGTCCGTGGCATCCGCCACCAGCTGGAGGGCGGTGCGCAGGAAATTATCTTTGACGGTGTTTAATTCTTTTTCCAAACCCGCCAGGCCCTCTTTGCGGGCCACCACAGCGTAGTTGGCCAGGATGTCGATGGTTTCCCGAAGATTATACTTCCTATTGGTGAGGGCTACTCTCAGCAGGCCGGGCAGGGTCCGGAGTTCGTCCGGGGAGAGCCCTATCAAGGTGGCCCCTACAGTACCCCCGATGACGATGAGGAAAGGAGATACTCCCAAGAGGGCTACCATTTCGCCTCCTTCCAATGCAAAGGCTAACAACAGGCAGCCGAAACCGATGGCCATTCCCACCAGAACTAGCAAATCCAAGCAGAACACCTCCGGATAAGGTTTTTAGCCTTTCGACATTCCCCGCGCGGGGGACACGGTTCGGTCCAACAATTATGCCTAAATTCGACATTAAGGGAGTAAATCCTTTACAATTGACCCTTAAAATTCATTATGCTAGTATGACCTGAGGAGGTCTTAGAAGAAGTATAATTGAAAGAAGAATATAGGGTAGAAAAACCGATTGTGGCAGGGAGGAATGAATTTGCTGCTCGACCTTAACCCAGTTGCTTTTCATATTGGGCCTTTAGCTGTGCGCTGGTACGGTATTTTTATGGCCTTATCCTTCCTGTTAGGGGCCTGGTACCTTTACCGGGAGGGTTTGCGCAGGGGTTTAAGCGAGGATTTCCTCCTTAACCTGGCCATGATTGTGGTGGTGGCTGGCGTTGTGGGGGCTCGGCTGCTGTTTGTGCTGGCCAACTACCCGGACTGGTTTGTGCGCGAGCCCATACAGGTGTTGAAGATTTACGAAGGTGGCCTGGCCTGGCACGGGGGACTTTTGGGGGGAGTTCTGGCCGGATGGTGGTACGTCCGGCGCCACAAGAAGGAATTTAACTTATTGGCTGATCTGGCGGTTCCGGGCCTGGCCTTAGGTTATGCCATGGTGCGTATCGCCAATGTTTTTAATCAGGAGGTGCTCGGCCGGCCTACAGATTTCTGGTTTGGCCGCTGGCCGGCTCAGCCTATCGGTACTCTCATAGGGCTTGTTCTGTTGTTGCGCTTTTTTTATCTCCAGCGAAAAGACCCCCCTCCAGGATACCAGTTTTGGTCCTTTATCTTTTACCACCAGCTTTTGCGTGGGTTGGTGGAAGAGACGGTGCGAGAAAACCCCCTGGAGGTGCTGGGGTATGTAGTACCCCACTGGGGGCTGGGCTTCTTCACCCTGGCCCAGCTGAGTACACCTTTTGTCATGCTTCTGGCCTACTACTTTATGCGCAAAGCCCGGCTTAAAGGCTCTTCCCGTGGAGGATCTTACCGCCTGACTCTATTTCCCCGGCCCAAACCTTAACCCTTTTTTTAGGGGCTGATGACGACCTCCAGGCGGCGCAAAGCAGAGACATCTTCCAGGGGGTTGCCGGCCACGGCTATGAGATAGGGCAGCTTACCCGGCGCAATGCTGCCCAGTTCGGACTCCAAACCCAGGGCCCTGGCCCCTACAATGGTGGCGGCGTGGAGGACGGCCCGGGCCGGTATTCCGGCCGAGGTGAAAAAAGATAGCTCATCCCAGTAGCCCCGACCATGATAGACTCCCGGCGCGCCGGCGTCGGTTCCGATAACGAGCCTCACGCCCGATTCATGGGCGCGGGCTATTTTTTTTAGCTGCAGTTCGACAGTGCGCTTGATGATGTCTTGTTCTCTGGGACCGTACTCCTGGGCCTTGGCAACTTTCAGCCGGTTGGCAACGGCTGCCACGGTAGGGGTCCAAAAGGTGCCCCGCTCTGCCATTCTTTGCAGGGTTTCGTCGGAGACAAAATATCCGTGTTCCACGGAATCTACCCCGGCTTCCACCGCCTGTCGTACGGCCGTGTCGGAGTTGGCATGGGCCATGACTTTGAGGCCCTGGTCATGGGTAGCCTGTACCAAGGGCTGGAGCTCGTGGAGACCGAACTGCAAAGGGCCGACCTCCCCCCAATTTTTAAAGGTAACCAGGCCGGAAACTATCACCTTTATTTGGTCGCTACCGGCGGCTGCGAGGTCCTTCACTATGCGTTGCCAGTCAAAGGGGGGCGTAAGGGGAGGGCCCAAAAAGGAACCATAGTATCCCTTCTTATGAACGGCCCGGCCCGTAGCTACAATGCGGGGTGCAGGCCCCTCCCCCTGAGGCGCACGGTCCCGCGCCCAGAGGTTCCACCCGGCTGCGTCACCGCCATCCCGGATGGCAACAATTCCGTGTTCGAGGGTGGCTTCCAGTTCTTTTTTAATGCCTTGGACCATGGCCAGGGGATCCTGCCAGCGGGCCAAAGAGGCTTTAAAGTCGAGGCCGTCCAAGGCTAAATGCACGTGGGCGTCGACGAGGCCGGGTAAAAGGGTTAAATGGGGGAGATATAATTGCTGGGAACCGGTGGGACTGTAGGAGGCACGAGGTACGATCCTGTCTATACGGCCCCGGCGGAGGCAGACCACCATCTGAGAACGGAGCTCTGAGCTTTCACCGTCCCAGAGGTAACCGGGCAAGAGGTCCAAGCTGGCTTCAGGGGTTAGACGCAATAACTTCACGGTTTCCACCTCCAGACAGCCAATATGCTACACCTTTACCCAGGGGAAAGCAAGAGATGTTTGCGCTGAGGGATCCCCAGTTTTTATTCCAGGCCTGCTCGGCTTGCGCTCGCTCCAGAAACCCTCGCGGGCAGGACTTTTGCTCGGCCTCAAAGCTTAAGGCGGGGTTCCCGGCCCAATCGGCGTCCTTGCCGATGGGCCGATCTCGGACCTCCTGTCCTCGACCCCGCCTCCGCTTTCGGCCAAAGCTTAAAGCCTGGGCTAGCCGCGAAGGCTTGCTCGCTCGCTTTAAAGTCCAAGCAGGCCTCCCCTGGAAAAAGTGGGGATAGCTCAGATGTTTGCGTTCTTTGCGGGGCACGAGAAGGGTTGGGGGCAGAACCCCCCAATATCTATCTTTGAATGGTCGAAAATTGAGAAAGAGAAGAAAGAGGCCACTGTTAGGGTGGGGTAACCGCCCCACGTTAACGGAACATTAACTTAGACCTAACGGAGAGTTAACAGAAGAGTTGTATAATGTTATTGGCAGGCCCGAACCTGTCCCAAAATGCCAGAGAGGAAGGAAAGAAGGATGAACCCTAAATCCATCAGCAAAGGCTGGCCGAGGTTGGCGGCGGGAATCCTGATTGTGGCGCTGGCGTTAGCTTCAACCGCCTGTGGGTCCAGGGACCAAGCCGCCCAATCTGATCAGGCTGGTAAAGCTGCTGTAGCCTATCTGAACGGGGCAGGCGCTTCCTTCCCTTATCCCCTTTATAGCAAATGGATTCAGGAATATAAGAAATTCGATCCGAACGTGAATATTGATTATCAGTCCATTGGCAGCAGCGGCGGCATTAATAATATCCTGAAGGAAACTGTAGACTTTGCCGGCAGCGATGCTCCCATGAAGGACGAGCAACTGGCCAAAGCTCCGGGTGAGATTTTCCACATTCCCACAGTGGCGGGTGCGGTGGTAATTACTTATAATCTTCCGGGGGTGGACAAGGGTCTGAAATTAAGCCCCCAAGTGGTGGCTGATATTTTCTTGGGCAATATCAAGAAATGGAACGACAGCCAGCTTGTTTCCCTCAATCCGGATATTAAACTCCCGGATTTGGATATAGCGGTGGTCCACCGTTCCGATGGTAGCGGCACCACTAATATCTTCACCGATTACCTGAGCAAAGTAAGCTCCACCTGGAAGGAAAAAGTAGGTGCAGGGACTTCCGTGGAATGGCCGGTGGGTATCGGCGGTAAAGGCAACGAGGGCGTAGCGGGTACGGTGAAACAGACTCCGGGTGCTATTGGCTATGTGGAACTGGCCTATGCGGTGCAGAATAAGTTGCCCTATGCCTTCATTAAAAATAAGGCCGGCAAATTTGTAGAACCTACCCTGGATACTACCACAGCGGCTGCCGCTGGTGCCGCGGCCGATATGCCGGAAGATATGCGGGTTTCCCTGACCGATGCGCCGGGGGAGAATGCTTATCCCATTGCGGGGTACACTTATCTCCTGGTCTACAAAGATCAAGGGAATAAAATCAAAGGCGAAGCTCTGGCCAAGTTCCTCTGGTGGGCCATCCATGATGGCCAGAAACACGCTAAGGAGCTACTCTATGCTCCTCTGCCCGAAAATGTAGTTAAAATGGCGGAAGCCAAGATTAAGCAACTTAATTACAAGGGCGAACCTTTTATTAAGTAGCCAAACCTTACAACAAAAAAATTTGGGGTAAAGAGGGAGATTCCCGGGGAGGGGCGGGGATCTCCCTATACGTTCTTTATGCTATAATAAATAGTCGTCGAACAAGGGAGAAAGGTGGCTTATTATGCTGGGGGTTAGAAAATGAGCGGTAAAACGGGGAAGGGCAAAATTAAAGATGCGCTTTTTATCAGCGTTACTCGCTTAGCTGCGCTGAGTGTTATTTTTATTATAATTTTGATGGCTTATGAACTGCTCAAGGGTTCTGAGCCGGCCTTTGTCCGTTTTGGTTGGGAATTTTTAACTGGAACACGATGGGACCCCGTCCATGAAAGATTTGGTGCCTGGCCTTTGATTTACGGTACGCTGGTTTCATCTTTAGTGGCTCTTTGCCTGGCTGTGCCCTTGAGTTTGGGTATAGCCATTTATCTGGCTGAGTTGGCCCCTCTATGGCTCCGCGAGCCCCTTTCTTTTTTAGTGGAATTGCTGGCCGCAATTCCCAGTGTTATATACGGGCTGTGGGGCCTTTTTGTGTTAGTACCCTGGATTCGCAGCAGCGTGCAGCCTTTTTTGGGAAGTACTTTAGGCTTTTTACCTTTTTTTCAGGGGCCGCCCTTGGGAGTGGGTATGCTGGCGGCGGGATTAATCTTGGCCATCATGATCTTGCCCATTATCACTGCCGTATCCCGCGAAGTTCTGCTAGCAGTGCCCCAGTCCCAGCGGGAGGCAATGTTGGCCCTGGGGGCTACCCGGTGGGAGACCATCAGGATGGCCGTGTTGCCCTACGGCCGTTCCGGCATCATCGGTGCTATTATTTTAGGCTTGGGACGGGCCTTGGGTGAGACGATGGCAGTTACCATGGTTATCGGTAATCGGCCGCAGGTATCCCTTTCCCTCTTTGAGCTGGGCCAGACCATTGCCAGCGTTATAGCCAATGAATTTAGCGAGGGCTTTAACGAGTTGCATCTTTCCGCCCTCATAGCCGCGGCGCTATTACTATTCATTATTACCCTGCTGGTAAACATTATCGCGCGGTTGCTGGTCTGGCGCGTAAATAAAGTTCCCCAGGGAGTGAGCCGGGAATAATGTGGACGCAAAAAGTAAAAAGAAAATTGTGGAATCGGCTTATGTTAACTTTAACCCTTGGGGCTACCGTCGTGGCCCTTATCCCTTTAGGCAGCATTCTTTTTTATGTTGCGGCTAAGGGACTGCCGGCTGTCAATCTGGATTTCTTTACCCAGCTCCCTACAGCTGTAGGGGAACCAGGTGGCGGCTTGGCCAATGCCATTGTGGGGACCATTATCCTGGTCCTGCTGGCCGGGGCCATGGCCATTCCCCTCGGGATTTTGACCGGCATTTACCTGGCCGAATTTGGCAAAGGCCGCTTGGCCTGGGCGGTGCGCTTTATGTGCGATGTGCTCACCGGCGTGCCTTCCATTATTGTAGGCATTGTGGTATATGGTACGGTAGTTTTAGCCATGAAGCGCTTCTCTGCGCTAGCCGGGGGAATAGCTCTGGCCATTATTATGCTCCCTTTAGTGGCCCGGACGACAGAAGAAATGTTAAGGCTTGTACCCCAGAATTTGCGGGAGGCCTCCCTGGCCTTGGGCGCTACCCAGGGGCGGACCGTCAAGAGTGTGGTGCTGCGCAGCGCCATGGGGGGTATTATTACCGGCGTGATGCTGGCTACCGCCCGGATTGCCGGGGAAACGGCACCTCTCCTCTTTACGGCCCTCAATAGCAGATACTGGCCTACCGGGCTGGGCGAACGCATAGCTTCTTTACCGGTGTATATTTTTACTTATTCCACCACACCTTATGAAGATTTGCATCGTCTGGCCTGGGGCGCAGCTTTAGTCTTGGTGGCCATGGTGCTGGCCACTAGCATAGCGGCCCGACTGGCTGCCCGCAAGGTTAACGGAGGTCGATAATTCTTGGCTACTAAGATACGGGCGGAAAATTTAAGCGCCTGGTACGGCGGCAACCAAGTGATAAAAAACGTAAACCTGGTCATCGAAGCTAACCGGGTCACAGCTATCATCGGGCCTTCGGGGTGCGGCAAATCGACTTTCATCCGCTGCTTGAACCGCCTGCACGAGCTTGTTCCCGGGGCCAAGGTCACGGGAAAGGTTTTAATGGATGACCAGGATCTTTATGCTCCCGGCGTGGACCCCACCGAAGTACGCCACAAGATTGGCATGGTATTTCAAAAACCCAATCCCTTTCCCACCATGTCTATCTTTGATAATGTGGCGGTCGGCCTGCGCATTCACGGGCTAAAGCCAGGTACCACCTTGGAAGAAGTAGTAGAAAGGAGCCTGCGCATGGCAGCCCTATGGGAGGAGGTGGCTGACCGCCTCCATACCTCAGGGGCTAGCCTTTCCGGGGGACAGCAGCAACGGCTTTGTATCGCCAGGGCCCTGGCCGTGGAACCCGAAGTGTTGCTCATGGACGAGCCTTGTTCGGCCCTGGATCCGGCCGCCACTTTGAAAATCGAAGATCTCATCACGCAACTCAAAGAAAATTACACCATTGTTATCGTTACCCATAACATGCAACAGGCAGCCCGGGTAGCCGATTATACGGCTTTTCTCTTGAATGGTGAGCTCGTGGAGTTTGGTCCTACTGCCGAAATTTTTACCCGGCCGAGGGATAAACGCACAGAAGATTATATTACTGGCCGTTTCGGCTAAGGTCCGTGTCAAGATTTAGTAGGTGCCTTTAGAAAAAAATTTTTCCTGGATGAGACCTCACCATTTAAAACAACAGCTTTGTGCCGTCTTCTGAACTATCCCCACTTTTGGCTGGGGAGGCCTGCTTGGACTTGAAAGCGAGCGAGCAAGCCTTCGCGGCTAGCCCAGGCTTTAAGCTTTGGCCGAAAGCGGAGGCGGGGTCGAGGATAGGATGTCCGAGACCGGCCCATCGGCAAGGACGCCGATTGGGCCGGGAACCCCGCCTTAAGCTTTGAGGCCGAGCAAAAGTCCTGCCCGCGAGGGTTTTTGGAGCGAGCGAAAGCCAAGCAGGCCTGGAATAAAAACTGGGGATCCCTCAGTGCCGTCTTCCCTTGAGATTTATCGAAATCTGAGGTAGAATGATTCTGGCGGGTAGAAGGGAGAGGGCTGGTGTTATTTCCGGAGATTGCCGTTCTTCTCAAGAAGTTGCGCCTTCATAGCACATCTACCTACCAGCATTGCCGCAATGTTAGCAACCTTTGCTGGGCCTTGGGGGCAGGCCTGGGACTGCAATACAAGGAAGTAGCACTTATTGCCCTCGCCGGGCTGCTACATGATATTGGAAAAATGAGGGTAAAATCTTCTATCCTGCATAAAGCTGCCCAATTAACGCCCCAGGAATGGGAAATCATGCGCAGGCACCCGGATTTCGGGGTGGAGATTATAGCTACCAGGGCTAAGTTAAAGGTGCTCTGTCCCCTGATCTCCCACCATCATGAGCGCTGGGATGGCAAAGGTTATCATGGCCTGGTAGGGGAAGAGATTCCCCTGGGGGCTCGGATTATCACCCTGGCGGATGCCTTTGATGCCATGACTTCCTCGCGCGCCTACCAGTATTCTAAAAACTTACGCGATGGTATTCGGGAACTGGAGGAAGGAGCAGGGACCCAGTTCGATCCCCGACTGGTCAAGCTCTTCTTTGAAATAATGCCCGAAATCCTAAAAAGAAATAGCCACCAGGCCTCCTAGCCGGTGGTTTTTATTTTGCAGGCCCGAATCATAATAAGGGAGGATCTTTCCCCGCGCGCTAGCCCAGGCTTAAAGTTTTGACCCAAAGTAAAAACCGGGTGGTGGAGGATAAGAGAGGCTTGTAACTTTTACTCTAGTACGGAAAGGGGGAGAAGGTCCCGGGGAAGTACAGGGAGGGAATACATACCCTCCCTTGGTAAGGAGCGTTACATAGGGTTTAAAGGGCGGTTATGGTGTAATAACTATGGCATTAATAAAGGAACTCCAGCGTAAAGCAACCGGGGCAGGGTTGAAGCTGGGCGCCATCCCGGCGGCAATGGTTTTTGAGCACGGGCTCAATGTCCTCTTGCGGCGGGAACGAAAAAATTGGATGACGCCCTTTGTTACCGGCAGCCCAGAAACCCGCTGCCGTCCCTTGAAACTTTTCCCTGGGGCGCGGACGGTGGTAGCCGTCGCTTATCCTTGGTACTTCCCGGCTATTCAACCTCCAGGGCACAAGCAGGGCCTGGTGGCCATGAGCTGCCGGGGAGAAGATTACCACCGGGTGCTGACTCGCCTTTTGGAGCCCCTGGCGGAGTGGCTAAAAGACCGGGGAGCTAGCTGGGCTGTTATTCAAGTGGACAAGGGTCCTCTTCTGGAGCGGGAAGCGGCTTTTTGGGCTGGGCTGGGCTACTACGGTTATAATTGCTCCTTAATTGTACCCGGGATGGGATCCCGGGTTGCCCTGGGATTGATTATTACGGACCTGGAGCTGGAGCCCACCCTACCTCTAAAGGAGGCAAGGTGCCGGGAGTGCAGCCGGTGCCTGCAAGCATGCCCCACGGGAGCCCTGGTGGCGCCCTATACCCTGCAGCCTGAGCGCTGCCTTTCTTACCTCACCCAGAAGAGAGGCTTCCTTTCCCCGGATCTGCGGCCGTACCTGGGGCAGAGGATTTTTGGATGTGATGTTTGCCAGGATGTCTGCCCGGAAAATGAAGGTTTAAGCTTAACCGGCGCTCCTTTTGTCCATCCCGACTTGGTCCAGGTTTTGACCTTGGATGGCCCCCAATTCCGTGAACTTTTCGGTTCTACGGCTCTGGCCTGGCGGGGGAAATCCCTTTTGCAGCGCAATGCAGTCATTGCCCTGGGCAACACTGGTTATAGGGAAGAAGGAGCCTTAAAGGCTTTACAAAACCTTCTCTTTAGCCCTTCACCCGCGTTACGCGGTCACGCTGCCTGGGCCCTGGGCAAGCTGGGGATGCCCGAAGTGCGCAAGGCGCTGCTGCTGGCTTACGAAAAGGAACAAGACCCAATCATACGGGCGGAAATGGAAACGGCTTTGGCCGGCAACGTGTAAAAGGAAGCCCTCGGCCTGCTCGAACCAGGCCAAGGGCCTTCGTTTTCCTCCGGGGGAACTCCGGGGGAACACTTACTTCAAAAACCTGAAGGCTTCCGGATCGGCTACAAAAGCTTCGTACAAGGATTTGTTTTTAACGGCAGGAGTAGGTTGTGGTAGGTTGGGGGCAGCCATGAGTTTGAGGGCCACCGAATTCTGGTAGTGGGGATTTTTAACAAAGTCTCCTTTTTCCCCTTGCCCCTGAATATAATAATAGGCTGCGCCGCGCTTTTCCCGGAAAGGTCCGTAAAGGGAGGAGAAATTGCTCTCGACTAAGTTAGCCATGACGAGGGGGGTGTTACCGGGGTTAATAGTTACATGGCCGTAAGCAGGGGGGATGTAGACTTTGTCTCCCTTCTTGGCTTCTACTGCCATAATTTCTTCTACGTCACCGCTGCGGTTGTTTTTTTGCAGCAGGTAAAGGGCTTCTCCCTCCAGGACCTCGTAGTATTCAGGGTATGTTTCCGAAGAATGGGGTTTTAGAGGATGGAAATGACCTACGGTTTTAATGTATTCGCCTTCGATGGTTCCAGGCAGAATCACTGTGATGTCGTAACGAATATCGCTCTTGTCAAAGACTTCCTTGTCCCGGGCAAAGCATACCCCCCGGTACATATAGTAAAGGGGGCGGTCACTTGGCGTCACGCTGGGGGCATAAAGGACCGGCAAGGCATCTTCCAACCGGCGGATGTCCGGTTCCGGGGAAATAATGCCAGGGGCAAATTCCAGTAATCCGTCACTTCTAAGGGAAAAATCTTTACCCGCCAACATGGAGGAAACCTCCCCTGAATAATATCGGCTCCATTATACCGTAGAATGCTTTTCGCTACCATACATTTCCCGGAAAACTCTAGTTATAATGCGCTTCTCTTCTTCATTAAACAGCCGAGTAACAGAAAATTCTACCACGGTAGTAATAGAACCATCAGGCAGCTGGTAAATTTCGGATTTAATAACCCGTCCGTAACCCAGTACTTCCTCGCTCTTGTTGACGATGAAAGCCTCTAAACCTACGGGATGGGCTAACTTATGCCCTTGACGGAAAAACCCCAGGATGATATTACCGCAGCTCCGCTTCCACAGAAGTAAGTTTTCACCGTCGCCCTTTTTCTCTCCGGGTTCTTGGGGTAGCTCATCTACCGGCAGGCGAATAAGCCAGGTAAACTCATATTTGTAGCCCACATCCATCCCCCGCACTTTATTGTTTGAATCCTTACCTGTATTAATTCGATTTTTTCCGGTGCTTCCCTCTCGGAGAAGCCTCTTTTGTACTTCCCAGTTTATTACAAAGGGTAGTTCTTCCTCGGGACCCGGACGGGTACCTCGAGTAACCCCTGCACGCCGGGGGTACCTTCTTTTTGCACCTGCCCGTTCATATTATAATATTAACCCTTTAGTTTAAGGGGGAATAAGTTGATGAAGATTTTAGAACGGATTGAAAAGTACCGTCAGGAAGAAAAAAAGCTGGCCTGGGAAGGTACCTTTAAAGAGTATCTCGCTCTGGTCACAGCCAATCCCAAATTGGCCAGGCTGGCCCACGCTCGTATCTACGATATGATAGTCTCCGCCGGCGTGGAAGAAGTAGATGGCGTTAAACGCTATCGATTCTTTGCCGAGGAGATTTTTGGCCTGGACCGCACTTTAGAGAAGTTAGTGGAAGAATATTTCCACGCCGCAGCCCGTCGCCTGGACGTGCGTAAAAGGATCCTCCTTCTTATGGGGCCCGTGAGCGGGGGGAAATCAACCTTAGTAAATTTGCTGAAAAGGGGTTTAGAGCGCTATACCCGGCAAGAAGAAGGCGCGGTATACGCCATTAAAGGTTGCCCGATGCATGAAGACCCGTTGCACCTCATCCCCCACGAACTCCGAAGAGAGTTTATGGATGAATACGGGATTTACATCGAAGGAAACCTGTGCCCCTATTGTAGCTTAATGGTGGAAGAAAAGTACGGGGGTAAAATAGAGGAGGTCCCCGTGCACCGTATCGTTTTTTCCGAGGAAAAAAGAATAGGCATCGGGACTTTCAGCCCTTCTGATCCGAAATCCCAGGATATTGCAGACTTGACGGGCAGTATTGATTTTTCCACTATTGCTGAGTACGGATCGGAATCCGATCCCCGGGCCTACCGGTTTGACGGTGAGTTGAACAAGGCCAACCGTGGATTGATGGAGTTCCAGGAAATGCTTAAATGCGATGAGAAGTTTCTCTATAACTTGTTAAGCCTTTCCCAGGAGGGCAACTTCAAGGCCGGCCGCTTCGCCCTGATCTCGGCCGACGAACTGATCATAGCCCACTCTAATGAGGCGGAGTATCGGGCTTTTATCAGCAACCCAAAGAATGAGGCCTTGCGCTCCCGCCTCTGGGTTATCCCTATACCCTATAATCTTAAGGTTAGTGAGGAAGTAAAAATTTACCAGAAACTAATCCGCCAGGCTGATGTGGATGTGCATATTGCACCTTATGCCCTGTGGGCTGCAGCTGTATTTTCGGTCCTTTCCCGGTTGAAGGAGTCCAGAAAGCAGGGGATGGACTTGATAAAGAAGATGAAGCTTTATGATGGTGAAGATGTGGAAGGCTTCAAACAAAAAGATGTGATGGAGCTTATGAGCGAGGACGGAGATGAAGGCATGAGCGGTGTAGACCCCCGTTATGTGGTGAACCGCATTGCCAGTGCCCTGATAACCTCGGATACCCGCTGCATAAATGCCCTGGATATCCTGCGCGCTTTGAAGGATGGACTGGACCAACTGCCCTCTATCAACAGGGAAGAAAAGGAAAAACTCATCAATTACATAGCCCTGGCGCGGCAAGAATATGATGAAATTGCTAAGAAAGAGATCCAGCGGGCTTTTGTTTATTCCTATGAGGAGTCAGCGCGGGCACTTTTCAATAACTATTTGGATAATGTGGAGGCTTATGTAAACCACACCAAGGTAAAAGATCCCATTACGGATGAAGAACTGGATCCTGATGAGAAACTCATGCGGTCCATTGAAGAACAGATAGGGGTTACGGAAAATGCTAAGCGAGCCTTCCGGGAAGAAATCCTTATCAGACTGTCCTCTTATGCTCGCAAAGGGAAACAGTTTGATTATCACTCACATGAGCGGTTGCGGGAGGCCATTGAGAAAAAACTTTTTGCCGATATGAGGGACATTGTCAAGATTACGACCTCCACCCGCAATCCCGATCCCGAACAACTTAAACGTATAAATGCAGTTATTGATCGCCTGATATCCCAGCACGGGTACTGTTCCGTCTGCGCTAATGAACTCTTAAAATATGTCGGCAGTCTCCTTAATCGCTGAGAGAAGGTGAGAGGGTGCAGGTAGATTTTATAATTTCCCGGGAAGATTGGTCGCTACACCGCAAAGGATACCTGGACCAGCAGCGGCACCGGGAGAAAGTCAACGAAGCCATCAAACAAAACTTGCACCAAATTATCACCGAAGAAAGCATTATTATGACCGAGGGGAAAAGAGTTGTAAGGGTTCCTATTCGCAGTATAGAGGAGTACCGTTTTCGCTTTAATTTTAACCAGGGTCGCCATGTGGGCCAGGGGGAAGGGGGTACGGCCAAAGGGACCGTTGTAGCCCGGGGAGATGACAAGGGTGGAGGCCAGGGTTTTGGAGCCGGGGATGTGCCCGGGGTGGATTATTACGAGGCGGAAGTAACCCTAGAAGAGATCGAGGACCTTCTTTTCCAGGACTTAGAACTACCTAACCTTCAGGAAAAGAAAAAACCCATACTCTTGACTCCGGCCTATGAATTCCGCGACGTAAGGCGTTTTGGGCTTATGGGCAACCTGGACAAGAAGCGGACCCTTTGGGAGAATTTGAAGCGCAACGCTAGGGAGGGGAACCCCAGGATAGGGGGCTTTCACCCCGAGGATTTGCGCTTTAAGACCTGGGAAAAGCAAATCCTGCACCAGACCGGCGCTGTGGTGCTCGCCATGATGGATACATCGGGGTCCATGGGAACTTACGAAAAATATATTGCCCGTACTTTTTTCTTCTGGATGGTCCGCTTTTTGCGGAGCAAGTATGAACAAGTGGAAATTGTTTTTATCGCCCACCACACCCAAGCAAAAGAAGTTACGGAGGAGGAGTTTTTTGCCAAAGGAGAGAGCGGGGGTACTCGCTGTTCTTCGGCTTATCGCCTGGCTTTGGAAATCATTGAGGCACGCTACCCTCCGTCCGATTATAACATCTATCCTTTTCATTTTTCCGATGGCGACAACCTGCCCTCGGACAATGAAGTTTGTCTGGAACTGGTCGGGAAAATTCTTCCCTTGGTCAACCAATTTGGTTATGGAGAAATAATTAATCCCTATTACCGGACCAGCACCTTAATGAATGTCCTTAAAAGGATCAACGATAAACGCCTAGTTACGGTAACTATTAAAGACAAATACGATGTTTATCCGGCCCTCAAGGAGTTTTTCCGCAGCAGGTAGTTAATGGGCTACCTTGGTTGATTAGGCAGATAAGGTGGGTGGATAACGGCCCCTAACAGGCGGAGGGGCCGGTTCCGTCTTAAGGCACGTTTTCGGCGAAGGGTGAGGTGAAAGGATGAAAGGGGAATTAGCCCTCCTGGAAAAGGGTATTGAGGATATAGCTACCCAGGCGAGAAAATTGGGGCTGGATTTTTTCCCCGTTTGCTTTGAACTTTGCCCGGCGGATGTTATCTATACCTTTGGCGCTTACGGCATGCCTACCCGTTTCGCCCACTGGAGTTTCGGCAAACAATTTTACCGCCTAAGAATGGAATACGACTACAATCTGAGCCGCATCTATGAGCTGGTTATCAATTCCGACCCCTGCTATGCCTTTTTGCTGGATGGTAATTCCCTGGTCCAAAATAAGCTGGTCATTGCCCATGTCTTCGCTCACAGCGATTTCTTTAAAAATAACTGTTATTTTAGCTATACTTCCAGAAAAATGGTAGAAACCATGGCCATTCATGCCGCTAAAATAAGGGAGTATGAATTTAAATACGGCCGGCGGGAGGTGGAAATTTTTTTGGACGCAGCCATGGCTATCCAGGAACATATCGACCCGCCGGGACCTTTCCGTAAAGGTGATTGGGAAGAAAAAAAGGAACCGAACCAGGCCGAAAAAGAGACACCCTACGACGACCTGTGGACCCTGGACAAAAAGGAAGTGAAATTGCAGGCGCAAGGGCGCCAGCGCAAGTTCCCCGCCGAACCCCAAAAGGACGTGGTTGGTTTTATATTGCGCTACAGCCCTGAGCTGGAAAACTGGCAGCGAGACATTCTGGCCATGTTAAGGGAAGAAATGCTGTATTTTTGGCCCCAAATGGAGACTAAAATTATGAACGAGGGATGGGCCACTTACTGGCATTTGCGGATTATGCGGGAACTGGATCTCCAGGAGGAAGAAGCGGTGGAGTTCGCCCGCTTGCACGCGGCGGTACTGCAGCCGGGCAAAACCCGTATCAATCCGTACCTGGTGGGTCTTAAAATCTTTGAGGATATTGAGAGGCGTTGGGATAGCCCGGAGGGAGAGGGAAAATTCGACTACCCGGGACGCACAGGCGGCCGGGGAAGGGAAAAAATCTTTGAGGTACGCAGCCTGGAGAACGACATTTCCTTCCTGCGCAATTATCTTACGGAGGAACTAGTGGAAGAACTGGACCTCTACTTATATGAAAGGCGGGGCTCGGAATGGGTGGTGGTGGAGAAGGACTGGGAAAAAGTTAGGGACGGCCTGGTGTTCCGCTTGATAAATGGAGGTTACCCCTATATAGTGGTAGAGGATGGCGACTACCAGCGGCGGGGGGAACTGTACCTGAAACATTATTATGAAGGCCTGGAGCTGGACCTCCCTTATCTAGAAAAAACCCTTCAGCATGTTTATCTCTTATGGGGTCGTCCGGTGCATTTGGAAACGGTAGTCGAAGGCAAAAAGATGGTGTTCAGCTACGACGGCAAGAAAAATAGCCGGCGCTCCTTTTAAGCGGCAGGAAACTGCTCTTGGGTGTGGAACTAATAAAACCAGAACTAACAACGTCTGAGATTGGGTAGTTGTGGAGGGCGGAAGGTGTACTGGAATCCGAAATACGAGTGTTTATCCATGGAAGAATTGCACCAGCTACAGCTGGAAAGGCTTAAGGCAACGGTGGAGAGGGCCTTTTTTAATGTCCCTCACTACCGGAGGGCTTTTCAAGAAAAGGGATTGGAGCCGGGAGATATTAAGACCCTTGAGGATCTGCGTAAGCTCCCCTTTACCACCAAGGATGATTTACGGGAAAATTATCCCTTTGGCATGTTTGCCGTCCCCATGAGCGAAATCGTCCGTATTCATTCTTCTTCCGGGACTACGGGAAAGCCCACCGTGGTAGGTTATACTCGGCGGGATATTGATGTCTGGGCAGAGCTCATGGCCAGAGCCCTGGTTTGCGGTGGCGCCACCCGCAACGATATTATTCATAATGCTTACGGATACGGCCTGTTTACTGGCGGCCTGGGCGTGCACTATGGTGCTGAACGTCTAGGTGCTTCGGTCATACCCATATCCGGCGGCAACACTAAACGCCAGGTTATGATAATGAAGGATTTTGGCAGCACCATTTTGACCTGCACTCCTTCTTATGCCCTTCATATTGCCGAGGTCATGGAGGAAATGGGGGTAAGCCCGGCGGAACTCAAGCTAAAGGCCGGCATCTTCGGGGCCGAACCCTGGTCGGAAAATATGCGGCGAGAAATTGAAAAGCGGCTGGGGATCAGTGCAGTCGATATTTACGGGTTGAGCGAAGTAATCGGGCCCGGGGTGGCCATCGAATGCCAGGAGAAAAATGGGCTGCACATCTTCGGCGATCATTTCTTAGCGGAAGTCATCGACCCGGCCACTGGGGAACCTCTGGGCCCCGGCCAGCTGGGGGAACTGGTCCTCACTTCCCTCACCAAGGAGGCTTTACCTGTCATCCGCTACCGTACCAGGGATGTGACCGCTATTTTACCAGGGGAGTGCCCTTGTGGGCGCACGGGGGTGCGCATCGCCCGCATTACCGGGCGCACCGACGATATGCTCATCATCCGCGGTGTGAATGTTTTCCCCTCCCAGGTGGAAAGCGTATTGCTGGAGATAGGTGGAACCGAGCCCCATTACCAACTCATCGTGGACCGGGAAGGCAGCCTGGATACTATGGAAGTCCAGGTGGAAGTTTCCGAAAGCCTGTTTTCCGATGAAGTACGTCGGCTGGAGGATCTGGAACACCGGCTCCACCAGGAGCTGGAGAGCACCCTGGGTATCAGTGTTAAAGTTACCCTGGTGGAACCCAAGACCATTGCCCGCAGCGAAGGCAAAGCCAAACGGGTCATTGATAAGCGAAAATTTTAGAGGGAGTGGGCCGGCAATGAAAATCAAGCAACTGTCCGTATTCCTGGAAAACAAGTCGGGCCGCCTGGCCGCAGTCACCAGGCTGTTGGCGTCCAAGGGCATTAACATTCGGGCCTTATCTATTGCCGATACCTCAGATTTTGGCATCTTGCGCCTCATTGTGAATGACCCTCAGGCGGCTTACCGGACTCTGAAAGAGGGGGGGTTCACGGTAAGTTTGACCGAGGTTCTGGGGGTAGAGATGCCGGACCGTCCCGGCGGGTTAAGCAGCGTCCTTACCCACCTGGAGGAAGCAGGTATCAATATCGAGTACTTGTATGCCTTTCTCGGCAAGGGCGAAAACGGTGCGTTGGTCATCTTCCGCGTAGAGGACTTGGACAGGGCCATTGAGATTTTATCGGCTAAGGGCGTTAAACTGGTAAACGCAGAAAAAATCTACGCATTATAAAAGGAGTGATTGAGCTTATGGCCAAATCTTATCCCGCCTGCCGGGAGGCCATCCTGGACATCAAACCTTACGTTCCGGGCAAGCCCATTGAAGAAGTGCAGCGAGAATTGGGCATCAAAAACGTTATCAAGCTGGCCTCCAACGAAAACCCCTTAGGGCCTTCGCCGGATGCGGTGATGGCCTTGCGGGATGCTGCCGAAAAGATTTACCTTTACCCGGACGGCAGCTGCTATTATCTCAAACAAGCCCTGGCAGCCAAGCTGGAAGTATCAGAAGACCAGCTCATTATAGGTAACGGCACCGATGAAATCCTTAAAATGCTGGGCGAAGCTTTTGTAGACCCCGGTGATGAAATTATAGTAGCAGATCCCACTTTTTCCGAATATGAATTTGCGGCCCAGGTTATGGGAGGGAGGGCGGTCAAGATCCCCTGCCGGGATTTCCGCCTTGACCTGGAAGCCATGGCAGGGGCCGTTAGCCAGCGAACCCGCCTGGTTTTTGTTTGCAACCCTAACAACCCCACCGGTACTATTGTCGAGCAGGAAGAACTGGATGCCTTCCTGAGCCGGGTGCCCTCCCATATACTCGTGGTCTTAGATGAGGCATATTACGAGTATGTAACTTCACCTGCCTATCCCGACAGTCTGGCCTACGTACGGGGTGGGCGACCTAACATCATCGTCCTGCGGACTTTTTCTAAGATTTACGGCCTGGCGGGCCTGAGGGTGGGATATGGCATCGCTCACCCGGAGATTATTAAGGCCTTGAACCGGGTTAGGGAGCCCTTTAATGTTAACTCTCTGGCCCAGGTGGCGGCCAGGGCCGCCCTCCAGGATGAGTATCATGTGGGCAAGAGCAGGGAGGTCAATAACGAGGGCAAGGAATTCCTATATGAGCAATTCCAGGCATTGGGTTTAAAATATATACCCACGGAATCCAATTTTATTTTTGTGGATACCGGGCGTGATAGCCGCGAGATTTTTAAAAAAATGCTCGAAAAAGGCGTCATCATCCGCACCGGAGATATTTTCGGTTTCCCCACATTCCTCCGTATTACCATCGGTACCCGGCGGCAAAACCAACGATTGATTGAGGCCCTGCGGGAGGTTTTGTCCGAGGTGTCCTAAAAAATTAGTAATATATCCCTCCTTTCGCGGATATGAATGAAATAGCAGAAGCCGGAAGGAGGGATTTTTTTGCGGGGCAAGGTCAAGGTTTTGGCGGCAGGCATCCTCTGTGCCTTTCTGGCGGTTTTGCTCGGCGGTTGCGGCCTGTCTAAACGTTCGAGCGACCAACCGGATTCCCAGATTCAGGTGCAAACACCGCAGGGAGAGCTCGGCCAGCGGGAAAGCCCTCAGGTGACGGAAAACCAAGAAACCGTCAAAGTAGTACTTTATTTTAGCGATCCTACGGGGCAGAAGCTGGTGGCCGAGGAACGGCTCATCCCCAAGGTGGAAGGCATCGCTCGGGCCACTGTAGAGGAATTGATCAAGGGACCGGCGCCCGGTTCTCAACTCCTGCCTACTATTCCCGAAGGGACCGTTCTTAAAGATATTAATATCCGGCCCGACGGCCTGGCAAGGGTGGATTTCAGCAAAGAGCTGGTAGAAAACCACAGCGGAGGGTCCCTGGGGGAGAGTCTGACGGTTTATTCCATCGTTAATACTTTGACCCAGTTCCCAACGGTAAAACAAGTGCAAATCCTGGTAGAGGGACAGTATGTGGAGACCATCGCCGGCCATCTGAATGTCTCTTCGGCTATGACCCGAAACGAGGCCATCATTAAGAAAGACTAATGTAAACGGCCTTACCCTTGCCAAAGGTAATATTCAGGGACATCTGGAAAGAGTGCGCAGGCACTCTTTTTTATTTTGACATAAATTTTGGCGGGGGAAGGAAAGTCGACATAAATAGCGAATTAGTTTGGTGTTGCCAGTTTTACCAGAAAGGGGAGAGGGGAGTGGTTTCACAGGGGCGGAACAGCGGAGGCTGCCGCCAGGTGATCAGGTTAGGATTGAGATTGCTTTTGAGGTGGAGCGTGTTCTTTTTCCTTGTGGCCGGTGTTCTCACAGCGGGGCCGGCTTCAGCAGCTTCCGGTAGCGTGAAATTATACTTTAACGGAACCCTGCTGAATCCGGCCGTGGCGCCTTATATTGACGCCACTGGTCGGACGATGGTACCTATCCGTATAATTATGGAAACCATGAAAGCCAAGGTTGACTGGATAGCCGGCGAGCAAAAGGTCAAAATTGAATACGGTAGTACAACCCTAGAGATGTGGATAGGCAAGAAGACGGCCAGGCTGGACGGCCGCACTTTGGTAATGGATACTGCGCCGGTACTCCATCAGGGGACAACCATGGTACCGGCACGGGTTATTGCGGAAAATTTCGGGGCCCAGGTGGATTGGGATCCCTCCTCTTCGAGCGTACGGATCTGGCTACCGGAACAGACGAGTGTGAAACAAGTCCGGGTGCGGGGAAGTTACGTAAATATCCGTCCCGGCCCCGGTTTAGTATACGATCCTCCTCTGCTGGTAGTTAAAGAAGGTACTGTGCTTTCCGTCTTGGGTAAGGTTCCCGGTTGGTATCAGGTGCAACTGTCGGACGGAAGACGCGGCTGGATCAGCGCCGACTGGGTTGAAGCTATAGGTACCCCACCGCCTTCGAGTGGCGGGGGTGGAGGGCAGGAAGAAAAGCCCATAAGCTACGTTGCCGTAGTGGGATCCAAACCTATAGCCGTTTTAGCCGGGCCTGGTCCTATCTACCGCCAGGTCGCCACGGCTCCGCCGGGCTCCCAACTCCGGGTGATGGGAGAGCAGCAGGGCTGGATACAGGTACAACTGGAGACAGCCCTGACAGGCTGGGTACCGGCCAGTTTGGTTACCCTTAAGCCTTGGGAAGGTGATAAAGAAGAAAAGAAGGGCGACGGAGGGTCACTCCTTATCACCGGTGTAGAAGTAAAGACGACGCCGGAAGGAATACAGCTCTGGGTGCAGGGGACGCAGGCTTTTGCTTACAAAAGCCTGCGGTTATATAATCCTGAAAGACTGGTATGGGATATTCCGGGCGCAGTCCTAGATGTGCCTCCCGATAAGCGAGAGGTTCAGGTGGGGGCGAAGGGTGTGGCCCGGGTGAGAGTAAGCCAGTTTACCCCCGATACGGTGCGGGTGGTGGCCGATCTGACGGCTTCTTTGAAGTTTAGAGCGGGGGAGGCGCCGCAAGGGAAGGGAAGGCTGTTTTACTTGGAGAAACCTTCCCTGAAGAATGCGGTGATCGTCCTAGACCCCGGCCACGGCACCGACCCTGGCAGACGGGACCCGGGAGCTATCGGTCCTGGAGGGACTTTAGAAAAAGACATAAACCTGGCCATCGCCCTAAAGCTTGCCGATCTTTTACGGGCAGAGGGGGCTAAAGTATACCTGACGCGCAACGGCGAGTACACTCCTTATGGGTTGTCAGAGCGAGCTTTTTACGCCAATGATTTGGGAGCCGATGTATTCTTGAGCATCCACTGCAATGCCTCCCTCAATCCGGAGGTAGGAGGAACTTCCACCTATGTTTACGCTCCCCCTGGTACGGAACTCGGCCAGCAGAGGGAAGAGCGCCTGCGCCTAGGCCGCAGCATTCAAGAGGCCCTGGCGGCTGCTTTGGGGCTCCGCAACATTGGCGTTCTCGAAGCCAATTTTTCTGTCCTGCGCAACACTAAAATGCCTTCGGCCCTGGTGGAAGTGGCGTTTATTTCTAATCCTGAGGAAGAGAAATTGTTAAAGGACCCGGCTTTTCAAGCCAGGGCAGCTGCCGGTATCTTAGAAGGGTTAAGGAGATACCTTAATTAAGAGATACCTTAATTCATAACTCAGGATAGGGCAGCTTCCTTGTCAGCCTTTGTTTTCTCTGATAGAATGGCTTATGTGCATCGGTGAAATGGTGCTATAGGCTGCAACACTTACATATATAGGATTTAGCAGCAGTCGCCGTAGAAGGGGTGTATTTTTCAAAGGAGATGAACAAGGGTGCTGCCAGAACAGCCAGTGGGCGTCTTTGACTCCGGGGTTGGCGGGTTGACCGTGGTCCGGGAAATAGTTCGCCAGCTCCCCGCAGAAACTATCATTTACTATGGTGATACGGCTCACGTACCGTACGGCTCCAAAAAAGTAGAGGAGCTGATAGCCTACGCCGATGCTATTGTGTCTTTTCTGGTGGAACAAGGGGTTAAAGCCATAGTCGATGCCTGCAATACTACTTCCGCTGTAGCCTTAGGTTATCTAAAAAATAAATACAGCCTCCCCATTATAGGGGTCATTGAACCTGGGGTGCGGGAAGCCCTGGCTGTAACCCGTCACGGCCGCATTGGCGTGTTGGCAACGGAAGCTACGATTGCCAGTGGCATCCATACCCGATTGCTTCAATCCCTGGAACCCTCCCTGAAAGTTTATCCCCAGGCGTGTCCCCGCTTGGTACCCCTGGTGGAAGCGGGGATGGTGGAGGGGCCAGAGGCTCGCGAGGCGGTGGCCGAATATGTAGAGCCCCTGGTGAAGGAGGGTATCGATACTCTACTTTTAGGCTGCACCCATTATCCCTTCTTGGCCTCCGTAATCCAAGAGGTGGCAGGAGAGGGGGTAACTTTAGTAGATCCGGCGGCAAGTACCGCACAGGAGCTGGGAGCCCTCTTACAGCAGCATGGTGCTCTGCGCCATATTCACGGCTCCCAGGCCCATGCCTTTTTGGTGAGCGGTTCGGCGGAAAGTTTTCGCCAGGTAGCCCAAAAGCTGGTGGGCTGGCCGGAGCTCCGGGCCGTACGCCACGTAAAGCTCCTTGATTAACCTTGGAGGAGAAAGATGGTGACCAGAGTATGGTTAGAAGTGACGGCCGGGGTCCGCGGGATTTGCGACCGGCGAATATCGAGCCTGGGTACCTCAAATATGCTGAGGGTTCGGCTCTAATCACCTTGGGGGAAACCAAGGTTCTCTGCAGCGCCAGCGTAGAAGAAAAAGTCCCGCCCTTCTTAAAGGGTTCCAGCAGGGGCTGGATAACGGCCGAGTATTCCCTCCTTCCACGGTCCACTAAAGAAAGGACGGCCCGTGAGGCTGCTAAAGGAAGGGTTAGCGGTCGCACCCATGAAATCCAGCGCCTCATCGGCCGAGCCCTTAGAAGTGTGGTCGATTTGGCCGTTCTAGGGGAGAGAACCATCTGGATAGACTGCGATGTGATTCAAGCTGATGGGGGGACTAGAACCGCGGCCATTACGGGCGGATTTGTTGCCTTAATAGGGGCCCTGCACAGGCTATTAGAAGCAGGCGTCATTCCCCGCTTGCCGGTGCAAGATTTTCTGGCGGCTACCAGTGTGGGAGTGGTGGGTGGAGAGCTTCTCCTGGATTTAGCCTTTGAGGAGGATTCCATGGCCCAGGTAGATATGAATGTGGTCATGACCGGAAGAGGGCAGCTGGTGGAAGTACAGGGTACGGCGGAAGGGGCTACCTTTTCCCGGGCTGAAATGGATGCTATGCTGGACCTGGCCTGGCTGGGTATTAGGCAGCTTATTCAGGCGCAGAAAGAAGCCTTGGGAGACTTGGCCCTTAAGGTGGGAGCGAGTGATGCAGAGGAAGCTAGTTTTGGCCACGCGGAACAAAGGTAAAGTTGGAGAGTTCAAGGAACTCCTCGCCCCTCTCCAGTTGGAAGTGTATTCGTTGCTTGATTTTCCTGGCCTATCGCTGCCGCCGGAAACCGGGCGAACCTTTGAGGAAAACGCCCTTTTTAAAGCCCGGTTAGTGTCCAGTTGGTTAGGGCTCTCGGCCTTAGGAGACGATTCAGGGCTGGAGGTGGAAGCTTTAGGCGGCGCACCGGGGGTCTATTCTTCGCGCTTTGCCGGCGAAGAGGCCGACGACACCCAGAACAACCAGAAGTTACTACATTTGCTGGAACCTTACCCGGAGGAACGGCGCCGCGCCCGCTTTTGCTGTGTGCTCGCCTTATGCACGGCCCAGGGGGACACCTATACGGGCCGTGGTTTCCTGGAAGGTTCCATTACCAGGGAACCCCGCGGCCGGCAGGGCTTCGGCTATGATCCCCTGTTCTTAATACCCGAATGGGGGAAGACTCTGGCGGAGCTGGGACCGGAAGTAAAAAACCGCATTAGCCACCGGGCCCGCGCCGTGCGCGACCTCTGGCCTGTTCTGGTCAAGGTTTTTGATAGCTGAGGGATCCCCACTTTTTGCAGGGCAGGCTGATAGCGGTGTCAAGCGTCAATGAAAATGTCAGGTAAAATTCGTCTGAGATTCTGTCAGGGTAGAAGTGGTATAATAAGGCCTGC
>JAZHPA010000041.1:0-25361 GCA_051024685.1 Moorellaceae bacterium AZ2 | reverse complement strand
GCCTGCCGGAGCCTTGAGCCAAGCGCTAGTTTGGCCCGCGAGGGTTTCTGGAGCGAGCGAAAGCCAAGCAGGCCTGGAATAAAAAGTGGGGATCCCTCAGGTAGCGACCTGTTTGTTGTGGCACCGTCCGGATAAGTCTCACCTGCCGCTGCGAGGCCGCATCTGTCAGGCCGACGCCTCCACAGGCTGTGGCCGTCCGGTAAACCGCTGCGGGCGAGGCCGGACTTTCATCCGGCTCAAAGTCCAGTCTTAAACCCATTCCAGAACTACCTGATCACCGTCCTTTAAAGGTGAGGTAAACTCAGCCGGCTGGTTGTTTATTTCCATGCGCAAAGTTTTCTTTCCCGGCGGCGGGGTCGGGCCTATGTCGATATAAGTAAACAGGTCGGCAAAAATCGCCTGGCTCGTCTCCACAGGAAGTTCAACTTCCCTACCGTTCAACGTAATTTTTATCCTGCGGTAGGCGGCCCTCGCACCGGTTTCCAGGACATCGCCCGTTTTAATTTTGGCCTTGGGGTAGACCCGCTCCCCGTTCAAAAATACTGGCTGGTCATCGCTTTCTCCTAAATACTTTAACACATCGGCCACGGTTTCCAGGGGATTAAATTCTATTTTGGCCTGATCGGGAACTTCAGTTCCACGGGAAACCGCGTTGCCGTTCATTAAGATAACCGGCTCGAGGGCAATCCTCCGGTTATTGAAGGTTATCGTTTTGGGCAAAATATCCGGCACCAAATCCCCCACGACGGCCCGGGCATCGGCGCCGTTTTCCCCCGGAACAAACTGGATGACGTCCCCTCCCTTAACTAGGTGATCCAGGGCTGCAGGTTGTCCATTAAGCAGAATCCTTCCGGGTTTACCCGGCTGTCCTTTAATGAAGTGCAGGTGACCGTTTACCTCCACCCCTATACCCCGGCCGGGTCGGCCGTAAAGCTGGCGGACCGGTATGCCTGCGGCCAGCAAGGCCTGGGCGACGCTGATCTTGCGGGAGGCCAGCAGCTGCACCGGTCGACCGTTAACCTGTACTTGGGATAAGGTAAGGCCTTCTCGGCGCAGGGCAGTAAAGGCAATCCCCAGGGGTGTAATGGCCTGGGGGCCGCCAAAACCGGGTGTACCCGCAATCTCAGTCAGTACTTCCCGGCTTCTGACGGCCACCCTCTCCTCGGGCAGTTCCAGTTGCCGGGCTAAAGCGAGGGGGAGACCGGGAGTCAGGCTGCCTCCCCCGATAAGCAAGACGGCCTGGGGTGCTTTCCCGTTAAGGATCAAAATTTGCTCCGCAATCTGACGGGCAAGTTCGACAACGGCCGGCTCCAGGAGCCCAATAACCTCTTGAGCAGGCAATTCCCTGCGGTTCCCGACGATGTCCGTAAAGGTGATCCGTTCCTGATGGTTTAACTGCCTTTTTACTTTCTCGGCGGTATTAAAATCCATTAATAACTTACCGGCCAGGTATTCTGTAATTTCGTCTCCGGCTACCGGAACCATGGCGTACCCCGTGATACTTCCTTCCCTGGCGAGGGCAATGTCCGAAGTACCGGCACCGACGTCCACCAGAGCAATGTTTAGCCCCCGCATGGCCGGAGGTACGGCGAGAGCTGCTGCCGCAATGGGCTCTAAGGTAAGGGAAGTCATCTCCAAACCCGCCCGCAGCAGGGCGGAGACTAGCGAGTCAACTACTACCCGGGGCAAAAAAGTAGCGATGACCTCCACTCCTATTTTGTGACCCCGCTGGCCCACCAAATGGCCTATGGGACTATCGTCCAGGGTATAATTCACCACGCTGTATCCGACGCAGTGATATTCTCCTGCTGCGTCCCTGCGGTTTAAAATGAGATGCTCCGCCTCCTGGATGGCGTCCGCCTCCAGGGCCAGTACGTCTTCGCCGGTTATTTCCTCCCCTGTACCCACTTCCCTTTCGGCAGCGGCTTTTTGAGTAATGAGGGCTCGCCCCGCTGCGGCCACGGCCACTTTGGTCAACGGAGAACGAGTTTTTCGTTCCAGTTTTTCCTTCACCTGCTTAATAACAGATGCCACCAAGGGAACATTGTGGATCTGGCCATCTAGCATGGCCCGCTCTTTATGTTCCTCAATAACTGCCGCCCGGAGGCGCAATTTCGACTTTTCCTGAGCCAAGATCACCCCGGCCACTTTTCGGGTTCCGACATCGAGGGCAAAGACCGTCTCCTCCATGGCTGCCGCACCTCCTAAAACCGCCACTTTTTGAGAATTCTCCCTCCAGGGGAAAATTCCTGCTGTGGGAACTCGAGGTGCGCTTCAACGGGGCTGACTTCTTTTCGCGCCCGAGCAGGACCTGGCCCGGAAGCAGGGAGGCGCCGCACTGATTGGCGGAAATGAAAAGGGGCTCGGGTGGTGACCCCGGCCCCTGCGGACACCGTTCGATTACCCCTCCCGGAGAAGGGCTTTAAAGGCGCCCCTTGCCGCTTTTACGGTCTTTTCTAAGTCCTCCCGGCTGTGGGCCAGGGAAACGAAAGCGGCCTCAAACTGTGAAGGAGGCAAGTATATGCCTTGTTCCAACATGGAGCGAAAATACCGCGCAAAGGAGCCGGTATCCGAAGAAAGGGCGGTTTCGTAATCATACACTTCGCGGGAAGTAAAGAAAACGGTAAACATGCTCCCCACGCGGTTGATGGTCGCTGTGACTCCCGCCTCCTCTAAGCCTTCACGCAGGCCCTCTTCTAACAAGCGGGCCTTGGCCTCTAGAGCTTCATAAGTTCCCCCTTGCCTCAAGATCTTCAAGGTCGCCAGCCCGGCGGTTACCGCCAAGGGGTTGCCCGAAAGGGTGCCGGCCTGGTAAACGGGCCCGGCCGGGGCTACCCGTTCCATTATTTCCCTCGGACCACCATAGGCCCCCACCGGCAACCCACCGCCGATTATTTTGCCCAGACAGGTGAGGTCGGGACGCACGCCGTAGAGCTCCTGCGCACCGCCGTAAGCCACCCGAAAGCCGGTCATAACTTCGTCAAAAATAAGCAGGGCTCCGTAATTCGTGGTCAGCTCACGTAAGCCGGCCAGGAAGCCGGGCTTGGGGGGGACGCAGCCCATGTTGCCGGCCACCGGTTCCACTATCACCGCGGCGATGTCTTCCCCCACCCGGCAGAAAATTTCCTCTACGCTGCTCAAGTCATTATAGCGGGCCACCAGAGAATTTTCCGCCGTAGCCTTTGGTACACCGGGGCTGGTAGGCACCCCGAAGGTCAGGGCGCCGGACCCGGCCTTAATGAGGAGATAATCGGCGTGGCCGTGGTAGCACCCGGCGAACTTTACGATTTTGTCCCTTCCGGTGAAGGCCCGGGCTAATCTTATAGCGCTCATGACGGCCTCGGTGCCCGAATTTACCAGGCGCACCATCTCGATGGAGGGCACGGCTTCCGTGATTGCGCGGGCCAGCTCTGTTTCCAGCTCCGTAGGGGCGCCGAAGCTCGTTCCTATTTCCTTAAGGGTCTTCTCCAGGGCAGCCGTCACCTCGGGGTGCCTGTGGCCCAGGATGAGGGGACCCCAGGAGCCCACGTAATCGATGAATTCGTGGCCGTCGATGTCGTAAATCTTCGACCCTTCGCCGCGGGATATAAAGGGTGGGTTCAGGCCCACGGCCTTAAAGGCGCGTACCGGGCTGTTCACTCCCCCCGGCATTAGCTTAACGGCTTCTGCATAAGCCCGGGCCGAGCGCGGCCATTCTTTATACACTTCCCTTTCCCCCCTCTTAGTCCGGGACGCTTCCGAAGCCTTTCCCAAGCCGGAGCGCCAGCGCCAGCTCCCGATGGGCTCGCCAGCATCCCCGACATTTTCATATTTTCTTCGGAAGTACCTAGTCCAGGAAGTAACGCATGCTTTCTTTTTTGAGTTCTGCCGTACTAAAGAGGATACGATAATTATAGTTGTCAATAGCCCGCGCCAGTTTGCGGGCTAAAACTTCGCACTCCTCCCGGCTCGGCCCGTGAACCATGGCAAAGAGATTGTAAAGCCAGCCTGGCGCGGTTCTTCGCTGGTAGCAGTGAGTAACTTCAGGAAAAGAGGCCAGCTTGCGGCCGGCAGTTTGTATCTGTTCCGCGGGCACCTGCCAAACGATCATGGCATTGGCTGTAATGCCTGCTTCCCGGTGGCGGAGGGCAGCGCCGAAGCGCCGGATAATCCCTTCCTTTTGCCAGCGCCTGAGATATTCCAGCACTTCATCTTCACTGATGCCCAGTTCCCGGGCCGCCTTTTTAAAGGGACGGGGTTCCAAAGGAATATCACCTTGGAAGAGGCGCACGATATTCTTCTCCAGTTCAGAGAACGGCCCTTGCATTATCCGCCCTGACCTCCAGGTTAAAATTCACCCTTATTTTAAAGGAACGCTCGGCCGGTAGCTCCAGCAGTTCGGTCAACCCTGTTCGCTCTTTAATTTCTTCCATTATTCTTTCCAGGTGTTGGCGGCTGGGGCCGATTAAAGTAAACCACATATTGTATTCATGTTCCCGCAAGTAATTATGGGTAATGCCGGGAAAAGAATTGACCACTTCAGCCACTTCTTTCAAACGCCCGGGCGGTACCTTCAAAGCACACAGGGTACTCACATAGCCCAGCCGCCGGAGGTCAAAAACGGCTCCTATCCGGCGAATGATGCCCGCCCTCTTCAACTTTTCCAGCCGGTTTATAACTTCACCTTCGCTAAGATTTAGGCGGCGCCCGATCTCCAGGTAAGGCCGACCGGTGATAGGGAAATCCTGCTGGATGAGGTTTAAAAGTCGGCGGTCCAGGTTATCCAACGTGTTCCTCCTTCCCCCAGTTGTAGCGACACCAGGGATCTGCGGCCATATAATCACCGGAAAAACAGTAGGCCCTGGCCCGGCAACCTCCGCAAAGGGAGCGGTAGCGGCAGCGGCTGCAAACCCCTCCGTATTGCTGCCCCCGGAGCTGCCGCAATACCTCGCTTTCCCGCCACAACCTATCCAGGGGAATCTCCCGCACATTACCGATCTTTAAATTTAAATAAGCACAGGGCTGCAGGTCGCCCCGGGGGCCCACCAGGCAGTAGGCTATTCCGGCCAGGCATCCCCGGCTGTAGGGCAGGCTCAGCCCCATTTCCCGGGCGAGGCGCATAAATTGAGGGGCGCAGGTGGGTTTGAGCTCAATGTTTACTTGTTGTTGTTTGCGCAGTATACCTCTGATCGTCGCTTCGTATTCTTCGGCCCTTAAGGCCTCTTCCTCCAAGGTCGCTGCCCGCCCGGTGGGCACCAGGAAGAAGAAGTGGTGGCCTTTGGCTCCCAGGGATACGGCCAGATCCGTCAACTCCTCCAGTTCCTCGCGGTTCCAATCGAAGACCGTGGTATGGACCTGGAAAGGCAGGCCCGCCGAACGGCAGGCCTCCATACCGTCCAAGGCCTCCTGCCAGGCCCCCGCCTTACGGCGCAGCCTATCATGTTTCTCGGGCTTACAGCTGTCCAGGGAAATCCCCACGACACGCGCTCCAGCCCGGCGCAATTCCCGGGCCAGGTCCGGGGTTAAGAGGGTCCCGTTGGTGCCCAGGACTACCCTCAGTCCCCTGGAACTGGCATAGCCCACCAGCTCAAGGAGGTCCGGCCGTAGGAGGGGTTCCCCACCGCTGAAGATGAAGATCCAGAAACCGGCTCGCACCGCTCCTTCTATGAGTTCCTTGGCCTCGGCGGTGCTCAATTCTTCTGCTACTTGGGTTCCGGCATCGCGGTAACAGTGATCGCAGTAAAGGTTACACTGATTTGTAGTATTCCAGGAAATCAACATGTCTTCAACCACCTGGCCACGTCCTTGGCGAAGTAGGTAATGATCATGTCGGCCCCGGCCCGCTTGATGGAAGTCAATACTTCCAGGACTACTTCCCTTTCTGAAATCCAACCGTGCAGGCCGGCTGCCTTGATCATGGCGTACTCCCCGCTCACGTTATAGGCAGCCAGCGGACAATTAAAATGGTCCTTGACCCGGCGGATAATATCCAGGTAGGAAAGGGCCGGTTTGACCATGATGATATCCGCCCCTTCCTCCAGGTCCTGGGCCACTTCCCTTAAAGCCTCCTGGCTGTTGGCCGGGTCCATCTGGTAAGTGCGCCTGTCGCCAAATTGGGGAGCTGAAGCGGCCGCTTCCCGGAAGGGGCCGTAGAAAGCTGAGGCGTACTTGGCAGCATAGGACAGGATCGGGGTTTCGGTAAAACCGTGGGCATCCAACTTTCTCCGGATGGCAGCCACTCGGCCGTCCATCATATCGGAAGGGGCTACCATATCCGCCCCGGCCTCCACATGGGAAAGGGCCGTCCTGGCCAGGAGCTCCAGGGTGGGATCGTTTAGAATGACGCCACCGTCCACCAGGCCGCAGTGGCCATGGCTGGTGTATTCACAGAGGCAAACATCGGTGATGACCATAAGGCCGGGAAATTCCTTTTTGAGGACCCGGACGGCCTCCTGTACTATTCCATCCGGGGCATAGGCCGGCGACGCTACCTCATCCTTTTCTTCCGGTTCCGGTACGCCAAAAAGGAGAACGGCGGGGATGCCCAAGCCGACTACCTCTTCCGCTTCTTTGAGGAGATTGTCCCGAGAAAGCTGGTAAACTCCGGGCATGGAGGGAACCGGGTTCTTTACGTCCCGGCCGGCGGTAACAAAAAGGGGATAAATCAAATCCTTTACCCCCACCTCCGTTTCCCGCACCATGGACCGTAAGACGGGGTTATAGCGCAGGCGCCGCAGGCGGACAGCAGGAAAACCCGTCACGACAATCAACTCCTTATTTCTTCTTCGGTAAGATAACAGGCCGGATCGGCTTCCCAGAAGTCTCCGGTCACCGCCTCCGCTCTGGCCCGACAATTGCCGTTGCAGATATCCAGCCAGGAGCACCGGCGGCAGCGGCCCTTGAGGAGGGACTTCCTCTCCCGCAGGCCCGCCAGAATGGGGTCCTTACCTTCTGACCAAATACGGCTGAAGGGCTCTTGGCGTATATCCCCCACCGTATGGTTGGTAGTAAACTGGTCCGGGTGCACTTTGCCCTCCCAGTCAATGGCCCCGAGGGCTATGCCGCTGCGGTTGCCCCCGTTAAGGCGCAAGAGCTCTAAAGCTTGGGCGGCCCGGTCCGGGTCCTCCCTCCGTAGCCGGAGATAGAGGTAGGGCCCGTCCGCATGATTGTCCACAGTTAGGACTTCTACTGCTTTACCCTTGCGCCGCCAGAGGAAAACCCTTTCAATCAATAGATCTAAGACGTCCCTGGTGGCCTCCGGAGGAGGTGCCTGCTCCACCAGCCTGCTGCCCCGGCCGCTGTAAACCAGATGATAGAAGCATATTCGCGGAATTCTCTCTTCTTCAACCAAATATAGGATCTCGGGCAGCTGCTTTAGATTGTCCCGGGTGATGGTGAACCGCAGCCCCACCCTCAGATCAATAGACAGGCAGTGGCGGATGCCATCTAGGGCCGCGGCGAAGGCCCCTTCCTGCCCCCTAAAGTCGTCATGGGCGTCATCCACGCCGTCGAGGCTGACACCTACATAACTCACCCCCAGGGCCTTCAACTGGCGAGCTGTGCTCCTATCGATGAGGGTCCCGTTGGTAGATAAGACCACCCGCAGATTGCGATTCACAGCATAAGCTATAAGGTCAAATATGTCCCGGCGCAGCAGGGGCTCTCCTCCCGAAAGGAGCAGCACCGGAACGCGAAAAGCGCTGAGGTCGTCTATCATTCCGCGCGCCTCGGCCGTGGTCAATTCTGCCGCCGAAGGCCCTGGAGTGGCGACGGCGTAGCAGTGGCGGCACCGCAGATTGCAGGCCCGGGTACAGTTCCACACTACCACCGGTCCCGCGTCCTGACGCGCCCCTGCTCTGGCCCCTTTAGTTGAAGCGGCATAGCGCAGACTGTCGCCGAAGTAGCTGTCGCCGCAGAGGAGTCTCGTCAAACTCAGCAAGTTGTTTATGTCACCTGCCTTTCCGGATCATAGTGGGGGGCGAAATAAGCGAGAAGGGCGGCTATCAAGCCCTCCTCGGTAAATTCGACCGCTTCAATGCTCACCGGCAGTCCCGCCTGCCGCACCTCCGCGCTGGTGGTAGGGCCTATGCAGGCAATGGCCGTGCGGCTTAGAAGCCGGTCGGCCCCGGGGCCCAGAATTTCCAGGAAGTTTCGCACCGTAGAAGCGCTGGTGAAGGTAACGGCAGAAATTTTGCCTGCTGCCAACAGATTACGTACTCCTTCGCCGTCTACCGGGGCTTTCACGGTCCGGTAGGCGGCAACTTCGGTGACGTCGGCCCCCCACTTCCTTAAATCCTCCGCCAATGCCGGCCGAGCAATATCGGCCCGCGGTAACAACACCCGCCTGCCCTTCACTTGGGGGCCTAGATCCCTGCCGATGGCTTCTGCCACGTATTCGCCAGGCTGGTAATCAGCGGCGATGCCCCGCCGGGCCAGAGCTCCGGCCGTTGCCGGCCCGATGGCGGCTATTCTCACCCCCGCCAACCTCCTCGCATCTTTACCCTGGGCCAGGAGGCGCTCCCAGAAATACCGGACGCCGTTGGCGCTGGTGAAGATAATCCAGTCAAAGGTCTCGGCCAGACCCACGGCTTGGTCCAGGGCCGCCCAGTCTGCCGGCGGCGCAATGGCAATGGTAGGAAACCGGATGACCTCGGCCCCCAAACCGGCCAGGCGCCTGGCCATACTATCACTCTGGGGTCGGGGGCGGGTAACCACAATACGGCGGCCGGAGAGGGGTTTTTGTTCCCAC
This sequence comes from Moorellaceae bacterium AZ2, assembly GCA_051024685.1. Classification (GTDB taxonomy): domain Bacteria; phylum Bacillota; class DSM-521; order Neomoorellales; family Neomoorellaceae; genus UBA12545. The sequence continues at coordinate 16,633 of JAZHPA010000041.1, read as the reverse complement.
CAGGCAAGCTTATCCCTTAAAGTCACCACTTCGCCCACTATAATAACGGCGGGATTGGTGAAGGCGGCCTGCTGGGCTCTGGCTTCAATGTTCAACAGAGTTCCCACCAAAGTTTCCTGTTCGGCCCGGCTGCCCCAGCGAACCAGAGCTATGGGAGTATCGGGCGGCCGGCCGTGGAGGAGGAGCTGGGACACGATTTGAGATAGATTGGCCATACCCATGAGAAACACCAAGGTGTCGGCGCTGAGGGCCAGCTCCCTCCAGTTGATATGGCTTTCCTCTTTGGCGGGATCCTCGTTGCCCGTAACGAAGGCCACGGTAGAGGCCAGGCCGCGGTGAGTTACGGGAATTCCGGCGTAAGCAGGAACTGCGGTGGCTGCGGTGACTCCCGGTACCACTTCAAAGGGAATGCCAGCCTCCCTCAAGGCCAGGGCCTCTTCCCCTCCCCGCCCGAATACAAAGGGGTCCCCACCCTTCAGCCGTACCACCTTGCGGCCGGTTCGGGCCAGCTCTATAAGCAGGCGGCTGATTTCTTCCTGGCAAAGGGAATGACGTCCGGGTGCTTTACCCACGTATATTTTCTGGCAATTATCCCGTGTAAAGTGAAGCAATTCCGGATTGACCAGGCGGTCGTAAACTACGGCATCGGCTTCCGACAGGCATTCTTTGCCCCGCAAGGTCAAAAGGCCGACATCACCGGGACCGGCCCCAACCAGGTAGACCTTCCCTTGACCCCTGCCCATTATTACCTCGAACCCCTCTCAAGATAGACTCCGCTCCTCGCTTTAAGAGCTTTGCGGCCAGCCGTCTCCCCACTTCCTCCGGACGGTAGAGGGAGCCTGTTTCAACATCCCGCACGAGCTCCCTGCCGTCGGGACTGGCTACCATCCCCTCCAAAAGAAGACAGTCTCCTTCGGCCCTCCCCAGGGCTCCGATAGGGACCTGACAGCCACCCTCCAGTTCCTGCAGGAAGGCTCGTTCGGCCCGAATGCAGGCAAAAGACGACGCATGGTTTACCACTTCGATCAAGGCCCGCACTTCTCGGTCCTCGGCGCGCACCTCAAGCCCTATGGCTCCCTGTCCTACAGCCGGCAGGCAAATATCATAAGGCAAGTACTCGGTGATAAGATGGTCCCGCCGGAGGCGCCTTAAGCCGGCTGCTGCCAGGACTATGCCGTCCAGGCCGTCCCTTTCCATTTTGGCCAGCCGCGTAGGTACATTACCGCGTAAATCAACTATCTCCAGGTCGGGCCGCCAGTGCCAGAGCTGGGCTTTACGCCGCAGGCTGCTGGTTCCCAAACGTCCCCTTACCGGCAAACCGGCCAGGGTGTAGCCCTTAGATGACAACAGCACATCGGAGGGGTCTTCCCGGGGGCCGACGGCCCCGATGGTCAGCCCTGGCGGTAGCAACGTGGGTACGTCTTTCATGCTGTGCACGGCAACATCAATGATGCCCTTCTGCAGGGCCTCCTCTAATTCTTTAGTGAAAAGGCCTTTGTCGCCAATGCGGGCTAAGGCCACATCCCGAATCTTGTCGCCTTTGGTCCGCAGGGTAACCAGTTCGCACTCCAGCCGGGGATGGTGTTGCTGGAGGATCTGTATGACCCAGTGCGCCTGCCACCTGGCCAATTCGCTTCGGCGGGAGCCGATTATTAACTTTTGACCCACTCGGGGCCCCTCCTTCGGTCGCTGATTTCCTTGTAGGTGGCCCTTTCTGGAGAGGCAGCGTCGGCCTCCCCTACCTTCAAAGCGAACAGGTTTTGTAATACCTCCACATAGAGGTGGCCCTGGGGGCTTAGAGCGGCCGACTTTAAGTTGATCACCACATCATGTAAGAGACGGTTCACTATGGAATTGGCCAGGGAACCGATAATTTTCTTTTCCTGGGGAGAAGGGGAACCCAGGCGGTTGAAGGCCCGGCGCAGCTCAGCCTCTTTGATGGCTTCCGCCTTCTCTTTTAAGGCAATAATGGTGGGTACTACAAAGCGGGAACCCAACCATTGGAAGAAGCTTTCCACTTCTTCGGTGATAATGAGTTCTGCGCGCTGGGCCGCCTTCTTGCGCTCCTCAAGATTATTAGTGATAACTTGTTCCAGGTCGTCGATGTCAAAGAGCCTCACCCCGGGCAGCTCGCCTACAGAAGGATCGATGTCCCGGGGCACCGCAATGTCGATCAGCATTAAGGGATTATGCTCACGTCCCTTCCGGGCCCGCGCAATCTGCTCGGTATGGATAATATAGTGGCTGGCAGCCGTACAGCTTATAACGATATCGGCCTGGGGTAGAATCTCCTCTAAGTCATCCAGGCGGACGGCCCGGCCGCCGATAGTCCCCGCCAGGGCGGCGGCCCGGTCGTAGGAGCGGTTGGAAACCAGGACGGTAGTTACTCCGTTATCTCGCAAATAGCGGGCGGCCAGAGTACTCATCTTGCCGGCACCGATGACCAGCACCGTCCGGCCGGTCAAGTCCCCTCCGAATACCCGGCGGGCCAGCTCAACCGCCGCATAGCTCACGGATAACGTGTTATGGTCGATACGGGTTTCGGTCCTTACCCTCTTGCCTGCAGCAATGGCCTGCTGGAAGAGATTATTAAGTACGCTGTTAGTGGCCCCCGTATTGCGGGCCGCTTCATAGGCTTCGGCCACCTGGCCCAGCACCTGGGCTTCTCCCAGAATCATGGAATCCAGGCCTGCAGCCACCCTGAATAAATGCCGCACAGCTTCGTGGAAGGTGTAAATGTACAGGTAGTCCTGCAGGGCCGGAATATCCAGGCCGCAGCGCCGGCCGAGAAATTTTTTTACGGTTCCCACGCCCTTATCCCACTCCGGTGTGGTAAGGTAGATTTCCGTCCGGTTGCAGGTACTTAGAATCACATTGCCTTCTATACCCTGCTGACTCCTTAAATCGCTAAGGGCCGACGGCAGGGCATGACGGGGAAAGGCCAGCTTCTCCCTTATTTCCACCGGTGCTGTGCGGTGATTTAATCCGATTGCCACGATATACATTCGGCCACCCGCTCCCTCGCGGCTTTGCGGTCCCCCCGGGCTACCAGCTCCCAAAGAACAGGGTCTTCGGCCAACCGGCGGAAAGCTCCAGACCGCTTCTTTTGGTTGTCAGGAAACATTTCCTTCAGCCAGGGACGCAACTCTCCCAAAAAATTAAGAAAGCTGCCGTATTCCTGGCCGATATCCTTTTCCAGGCGGCTTTTTAATAGGGAGGCCAGGGCCGGGCTGTTACCTCCGGTAGATACAGCTATCTGCAAGTGTCCCCGGCGAACCACCGCAGGTACCAAAAAGGTGCTTTCCTGGGGACTGTCGGCCACGTTGACCCATATACCGGCCCGGCGACAGTGGGTGGCAATGCGGGAGTTGACGAAACGGTCTCCAGAGGCGACAAAAACAAGGACCATCCCCCGCAGATCCTTAGGCCGGTAGCGCCGGGGCCGCCATTCGATGCGGCCTGCCCTGGCCAGCTCGGCCAGCCTGGGCGTAACGCGGGGGCTGACCACCGTTACCGTGGCCCCGGCCTGTAATAACCCCCTCACCTTCCGTTCTCCCACCGTTCCGCCCCCCACCACCAGGCAGGGGCAACCCCTTAACCGTAAAAACAAGGGATAGTAACCCATCCTAGAACCCACGTGCCTTTACAAAATAGGTCAGTTCCTCCAAAATATCCCGCGGCCGGCCAGACGGGAGCGAGGCAAGCTGCTGCCTCGCCTTTTGGAGATAGAGTTCGGCCATATTTAAAGTGTAGGCCGTCCCACCGCAATCCTGAATAAGTTCAACCGCCTCGGCAATTTCCGCGTCGCTTTTGGCGGGTTTGGTCAACAGCACCGCCAAGCGCCGGTGATGAGGACTGGCCTGTAGCGCATAAATGGCCGGTAAGGTAATGACACCCTGGCGCAGATCGCTGCCCCGGGGTTTTCCCAGTATCCGGGGGTCGGCTACTATATCCAGCACGTCGTCGGTAAGCTGGAAGGCCATTCCAAGATAACGGCCGTACCGGCGCAAAGCCAGGATATCATTATTACTTCCTCCTGCCACTAATGCTCCCAATTCGCAGCTGGCGGAAATAAGGAGGGCGGTTTTGCGCCGGATTCGCTTGAGGTAATCCCGTACGGTTAGGGCTACCGTAAAGGCATTCTCCAGTTGTTCCAGTTCTCCTTGCACCATTTTAACACTGACTTGGGCCAGCAGGGAGGGTATCCGGGGATCATCGTAATTCGCCACCAGGCGCAAAGCCCGGGCAAAAAGATAATCGCCGGCGTGGAGGGAAACCTTTTCTCCCCACCTGGCCCACACGGTCGGCCGGCCGCGCCTTAAGGGAGAGGCATCGATCACGTCGTCGTGTATCAGGGTGGCCATGTGGATCATTTCCATGGCCACCGCCAGGGGCAATAGGTCCTTCAGACGTCCGCCACAGCATTTGCCGCCCAGGAGTACAAAGATGGGCCTTAACCGCTTGCCGCCGGCTTGGACCATCTGCCTGGTCACCTGGGTCAACAAGGGATCGGGTGCTTCACTCTGGCGCAGGAGTTCGTCTTCCAGCGCTTTGAGGTCTTCTTGGATCTCGGCGATGGCACCTAGATTGAGCATATTCTTATTATACCACCTGCAAAACGGGATTCTTTCAGGAGGCGGTAGTGGAAATTAAGGTAACGGGGTTAACGATTTAAGCTGGCTGAACTGTTCCCCCAGAGCCGGGTCCTTCTGTTCCAGCTCCCTTAAGATTTCTTCCACCCGGCTCTTTTGGCCTTGCCGGTCGGCCAGCAAGGCCTGCCACATCTGGGCCTCGGGCCCAAGGTCTTTATCTTTGACCACTACTTCCAGGTTCGCCGCCGCCTCTTCCCACCGGCTTAAAAAATACTGGGCCTTCGCCACCTCCAGGAGAAGGCCGGGTGTCAAGCTCAAGCCTCCCCTTTCATCGAGGTGCAATTCTTGTAAATCTCCCAGCCCGGCTAAACGCCTTTCGACTTCAGACTTTAGACTGATTGCTGCGGCGAAGAGGTCCCGGGCGTCGGCCGGCTGATTGTACTGGAGATACTTCATCCCGCCGGCCACATAAATCTTGGCCAGGGATTCCCAGGTGGCTACCACCCAGGGTGCCAAATCACGGGCCGCCTCCAGGGCGGCTACGGCCTCCGGGATTTTTCCCTGGGCCCAGTAGACTTCTCCCAGCCGCACCTTCAGGAGGTAGTTATAGGGCTCTTGGGAGAGGGCCTCCAAAACTAAGCTTAGAGCTTCGCTCAAGCGATTTTGTCTTAAGTATAGTAAAGCCAAATCACCGGCATAAGAGGTCGTAAAAGGATCATAGCTGTGGGCCTCTTCCAGCTTAGACGTGGCCAGGCTTATATTCCCCTGGCGCAGGGCGGCGACGCCCTCCCGGGCACTGGCGTTACCCGCCAAGAAGGACCCGCTAAAGAGTACTATGACCATGGCCGCCAGGATGACTGCGCTGGCGTATTTTATCTTGCGGGAGGCCACCTGGGCCGCTGGCCCTCGCTCCCTCGCCTCCTGTCGGCTTAGCTGGACTTCTAAGCTCCGGCTCAATCCCCAGCAAGACCAGAGTAAAATGGATACGGCACCCAGGGCTAGGTCGAAGTCTAGGGCTGCATGGAGGCCCAAGCTCAAAGCTGCCGCCAGTAAAGAGACGGTCAGTAAACGCTCCCGGCCGCTGCTCCGGAGGTAAAGGTTGCGGACAGTAAAGAAAAAGCATAACCAAAGGGCGGCCAGCACGATTATCCCCACCATACCCGTTTCTACGGCCAATTGGGCGTAATAATTATGAACCTGGGTGGAGTGGTACGCATAGCGCTGGTACTGGCGATAAGCCGCTTCCCAGCCCCCGCCGCCGTAGCCCAAGAGAGGCCGCTCCTTTAACATGCTTAAAGCGTCCCGGGTCCACTCAACGCGCTCGCGGCTGCTCCGGGTTTCCAAATTAATATCCTGCAGCCGCCGGGCTATCGGGGCCGGCAGTATCCTCTCCCAGCCAAGGGCAGGCTTTGCAGCCCCTGCCTCCTGCCGGGCCTGGAAGGAACTATAAGCGTATCCGCCTCCCAGGGCCAGAATAATTACGCCTGCAGTTACCGCTACCCGCATGCGGGCCGAAGGTACGAGTTTCCCTGCAGCAGCCAAGATCACCTGGAGGGCCAGGGCAACTCCTAAACCCAGGCAAAACCACATCCAGGACCCGGCATAATCCTTCGTGAGGGCTAAGGGGATAAAGCGATAATTGGCTACCAACGCTGCCAGGCCGGTGGCCAGGAAGTGGGCCAAACTGCTCAGGCGCCAGCCGGCAGGTGCCAGGAGGAAATAAAGGAGGAGCACCAAGGGAAGGACAAGAAAGGCGCCCCGGGAGCCTGTCCCCAGGAAAACCACAAACAATAAATAGTTACCGGCCGCATAGGCCAGGCGCAGGCGGTTATCGGCCCGACCCCATAAATAAAACCCCAAAAAGATGTTACCCATCATATAGGCGGCCAGGGCATTGGGATACTGCAGGGTGGAATAAAACCGCCCGCCTAAAAAACCGTCTTTAATAAAGATAACCTCTGTGGCCGTCAACAGCCCCGCCAGGGCTACTCCCAACCCACTAAAGTAGAGACTGTGCAAGATCAGGGACCTGGGTCCCGGGCCATTGCTTAACTGAATAATCATCCAGAACACGAAAAAGTAGAGCAAAACCTTGCTTATCTCTGCCAGGGCCAAGCCCCGGCTGGCGGGATGATACACACCGCTGGCAACATAGACCAGCACCAGGCCGAAAGCAGCATACTCCAGGGGATGGCGGAGAAAAGTTAAGTCCTGGCGGGAAAACTTCCAAAACCACGTTAGCACAAACAATACGGTGGCCAGGATTAACGACCAGCGTTGTTCCACCGGAAAGAAAAGACCGCGGAAAAAAGGAGGATAAAAGAGCAGTAGTAAGAGGCCGACCAGGGCCACGGAAAACAATCCTCTGTGACCTTCTTCGGCCCCACTGCCCCTTACGCGCGTCCCAACCGCCGCCTTAAGCCTTGGGTGGCTCGGTTTAGGGTTAGAAGCTTTTGGGCCTGGATTGGCATCCTTCAGCTTGCGCTTCTGTCGCTTTTCCGGAGTAAGCTTGATAACTCTGTTCTCGTCCGCCCTCTTGCCCACCCGTATACCTCCCCTGTTGGCTTCTGGCGTAATCATTCATTCGCCACCCCCCGCTCTTTTTCCTGCCTTCCTTCCTCTGGATTTTTCCAACCAGCAGGGGTTATAATCTATCCCAGAAGGTTATAGAAGGGAGGGGAGATAATGGTGAAGAAACAGCCCCCTTTAATTATTGAGCGGCTGGAAGGCGAACTGGCCTTCATTAAATACCAAGATTCCACCTTTAACCTGCCCCGCGCTTTATTACCGCGGGCCGCCCGGGAAGGTGATGTGGTGAAAATCGCCGTGGCGCTGCAGCCCCCGGCTAAAACTATGGCCTCCAAAAGTAAAAACCTCAAGCGTCATGCCTAGCCAGGCTGGCCATGGCCCGGAAAGCGCGGTAAACCTCAAGATAATCATTATTCTCGTAAGTCACGGTTCGCGGGCCTCGGCGCCTGCTTCCGGGTACTAAACTGGCCATCTCGGCTTGGTCAGCTTCCTTAAACTCGACCTCCAAAACAACGGGCCGCGGGGGCTTCAGGGGTTTATAACTGCTTAAGTTCTTCACGGCCCGACCGGCACCGGCCTTTATTTTCTCCCTGGCCACAGCCGGTGCCAGACAGCGGGCAGCGTGGAATCCCCTGGCTTCTTTAACAATTACTATCTCCAGGCTTCCCAATAGTTTCCTGGCTTCGGCTGCCACTATGTTATCCCCGGAGAGAAAAGCTACCGGTACACCGTAATAGCCCGCTACCAGAGCATTTAGACCGGTCTCCCCCATTTCCTGGCCGTTGATGCGGCAGCAGAGGATGGTGTCGTTATAGGTGTGGGCTAAAACGCCGGGACTGCCTGCTCGGGCATGGTAGCCCAGAAAGAAAGCAGCATGGCAATTACGATCTATGCCTTCCATCATTCCCAGGCCCTTGTTGGCGCCCGAGATAAGGTGAACCTTGGGCAGCAAACTTTCGCTCCAAATGTTCCGCATGTGGTTGTGGGCATCATTAACGAGGATTTCGGTGGCACCGGCGGCCAAGGCTCCACGTGCGGCTGCATTTACTTCGGCTGCCAAGAGTCGACAGGCGCGCCGGTATTCTACCCCTCCTTTCAACTCCACCTGATCCCAGGACACCACCCCGCTCAACCCTTCCATGTCTACGGAAATATAGATGCGCAAGTTTCGCGCCCCCTTAAAAATACAGGGGAGCTTCTTATCTCCCCCGAGGTTTTTTAATAATTTTTTATGCCGTCACCATTCTTCCTATTACCAAACCACCGGCAGAATTCCCCCCACAAACACGGGCCCCAGGCGGAAAGGAGATCTTACCCCTACCACGAGAAACGGCAGGGCGGTCAGCCACACCGGGTTGTCGCGGAGGCGGTGGTGGCAGTACATCATGCCGGGTCCGCCCATAAACAAATCGTCGGTAATAAAATCATCGGTTTCCTTATACCGTACCCACACCGCATACCTGTCTATACCACACTTGTGGGGCTCGGGGAGATCCCAGACCAATAGGCTTACCACTTTGTGGTCCCAATCGGCCATGCCCATACCCTTAGCATAGGGGGCATGTTCAGTACCGTATAAAACAAAGGGCTGACACCGCCGGGGTATGCCCGGGAACAAGGGTATGCATATTCGCTGGCCGGGAAAGATTACATTGGGATCAGTTATCTGGGGATTGGCAGCTACAATTCTCTCTACGCTAATCCCGAAACGGCGGGCTATTTCAAAGAGGGTGTCGCCCGGCCGCACCACATAAATAAAGCCGTGGGGACAGGCGTTCCTATCCTTTAGGGGGACGCATAATATCTGGCCCGGGTATATAACGTCGGGATCGGCGATGTGAGGATTGGCCGCAATCAAATCGTCCAGGGAAGTGCCGAACCGCCTGGCAATATTAAACATAGTGTCCCCGCTCTGCACGATATAGGTAATGCCCCCGGGGCAATGCGGTACATGTTGGGCCTCTGTCATTTTGCCAACGCCTCCTTAAGTTAAGGCCGTTTTAGGTCATAATAGTTACTCTATGATATGCAAGTCGCCCCTTGCCGGTGCAGGGACCAAGAAAGCCTGCCCGGTTTAAACTGGAAGCCGAGGCAGGCTTCTACTATTTAACTTCACTTTTACAACTCTGGGCAGGAGCGGCGGGTCAGAGGGTTTGGCGTAAATAATGCAAAATGATGGAGGCCGTTGCCAGATTGGTAGCCGCGGGGACGTTATGCACGTCGCAGATGCGCAGAAGGGCATTGATATCCGGCTCGTGGGGCTGGGGGGTTAACGGGTCCCGCAGGAATATTACCAAGTCCACCCGTTGCCTGGCCACTAGGGACCCTATATGCTGGTCACCTCCCAAGGGGCCCGACAAGACGCGGTGTACTTTTAGACCGGTATGCTCTTCTATTTTCGCCCCTGTCGTGCCTGTAGCTATCAGGCGGTGGCGGGCAAAAAAATCGCGGTTTTGCTCCACAAACTCTACCAGTTCCTCTTTCTTCCGATCGTGGGCGATGAGGGCAATGCGCAAGGCCTCTACCTCCCCGTCAAGGCTTTCCACAGTGTAGGAGAACAGATGTCCTTTAAATAAACGCGGGGAACCGGCAACTTTCGTCTTGACCAGAAATAGGCCAGCTCATCTTCGCCATAATTGATGACTACCGAGCGTAGTTCCCGGGCCCGGCGGGTTGCCGGACAGCAGTAGAAGGTGCGACAGACCAGGGGTCGATAACGGTAAAGGCGGCAGGAATTGTCGTCCGGTGACAAGAATATACAGTAGCCCTCCCCATCGGTGCGAAGGGTTATATCCAGGGCGGGGCCTATTTCTCGCACCTTACAATAGTTGATAATAAAATCCCGGAGGTTGATCCGCTTACCGGTTAGAGCCCGGACCCCCTCACGCAGCAACAGGACGTCCCGCAGGGTCACAGGCAAACGCCCGCCACAGCAATGGGGGCAGCCCCGGCAGTCACCCCCACCGGGCCGGAAATACTTGTAAATATTAAGATTTTCTACCCCGCTTATGGCTCGGACATAATCATCTACAGTAGCCAGGGGCGAGGTAATGATTAAATCGTACCCCCCTTTGCCGTTAACATACCAGGGCCGCACCTCAACAGGTTCCACTCTTATTTTTCCTCCCACTCTTTCTTAGCCAGGGGAAAAGGCTCCAGGGCCCGGTCCAGTATGCCGTGGGCGAAGGCCAGCAGCACTCCGTAATTGACCATGGGAACCCCGGCTGCCCTGGCCACCTGCAGGCGGTAGAGCATTTCCCGGCGATTAATCATGCAACCTCCGCAATGAACGATCAGTTTATAACTCGCCAGGTCCTCGGGGAACCCCCCGCCAGAGACCCAATTGAAATTCAGTTCCCCGCCCACATACTGGCGCAGCCAGCCCGGTATCTGGACTTTACCAATATCGTCGGGTTGACGGTGATGGGTACAGGCTTCGGCAATCAATACTCGGTCCCCCGGCTTTAAACTCTTAACTGCTTTCGCCCCCCTCACCAGCTCTATCAAGTCCCCTTTATAGCGGGCCATCAAAATCGAAAAAGAAGTCATCCAAACTTCCGGGGGCGTTTCGGCGGCCACCTTGGAAAAGACCTGGGAATCGGTAATCACAATTTTGGGCCGGGGTATCCGGGCTAAAGCTTCCTTAAGTCCCCCCTCTTTCACCACCAGACCCATGGCGTCGTTGTCTAGAAGGTCCCGCAGCACCTGCACCTGGGGCAGGATTAGCCTCCCTTTGGGAGCAGCGGAATCTATGGGGACCACCAGGACGGCCATATCACCCGGCCCTACCAGGTCGCCCACGAGGTAGGGGGCTTCGAAATCGGCTGGGGCGGCTTTAATAAGTTCCCTCTTTAACTCTTCAATGCCCTGGCGGGTTTTTGCACTGACCGGTAGTATCTTCTGGCCCAGGGTCTCTTCCATGTGGGGCAGCTGCTCTATGCCTCCAAGATCGATTTTATTCAAGACTGCCACCACCGGCAGCCCTTGCTCTGCTAAACGGCGTTTAAGCTCCAATTCATAAGACCCTATTCCTTCCCCGGGGTCCAGCACCAGGACGGCCAGGTCCGTTTTGCGCAGAACCTCTAGGGTTTTCTTGATGCGTAGTTCTCCCAATTCCCCTACGTCATCGATCCCGGCCGTATCGATTAGTACTACCGGCCCCAAGGGCAAAATTTCCATTGCTTTGAATACTGGGTCCGTAGTGGTACCGGGTATGCTGGAAACCACCGCCAGCTCCTGATTGGTAAGGGCGTTGATTAGACTGGATTTTCCGGCATTGCGCCGGCCAAAAAGGGCGATGTGCAACCGGTTGGCGCGAGGCGTATCCTGCATCCTCCTTTATACCTCCTCCCACCCAGCAAAAAGGGGAAGCCCTCGCCTTCCCCTGAGTACTTAGCGCCTTTTATGCAGTATTCCCCTCTAGGCTGAGCTGTTTATAGTTACTTATCCTGGTGTTTAGCCTATTTGGCCTCCACCTTTGGTTCTTCCACCTTGGCAGCCTCTTCAATTTCGCTGGTGATGGAAGCCGTAGCCTTTCTGAACTCTCGAATCCCCTTACCCAGGGCGCGGCCCACCTCGGGCAGTTTACCGGGCCCGAAAATAATGAGTGCCAAAACAAGGATCAGCAGGAGCTCCGGAACTCCAAGAGTACCGAACATTAGCTTTTCACCTCCTTACACCAAAGTACCATCCCTTATATACCTTCGCTTTCAGCCTTTTCCTGCCTCCGGCGCACCAGAAAAGACAGCCATATACTGCTTTCGTAGAGTCCCACCATGGGAAGCCCCATGAGCAACTGCGATATGACATCCGGAGTAGGCGTTAAAACGGCCGCCAGAAAGAAAATGATGAGCAAGGCCAGCTTCCTGTTGCGCGCCAAAAACTGAGGGGTTACCAAGCCCAGCCTGGTCAACAGAACCGCAGCCAGGGGCAGCTGAAAAACCAAACCGAAGGGCAAGACAAAAGTAACTAGGAAGCCGATATATCTAGAGATAGTAATCAAGGGCTGAAATCCTTCGCTGGCCGTCACCAGCAAGAAACGCAAAGCTGCCGGAAACACTACGAAATAGCCGAAAGCTATGCCCCCGAAAAAGAGAAACAGGGAAAAGGGCATGATTATAAACACTAAGCGCCTTTCATGCCGGTGTAAAGCAGGCAAAATGAAGCTCCATACCTGCCAGAGAATAACAGGGAGAGCCAGGAATATGGCGGCCAAGAAAGAAGTTTTTATGGAAGTAAAAAAAGCCTCCCAGGGAGTAATATAAACTAACGAAATCCCCAGATCTTTGACCGGCCGCGTCAGCAGTGCCAGGAGCTGGTTGCGGAAGCCAAAATAGGTGATGACCGTGGATATCCCCAGGGCGACCAGGCAGACAATGAGCACTCGGCGCAGTTCTTCCAAGTGTTCCGTTAAGGTCATGGATTTGTCTTCCATCGGTTCACCTCCTGCTCCTGGCCTTTGTCCCCATTATATAGCCAATAAAGTTTTCTCGCAATTTGAATTACTATCCAATTACCTTACGGAGCCAACCGCCAAGCCGTCGCGGGCTTGCAAAGGCCTAAGAATATTTCCCTCCAGATCTCCCGGCCGGAGGTATCCGGCACCTTTTTTAGGGCCGCCTCTGCGTTAGCTACATGGTAGGCAGTCAACAGTGGTCGGCCGCAATTTTGTATGCCCCAAAGAATCCCCAGGGCGTGGCCCAACTCATACCAACCCGCCACCTCGTCGGCAGGGGCTCCGGCCAAAGTAGTCCCCAATCGGGTGGCCAAGCCCCCCAAGAGGCCGCATACTTCTACGGCGGCGACGTCAGGATCCTCCTTCTTCACCACCGAGCGGATAAACCTCAGGTTTATGTGGCAAATCACCTCGGTCAGGTGAGGCAGGAACTCCAGGTTACCATCCCGGCAGAGGAGGGCAAAAAACTTAGTATACAGGTAATCTCCCCAAAGGGCAGGACGGGCCGGTTCACTGCCTGCCCTAGCATGAATGAAGGTGGCAAGGAAAACTAGCTTTAGGGCAGCGGCCATAGAAAACAGGCGCCGGCCTTCGTACCCATAATAGCGCCCGCTCAAGACGACAAGGGATGGCAAAAAGTGTTGGTCCCATGTGTTCAGCGGCGGCCGGACATAGTTTTTTACTTCCTCATCCAAGTACCCTTCGACTACTGCCAAATCGTCGGCTATAAGTTCGTACACATCTAAAGCCATGGGATAAGCTCCTTACAAAACTGCTAGAGTCATAATTCGCTTTAAGTTGAGGCTTTCCTGCCGGCGTCCTCAGATTAAGCTTATAAGAATGCCACAGGCCCTGCCAGCTTTTTTTGCCAGCAAGGCCTGTTAGCCGTGCTTTGCCGTAGGTACTAAAATAAATATCCCCTCCTAAAGATTGACGACCGCCGCGCGGCGAGGCTCTATTATGCCACGCTGGATCTCGGTGGCATGAACTTCCTCCGCCTTAAACTGGTCGGTCAGGTACCTGCAGGCATCCCACGGATTAACCCTCTCCCCGCAGGTAAAAACATCCACGGCGGCATACCCTAATTCCGGCCAAGTATGGATGGCTAAATGGGATTCGGAAATGACCACCACGCCGCTGACGCCTTGGGGGCTAAATTTATGGAAGCAGACTTCACGAATCTCGGCCCCTGCTTCGAGGGCTGCTTTGACCATGATTTCTTCGACTCTCTTGATGTCGTTTAGAAGTTCAAAACTGCAACCATAAATCTCAGCCAGAACATGACGGCCCAATGCGCGCAATTACCATTCCTCCTTTATTTTTGATGTGGGTATTCAATCAAATCCAATTGTAACCGGACACCCCCCCCTTGTCAACTAAAATTCGAGGTCAATGTCGGATTAAAAAGATTTACCTGCCACCCAATAGGGCACACAGCCTTTCCGTGGCATAATAGGCCTCGGCAAAAGTAAAGGCGGCAGCCGGATCCCGGCCGGTCTCCTTTAACGGAAGGAGCCCCCTTCCGCCTGCACGCTCTACCGCATCCCCCGGCTCCGGATACGAAATATCTTCTCCTATGTAAGTGAGTAAAAGCCGAGCAGCCTCTCCCCGGGTTAAAGGTTCGGGCTGCAGATAGGACTGCAACAAAGGAGACTTCTCGTTTAGAAGGCTGGCTCTGCCCGGCAGGACCCGCTTTATGGCATTGGCCGTCATATAGTAGAAGCTTACCCTGCTAATTGTTTCGTTCAGCTTCCAGTTGTTGTTATAACCGGCGACGACAAGACCCCAGTGGTTGACAAATTGCAACGACGGATAAGCCCAGTGACCTTCCAGGGGATTGGGGATATGAAAAGCCCTGAGATAAGCCCCCTGCTTAATCAATAGATCCTGTATGTTCTGGATGTCTGCCGGACTGCCCGCCACCTCACGAAAGCTACGAGACGTACGCACGGAATAAGCGGCCGCCACTCCCGCTGCATCACCCGTGGCCATGCCCACCGGTACGACCCTTGCGCTCCCGGCCGCTAAATGAGTATATCCCGCCGATCGTCCGACCACCAGAAGGTTGTCGATTTTGAGGGGTACCAGGGAACGAAAGGGAATACTGTACATTACCGGCCGCCCATAGACGAACCCCGTGTCCTGGGGTGAAGTGGCCTGTACATCAACCGGATAAGACCCATGGGCTATGCGGTCGGGGAAATCTCGATTAAAGACCACATCGTTTATGTCCAGCTGGTATTCGGCCTTTATGTGGCGCGTTTCCCGCACATAAAGTTCGGGTGCCGTCCCATCTAATTCTGCTTCCTCAAATCCAGGTATATTCTCTTTTAGAAAGGCGGTGATGCGGGGCAATTCGTCTTTCGCCAACTCTATGGCTTCTTGCTTGGCCTTTTCACTTAAACCGTCAACACCAAAGATTTGCAGAGCATTGATTAACACGGTCCCGTCCTTTTGGCGCCCAATATTCAGGCCGCGCAAGCGCAAGCGAGAGTTGGAGGGCTGGTAATTACGGGTCAAGGTGGCAAAGCCCCAGGCAGCCCGGCCGGACACTTTCCCATCGGTTATCCTGCCTTCTTTAACGGCGCGCCCCAGTTCTTCCCAGTTAACTCCCTTTAGGCGAAAAATGAGGGTAACCGACTGGCGCCTCTCCCTTTCACCAATATCTTCCGCACCTACAGTATATGGCACCCCTGCCGCCGCCGCAACATCGGCATCCTGGGTGGCATCAATAATACGTTGGGCATAAAACCTTACTACCTGGCCTCCCCTCTCGGCTTCCACTCCTATGATTTTGTTGCCGTCCATAATGGGGGCCTTAAAGTGGGTATTTAAACTTAGCGCGACATTAGGATAGCGTTCCACCATATGATGGAATATTTCCTTGGCCTCTTCCACATCGAAAACCTCTCCCTGCACCTGACGGTAGAACTCCAGGAAGGTCCCCCGCGTAAGCAGCTCCCCTCGGGGTCCGAAATTCATATCGATAAAGTTCAGCCACCCGTAGGTAAAAAGCCCTCCCAGACCATCCCGCTTCTCAACCAGCAATACCTTCATGCCCTCCCGAGCGGCTGAGAGGGCGGCGGCTATCCCTTCCGGTTCCCCGCCTACCACCAGCACATCATAACCAGCCCCGGTTGTCGGCAAAGGCGCGGGGGAATGATTTACGGGGCTGGTTACTGCTCTGTCTCCAAACCCAAACCAGTAATCCAAGCCAACCAGTAGGGCTAAGGCTACGGTCACTACGGCAGCCACCTTGATATATATGCGTTTATCCGACAAGTAGAAGCCGCCTTTCCCAGTAGTTTTTTCTGAGTCCAACTTGAGGACCCGAGGATATTTATAACTTACTTCCAGAAAATTTGCAAGGGCTCTATTTCCAGGAGGGCCAAAAACAAGCCCTTGCCGATCGAAAAGGACCTTTACTACTCCTTGAATAAAAGGCCACCCAAGCGAGCAACCCTTTGCGGCAGCCAAACTTAAGCCTGGCGAAAGGCGGGGGCAGGCCCGAGGCCAAGGATGGCCGAGACCGGCAACTGAGACAGGAGGTTTAAATTCTGCGAGCCGCTTGGTCATTAAGATGCGTATCGCAGGCATTTCTTCCCTGGAGGAGGCTAATGCTTTCTTGACGGTGTTATCCGATAACAGTTCTGCTCCCTCACAGTAAGACTTGTGCACGTCAAGGCCAAAGTACCGCAATCCTGGTGCACCTCCATTTTGTGGGGCGGGTAAAGGTAAGCGCGACACTCACCTATCCGGGCTTTCTAGCCCACTTGGGCGGGTCGAGGGGCGGCCAAACATTTTCTCGGGCTTTTATCGCCCATTTCAGTAGACGGCCGCCCTTGCCTGCGCCCCACCTTTGCTTGTATCCCACCCTAATTAGATTAATTCGCCAGGGTTGCGGTTTTATCATGCCAACATTTTCTCAGTCCGCTTACACTATGACAATATCACAGTCCGGTGACACTCAGGGCGGCAGGCTGTCAAGCGTCAATGAAAATGTCAGGTAAAATTCGTCTGAGATTCTGTCAGGGTAGAAGTGGTATAATAAGGCCTG
>JAZHPA010000040.1:0-25989 GCA_051024685.1 Moorellaceae bacterium AZ2 | reverse complement strand
ACCGCTAGTAGAAGCAAATAGTAAAGCTAAAATTAGGCCTAGAGGTAAAAGTAAGCGTGTTAATAATTTTCGCATGCCCATCTCTCCCTTCTATGTCTGGCAAACTCTCTACAAGTGGAGCTATACTTCAATCCCTTCACTTTCGATGCTCCTCCGTATGCGCTCCGGGTACTCCATGGCGTCCACCAGGTCCACCTTAAACTCCGCGCTCATCCCGGTTACGGCTCCGACTGCCGCGTAGAAACGTTCGTCTGGGATGCCCCAGGCTGCGAGGTCAATATCCGATGACCGCTTGAACCTGGAACGGTCCGTAAGAGAACCAAACACAACAACTTTCCTCGCCCCAAACCGCTCCTTCAAGAGAGCCGCCGCCTCACCCGCCAGCTTCCAGGCCTTCTTATATCGCAACGCTAGATCTTTCCAAATTAAGTTTTTTACCCATTCACGGGCCAGTTCATGGCCTAACCCGCTTAAGATCAAGGCATGGGTTTCCGCCAGGATAAAATTTGTTAATATTAAAATATTAAATAAATCAACATCTCGCTCGCTCAACTTCTTAAAAAGAGATGCTTGGCCTTTTCATGCCGATCATCTGAACGGTCAATAAGGGCATAAATAGCACTCGTATCTACCATTACTCTTTCCATCTCTCTACTTCACCTTGAGCCAGGTAATGATCATGTTTGAGAGCGACGTCTCTAAGTCCACTGTTCCCGGCACCAACTAATTTCCATATAGGGTCTTCTTTACTCAGGGGCTTCACCGGCTGAACCTTTTTCAAACGTATTTCATCCTCTCCTACTAAGATCGTTAAATAGTCGCCTGCTTTCAGCCCCAAAGCTTTTCTAACACTTTTGGGAATAGTCATTTGCCCTTTACTGGTTAAGCGCACTAAAAATGTGGACATGAAAAACTCTCCTTCCTTACTCTGGAGAAAGATTATCTTACTAAGAGCATACCACCACCGGCGAACACATTCAATCTCAGACAGGCCACTGCCTCCCGGTGTCCCCGGCTCACCGCCACAGAACAAAGGCCCGTCTACATGGGCGTGGCGGTATCCTCTGGAGGGCATAAAAAGCGGGCGAGACAATCCCGCTACACCAGAAAAAGCAGCCCCACGGTGTTTCCCTAAACCCTTCCAGATCCCCACCGCGCTACGCTCAGCGAGGGTTACCTTAAGTTGCAGGAGGTGGAGCTTCGAAGGGCCCGTTAAGGCAGCTACAAGGGGCAGTTGGTCGGGTAAAGCTTACTTGAAATATTGCTTCCAGTCCTTGTAAGTCTTTTCGTTACGCCTACTAACCGCGCCTATAAGAACTAGTTTTTCAGCGTCAAATATTTGGTAAAGGATGCGTATGCCCCCAACTCGCAGTCTGTAATAGTTCTTTTCCAAGCAGATGCATCCCGGTGGCCGGGGGTTTTCAGCCAATTCCTCTAAGGCACATCGGACCCTCTCACGTTCCTCAGAAGAGAGCCTTGCGTAGTCATGGCGGAAGCGGTTGGCATTCTTGGGCTTAACACTATACATCCTTCTGCTCCTCGATTTCCCGCATTATCTCAAACACGTCTTTATCTTCAGGGTTGTCGGTGGGCTGCTCGAAGATCTCGCGGGCCAGCCTCATGTCCTGTACAAGTTCATAAGCTTCTAACAGTTCTCTGTAAGCCTCTGTGCTCAGCAGCACCCCCTCCACTTCGTTGTTTTTAAGTATCAACAGGGGCTTTTCTTTGCACTTGGCCAGGTATTTTCCCGGCGACCGGGACAGCGCGGTTGCGCTTACCAGGCTGTCAAGGTCGAATTGCAGCACAGGCCGCACCTCCTTTTGGGTTTATTATACGTAAAATAATACGTAAAATCAATGCAAATATCCGGTCCTTAAAAAGGGACCTGAACGTTGGAAACTTCCCGCCAGATTCTGTTAAGAAGTGGGCGCTGTCAGCGTTCGCGCTCCGCAGGGTATTCGGCCAGGACACTTTTGAAGCGGCCGAAGGCCCCCTTTCCGTCCAGCGCTACAGATAGTAACCGGCGAAGCCGCCGGTCGGTTACTGTCTCCGCAAATTTTACCATGAGATTATAAATCTCGTAGGAGGGTATCTGTGGAATCGGTTCGTAGCGTTCGCTGCCTTCCTGGAGTTCCCTCGCCAGGGGGATCAGCTCCCGCTCCCAGTCAGGAAGGCTTGAAGGGCTTTCTTCATCCCAATCCCGCTCAAGCAGTTCTGCCGGAATGACCACAAGTTCTCCCGTCTCCAAATCAAGATAATAGTCGTTCAAATCCCGGTTGCTTTCAAGCGCCATAGCAATTTCTTCAAAGTCAATTTCTAGCCTGCGCATGCGCGGCACACCCTCCAATCAAAGATGTGACAGATGCACTAAAGTCCAGGGGTAGAGCAAGTAAAATCAATGCTTCCTTCCAGCAAGACCGTCACAAAAAGATCGCCCTTGCCATGACCCACAGCACGTGCCAGTTCAGCCGCCCGCTTTACTCCAAGCCGGGCCCCAAGGGTGCCGGCTACCAGCCGGGTGAAGCGCTCCTTAAAAGCTTCCCACGTGCCATCCATAACCACCCTGTCCCTAGCGGCGGTAAGGTTGAGTTCCCATTCGCCACTTAAATCGATGTCATACTCTACGGGGATCGGCCAGCTTAGGAGACCCTGGTGCTGGCCATACCTCGGGGTTAGTACGCCCCCTTCGGCGAAGAGGTTAAAGGGCACCCCAATCCCCTTTACCGATAGCCGCCCCTGGGAGGAGATAATGGTGGAGTAGCCGGGGCTAAGATCGAAAGTCCCGGCGTCGCTCATTCCCAGGCTGTCGGCGGCCTCCTCGAGGGAATTTGGGGATGCTACCAGGGCGAGGGTGAACTGGACATATTCACCGTCGATCACCCGCCCTACCTTTTCCAGCTCCACTCTATTGGTATACCGGCCGTTTTCCCGTAATAAGACACACCAGACCTTTCCCCGCAGGCCCCCGGGGTCATTCAACTCCAGGGGTACTACCTCCACGCAGTCGTAGAACTTTGCTAGTTCGTCCGCCTTACCAGGATAAAGAAAACCTTCATCCACTATCCGGGTCACGCTCCCCGCCACCTCAACCTCGATGGGCACCTCCACATGGGCTGCAACCCGCCGCACCTCGGCCAGTAGAGGATGTTCCCCCTGGGCTCCCTTCTTTGGTACAAAGGGGTGACCAGTCTTTAAGTAAACCCGGACGGTGGTACCAGGTATTTCCCGTCGGCCTGGCCTAGCCCAAAAAATCCTCCACAAGCCCGATATCTCCAAAGCGACGGGCTCGGCAGCCCGATAGGCCCCGGTCAGGCGCCTTGTCTCTATTTCTACTTTCTCTGCCACCATGAAGGTAGAGAGGAACCCGATGCCGAACTTGGAAATAGGGTTAAACTCTGAAGGCCGGATGTTTTCTCTTCTGAATTAGGCCGACTGGTAATAGGACCTGCCCACCCGGGCAAAGTAGTTGTCGATGATGTGCCAGTCCATGCCTACCCCGTTATCCCATACTTCAAGAACATCGCTCTGGCCCATACGGGTTAAAGCAACCCGGATGAGCGGCTCATAAGGTGTACCCCACCTTTGATGCAGTACCCGCGCAAGCCGGCAGGCGTCGAGGGCGTTTTGCAGTAATTCCCGCAGGGCCACCCCCGGCTCACCGTAAAGGCTGGTACCCATAAGGAGTTTCACCATCTGCTCCTGGTCCAGGTGGAACTCTATGTCCCGGTATACGTAGAGGGGCCGCCCGCTTTCATCGATCCGGGGCCGGATGACCACCGGCGCAACCTCTTCCGGCAGGTCCAGCCTGTATCGGCGGCGGAGACCGCGGCCATGCAAGCGTGTATTCATCTCCGCGAGCACCCTTCGACAGGTGCCTAGCTCCCGGTTGATGTCCGCAACAAGCCGGCGCAGAGCCTGCTCCACCGCCGGGTGACCACAAGTGGCATCAAGGGCAATTCGCCCTGGTCGGATATCCCAACCCACGATGGCTTGGTGTTTCGCCCATTCCAGCAGGCTCGTCCTATCGCGAATAGCGAGGTGCTTAAAAAGGACTTGCGGCGCCCGTTCCGGGGAAAAATCCAGAGGGTCGGCCAGGCGCAGGACCACGGCCACAAATACCTCATTCACGTACTCACCGTCACCCACGAGCCGGGCCACCTCCAGGCCCTGTCCATCCAGAAGTGTGCCTGCATCTTCCCCATGACTGGCGCAAATTCGGGCGAGCATATCTCGGAAATCGAAACCGCCGTAGAGGAATTCCTCATCGCGGATCATCCGCGCCCCACGGGTAATATGCCCCTCCCGGATCCAAGCCCCCACCATCGAATTGAGGAAGCCGGCCATCTCCGGGTCACACCAGGTCAGCTCCCGGCCACTAAAGCGATCCCAGTACTCTGGTGCGCTCCGGCAGAAGGCCAGGAACTCCTCGCGCTCCCGGATATCTTCCGCGCTGGGCTCTCCGGACCACTCACCCCGCCAAGCCTGCAATTGGCGCTTCGGTGGGGCCATGCCAATATCGTGCCAAAAGGCGGATAGAATGAGGAGGGCCAGCTCCAGAGGTGAAAGTGAAGACAGTGTAGTAGGGGGAATAAGCTTGCCCATGAGTTGTAGGACCTGTAACAGGTGTGTGGCGTCGTGGAGAGTGTAGTTGGGTAAGTACCTGATTACAGTTTTCGCCTGCTGTAAGGCCGCTCGACAAGCTCTCTCTACGGTAGCCACCAGGCTGCTCACGGCTGGGAAATCATCCCTATGCGCCAGGAGCCGCTGGTAGATAGGCGAGTTGGCAAGCACTGTTGTAACCTCTCCCAGATCGCCCATGTTATTCCCCCAGTTAAGTTAAATAACTATTCTTATCTTTTTCCCGCCTTGCTTCCGGGTATCACCGGGCACCGGGGTGAAAGCCCTTTTGATAAACCTCCTTGTACGGCTAGAAAAGGCGCTAACCCTAAAGCCCTTCATTCACCCCACCTGTACCTTCTTATATCTCTTGTCTTCCCTGAATCCAGGCAAAACCAGCCTCAGCGCTTCCTCTACTTCGCTCATTTCGGGTTTCCAATCCGGCCTGGAAACCAGGCTGAAAAACTTTTCCAACCTGGCCTTGTCGATTTCTTCCGGGTGGGCAACAAAAATACATTCATGGGAGGTCGTATCAATTTTTTCCTCTTCCGTGAAAAGTTCTTCATACAGCTTCTCTCCCGGCCGGATGCCGGTAAAGACGATTTCAATATCCTGGCCCGGCTCATAGCCGGAAAGAATAATCATATTTCGCGCCAGATCGGCTATTTTTACCGGCTCGCCCATCTGCAGGACAAAGATTTCGCCCCCTCGGGCCAGGGCCCCGGCCTGAATGACCAGCTGTACCGCTTCGGGAATGGTCATGAAATAGCGGGTCATTTCCGGGTGGGTTACCGTTACCGGGCCTCCTGCAGCGATCTGGCGCTGGAACAGAGGAACTACGCTGCCCCGGCTTCCCAGGACGTTGCCGAAGCGCACCGCGGCAAAGCGGGTGCCGCTTTTCTTGGCCATATACTGGACGATCATTTCCGCCACCCGTTTGGAGGCGCCCATGATGCTGGTGGGGTTAACAGCCTTGTCCGTGGATATCAGAACAAAAATTTTACTTTTATACCTGTCGGCAGCCCTGGCTACTATCCACGTTCCCACCACGTTATTTTTTATGGCTTCGGCCGGGTTCATCTCCATAAGAGGTACATGTTTATGGGCGGCTGCGTGAAAGACCACCGCCGGTCTATATTTCCTGAAGGCCTGGTCGATGGCCGTTTCATCCCGCACATCGGCGATGACCTGAGCCAGCCTTACTTCAGGGAAGCTGTGGCACAATTCCTGGTGAATTTCATAGATGCTGTTTTCACCCCGGCCCAGCAGTACCAGCAGTTCAGGTTTAAAGCGGGCCACCTGGCGGCATAGCTCCGAGCCAATGGAGCCCCCGGCGCCGGTAATGAGCACCACTTCGCCGGTCAAGTAGCCAGCGATGGCTTCCAGGTCCACCTCCACCGGCTCCCGGCCCAGGATGTCCTCTATGCGCACCTCGCGGATGGGGTCCACCTTTACTTTGCCTTCAATTAAGTCGTACATGCCGGGGAGAATGCGCAGTTTGGCCCCCGTCCCGTGGCAAATTTCCACAATTTCGCGGATGATGCGCCCGCGGACCGAAGGCATGGCGATGATAATCTCCCCCACCTCAAACCGCTCCACCAGCCGGGGAATATCCTCCCGGGTGCCCAGGACGGGCAGACCGTACAACTGCCGCCCCTGCTTTAAAGGATCGTCATCCACAAAGCCGATGGGCCTTATGTCGCCGCCATTGCGGTTGCGGAGTTCGCGGGCCACCATGGCCCCGGCATCCCCCGCTCCCACAATCAATACAGCCTGTCCACCAGGCTGGGGCAAGCCGGGAAAGGGATACTCGCGCAGCAGGCGCCAGAAAAGGCGTGAAGCCCCCACTAGAGCAATTATAAGGAGCCCCCACAATACGAAGATGCTCCGTGGGAGAGGAAAATAGCCGGGCACCATACGAAAATAGGTCCAGGAAACAACCGCCATAGTTCCTGTGAGCGTAGCCCCAGTGATAGACAGTAACTCACCGATACTGGCATAGCGCCAGAGGCGGTGGTAAAGCCGGAATAAATAGAAGCAGGTTATGTAGATGCAGGTGGCGAGCGGCGCAAGCCTAAAGGCTTCTTGCAAGTACCTTATGTACCGGGGAGAAAAAATACTTTCAAAGCGCAACCATAAGGCCAGGAACAAGGCGAGATTTATAATGAATACGTCAATCACAATGAGCAGCAAAGTACGTACTGTTCTTTTCATAGTGGGCTCACTTCCTGATCTCAACACTCCTGTAAGGCTTTCTCCAGCATAAAAGCGACATAATCTATCTCTTCTAATGTTAAATTATTATGGAACGGTATGGCAATACTGGTCCGCCCTAACATTTACGGGGTTAGGCTGTATGTGAGTATCTACCTGGCCCTTCACTTCTCCAGGCTCCAACACTAATAATGGTTCGCAGGATGACCACAAGATCTGTCCAAAGTGTGGCCCGTTGGGCGTACTCCAGATTTAGTCTTATTTTTTCTGGGATAATCTCTTCTATATATGTCCGTTCAGGATCAGGTGAACTAGCTAACAGTTCACTTTCCCGACGGTAAGCAATAGAAGCCGGGTCGGTAATTCCTGGTACCATTTCGAGCACTCTCCGCTGTTCCGGTGCATAAAGGGCTACGTACTGGGGCACTTCTGGCCGCGGCCCAACCAAGCTCATTTGGCCTAGTATCACGTTAATCAACTGGGGTAACTCATCTAGCTTGAACTTGCGCAACCAGTACCCTACCCGCGTTATGCGTGGGTCCAGCCCAACCGTCAAAGGTTTCCCACGTTTTTCCGCATCGACAACCATGGTTCGGAATTTCCATATGTAAAAAGGACGACCCTTATAGCCCACCCGCTCCTGGCGGAAGAACACCGGACCGCCATCTTCAAGCTTGATGAGAAGAGCGATAAGCAGAAACAGTGGCCAGAGCACGGCCAGTCCCAGAAGGCTCCAGAAAAGATCAAAAAGCCGCTTCGACCACTTCATCGTTGGTAAGCCCTCACTACATCCAGTACCGCCTCGATGACGTCGGTCACGTCTTGATCCGACAAGTTCGGGTTTAAAGGCAAGCTCAACATGCGCCGGTAGTTGTCGTAAGCCACTGGGAAATCATCCGGGCGATATCCATATTTATCCCTATAGTATGGGTGCAGGTGGATGGGAATGAAGTGCACCGAAGTGCCTATGTTACGGGCCTTGAGTTCATCGATGAACTGATCCCGCGTGATCCGGAGGGCTTCGAGGCGCAGCCTGAGTACGTACAGGTGCCAGGCGTGCTCAACCTCCGGACGTTCAACCGGAAGCTCTAAAGCCGCGACATCCCTGAACGCCTGATTATAAGCGGCCACCACCTCACGCCTCCGCTGCTGGAAGCCCGCCAGCTTTCGCAGTTGCCAAAGACCCAAGGACGCTTGGATGTCTGTCATGTTGTACTTAAAGCCGGGAAGCAGCACCTCGTAGTACCAGCTACCTCCTTTGTCGTACCGCTTCCAGGCATCCCGGCTCATCCCGTGGAGGCTGACGATGCGAGCCCGGTCCAGGAACTCGGGATCACCGGTAAGCATTCCCCCTTCAGCCGTGGTCAGGTTCTTGGTGGCGTAAAAGCTGAAGGCCACTGGGTTGTTTCCCGAGCCGATATACCGACCTTTGTACTTGGCCGGCAGGGCATGAGCGGCATCCTCGATCACCACCAGACTGTGGGCCTGCGCCAGCTCGTAGATGGAATCCAAGTCCACCGGGTGACCGGCATAGTGCACTGGTATGATGGCCCTGGTCCGTGAAGTAATGGCAGCCTGTACCTTCACTGGGTCGATGTTAAGGGTATCGGGCTCTACATCCACCAGCACCGGCCGGGCCCCCACGTGCTCGATCACGTTGACCGACGCAGCGAAGGTCATGGGCGTGGTGATGACCTCATCCCCAGGCCCGATGCCAAGGGTGACCAGAGCGGTATGCAGTGCAGCCGTACAGGAGTTGAGCGCCAGAGCACCGGGAGCCCCCAGATAAGCCGCGAATTCCTGCTCGAACCGCTTCGTCTTGGGACCGGTGGTGATCCACTCGGAGCGCAGAGTATCTACTACTTCGGAGATTTCTTCTTCCCCAATTAAGGGAGGAGAAAAGGGCAAAAACTCATTACGACAGGTCTTATGACTCATATGCGGCTCTCTCCCATTTCATCCCAATAATACACGTATTCGTTCATTAACCTATTGCCTACGACAGTGAAGTTACGGCTTAGCTTAAACCCCAACCTTTGGTAAAAGGCATTTACCGCATCATTACCAAGCGCATCCGTCGTCAAGTGAACCCTTTGCGCGCCCATTTCACGTGCCCTGTTCAAAAAAGCTAAAACCAACTGCTTTCCCAAGCCCCGACCTGTCAAGCTGGGATCCAATGCAATCGAAGCAAGTTCAGCCGCTCCCTCAGCGTATTGACTGTTTCTTGCCAAATTGTTCGCTCGAAGGAAGCTGTGCCACACCCGAGGTAAGAGGGTCAGATGTAGAACGAGGTGCACCAGTGCAGCCAGAGCTAGCTTCCATTTTCGCCTGCTAAGGCGCTCGTAAAACTTATTGGGCTCAAGAAATCCAGCCACAAATCCTCTTGTTTTTCCGTGATCATCTGCAACTACGCAAAAGATTCGCGAGGGATATTCAAGTATTAGTTGATAGTAAGCATACAGGAATTTTGGTCCAAGCAGCGTCATTAAAAACCCTCTGAAGGCAATCTGATGTATCCGCACTATGTACTTAAGGTCCTCTGGTCTTGCGTCGCGAATCTTCATATTCTGCATATATTAATCCCCCAAGAACCTTTCGAGGATCTTGTCCATCCGCACACGATAGGCATCTAGGCTAAACGTAGATGTTACATATGCTTGGTAAGCTCGGGCATTTTGTTCTAGAAGATCCCGCCGATCCCTCAATTGTAGTAGCACTTCTACAATCCGCTCGATGTCGCCTGAGCGCAGTAGGAAGCCGCGACCTTCAGCAATAAGGTCAAGGTTAGCGTTAATGTCGTAGGCAATAGGGCACAATCCTGCAAACCCCGCCTCGAGCATAACTCGGGCCAGCCCCTCCCCATAGCGAGATGGAAACAGAAAAACGTGAGCAGCTCCGTATTCAGCCAATAAATCCTTGCTGCCATATACCTCACCTTTATACTTTATCGTCCCTTCGTAGTGATATCGACGTACGAGGTCGGCAAGGTCGTTATATCTAGGCGAAAATGGGCCTACCAATATAAACTCGAACTCTTGTCCCTGTAAGCGTTTAGCCACCTCGAGAAAATCCTCAATCCCCTTTTGAGGCATAATGCGTGAAACCAGCAATACTCTGAGTGGCGAGGCCTCATAGTCCATCCTCTCTAGTATTGGGCCACCTACAGCACTACCAACATAAACCAT
Organism: Moorellaceae bacterium AZ2; assembly: GCA_051024685.1. GTDB lineage: Bacteria > Bacillota > DSM-521 > Neomoorellales > Neomoorellaceae > UBA12545. The sequence continues at coordinate 15,973 of JAZHPA010000040.1, read as the reverse complement.
CTTGTGATGAAAAAAAGGGAACATGCGTTGAAATAACGCCAAATCACCATGGTTTTGGAACAAGACTGCTCGAGAGAGGGCAATCGACATAGCCATTAAGCCCCTGTACAAAAAGCGTAGCAACCGATACACGACGCCATCTTGAGAGTAAACCCTTCCTAGACCTGTAACCGTGACCATGCTCGGAACGCCAGCCAGCCAAGCAATAATTGGTCCCAGTAGAACTAACTTCGTCGAATAGAAGTGCACCAGATCTATAGCTTTGTACTGTTGACGCAGATAAGACCATAGTTGGAAGAAGGCTCTTAAATCACCTGCTACAAAACCCTCGCGAAAATTCATTGGCACAAAACGCTCTGCTGGTACGCCTTCCGGAGGCTCCGGAAGAGCATAGAGAATATGGTATTTAGAATGCTTTTTACCGTACATAACCCGGTAATCGTTATCTGGGAGTTTCTTGTTAGCTACGTAGAGAAGGCTCTTCATAACGTATTCCTTTGGCTGCAAGGCACTCTTGGTACAAACTTTCCCATTGATCCACCACTTTTTCAAGGGAAAAATTCGCTTCAACATGCGCTCGACCAACCTCCCCCATACGCCGCCTCTCCTCTTGAGAAAGTATCATAAGCCGCAGCATGGCCCGAGCCAGGGCTTCGGGGTCTTTTGGGGGAACAAGGAAGCCGGACATGCCGTCCAGAACCACCTCTCGGTTTCCTCCCACGTCCGTAGCCACTATGGGAAGCCCCGTAGCTCCCGCTTCTAGGAGCACCATGGGCATCCCTTCCCTGGCTGATGACATAACGTAGGCGTCCACGGCGTTCATAAGTTCAGGCACGTCCTTACGAAGCCCGAGGAAATGTACCTTCTCCCTAAGGCCAAGCTGATTTGCAAGTTGCTCAGCCTCCTCCCTTAGCGAGCCCTGCCCGGCAATAAGCAGCACCGTGTTTCCGTGCTCCCGCAGGACCATGGCAAAGGCTCGCAACATGTTGGGATAATCCTTTGCCTCCTCACAGCGCCCTACCGCAAGCCACGAGAACACATTACCAAGCCCTAACTCGTGCCGGAGCCGCGCACGAGCCTCTGGATTAGGCCGAAAGCGATCGGTGTCCACGCCGTTGGGGATGAAGCGGATCTTGTGCTGGGGTACGGCTCTGACCCGCACATAGCGCTCGAGGCCCGACTGGCTCACCTGGGTCGTAAGGTCGCAGAGAAAATCGGTGAGCCGGTAAGCCCATTCTCGGTGGCGTCCGCCTTCATTAATGGTGTGGACCGTACAGACCAGTACCGGCACTCTGGCCAAAGGCCGGGCAAGGCGTGCGAGGAGGTTGGCATGGACCATATGACTGTGGACCACCTGCGGCTGCTCGAGCCGGAGTATGCTCGCGAAACGGAACAGTGCTCGGGGATCCGGCACCCCGCGGCGCATACCGAGAGACTCGATCGGTATCCCAGCGGCCTCCAATTCTTCCACGTAAGCCTGCGGCGGCAGCATGGAAACTACTTTTACTTCCCAGCTCCGCGCCTTGAGGCGGGTCGCTAAGCGTACCAGCTGGGTTTCTGCGCCGCCGTAGACGAGGCCGGTGGTGAGGAAGACTATGAATTTATTGTAATCCTCCATTATATCTTCCTTTCTTCCCAAGCTGGGTGTACTAATAGAAACAGTAGGTACGCCCAAAATAAAGTGTGAAAACCATAACGTAGTAACGACCCTTCGAAAAGTTGGTGGATTAAAAGGGCTGAACAAATTGAAAACGCGGCTATAATTACCCCATGTTGATCATCGCGACAACTTCTTAGTTGGCTGCGTGCAAAGATGATGGGTAGAAATGCAATTGCCAAAAACAGGGCATAACCTATAAATCCCAATTCTGCTATCGTTTGAAGATGTGCGCTATGGCCACTGATTTCCAAACCTAAAGGTTCAAGGAGCACTTCATACGACCCCCCAAAGCCTACGCCGTGAACTGGGTTTGCCCAAATACTCTGTAATAAAGGCTTCCATGCTTCATCCCGAAGGTTAACATCAAAGGAGAACCTCTGGGGGTTAAGTTCTGTTAAACCCGAAGCAGGAATACCCATGAATAATCCAGCAAAAATTAAACTTAAGGCAAAAAGACGGCTAAGGCGTATATGCATCGTTGGAGCAGATAGAATATAGAAAAGTCCCATAGCCAAAAGAGAGGCCCCAATACCTGCTCGCGAAAACGTAAGCGCAAGAGCTAGAAGCTGAGCTCCTAGCATTATCAAACTTGTGACACGGCTCACTTTCCTCCCCTGGAGTAGATAAAGGGATAGGACCAATGTAACCATAAGCCATATTGCGAGGGTGTTTGGGTTACCCAGAAGAGATGATATTCTCAAAAGGGGTGGGGAGCCGTACACCCTTTGGGAAATCTCAAAGATCCCAAGTGATACTGTTTGAACCTCTCCTTCATAGGTACGTGTTATAGCCCCTAGGAAACATAAAAAAATCCCTAATAGAGCTAAACACGTACCGAACCAGGCCAGCGCCAGAGCTATCCGTTCAAAAGTTTGTTCAGGACGCAAATCGGACCACACTACTAAACCTAGTAACAACACTGGAACAAAGATCATTAGCGAACGTTGGAGGACCAAGCCAGGGTATTCGCTCCAAAAGCTAGAGGCCAGAGAGAAAACAAAAAGTAAGCTCCACAAAAACCACAATACTAGTGACTTCTGCCCAAGGCGCAAGCGCAAGAAAGGCATAAGTAAAGCACTGGGCACTATCTGTACTAATAGCATCAGATAGGGAGCAAATGGAACTATTGGCTCGCGTTGAGGAGATTGTAAGCTGAGAGAAGCGGTACCAACCAGAGCTAAGAAAACTACTCGTCTAACACCAATTTGAACAGTGGTACCTCTAGATGCCGAAACCCAGCGTTTCTGCATAGGACCTCACAATAAGTCTTAATTCGAAATCTTTTATCCGCTGTATTCCTTTCGTTCTAAATGAATTATTTTCTAGTGTATGCACAACTGCTTTGGCTAGTAATTCCACATTCCCCACGGGTACCAAATCCCCCCACTTTCCCCCCTCCAGTATCTCCGCCGGGCCACTCGGGCAATCGGTAGAAACCACGGGCATGCCCACGGCCATTGCCTCGACGAGGACATTTCCGAATCCTTCCCAGGCGGAAGAAAGCACAAAAACCGCCGCTCGCTTCATGTACTTATAAGGGTTATCCACAAAACCCGGCAACGCCACATCCGCCTCTAGCCCTAGCTCTCGCACCAGGGCTTCTAGCTTCGACCGCTCTTCACCCTCGCCGAGAATCATAAGCCGTGCCGGTCGCTCCTTGCGCACCAAAGCAAAGGCTCGAATGAGGGTAGGGTAGTCCTTTGGGGGTGTCAAACGCCCTACACTCAGCACCACAGGCGGCTCGCCAGGCGCGAACCATGGATGGTCTAAGGGCTCTTCGGTTTTTGCAAAGAGTTCTGGAGTTACCACGGGATTGTAGATCACTCGCACCTTCTCCCGCGGTAGTCCTGTGAACCGGATAAGGTCCTCGGCCACACCTTTCGAGACAGCTACCACAGCTTCAGCCCATGGGTAAAAAAGGCGCACCCATAAGGGCGTAAACCTGGCCCGGAGGCTTGGCGCGTTGGCACTAGCCCGGCTAACGGTGTTATGTACGCTTACTACCACGCGGGTGGGCACCCGCGCAGTCCTTCTTGCCCACAAGGCCACCACGTTGGCGTGGTCCATGGCCGAGAGCAACGCCTGTGGTCTTTCCCGGCGGAGATAGCGAACCAACCCCGGCAGGCTGGCCAAAACCCGCGGAGCGCCGAGGTCGATGACCCGCACCTTCGGGGGCACCTGGGAAAGATAAGGCCCTTCGGCTTTAGCGAGGACCAGGTCCACATCCAAGCCTTGCTCGACGAAACCTCGGGCCAGGTTTACCATGACCCGCTCGGCCCCCCCGCCGCGGAGGGAGGGGAGAAAAAGGGTCAGTCTCACCGACTCACCTCTTCTCTCAAAATCCTTACGCGATCCCAAGCGTAAACCAATACTCCTACAGGCAGGGTTAGTACCCAAAGTTCTTTAGAAGGAGCTTGGGCAAGCTGTTTGGCCAAGGGAATTCGAGCATGAAAAGCAAAGCGCGTATAACTGGCATAGGCCTTCAAGCGCACAGCTCGGGGTAGTGCGATCTTCTTGATTCTGCAAAGTTCCTTGAAATAAAACCACCTGGCATAAGCTGTTTGAACCGCAAATTTAAGGCCTTTTGAGGAGAGACCGTCAGGTTGGTACTCCTTGTACGCAACAACCTCGTTGAAGTACCGAGTTCGATATTTACAACCAATTCGATTCCAGATTATCCCCTCCGGTACAAATCTACCGAGATCTTCGGGGAATGGGTGGGCTCGTAGCACATCGGTTCGAAAGCTTTCTAACTTATCTCCAGTAATACCCCATTTCGCCCACCTCTCGAGCATGTTGGAATCCCACACATGTTTGGGAAAAAGTTTCCCTACTATTTGGCCTGTAGTGTAAGCAAATAATCCAGCCACTCCGACGAAGCTTTCTCTCTCGGGCTCAGGTATTGAATCCCAATAGTAAGCCATTCGTTCTAGGGCGTTAGGTACAAGCCAGTCGTCGGAATCAACGATGACAAAATGATATCCCCGTGCAACCTGCAAACTTCTATTGATGGCTACATGTTTGCCCGCGTTTTCCTGCCACTTATAAACGATGGGGAAGGGAGCCTCATTCACCCACTGTTGCACGAGTTTGTCAGTACCATCCGTAGATCCATCGTCCACGATAACCCATTCAAAATCTTGAAAAGTTTGCTCTCTCAGGCTTTGATATAGCCTTCCCAGAAGGTGGGCGCGGTTATAGGTGGGGGTAAAGATTGTAAATATGGGGGAGTTCACACCTAGTTACACCCTCTCTTTCATACAATACACAACCTGGAGGATAAGTGTACGGATTCTGGAAGCATTCAGCCCAACGAAAGCAACGATGTAGGCAACAATCCCTGTGAAAATCTGAAACACAAGTGGTCCCAACCCCACATGAGACCGTAGGGGCCATAGGACAACCACCATTAACGCACTAGCCAAGGCTACTTTAAGACCATCGCTGTAAGGGATAGGGATCGGAAATAACCGTTTGCCAAACCAAGCACTCACTCCCAAGGCAGCTACGAATGCGGCAAGGGTAGCATAAGCGGCTCCTAGGATGCCTAAAGCAGGTATCCACAACAGGTTGAGCCCCAAGTTTACAAGAGCAGCTACTCCAAGCACCAAAACTTGAGCACTTGTCCTTCGAGCAAGTTGGAATGAAAGGTCCAGATAATGGGATCTCAACCCAGAGATTAAAATAGCTGCCGCAATCCAAGGCATAATCGCAGTTGCAGGTTCGCGATAGTTTGCACCTAACAGCACGTGGGCGATGTTTGGACTAAGAACCGCAAACCCGGTAGCCGCAGGTACGGCTACACTAACAAACAAACTAGCGTTACGACGTAACTGAGTGAAAGCTGCCTCTTTACCCCTTGCTTCCAATGTGCGAACTACTAAGGGGTAAGCTGCTAGATTTATAACTGCCATTATCACGCCAATACTTTGCTGTGCGAGGTCGTAGCCTGCTGCATAAACTCCGGCTGCCGCTTCACTAACCAGCCAAGCTATGAGAAAACGATCAGAAGTGTTGACCACAAAGTTCAGGAGAAATGCGGCAGTAAGTGGAAGCCCATAACTGAGAAGGACTCGCAGTTCCATGAAGCGCCCAAAATAAACCCCCTCCCACTCCCTTAAGGAAAGCCCTACTCCAGCAAGGAGCATCCCTGCAAGAAAGCCCAAAAGCGGCCCGTAGACTCCAACCCCCCAGAGCACCAGGAACGTTCCAAGCCCCAGGGCTGTTGCCGCCTTGACCATCGAAAGAAATCCATAGCGTACGGGCGCAAGTTTACTTCGCGCGAGTTCCAGGTTGATTTCGAACCAAGCTTGAGCCCAGAGGAGCGGCACCGCGATCGCAATCAGAGCCCGCCAGGTGGGGTCGGGCCAGAACCAAGCCAAGAGAATACCCACCCCTCCGGTAAAAAGAGCTAAGGCTACAAAGGCAGTGAAGATAGCGGAAAGCAGGCGCTGGGGATTCCCTAGATGGGCAGGCAAAAAGCGTGCTAGACTTAAGCCTAGCCAACCAAAAAATACCACGTTAAAAAAACCCACCCCGGCAATTACCAAAGCATAGCGCCCATAGTTTTCTGGCGAGAGCAGCCGGGTATAGATGGCGATGGCCAGGAAATTGATCGCTCCAGGCAACCCGCGGGCCAGGAGGTAAATAGCGCTATGACGCAACAGCATGGTTAAGCCACTCCAAAAAACGACGAAGACCTTCTCCAAAGGGAGTGCTTGGGCTGAACCCCAAAAGCCTCCTCGCCTTCTCCACATCAGCCCAGGTCTGGGGCACGTCGCCTGGCTGCGGGGACAGAAATTCCAAACGAGCATTTACTCCGAGGACTTCCTCCAGTGCCCGAACCATCTCTAGCAGGCTCAACGTTTTGTTATTACCTAGGTTGATGACCTCGTAGTGGCTTTCACTATAGTCCATGGCCGCACGCACTCCCTGGATAACATCGTCAATATAAGTATAATCTCTGCTGGCGCTGCCGTTTCCGTAGACCGGCACCGGCTCCCCTTTCAACATCAACCGGGTGAACTTATGGATGGCTAGGTCCGGCCGCTGCCGGGGGCCATAGACGGTGAAAAAGCGTAAGGCTATGAACCGGATGCCGTAAAGGTGACTGTAGACGTGGCCCAAAAGCTCCCCCGCCACCTTGGTCGCGGCATAGGGGCTTATGGGCAAAAGCACGCAATCGTCCTCCCGCCAGGGCACGTTGGGATTGACCCCGTATACGCTGGAGGAAGAGGCGAATACGAACTGCTTCACTTCCCACTCCCTGGCGAGCTCCAGTAGGTTCTGCGTACCACGGACGTTCACTTCCTGGTAGCCGATAGGATCGTGTATGGAAGGACGGACACCGGCCTTAGCCGCTAGGTGAACTATCACGTCGTACTCCCCAGAGAGGCGCTCCTGGAGAGTGTCCATATCCCTTATGTCGGCTTCAACCAGAGTATAGTTGCTGTATTCCAGGTGGGGCGTTATATTCTTGCGCTTGATGCCGGGGTCGTAAAAGGAATCAAAGTTGTCTACGACTGTGACCCGCCACCCTTCGGATAAAAGGCGGTCTACCAGGTGGCTGCCTATAAACCCGGCCCCTCCTGTTACTAAAGCTGATCTCACCGACCCACCCCCATGTAGGTCCACCCCGCTCGCCTGACTTCTTCAGGGTCGAACAGGTTGCGCCCGTCCACCAGCACCGGGGTGCGCATCATTCCGGCCAGGCGAGCCAGGTCCAGGTGCCGGTATTCGGGCCAGTCCGTAGCCAGGACCAGGGCTTCGGCACCCGAGGCTAGGGCGTAGGGGTCCTCGAAAAACTCCACTTCCAGTCCTTCTAAAGCCCGCCGCGCCTTGTCCAGGGCTACCGGGTCGTGTGCCCGCACGTGGGCGCCCCGCTCGGCGAGAATCCTCACTACTTCGAGGGCAGGAGATTCCCGTACATCGTCAGTGCCGGGCTTGAAGGCCAGGCCCAGCACGCCCACTACCCTGCCACGCACTCCCTTCAGCGCTTCCTGGAGTTTTTCTACCACCCTGTATCTCTGCCGGAAGTTTACTTCCCGGCAAGCGGCCACGATGGGCATGGCGTAGCCGTGTTCTTCTCCCATAGCCAGGAGAGCCGCGGTGTCTTTGGGGAAGCAGCTCCCTCCCCACCCCAGGCCCGCAGCGAGGAAACGGGAACCGATGCGCGGGTCCAGCCCCATACCCCGTGCCACTTCCGTGACATCCGCCCCTACCCTTTCGCACAACCCGGCGATCTCGTTTATGAAGCTTATCTTGAGGGCCAGGAAGGCGTTGGAGGCGTATTTGATCATTTCCGCGCTGGTAGGGTCGGTGCTTACCAGGGGAGGCAAATTATACCCTTCGGGACGGGGCAAGAAAGGAGGAGGATCGAAGGTCTGCTCCAAGATGCGCTGGTAGAGCCGCCGCAGTATATCTATTCCTTCCGGCTGTTCCGCCCCCACCACAATACGGTCGGGGTAAAAAGTGTCGTGGAGGGCCCTGCCCTCCCGCAGGAACTCGGGGTTGGAAACGACCAGAACCTTCGTTTTGTCTTCCATGCCCCTGGTGGCAAGGACCCGTTTTATTACCTGGGTTACCCGGCGGTTGGTGCCTACGGGCACGGTGGACTTTACCGCCAGGCAGTAAACGCGGCTGCCTTCCAGACCCTCGGCCACTTCGCGGGCGGCCGCCTCTACATACTGGGTATCCGCCTCCCCGTTGGTCTTGGAAGGCGTACCCACCGCAACCAGGATCGCGTCAGCCTCTGCTACGGCATGGGAAGCCTCATCGGTGAAATGAAGGTTCTTACCGGCCAGAACCATCAATTCTTCCAGGCCCTGCTCGTGAATAGGGCTTTTCCCCCTGGAAAGGAGTTCTAGCTTGGCCGGGTCCTTATCCACACAGGTAACCCGGTGCCCCAGGTAGGCGAGGGACACACCCGTAGTGAGGCCCACATATCCGGTTCCGATGATTACAACATTCATGCTAGAATTGCCTCGATTCGTACTACCTCAGTTTAGCAAAAAGCTTACCACTGCGTGGTGATACAGGACAGTTCCCAGTACTTGAGATGTTGTTTTTCAAACTGTCCGGCTGTAAAAGTTGAGGCCCACTTTCTGGGAAGCGGGCCCTACCCCTAGTCCACTTTTAGGTATTTTATTCTACATATTACTGCAAATTCCTTCCCGTAGAGATAAGCACTCTATCGCCGTGGCAGTTTGCTAAACGGTATGAGGTGTTGCGCAACTTTGTTTTTTGTAGTTCCTTTTGCTTTTGATCCTTTTTACCTTCCCGCTCCTGCTATTCCAGATACAACCTTTACACTATTCGCCAAAAAAGGTGCGATTCCTTCTTTGTTTCGCGGTTTGCTTTTGGGTTGCAGGTCCGGTGCGGCGGGTAGCGGTAGCCGGGCTGCTATAAAGGCCCGCATCTTAAGCGCGGGCCTTAAGTTAACCCAATATTTCCTTCAAGGGGTGGCGCAGTTCAACAGGGATGGTAGCGATTTTGGTGCGCTTACCCTTTATGACCGCTTTGCCCACCATGACCAAAGCCCGGGACCAGAGGAAGCCCAGGGGAGATTCGGGGTCTTCCTCTTCCCAGTAGAAGCCGTAGCCTTGAAAGCCTTTTCCACTTATCGGATATCCTTCGAAGTTAAGTCGCGGCCAGCATCTCGCTGCGGGTGGCGTGGTAGCGGGTGTCAGGAGACGGTTACCTTTGATATGGCTAGTGGGAGCTTCCTTGGCCACCCGGGTGGTAAGATGATTACATATGCCCAGGAGAAACCGGGAGGGGCCTCGGGATGCCCCGGCTAGATTTTAATGGGCTATGCCGAGCAGAGCTTTCACGTCGCTTTCGCTGGACACCTCGAATAGCTTCTCCACCAGCTCATCAAGCTCTTCTAGAGAAAGCCCTTTTATCCTCTCCTCCACCTCGGGCGAAACAAAACCTAAACGCTTCTTTAAAAGCCTTAGCAGAATTTCCCTCCGGCCCTCCTCCAGGCCCACTTTACGGCCTTGCTCCAACCCCTGTTGTATCCCTTGCTGCAACCCCTCCTGCCACCCTTTTATGTGCCACGAAGTCCTAAGCTCCATTACCTTCTTAACCTCCTCCGTACTTAATTCCTTACGTAACATCTCCTCCACTTCCTTCTCCTCTTCCGGGCTTAAACCTAAGTAAGTGTCAAATATCGCGGTTATAAGCCCCAGCTTCGCCGGGTCCAGCTGCATCCTGGTTACCATTCTGGTAAACTCTATCTTTAACCGCCGCCTCTCCCGGGGACTGTAGTCCATCTTGCTTAAGAGCGCTGCCGCAACCGGATTGTCGCTCTTTATGTACTTCCTCCAGGGCAGTTTCTTAAGCTGCACCTTGTAAAAGTTAAACTCCAGCACCTTAAGAAAAGGGAAAGCTACTTCGTGTTTGTCCGGCTCTTCTGCTGTGCTGTCATAGGAGAATACCGCAATAGGTAATACCTTCTTCTGGTGCTTTTCGTAAAGGCGGCTAAAGTATATGAACATGCGCCGGGCAAAGTCGGGTTCTTTATAAGCCTGGGGTTCTACGTGGATAAGGACATAGCCTTCTTCTCCTTTTATTTTAACACTGGCCAGTATATCTACATAGTGTTTTTCTCCGGCGGTAATGTCGGTGATGATTTCCTGGGCTAAGAAGGTGAGGTCGGAATAGTCGATTAGGTCGTGGGCTTCGGGGAAGAAAAGCTCCATGAATTCTTTGAAGAAGTTGGTGATGAGCTCCTTAAATATGGCGTCGTGGTCGATAGGCATCTCCGGTTTCTCCTATTTTTTCTTTAGTTTACTCTATTGGTGCTCAGGCACTACATCTTAAAAGATGGTATTTTACTAGTAGACAAGGAGCCGGGTTATCGGATATCCTGGGAAGAAGTCGTCGCTCATTGCCAGATCTTTATAGCCACACTGATACTTACTGCTAGAGCAGCAAGGGCAATGGCTATGGTAGCCCATGCTAACCCTCTTATCTCCTGGCGAAAGGTCCTTATCTCTTCCCTTAAGTTATTTTCCAAGGACTTGATCTCCTGCCTCAACTGGGCCTCCCCAGTTTTCATTTCCTGCCGTAGCTGGGCCTCCATGGTCTTCATTTCCTGCCTCAGTTGAGACTCCATGACTTTTATTTCCTGCCTCAGTTGAGACTCCACGGCTTTCATTTCCTGCCGTAGCTGGGTTACACTTTCTTCCAGGTCTTTTCGCAGTTCCCGGATCTCGGCCCGCAGATCCCTTATTTCGCCCTGGACCCAGCTGCCCAGGAAAAACATCTGCCCCTCACAGCGAAACTGTTCTTCTTCCGAGACTGCAATCTCTCTTCGAGCTTCCTCCATTACTTTCACCTGCCTTCCAGTTCCAGTATAGCATCGGGCAAAACCAAAGCAACATAATTTTCAGGGTTTCTGGAAAAGCTGCTATAAAGGCCCGCCTCTTAAGCGCGGGCCTTAAGTTAACCCCAATATTTCCTTCAAGGGCTGGCGCAGTTCAACAGGGATGGTAGCGATTTTGGTGCGCTTACCCTTTATAACCGCTTTGCCCACCATGACCAAAGCCCGGGACCAGAGGAAGCCCAGGGGAGATTCGGGGTCTTCCTCTTCCCAGTAGAAGCCGTCTCCTTCCAGGGAGCCGAATTTGCGGGTGACGGCATTAAGTCTGCTCCATCCGCCTTTCTGCAGCAGATATTTCAAGAGCTCCCGGTCTTCTCCCTCCAGGCCTGCCACTACTCTTTCCAGATTTTTGCGGAGGGTGAGAAAGTCTATGAGCTGCTTTTCCCGCTCGCGGCGCACGCGCGCTGGCTTCAGGCCGTAGCTCAGGCAGGCGGCATCCAGCCAGTTGGCGGGCATGTTTTTCAACCCGCGGGCAAGGGCGGGATCAGCAGGGAGGGGTTTTTCTTCTATGTGCCTGCGCTCTTCCTCTTCATATAGCTTTACCAGGTGGCGGGGGAGGTTTAGCAGTAAGTCCCGTTCTTCTATTTGCTCTTCCAGGATCTCCAGCTTTTCCAAAAATTCTTCGGACAGCCCTTCTCTGTCGATCTTTTCCAGACGGCGCCGGGCTTCTTCTATATTGTTCATTTGTACCATAAGGGCGGCAAAATTGAAAAGCACGGCCGGGTCTTTCGGGGCCAATTCCTCCAGCATCTGCATTATACTTAAAGCTTCGTCGAGTTCTCCCTTTTGGCGCAGGAGATTGGCCAGGGCCATCATGGCCCGGGGATAGAAGGTTCCCTGCTCGTGGATGCCCTGCAGGAGTTCTATGGCTTCTTCCAGCCGGCCTTTATCCCGCAGTTCGAAAGCCTTTTCCACCAGGACATCCAGTTTCTCATCCGGCCCCAACACTACGGGGGTCTTTCTAATCTCTATCAGCCGCTCTTCTCCGTCTATGTACATGCGGACGGGCTCGCCTTCTTTGAGGAGCCCACGCTCTATGAAGGCCTGGGCCACCCCCATTTTTGCTGCCGGGCTGAAGCTGGGGGAGTCCAGTATTCTCCACCCCAGCTTTTCACCCCATTCTCCGGCGTAAGCCGCCAGGGAATAGGCCATCCGGCCCGCATTTTGGGATTCACCTTCCTCAAGGATGTAGGATAACAGGACCATGCGGATGAAGCCGTCCTGCCAGTAGCGCCGGCGCGCTTCCTCATCCGCGGCGGCTTCCTTGATGATTTCCCTGATTTCTTCCATTTGGTACATGGTGTAGCTCATTTCAAAGGGAGGGATGACGCCGCGCTCCACCAGGAAGGCCACCTGCTGCATGGCGTCAAAGAGGTGATGGACCCCGGCTATGGAAGACCACAGGCTGGCCGCCCGTTTGTGCCGGCCCAGGTTGAAACAGGCCACGCCGGCCAGGAATTTGTTTTCCCAGGAAAGGTGGTAAGATTCCCAGCGGCGATACAACTCAAATACTTGCCGGTGATCCTTTAAGTCGGCTGCGGCCCGCATGATAATAACGGTGTATTCCCGGAAGGATTGGGGGACCTGCCCCAGAGCGCGCCGCAGTTCCGACAGGCCCGCCTCGAAGCTCTGCACGGCCTGATTTAGCCACCGCCGGGCTTCTTCTTCCCGGCCTAAGGAGCAGCAGATGCGGGAGGCCAGGGCATAGGTAAAGGGATTGGCCCGCCTGTTGTCTTCCTCCGCCTTAAAAGCAGGCTGCAATATTTCCAGGGCTTCTTCGGGCTTCCCGGCCATAAAGAGAGACAGGGCCAGATTGTTGCGGATAGGCACGGTCTCGTCTTCTTTTAGGGCGGCGGCAAAGGTTTGGGCTGCACTCTTAAAGTCGCCTTTCTCCAGCAATTTTTGGCCTTTTTCTACCAGTTGTTCTGCGTTGTTCAAGATCATTTTCCTTTCGTTAATATTGGGAAAAGGGCTGTTCTATTAGGCTATTTTTCGACGAAAAAGTGAGGAATCCTTCCAGTTTTTGCAGGCTTATTCAGGCGGGCAACGAATTGTGGGTAGGAAAGTGGATGTAGTACTCGCGGCGCACTTATTTCGATCTCCGGCCGTTGTTAGAAAACAGGAGCCGGCAAATGATAGTCAGGGCCCTGAGAGGCAGCTCAAATGACGGATATGGAAAAGTGACGAGCCGGATATTGGCTACATCTAGGATAAGAGGTCGTGGAAAAAGGATCTGAATAGGGGCTGGCAGTCAAAATACTCGCGCCAGGTCTCCTCCAGGAAGGTATACCGGGCCAATTCGTTTTTGCTCACCAGCACCTCGCCGCGGGTGGCGTGGTAGCGCAGGGCGACGGGAGCGCGGTTCAGCACCAGCACATCTACGGGCATGCCTACCAGGGGCTCCAGGGCCGCGCTCAAGTCCGCCTCGTATTCCCAGACTCTTGCTTTAAGCGCGCTTTCCTCCACATATACAGCAATATCTACGTTGCCGCAGGGGACCGGTAGAAGGAAAGAGCCGTGCAGGTAAGCAAAAACTATTTCCTTCCGGGGGGACAATTCCCTTTTCAAGCTCCTTTTAATTTTTCTTTTCTCTGCGGGTGTCAGGAAACGCTTGCCTTTTATCAATGTGGGTGTTCCTTTGCTACGGCTTTTAAAAATGCCTTTATTTCACTTATGTACTGGAGAAGGTTGCCAATATCGTTTTTTAATATGTCGAAGACAATATGATCATTAATTTTACCGTACTGGTATACCAGGAGGTTGCGAAATTTAGCCGCAGAAGCCATTTTCTGGGCTATATCCGCGGAAATAATGCTGTTTTTCCCCAGAAGGTAAAAACAATCCGCATAGCTAGCGGGAGCTTCCCTGGCCACCCGGGCGGCAAGATGATTACATATGCCCTGGGCCGCTTCGATGGCCACTATAAGCTGGTACTTGGTTGCCGAAATAAGTATTTCGTCATCCAGAAATTCCTCTCGCGATTTTGAGGCTATCTCTTGCAAAAATGTAACTGATTTTTCAATATCGGCCATCTTTTCCCGGAGCAAATCATAGTTGAGGTGGAGCTCCTTGTTTGCCAATGGGTCTTCCTCCAATATATTCCGTAGGTTTGTGACGTTAATGGTGGTCTTAATCATAGTTACCACCTTTTTTATTGTAACGCCTATTTATGGAAAAAACAACGATTATCCGGCGCAAATTCCTTTTCAGCCTATAATGGTCGAGGAGAGGATGCTCTGGACATGGACGGCCTGCATTTTAATCACTCTAATTATTGAGACATGGTAGGGTTATAGATTACAATAGTTGGTAGAGCGAAGAGCCAGTGTGGTGGTTAATAAAGATAATAATAGTAAGGCGGCGAGGACGGACGAAGGCCCACTGCCCTTTAGCTACGAGGTGGTCAAGGATAGTAGTAAGGTGGCGGCTACTGTAATCACATAGGCATAGGTGGTGTCGGAAGTAGGCAGTCAAGAACAATAGTAAGGGGTGTAATTTTATTCTCATGCGGCCCAGAGGCGAGTTAAAACCCCCAATATCAATAATTGCCGGCTACCTGGAGCAGCGTAAGGATATAGCCGCTGCTTACCTTTTCGGGTCGCAGGCTCGAGGTACTGGCCGAGAAAACAGTGATATTGATGTGGCGGTATTATTTTACCACCTGGAGGATAAATTGGCCCGTTTCGATCGCCGGTTGGAGATGATTATTGACCTGGAACGAATTGTGGGTAGGAAAGTGGATGTAGTAGACATGGAAGAGGCACCTTTGTTGCTCAGGCACCAGATCTTAAAAGATGGTATTTTATTAGTAGATAAGGAGCCGGGTTATCGTATATCCTTCGAAGTCAAGTCGCGGCGCATTTATTTCGATCTCCGGCCGTTGTTAGAAAACAGGAGCCGGCAAATGATAGTCAGGGCACTGGGAGGCAGCTCAAATGACGGATACTGAAGTCCTACGGGAGCGTCTTGCTCTTCTGGCCGAATATATAGCCGATCTGGAAGCCGAAAGGAATATAAGTTTGCAGGATTTTAAACGGGAAAAACGCATCCGGCGGTATGTTGAAAGAACCCTTCACCTGGCGGTGGAAAGCTGCCTGGACATAGCCAGCCATATTATCTCCGGTGAAGGGTTAAGGGAGCCAATGGATAATAAAGACATTTTTGTAGTTCTAGGTGAAGCGGGGTACTTATCGGATAGTCTAGTCAAGAGGCTGGTGAAAATGGCCCAGTTTCGTAACATTATTGTTCATGACTATGCCCGCCTTGACCCCGAGATCGTTTGGGGGATTTTAAAGCGGGATGTGGAAGACTTAAAAGTATTTATGAAAGAAATTAGAGCACGCTTTAGGGTATAAGTCACAAAATTACTTTCCCCGCGGCTAGCCCCTGTTCTTTTTCAGGTAAGTTTGCCCGGAAATTTTCCATAAACTTATGGATGTCCTGGGACAAGCCGGCAATAGCTTATGGTAACATTAGTAGTAGGTATTTCAACTGCCCGGCGTCTAGATTAAAGCCATAAACATTCCGGAAAACATGGCGAAAGGCCCTATATTCCTCAAGCTGAGCAGCGGTATGCTTCCTCAGCACTGTTGGCCGCACTTCGGCAATAGGAATGGTCATTTGTCGGAGGAGTGCTTGGTGCCAGTTAGCCTCCTCAGGTACCTTTTCATTAAGACCCCGGGCTATCGCTTCAAACATGTTTTCAGCGGCCACATAAAAGTCGTGTAGAATTGAGCCAAAGGCACGAAGGATTAAGACGGGCAATAAGCAGAAGTATCTCTTTTCGCGTCATAAGTGTATCCATTCCCTAAGTACTCGGTCCACCAATGAAGACACTGCTCCTTCCATCCCAAGTTTGAAACCCTGAGACCAAAAAATCCTTGCAGCATAACGGCTGCAAGTGACGAGAATATCACGTACCACTA
>JAZHPA010000039.1:0-26080 GCA_051024685.1 Moorellaceae bacterium AZ2 | reverse complement strand
CTCAAGAGCATAGTAGATGGAGTGTTAAGTTTAGTGGCTTAACATATTACCAATTCCCACTTGGAGTTGACACTAACGCCAGTGGCTCGGGCTCTTGACAAAGAGGAGAGGAAGGCGGTATAATTAATGCTGCGCGTGGGGCTATAGCTCAGTTGGGAGAGCGCTTGAATGGCATTCAAGAGGTCAGGGGTTCGAATCCCCTTAGCTCCACCAAGTAAAATCAAGGCCTCCCGGGATCGGGGGGCCTAAAAATTTACCTCAAGGGGCCAAAAAGATAGAGAACAGGTGAATTTCAGGGATATAATATTCTTGTGGATGGATTATTCCGTGCTTGACCGGATAATCCAAGAGGCCGAAGACGTGCTCGACATACCGGGGGAGGCCATCTTCAAAGAGGGTGTAAAGAAGTTCCTGCTCTCCAAGGTCGAGGAGAACAACAAGCCTCATTAAAGCCCTGAAGGGGAAGTACGGCGCTTCGGGGTACCTGGAGCTGGAGGATAAAATCAGGAGGGGCAACGTACCCGAGCACCCCTCGAGGAAAAATTTTAGCACCAATATCCTCTGTTCTGGTTAAACCCCCTCTCCGCCTGAAGCAGCCCAGCACCAGCCCAGCGCATTACCTGCATACTGCTCTGCCACCTCTTCACATTCCATGTAACAACCCTTACCTTATCAAAGGCAGTCTCTATCACAATTCGCCCACCGTAGGGTCTTCCGCAGGGTCTCAGGTAGACCCAGACGGATAACCGTCAGCGTCTCCTCCAAGCCCTCTGTTAGTGGCGGTTACCTCCTTCTTCCTATGGATTGTCCACCTCTGTTATATCACAGAAGATTGCGGGACCGCCACCTTCATTTTTCACGATTTCCGGGACACCGCCTCCTCCCTGCGCGGTCTGAATTTTAGCTACAATTACGGCTCCTCAGGCGGCAGGCCTTGCGGGGCCAGGAGAATCTGGTTTTAGTCTTTGTGTTTATCGATATTTCGATAAAGTTGTATTATGTGACAAGGAAATTGCGGGTATGGTGCCGAAAGTTTATTATACCTTAAAGGCGTTCCGGGGAAAGGCTTCTTATGGGAGTTATATCCGGCCCGCGTTCCCCGGAAAGGATTTTTTGGCGTTAAAGTCCCTATGGTTGACGCCGCCCGGAAATGGATCTGCGAATTACAGCGAGAAGACAGGAGGGGCATACTGGCTGGTGGCCGGAATACCTGATATACGCGTGGGCATAGGCTTCAGCAACGAATACGAAGCCGGAGACGCCGTACAGCGCGCTCTGGAGCAGGCTTTAAGCCGGACCGGACAACCCGCCCTGACGCTGGTTTTGACTACTGAGGGCTATGACCCGGAAGAGGTGCTTGCAGGCGCCGTAAAGGTGGTAGGTAATTCCCCGCTGGTGGGCGCGTGGGTACCGGGCATTATCTTTGGCTTTAAAGTATACGCCAGAGGTGTGGGTGTCTGCACTATCGGCGGAGAAGGAATAGAGGCGGTAACCCACCTGGAAAGGACTATATCCGCCTGCCCTTTTGCCAGAGGTGAAAAAGCGGGCGAAGCTTTATTAGAAAAAGGCGGAGAAAGCCCCGGAACTGTTTTGCTTTTTCCGGACGGATCCAGCGCCAACATTTCTGAACTATTGAGGGGACTGTATAACGCCATGGGGCCGGACTTTAAGTATATAGGAGGAGGCAGCGGGGATAATTTGCGATTCAACAGCACTTACCAATTTACCGAAGAAGGGGTAGGCAGTGATGCTGTAGCCGCGGCAGTATTGAGGGGGATAAACTTTAAAGTGGAGCTGGACCACGGGTGGAGCCCCGCAGGCGAGCCTTTTACTATAACCA
Source organism: Moorellaceae bacterium AZ2 (assembly GCA_051024685.1). Taxonomy (GTDB): domain Bacteria; phylum Bacillota; class DSM-521; order Neomoorellales; family Neomoorellaceae; genus UBA12545. Next base: position 24,240 of record JAZHPA010000039.1, on the reverse strand, counting down.
GGGCGGAGGGCAGGCGAGTTTATGAAATTGACGGAATTCCAGCCTTTGAGAGGTATACCGCTCTGGTCCGCAGCTGTACCCGAAACGGATTTCCTTACTACGGAATGCAATATCCTCTGGGCTTGCCCGCTGCCGGGGGAAAATTTATCATTCGGGACCCGCTAAAAGCAGGGGAAGACGGAAGCATCTTATTTGTTACAGAAATTCCCGAAAATACCATTGCTACTATCATGGAAGGGGATGCCGAAAGTCTAGTTGCTGCCGCCGGGAGGGTAGCGGAAAGTGCCTTAAATACCCCGGCCACTCCCAAGGTTCTTATCTTGTTTGATTGTGTCTCCCGCTATTTATTGCTGGGCAAAGATTTCTCCAGGGAAATGGAGGCAATAGCCGGGAGTCTTAAATCCGAAATTCCGGTCTTCGGAATGCTTTCCTTCGGAGAAATAAGCAGTGTCTCCGGGACTCCACTGTTTTATAACAAGACGCTCGTGGCGGCCGCGGGGTGGTAGATAGTGTCCTTTGATGTTGGTGAGCTTTTGACCTTATACGAGATAGTAAATTTTTCCTTTCCGGAGCGATACGAAGATCTGATACAAGAAATAGCGGAGAAAGGAAGCCGGCTTCTCGGGATACGCCGGCTGGCCATAATGCTTGATGAGGGCGGCAGGCTCATATGCCTGGGAAAATGGGGTTTTAGAAAAGGCGAGGAATTCACCGAAAGAATCAAGAACCCCAGCGAAAACGGGTTTGTTTATTTGATGTCCCACGGCTTGCGGGGCTTAATATTTCTGGAAGCTTCAGCACGGATCTCCAACCGGGAGAAAAGGCTATTCAACATTTTTGCCCGCCGCATCGAAGATATAGTTGCGTTCAAACAAATGGAAAACAAAATAAAAGAATCCGAGCGGGAAAAGAAGGCCATTTTGGACAGTATAGTGGAGCTGCTGATTTACCAGGATGCTGAGCACCGCATTTTGTGGGCTAACACCTCAGCAGCGAAGTACGCGGGAAAAAGGGATGAAGAGCTGACAGGCGCTCTTTGCTATGAAGTCTTATACCGCAGGAAAGAACCGTGCGCCGGATGTCCGGTGGCCAGCGCTCTTAAGACCGGCGTGCCCCAGGAGGGCATAGTGACGCCCCTCGAGGGCAAGCAATTTTTTGTAAGGGGTTACCCTGTAAAAAGCCAGAAGGGAATAATTGAAGGTATAGTAGAAGTATGTTTCGAAGTCACCGAACGGATGCAGGCGGAGGAAGCGTTTCGGACAATTTTCCACAGCGTCCACGATGCTATTTTTATACACGAACCGGAGGGGAAAATACTGGATGTTAACGAGACCATGTTGCGCATGTACGGTATAGCCTCTAAAGAAGAGGCCGTAAAGCTGTCCATCGCCCGAGATTACTCCAGCCCGGACAATCCTCTGGAACAGCTCCGCGAGTGGTGGAAAAAGGCGGTAGAAGGCGAAAGTCCGCGGTTTGAATGGAGGGCCAGGCGGCCGGTGGACGGCACGGTTTTTGATGCGGAGGTGTGGCTGAAGAAAATTACTTTGGCGGGCAAAGAGGCGATACTGGCCACCGTGAGGGACATCACCGCTCGCAAACGCGAAGAGGAGCTATTGCGAAGTATTTTCGATCATTCGCCTATAGGGATGTACATAGTCAGCAGAGGGAGATTTCGGCTGGTAAATGCCCAGTTTGAAAAGCTCTCGGGTTACTCCCAGGAAGAGCTGATCGGCAGGGAAGCCTTGAGTCTCGTATACCCGAAAGACAGGGAAGCTGTGCGGCGCAATGCCGTTAGGATGTTAAAAGGCATGGCGGCCCAGCCCTACGAGTTCAGGATTATTACCAAACATGGTGAAATTAAGTGGGTCGAGGAGACGGTGGCTTTCCTGCAGCACGACGGCCAGAGGGTGACACTGGGGAACATAATGGATATCACTGAGAAAAAGAGGTTTGCCCAGAAGCTGGAATATGTTAGCCTCCATGATCGGCTGACCGGTCTTTACAACCGCGCGTATTTTGAAGAACAGCTCAAACGCTTGGGTAGGAGCAACAAATATCCCATCAGCATAATAGTGGCCGATGTGAACGGCCTGAAGCTGGTCAATGATACCATGGGCCACCAGAAGGGCGACAAGCTCTTGATGGCTTGCGCTCAGATCCTTAAGAAGGCCCTGCGCCCCTCGGATATTGTGGCGCGGGTCGGAGGCGATGAATTTGTCGCCCTTCTGCCCCGCACCGATGAGACTACCGGAACGAATATATTGCACCATCTGCGTTTATCCATTGAGCAATACAATCGAAAACATCCCCAACTTCCTTTGAGCGTCTCCTTCGGCATAGCTACAGCGCACAATTCGGAGGAGCTCTTAAAGCAAACCTATAAAAGGGCAGACGATCTTATGTACCGGGAAAAACTATACCTCGGCACCAGCGCTCGGAGCAAGATCGTCAATGCCCTGCTGGCCGCACTGTCGGAGCGCGACCATTTGACTGAAGGACACGGCAGACACCTGCAGCACTTGTGCCGGACCCTGGGAGAAAAGATGGGGCTTTCGCGGCAACAGCTGGCCAACCTTGCTCTTCTGGCTCAGGTCCACGACATAGGTAAGGTCGGTATACCCGACAGAATACTCTTCAAAAAAGGACCCCTTACAGAAGAAGAATGGGAGATTATGCGCCAGCATCCGGAAAAGGGCTACCGGATCGCCCTGGCCTCACCGGATTTAGCGGGGATTGCCGACCTGATCTTAAAACACCACGAAAAATGGGACGGCACCGGGTACCCGTTGGGCCTCAAAGGGGAAGAGATACCCATAGAGTGCCGTATTTTAGCCATTGCCGATGCCTTTGACGCCATGACCTCCGATAGGCCGTATAGAAAGGCTAAAACGGTCGAAGAAGCCCTGGAGGAAATACGCCGGTGTGCGGGCACGCAATTTGACCCGGAGCTCGTGAAGGTATTTTTGCAGGTTATCCTCACTATAAGAGGGTGTGCTGAAGCTGAAGAGGCGGCCAATTAAATTGGTCGAGCGAAAGGCCGTACGATAAGGAACGACTCGCTAAAGCTGGAAAGGTAGTAGTCGAATGCCCCGTCACGGTAATTGTTAGTTCGGCGGAATGTATTACTTTTTCAAGGCCTCGGAGCCGGCCTTTTCTGCCCCTAAAACGCAGGACCCGGGGAAGATTTTATTCTTCCCGAGGGCTGCCGACAGGAAATTCGTGGGGGTTCATTCCGTCCAGGTCGAGGACGGCCACCGCAGGCATGCGGCCCGACGACGGGCCTTCTCGAGCGCGCACTCCACTGCATCGAAGAAGGTCCTCCTGCTGTACAGGCCGGTGAGCGCGTCCCGCTCGGCCTCTACTGGTACCTGCAGACGCCCGGGCCAGCTCCCTGAGCATCAGGGCCATGCTCCACAGCGCCAGCAAGGTACCCACGTTGAAGAGCACCAGCTCGCTCATTATTCTCTTTAACCCTACTGGCAGACTGAAGAATTCTCCCAAGAGGTCAGCGGAGAACCCGGGTCAAAGGCTATTTTGTCTCCGCTGTTGTTGCTTCTAAGGCAAGCATTTCCAGCGAAATTAAAACGGCACCCTTTCTACCCTGGCCACGAGGCCCCTGTCCCGCAGCTCCCTTCTAACGCAAGCCTTTAGCTTCCTTCACTTGGCCAAGTAGGGGGAAAATTTTTTGCCAAGAATGCAACCTTTTTCCTTTCATTAGCGTCAATATGGTATAGAATAGGAAGAGGTGATTTCTATGGGCTAGTTAAACGCAAGCCGTTTTTAGTTTAAGGTTAATACCTAAGATGTCACGGTCATGGTCAGCGGTCGCAAAATGTGAATGGAGAGGTTAGCGCTTATTTATCATGGAACTAGATAAGCTCTTTTCGCTCTTCCGTAAAAGAGGTAATGAGGTGGGAAAATTATCTTAATTTTGGGGGAGTGAAGAAATGAGCGCCAGGAGAAGACGGGGGTATTTGCTGGCGATCGTTCTGCTTTTGGCCGGTTTTCTTGTTTTGGTTTCGGGGAGGGCAGCAGCACTTTCGGCCGAAAGTATATCCTCCGAAGAAGGTAAGAGGCCGGCGGTACCGGTAGAGGAGGGCCAGAAGAAACCGCATATATTTGACCGGGAGGCCCTGGCCATCATAAGAGAAGCGTTTCCCTATCTTCCTGTTGCTGGGACTGAGCGGATCGTACTAGAAGAAGATGGTTACCGCGGCCGAACGGTGTGGCGTATCGATGCAGAAGAGCGTCTATTCTACCCACCGGGTTTGCCGCGGGGTTACCGGGCCATAGTCGACGCAACCACGGGGGAGATCCTGGAAATGTATTGGCACCCGGCACCCCAACTAGGGACAGAAGAAACCGGAGGAGTCATTTCCCGCGATAAGGCGCGACAAATAGCTGAGAATCTCGCCCGGCGGTTGCAGCCGGAGAAGTTCGCTCAGATGAATTATGAACCCTATCCATCCGGGTATTTTGGCTACCCTAAAGGGCCTTTGAGCATCGCCTACCATTTCTCCTGGGTTCGCACCCACAAGGGTATACCTGTAGGCGACGATGGGCTCCGCATTTCTGTGGATGCGGTGACCGGCCTGGTTACCGGCTACAACTTACTATGGCGGGAGGATATAAAGCTGCCTACTGACGGGCCCGTGTTGGAGGCCAATGCGATCCCCGCACGGGTTGCGGAAAAGGCGGGGATGGTGTTGGTTTATGCGGTCTTCCCTGGCAGTGTAGGGGGTTCACCACAGGTGAAACTGGTCTACCAGGTCAACAGCCGGTATGCTAACCTGGTGGATGCCCGTACGGGGGATTTCCTCGACTTTCAGGGAGAACCGGTCAAAGAATTCATGTTGTATGCTCCCGAAGATTACCTACACATTAGAGGGGAAATGAATCCTCCTGGGGCTCCCGCTACAGGGGTGGACCCGGTTAAGGCCAGGGAGGTTGCTGAAAAGTTCTTTAACGCCCTGGGGTATGAAGGGCAGGTGGAGCAGTCTGGTGGAGGCGAAAGTAGCGGCCCCTTGGGCAGTCGGTCGTGGTGGAGCTATGTACTGCGCTCAGAAGGGCAGGAAGGAGCGGCACCGACTGTGGGCATCGACCCGGCCACTGGGGAAGTCGTGGAGTTCCACCATTATACCTTCCGCGGGCAACCTTCCGGCCCTGGAGGAAAACGTCTTACGCGAGATGAAGCTCTGGCCGTGGCCCGAGACTTTATCCAGAAAGCTAGCCCTGCCTACGCGAACCATGTAGCCCTTGAAAGAACTTCGCTAGAATGGCAACAGGATCCAGAAACTTACTTTTTCCGGTTTTTCCGGGTGGTAAACGGCGTACCCTTCCCCATGGACGGCATGGAGGTGAGCATCAGCTCTGACGGCAGGGTGGTGGGCTACCGCTACGACTGGCACCGGGTAACCTTCCCACCGGCCGAGGGCGTTATCTCGCCGGCAGAAGCAGCGAGCAAGTGGGTAGCCCACATTGGGTACAGGTTAAAGTATTACCTGCCCTGGACGGGCGACGGCCGCAGGAAAGATGTGCAAGCAAAGCTCGTATACTCTTTGGCACCCCAGGTACAGGCTGTTGATGCGATGACCGGAGAGGTACTGGGACCTGATGGCCGTCCTGTGGATCGGGGGAGAACAGGTTATGACTTCAGAGGTAGCTGGGCGGCGGAGGCTCTGGAGCTGCTGGCCGAAAGCGGCCTCCTCCCTGCACCGGAAAAGTTTGTGCCATCAGCGCCGGTGACCAGGCGGGAGGCCGTCCGGGTGCTGGCGGCTGCCGCCAGGCGCTACTATGGCCACGAGGAGGTTCCTGCTACGCCCAGTTTTCGCGACCTGCTACCTAATGATCCGGACTTCGGCACGGTCGAGACCGCAGTAGCCTTAGGTATCCTGCCCAAGGAAGGGTTTTTCGCTCCAGATAAGCCTCTAGATAGAAAAACACTGGCCGCGTGGCTGGTCAACGCCGCGAGATATGGTGAGGTGGCAAGCATACCCAATCGGATTACTTCACCCTTCACCGACTTAGAGGGCCTTTCCGTCCGGGAACAGAACTACATCGGGCTGGCCTATGGGCTGGGGTTCATGCGGGGAGACGGTATAGAAAAGTTCCGGCCGGAGGACCCGGTTACCTGGGAGGAACTCACCGCCGCGGTAATCAGAGCGCTACCACTGCTAGGGGGTGGCCGGGAGTAGTAGCCCCTTTCCGCCGTTTGGTCGGTAAAGAAAAGTTATAAAGAAGAAGTTAAAAGGTAATAGCCGTACTGATAATGGCTTTGTACCTGGCCCTGTTACTCTGGTGGGGATGCGCTGGATTTCTGACGACCTGGAATATCCTCGCCGGCGGGCCCCATGTCAATGGTGAGTGCTTTCCAAGGCTTCGTGCCGACAAAAGGGGAGGAAGGCTTGGTGCGCCTATTCGAGCCCTTAGATAAGGACCTTACCGAGGTCTTACCCGAGAACGTCGGTGAAAGGGCATCGAAGCCATGAAAAGGCCCCGAGTTCTCCGAGCCGCTGTAAGGGTGTCCTCCCCCCGCGTTAGTTCGGGGGACTCGAGAGGGTCCAAGAGAGGGGGATTATTAGCGTGAGGGCGAACGGAATTTCCCTCCCGGGCGAGCAGCCCGGCCTTCGCCGCGGTACTCTTTTTGCAGGTTGCGCTCCTGCTGGTGACCGCCCTCATCGGGTGCCCGGCCCCGTGCGGCCCCGGGGTCCGGGGCGGACCGGGCGGACAGGCCAGGATTTGTAGCCTTGTTCTGCCATTCGCCACCCGCTCGACCCTAAGGCCTTGGGTTGAGTTTGACAACGGTGGAGCGGTTGCCCCACGAACTGGAAGATGTCACCAAAAAATGTTGAGATAGGGAGAAGAGCAGCATGGAAGAAAGCCCGTACGAAAGGGAGATCTCGCGTGCGGAAAAGATCCTGGCCCTGGCGCTGGCCGTATTTTTACTGATCGGCGGCATTCGCCTGGCCGTGGCCATTGATCGCGCATTCCCCCACCCGAACTACGCAAGGTTGCACCAGGCGTACGAGTTGGACCGGCAGGAACAGGAACTGGGACTGTTGCGCGGGCAGGAAAGCGAGCTTGCTGGAATCCTCCGGCAACGCCAGGAAGCCGAAACCAAAGCGCGTCTTGACTACGAAACCGCCCGCGAGGAGTACCGCACTCTCCTCGACCGCGGCATCGACGACCCCGGCAAGCGGGCACAGTGGGAGCGAAACCGTAAAACCCTAGAGGAAGCGCAGGCCGCCAGGGAGGAAGCGGAAAGACAGTTGGAGGTTTTTCGGGTCCAGATTCTCAACCCCGCACAGCAGGAATTTGACCGGGCCCAGGCGCGGTTGCAGGCGGAACTGACCCGTCTTCGCCGTGCCCGCGACCTCAAGGCCGGGATCGCCTGTCTTGGTTATGCCCTGTTTACCTTCATCCTGACCTTCTTCATCTTCAACTTCTTCCGCCGGAGTTCCTACCTTGGCCGTTATGCCGTGATCGGCACCAGTTTCCTCGGTTTTGGGGCGGTGCAGGCACTGCTGGTCTCCTTTAAAATCGCGTATCCCTTCCTGCGTGACGTCGTCCCGGTGGAATGGGTTGTTTCCATCGGCGGGTCGGCGATCTGCGTCGCCGCCCTGGTGTATCTCAAGAACCGGTTTTTATCCGCGCCTGCCGTGCAGCGCCGCCGTCTCTGGAAGGGAGCGTGCCCGGTGTGCGGTTTTCCCAATCCTGGGCCTTTTTGCGCCTGGTGCGGTGCAGGTCAAACCATCACCTGTCCTCGGTGCGGCATCGAAACTAGTCGTTTTCTCCCCCACTGCCGGGCCTGTGGCCATCCGCTGGCATAAAAGTTCACCAGGGTGAACCGCTTGGGCACATTCGGTGTAAGGGGGTTACGGCGGCTGTTGTGTCGCTCCGGTGGCGGGCAAGGTGGCCGGGCTGGGCTTCTGCTGGCGGCAGGTATCGGCGCATGCGCTGGGGGCGTTCTCATGCTTTCTCATCAACTCAAGAACGAGGTGGCTCAACCCGTGCCCGGTGAACCTGCGCAACGGCTCCCTTCGACCCGCAAGAGGACGCGCGGCAGGTGATCGCCGGCTATGCGAGCCGTCGGAGCGGTTGCGCCGGGCGTAAAGGGACTCTCAGGGAGAGGTATAGATGCTCGAACACGTTATCTACCGCCTTCTGTCGTGGCGCGTGCTGAACATGGTCATTTCCGGCCTGGTTTTGCTCCTGCTTTACGGCCTGGCAGCGAGATCCGGCGGCGTGGTTGTGGAAAGAGTGGAGGTGCCGCTACCTGAGCTCCCGGCGGAAGTTGACGGGCTGACCATAGTTCATATTAGCGACTTGCATTATGGGTTTGGCCGGTTCCGCAGCAAGGATTCCATGGCGCAGATAACGAGGCTCATCTCGTCCCTTGACCCCGACCTCATCGTTTTTACCGGGGACCTTTTGGATCGTTCGGCGGAGTCGGCCCTGGCGGACACCCTGCCGCTTGAAGGACTTAAGGCGCCCCTGGGCGTGTATGCCGTCATGGGCAACCACGACCACCGCTTCGGCAAAGAAAAGATAGCCCGCTCCCTTGCTGACTCTGGGGTGGAAGTTCTGGTTAACCGGAGCGTCCGCGTCGAGAAGGGCGGCCGGCATTTCTGGCTCATTGGCCTGGACGACCCTCTGACCGGCGACCCTGACCTGGCGAGGGCGATGGCTCCCATACCGCCCGGAGACTTCAAAATTCTCCTGGTCCACGCACCGGACTTCGCACCCCGAGCGGCGCGCGGGGGCATTCAACTACAGCTTTCCGGCCACAGCCACGGCGGGCAGATCCGGCTGCCGGGGGTTGGGGCCCTGTACTGCCCGCCCCTCGGGCGCGAATACCCCCTCGGCCTGCGCGAGGTAGCGGGAAGCTCTACGCAGGTCTATACCAATCGCGGGTTGGGCACCACCGTCCTGCCGCTGCGCCTCTTCTGCCCGCCGGAGGTGGCTTTGCTGACGCTGCGCTCCGAAACCGGGAACTGAGGCAGAAATGGTTGTCCGGCATATCTAGCATAGTACCCCGGCGGCCGTGCCTCTCTCAGCGTGCCGTGCGGAAGCGATCGCGTCCACCTCAAGTGGGTAATGTGTCAAAGTTTCGTTCATAAGCTGTAAATTTCTGGAGGAGTTATCCCAGAGGATAGTAGAAATATTCCATAAGCAGTCAAGGTCCCATACCCCGCGAAATCTGCTATACTACCAAGATCCCTTTACACTTAAAGCAAGAAGGGCTACCGTCCCCTTGGTGGGCGCCAGGTGGAATTGAGTTTAATAGTGCGGTTCCTCCTGGGCGGGTAAGCTCGAAAAGAATGGCATGTCTCATGGATGACGTTTTTCCCTTTTGTGATATACCAAATGGGGGTGGTACATTTGACCTTAAGCCTTTTGCTTGTTTCAGCACCGGCCATTATGAGTCTTCTGCGGGGTATCGTATCATAAGGCCGGGAAATTATTCTAAATAGAGCCGTTCGCCTTGGGTATCGTAGGCAATAACTTCGGCAAACCTTCCCCAATCTACTATCGTTTGAAAAAGCTGCTCTGCATCTTCGTCCGACATACTCTGCTCGAATAGATCAACCACTTTCTCCCTGCGAACACTCCGCTTGCGCGTTGAATTCAGCAACTGTAAGACCTTTTGAAAGACATTTAGAGTCTTGAGCTGCCGGGCCAAAATGGCTTTCCGACCGTTAATGTCTGCTGCAAGCAAGCTCTTCCCCAATTCCGTTAAGCTGATATCGCCATTACTGGTTTCGATAAAACCCAACAGCGTAGCTGCTTCGATCACAGGGCCGATATCATCCAGTTCCAGGGAAAGGCTCCTGGCTAGCCTAAAAATATCCTCCCTTCCTTTAGCGTCCTCCAACATTTCTAGCAGACCTAATACCATCCCTATACCCACAGGGGGTAGAGGAGCAACGTCCACTGTTGCTTTGACCTCCCTTTTGCTATCCCCTCTCTGTGTTTTCTCTTCTTGCATTTATTATACCAATCTTTTAGAAAAGAAGCGAGTAAATTTTGTCCGTCAATTGTACAAAGGCTTGTTCCCTCATATTGCGGGGCCGGGGCAAAGTCACCTCCACCTGGGCTAAAACTTTGGCCGGCCTTTTGGAGAGCACAATGATCCGGTCGGCCATAAATACCGCTTCTTCTACACCGTGAGTAACCATAAGCACAGAGGTTACCGGCAAGTCCGGGTCCTGCCAAAGGTCTATTAACTCCTCACGCAAGTTCTGCGCCGTAAAAGCATCCAAGGCCGAAAAGGGTTCGTCCATACATAAAAGCTCCGGTTCCATGGTCAAGGCCCGGGCTATACCTACCCTCTGCTTCATACCTCCGGACAGCTCCCTGGGGTAAGCATTTTCAAAACCGTCTAATCCCACTTTATCTATATATTTTCCGGCCCGGAGGATCCTTTCCTCCCTGGGTATACCCCTGGCTTCTAAGCCCAAAGCTACGTTATCCATCACCGTCAACCAGGGGAGCAAAGCAAATGATTGAAAAATAAGGGCCATTTTATCCCTGGCCTTTAGCGCTGGCTGACCCCTGTACAGGATCTCTCCTTGGGAGGGCCCATCCAGGCCCACGATCATCCGCAATAAGGTACTCTTGCCGGAGCCCGAAGGGCCTACCAGACAGACGAATTGGCCTTCCTCCACTTGAAAAGAAACGTCCTTCAAAACAGTTAGGGAGCGACCCCCGTCAGTATAGGTCTTATATACATTCTTTATTTCCAGTAAAGCCATTGCCAACACCCCCTAACCTTCTATCCTGAAGCGGGCCGTAGCCCTAGTAAAAAGGGGACGCCACACCAAACGGTTCATTAAGATAATAGTTATCATCATTGCGATCAGGCTGGCCCAAATAACCTGGAAGTTACCCGTACCATAGGTGGCCTCGTCCAAGAGAGAACCGATCCCAAAGACAGCAAAGGTCCGTCCGGCATAAACAATGTATTCGGCTACAATAAGGGCATTCCAGCCGCCGCCCCAGGCTGTAATGCTTCCCGTAATTAACGAAGGTATCATGGCAGGAAAAACTACCCTCCGTAGGTAGAGAAGTCCTTTAACTCCAAAGGCCGAGGCTGCCTGTTTTATGTCCCTGGGAATGTTCCTAACACCGGCGATTAAATTGAAAAGCAGATACCACTGCATGCCGGTTAAAAGCAAGAGAACTGATACCACATCCATTTTGCCCGTTAACCGGATAACAACAAACACGATCACAGGGAATAAGGCCGTGGCAGGGACCGAGGCCAGCACTTCAAATACAGGGGTTAAAATCTCATATGCTCTTTCATTATGGCCCAGCCATATTGCTACCGGTAAAGTCCAGGCTAGAGACAATAAATACGCCGCTGCCAGTCGCAAGAAAGAATAAAATATCGCCTTAGGAATAGCAAAAAGCTCCGGCTCCCAGGGGGAAGAGAGAAGAACAGCCAAAGCCCCAAGACCGCGGACCAAGGCATAAAGCAGTAGCAGCCCTGCTCCCCAGGAAAAAAGTCGGCCCAACATTGTGGTAGCCTTTAGGATACCGTAATGTTTCAACCCCCTAGTCTCTATAGCCGCGATTAAAGCTCCGAACACGGCAACAGCCTTGGCCCTTACCCAGCTAAAAACAGGTGCCTGCCACCAGAGCCGATAACCCAGACCCTTCGGTTTCCCCTGCCCTCCACCTCCGTCAAATTCGTATTTAAATTTTTCGCTCCAGAAAGCTAGGGGTCGCCAGATAAAAATATTCATCAGGCCTATAATAAAGATTAGAGTTAGCAGTCCCGCTAAAGTCAACCCTAGTTCTCCTTTTTCCACTGTACGGATCAAATAGCTTCCCAGCCCTGGCAGGGAATACTCTATGGGGCCTAAAGCTATGATTTCAGCTGCGATTAAAAAATACCAGCCGCCCGCCCAGGAAAGAATGCTATTATAAACCAGTTTGGGAATTCCAGCCGGCAGGTAAAGCCGTTTTAGGCGCAAATATTCGTTAAGGCCGTAAACTGAGCACGCTTCGCTCAAGTACTTGGGAATGGTCCGCAAGGACTCGTAAAATCCGAAGGTCATGTTCCAGACTTGGCTGGTGAAAATAAGAAAAATGGATGCCAGCTCTATCCCCAGGATGCTTCCCCGGAACAAATTTATAAAAAAGTACACTGCCGCCGGGAAAAAGCCCAAAATAGGAACCGACTGCAATACATCCAGCACCGGCAGCAGGATCTTTTCGGCCCGTCGGTCGCTTCCTGCTTTATAACCGTAAACAAGGGAAAACACGAAGGAAAGAATGTAAGCGGCCAGCATGCGCAGAAAAGAACGGAAAGCATAGTAGGGCAGCGTTTTGAGGTCTGTCACTATAGCCGCCGCCCCGGCCAGTTCCGTTACCCGGTGGCCCTGGTAGGCAAAATACGCAAAGGCGACCAGCAAGGCCCCCGCCAAGATAGTTATGGCTAGATTAGTAAACCGTGCCACCTTCTCACCTCCGGTGAAATGCATTAAAAAAAGCCTTCCCGAGCAGGAAGACTTTGTCCAGGCTTTGACCAAAATCAAAATAAAAACTAAACCTCGTCCCCCACTCGTTGAGCTTTGGCTCATGCATAGCTAGAGAATTCCTCTCAGCCACATTAGGTAAAACCTTACGCCGGTAATACCTGTTGACCCATTGGCGTCTTTCGACGTTTCCGGGCAGTGGCGTTTGTCTATGCAGTAGCCTCACCTAACGAAGGACTGCTTATTTATTCCCTTGTTTTGCCGTTCTCATTATAGTAGAGACCAGTTCACCCGTCAAGGCAAATTTCAACTCCCACTTCAGGAAGTTTGGTTTAAATGAAGTATTTGTAACTAGGGTGCTTACTAAAAAGGTTTTTATGCCCGGCCGGCGAAATTTATTTTAGACAGAAAGTCCATAGCTAACTTCTGTAGGAGGGTGGTCATGAAGCGGATCGTAATAGCCCCTGACTCCTTCAAGGAGAGCCTCGATGCACCTCAGGTAGCAGCGGCCATAGCAGCCGGTGTAAAAAGAGCCTTACCCGGAGTCGAAACCATAGAAGTGCCCCTGGCGGACGGCGGCGAAGGGCTAACCTCCACTCTAGTAGCTGCCACGTCAGGGAGAATGGTGACTGCTACGGTCACCAGTCCTCTGGGAGAACCCGTGACTGCACACTGGGGTATTTTGGGTGACGGCAGGACTGCGGTGGTAGAAATGGCTCAGGCCTCCGGTCTACCCCTGGTACCCAGGGAAAAACGCAACCCCCTGCTCACCACCACTTACGGTACCGGGGAGCTCATCCGCCACGCCTTAGATGCAGGCTGCCGGCGTCTGATCGTGGGCATTGGCGGCAGCGCAACTAACGACGGAGGAGCCGGTATGGCCCAGGCCCTGGGTGTGCGGCTGCTGGATGGCGAAGGGAGAGATATTCCGCCTGGAGCTGCCGGCCTCGAACAGCTCCACCGTATTGACATGCAAGGCCTCGATCCCCGGGTGCGAGAGGCGGAAATAATGGTGGCCTGTGACGTGGATAACCCCTTATGCGGGCCGCGAGGTGCTTCTGCAGTCTACGGCCCGCAGAAAGGTGCCACCCCGGAAATGGTACCGCGCCTGGATGCGGCCCTGGCCCGCCTGGCCGATATCATCGCCCGTGACTTGGGGAAGGAGGTGCGGGAGCTCCCCGGTGCCGGCGCCGCCGGGGGCCTGGGGGCGGGCCTGGTGGCTTTCCTGGGAGCCGTCTTGCGCCGCGGGATTGACCTGGTAATGGAAACCGTGAAGCTGGAGGAGATCCTTGCCCGGGGGGCTGACCTGGTGATTACCGGTGAAGGTGAGATCAACAGCCAGACCGCCCACGGTAAAGTGCCCGTAGGGGTGGCCCGGCTGGCCGGCAAATACGGCATTCCCGTAGTAGCCTTAGTGGGTTCCATCGGGGAGGGCGCCAACGCCGTTTTAGAACATGGTATTAAGGGGTTCATGAGCATCGTGCCGCGACCGGTTCCCCTTTCCTTCTGCCTGAAAAACGCGCCCGAGCTACTGGCCGATGCCGCCGAGCGTTTGGTGCTGCTCCTTACGGCTTTAAACAGAGAGTGTTCTTAAATAAAACAGACTCCCTTCAAGCCATACTAAGGGTACAAGGTGCCCGAAGGGAGGAGCCAAAATGCCTGACATCACCCTATGGATGGGACCGGTTATTACCCCCAGGGACCTGGAGAATGTCCGGAGCGCCCTTCCCCGGCTGCAGGCCGGCGACCACCTCACCATTTCCTTGGAGGCCGCCGACGCCCACCAGGCTGACCCCATTATTGAGCTTCTGGAGGATTGGGGTTTGGACTATCAAAGCCGGGGGGACAGCGACGGCCGCACCTATCACATTATTGCCTCCAAGCCCAAACCGAGGTAGGACCGAAGACCTCTTTTAATTTATTAAGGTGGGAGAGAGAAACCATTGGAGCCTTGGGAAGACATGCAGCGAAAATTCCAATGTGACGCCTTCCCTCGTTATCTGGGGGTGGAATTGCTGGAAGTGGCTCCCGGCTATGCCCGGGTAGCCATGACTTTGGCGGACCACATGTTAAATTTCCATGGCATTGGCCATGGAGGGGCCCTCTTTACCCTGGCGGATACCGCCCTGGGATTGGCCAGTAACTCCCGGGGAGAAAAGTCAGTAGCCCTAACGGTGACCATTAATTACCTTGCCCCTGCTCATGCAGGTAGCAGGCTCATCGCCACCGCCCGGGAGCACTATGCTACCCGACGTACCGGCATTTATGATGTCACCATCGAAGAGGAGGGAACCGGGAGGCTTCTCGCCCTGGCGCGGGGCACGGCCTTCCGGCCGCAAGCTTAAAGCAGGAGCAGGACGGTATTATGGTTAGGACGCAGGAAAGGAGAGATGCACATGCGCTTGACCATACTGGGGTGCTATACGCCCTATCCTCCTCCCGGAGGGGCCTGTTTGGGCTATCTTCTGGAAAGTGAAAATACCCGGCTGGTGCTGGACTTCGGCAGCGGCGTCATAACCCGCTTGCAGGAATACGCCCCCTACTGGCAGGTGGACGCGGTCTTTCTTTCCCACCTGCACGGGGATCATATGAGCGATCTTTGGGTTTATCGCTACGCCATCGACCAAGCCGTGGCCGAAGGAAAAAGAAAAGGGCCGGTACCCATCTGGGCGCCCACCCAGCCCGAGGATATTTTTCGTAACCTTACATACAAGGAAGCCCTGGAGGCTAAATCCCTAGAGCCGGGGCAAGAAGTGACCGTCGGGGATTTTAGCCTCAGCTTTATGCCCACCCGGCATACCTTGCCCTCCTTAGCCATGCGCATTTGCCGGGGCGCTAAAACCATGGTCTATACAGGTGACGCCGAGTATTCCGAGGAACTGGCTTCTTTCGCCGAAGGGGCAGATCTGCTCCTGGCGGAGGCCACCTACCTAAGAACCGACCTTGAAACAGGGGCCACCGGCCACATGTCGGCCGGCCAGGCAGCCGAACTGGCCCGGGTTGCCGGAGTCAAAAGATTAATCTTAACCCACTTGCGCTCCTGGTACCGGCCTCAGGAATTGCTGGCCGAAGCACAAGCTGTATTTCCCGCTTCTCAAATAGCGGTGGAGCGATCAGTGTTGGAGGTCTAAGCCGCGGGGATTTATCTCATAGAGGGTCGCGGCCCCCGGTTACGTAGGAAGCATGGCTCGATTAAAAGAGTGGCCAGGCTTATTCCTAGTTCCCGGGAGGCTTTCTTTTCCCCTTCTACTGTCCAACCATGCTTATTTAGCAGTTTTAAATCTGTGATTTTTTCTCCATAATCGTTATAACCACTATCTCTTCCGTTTTATTCCTATTTTGCCAGGTCCTTACTGCTTCTTTAATGGGATAAGGCAGGCTGTTTATGTCTATGCGGCTGCATTCTTCAATGTTAACGACGAATTCTATACCAGATTTCCCTCCACGTCGAATTGCATCTCTACCGGGCCTTCCAGGACTTCTATGTCAGAACGCCCCTTTAGTTCCCTAAGGCAGGCCTCAGAAACATACATCTCGCTTAGTTCCAAAGTATTCTTTATCCGGATAACCTTGGCCTCCTGGCTATCTACCGGTCCTATCCACAGGAAGGCCGTTTTTATAGCCAGTTCATCTGTCTCCAAAGTGACCGGTATTTTCCCCCTCTCCGGAAATGTAGAAGTTATACAGTTGGCATACATTTGTTCAAAATCTATTTTGTTTACCAGCCTCCTGGTGGTAAGGTCCGCCAGCCCTATACCTACTGCATTGCCATGGCTCTCTTCGGTCAAGTCCAGCACTACTACTACCTGTATATCCGGCCTTTCGGGGTCCGGCATCCCTTTGATCTTTATCCTCCCTATCACGTTGGTGTCCATCCCGCACCCGCTTATGTTTTTCCCCATCTCATTCACTATTAGCACGTCTATCTTGGCCACAGGCAAAGAAGGCATAAGCTCCCGCTGTGTTCTAAGCAGCCTCTTTTCCCTCTCCTCTATCTCCTGCGGTTCCATGGCTTCTACTATGGCCGTGTGGTCATAAGCATCTTCTACTATCCCTATACCTAAGGCTACCGGCCCTTTCTCTATCATTACTTTGGCCACTTCTGGAATGTGCTCCTTCAAACCCCACGCCCCGTACCGGTGTATATTAGCCGCTCCTTTGTGTTTTCCTAAACCTATGGCCAAGAGTTTCAAAACTCCGCTCTCGATCTCCCCGCGGAAGTCCGTGTGCAGCTTTATCCGATTAATGGCTATAATGGCATCCGCACTGTAAGCTTCTTTATCCATGAACACTTCTACGCCTTTGGCCGTCTTCCCCAGAGACACCACTTCCATAGAGGAAATTATCGGCGCACCGGCGTATTCTTCGGTCACGCCGTAGCGCTCCAGCACTTCTTTTTGCCCCTCGGCCGTGGCCCCTCCGTGACTGCCCATGGCCGGAACTATGAAGGGCTGGCCCCCATATCTCTTTACTTCTTCCACCACGCTCTTTACTATGAGGGCTATATTATTAATCCCCCGACTGCCTACGGCTATGGCCACCCTCTTGCCGCCCGCCACTCTCTCCCGAATCCTGGTCCGCGCCATTTCCTCTCTGATCTTTCCGGCGATATCCCGCAGGGCCAGATCGGGAAAGGTCTGCTTTATGCGATACATCCGGGGCAAAACTACATTTTCTAAGCCTTCTATGTGCATCCCTAAACCCCCATTCTCATGGAACATGAAAGGAGGGAGTCAATGTTACCACCTTCGCAGGCCGTTAACATTAACCCCCTTGAACCCGGCGTTACCGTGATACCTGCTTAGGACATTTTACCAAATTGCTACATGATAGAAATTACTGCCATTCCCAGAAGAAAGAGCCCCGAGAAGATAACACAGATGGTGAGGACAGGACCCATATGGTATTCCTTGGGAAGCACCTTCCTCTCAGTCCACACTTGGGCAAAACACCGCCTATCAGTCGGAAGTTTTGTCAGTATACAGCATCCTAACAACTCCCGGCCGTCAATTTTAAGCTTCAAAAGAGATCCGCTATGTCCAGCTTCTCCAATACTTTTAGCGTCGGTACCCCCGTCTCGTCCCACTGACGGTACTCATAGTAGTCACTCAACATACGGCCCAGGGGGGGCAAGTTGACCGTTACACCCTCACCCCTCCGCTTGTAGGTTAAAGGACGAGGTGGCAGAGTATCGTCTTTTCTGCTTATACCGCAATAGCGCACGTTGAACATTCTCTTGAGGGTAAATAACCGTTCCCCTGTCTCCAGGAATTCCCCGGTGCTCAGGTTCCAGCCGGTAATATAGTTTAACCACGAAGTCAAGTGACTTACTTGAATACCACCGTTAAATACGAATTTACATATTTTGAGAGAATCGACCATGGACATCAGGTTTTGTAACCTGGCCACAAATTCCCCCTTGCCCTCCACGGCCAAACGGTTGTGGGGTTCTTCATATCCCAGTTCGGGCATCTTTACCACCCGCTCAAAGGGATGGGTAAAGGCTTGCAAGTGACAGGCCCCTCTGTTGGACGTGGCATACGCCAAGGCTACCCCGTTGAAGGCTCGGGGGTCATGGGCGGGAAACTCCAGCCCTTTAACGTGATGGGCAAACTCCCAAGCCAGCCCGCCTATGGTTTCCGCGGCCCGCTTCACTCCTTCCCCCAAAAGCTTCCCTAAACCTACCCTCTCGCCTATCTGTCGGACCATTTCCACCATAGCTTCGGCATTACCCCAAGTGAGTTTCACCCCTCCTGTATCATGTTCGCTAATCAGGCCTTTTTCAAAAGCCTCCATAGCAAAAGCAATGGTGCTACCCGTGGAGATGGTATCTATCCCATACCTGTTGCACAGTTCGTTGGCGTAGGCTATGGCTTCGAGGTCGTCTATGAGGCACATTCCGCCCAAACACCCTAAGGTTTCATATTCCGGTCCCGCACCCTCTACTCCCGCATACTTCCCTTCCCGTATGTGAATTTTTTTCCCACACCCTATTACGCAACCATGACAGTAGTACCTTCCTACTAAAATGGTTTGCTCTATCCGTTGGCCCGATATCTTTTCCACGCCTTCCGGCCATCTGCCGAGTCGCCAGTTCTGTAAAGGAAAGTTCCCGTAGCTTTCGTGGGTAATAACCCCTCCTGCGGTACCGTACCGCGTCATACCGGCGTTGCCCTGGCGGATTTGAGGGATCAGGGATTTAACCGAAGCCACCAAGCTAGATCTGTCCCATATATCAGTACGTTTATCTCCTCTGGCCACAACGGCTTTGAGCTTTTTGGAGCCCATAACAGCACCCACACCGCAACGGCCTGCCGCCCTGGCGTCTCTACCATCACTCATAATGGAAGCATACCTGACCAACCTTTCGCCCCCCGGCCCTATGCAGGTTACTTCTCCGCCGGTGGCTTTTTTTAGATCCTCATAGGTGGCAAAGGTATCCTTACCCCAGTACTGGGCAGCCTCATGGATACTGACGCGGTTCTTTTCAATCAGTATATATACCGGAGAATCGGCACACCCGGTGACAATCAATCCATCATAGCCCGAACGTTTAAAAGTTATCCCCCAGGAACCTCCGATGTCGGACTCCGCAAAGATACCTGTGAGGGGAGACACCGTGGTGACTGCATGTCGTCCACTACATGGTACCGGCGTGTCAACATAAGGCCCTACCGTGATGATGAGCGGGTTTTCCGGGCTGTACGGATCTACCGTCGTGTCCTTAGAATAGCGCCTGAAATGTGAGACTAAATAATAGGCCCCCAGACCGCTACCACCTATGAACTTTTTGGCTTCTTCGGAAGTTAAAGGTTTCTCTTGTACGGTTCTGGTGGTCAGGTCGACGACGGCAACCTTGCCGTTATAGCCGTACATCTGGCTTACCCCCTTACAGGTTAAACTTAAACTGTCCCACGGCAAAGTGGTGGGTGAAACAGTATCTCCGGGCCCCACTCGTTTGGGGTTTTAATTCTTTAATTGGGTGCCTAAAGGCTTTATTCACGGCATTCCAAACTTCTGCAATCCCCGCATTTATGTAAAGTCTGAACCACTTCCGGCACCGGCAAGAAACAGCCACACTTGGGGCATCCCCCTTGCACTTTGCTTTTCTCTTCTCCGCTGCAGCCGTACTCTCAAGTTTCCCATTTGCGGATGGCGTTTTCTATATGCATCTTCATGGCCTTATAAGCCCCATCTCTAAATAACTTAAAGCTATCTAAACCAATATTGCTCAATGGCTTCGGCCACCTGGATAAAAATAGGACTGGGGGTGGCCCGAACAATGGCCATGTGAAAATGGAAGTCTTCTTCTACCGCAGTCCCTCCCGCTAAGATATTGTCCCTCACCGCCTCCTGCAGACCGCTTCTTCTAACTTCTTTTTGGCACTCCGGGAGGGTCAACCAACAAACCTCTCCTGCTGTGTCTCTTGTGAGATAATACGGCAAAAGGGAGGCGCATGTTGGCCGTCCCCTTTTGCCGGCTTAATCAGAGGCCTAATTTGCCTTTCCAGTTACTTTTCACCCGGTACCGCTCCGTAATACCGCCGTCGGAAGCCCAGGGCCACGTTCACCAGCCCGATCATCACCGGCACTTCAATAAGGGGACCGATGACCGCGGCGAAGGCCTGGCCGGAATTGATACCGAAGACGGCTACGGCCACGGCAATGGCCAACTCAAAGTTGTTGCTGGCGGCAGTAAAGGAGAGAGTGGTGGTCTGCTCATAGTTAACCCCCAGGCGCATGCTGAGGAAAAAGGAGATTAAGAACATGAAGACAAAGTAGCAAATCAGGGGCACCGCTACCCTGACTACATCCATGGGTAAGGAGACGATATACTGACCTTTCAAAGAAAACATGACTACTATGGTAAACAACAGGGCGATTAGGGCCAGGGGGCTGATTTTGGGGGCAAAATTTTTCTCATACCATTCCTTCCCCTTTACCGGCACCAGGATGAAGCGGGTTAGAAAGCCGGCTACAAAGGGGATACCCAAGTAGATGGCCACGCTGGTGGCCACCTCGCCGATGGTCACGTGAACTTTCATCCCCTGGAAGCCCAGCCAAGTCGGTAGAAGAGTAATGAATATATACGCGTAAATCGAATAAAAAATAACCTGGAAGATGGAGTTCAGAGCCACCAGGGCGGCGGCGTATTCGGCATCACCTCGCGCCAGGCTGTTCCAGACGATGACCATGGCGATACAGCGCGCCAGGCCGATTAATATAAGTCCGGCCATATATTCCGGGTAATTGTGCAAAAAGATAACGGCCAGGATGAACATCAGGATGGGACCGATAATCCAGTTTTGGATAAGGGACAGGGCCATAACTTTGCCGTTGCGGAACACCTTGCCCAGTTCTTCGTATTTCACCTTGGCCAGGGGAGGATACATCATGACGATCAGGCCTATGGCGATGGGGATGGAAGTTGTACCCACCGACATTTTATTCAGGGCATCCGCCACCCCAGGTACGATATAACCAAGGGCTACACCGAAGGCCATGGCCAGGAAGATCCACAGGGTCAAAAAACGATCCAGCAGGGATAACCTGGCTACAGGTTGATAGTTGGTTGCCGGTGCCATTATATATAGCCATCCTCCTTCTTCATAATACCTTCCTTTTGCTGCCGTTTACCCGGTTACTTTAGTACGGACTATGAAGATATTGCGCATCATCCCACAAACGAGTTCTAATTGTTGCCGTCTTTGCCATCCTTTCGTCGGGGTGCTCTACAGGCAACCTTGGGATTTTCCAGGAGCTGCTGCAGCTTTTCGTAGTCGGGAGCAAATTCCTCTTTTTCCGCCAGGGGTACGTCCAGGTACGTCAGCCATCCCCGGAGAACTGCGGCCAGTCTCTCTTTGTTGAGGCGGTAAAACACCCACTGGCCAACCTTTTTCTCCCGGACCAGATCAGCTTCTTTCAAAACTCGCAGGTGCTGGGAGATGGCCGGCTGGGTAATACCCAAAATCTCTTCCAGCTCGCAGACGCACAGCTCTCCTTCGGCCAACAGGGCGATGATCCGCAATCGTAAATACTGGCCCAAGGCTTTAAAGGCCTTTTCCCACTCCTTTAATGTCACCCCCTTCACCCCCTTAAATAAGTTATTAATTATATAATATTGAACTACAAAATCCCTGTCAATAATATTTAAGAATTCGTCTCAGTTCTCAATGGTCTGGCCGACCGTTATGGCAAAAGGCAGGTGGTCAACCTAGCCATGCACTGAGTTATCCCCAGTTTTCGCCAGGGAGGCCTGCTTGGACTTAAAAGCGAGCGACTAAACCCGAGCGGCTAGCCAAACTTGGGCTTCGGCCGAAAGCGCAAGCCGCCTGAGGCCACGGATGGCCGAGGCCGGCAATTGAGACAGGAGGTCGAATTTGCCGGGAAGTCCGCCGGAGCTTGAGGCCGAGCACTAGTTTGGCCCGCGAGGGAGGCCTTTGCGAGCGAAAGTCAAGCAGGCCTAGAAGCAAAACTGGGGATGCGCCAGAGCCATGCACTCTTTACACTAGGAACGGCCCTCAGCGCCCTGGGTTTCAGCCTCACCGGCCTGGCCGCATACCGTGCCCTAACCGGAATCTTTGCCGCCTCGGTAATGCCCATCTCAATGTCCTGGCTCAAAACCGCCTGCAGGCGGATTTTTTCCGCTTCGGACAGGCAGGTTTCCACTCTAGTGTTACACCTATATTTTCCAGAACACACAGGTACCACCTCCCTTTTGTGCCCCCCCTGTACGTCCATGTATGCAAAGCACAATACCGCTCCAGGGTGCCGATAGTTTTATGGGCCAGGGACGCGCAGTGCAGGCCCACACGGACCATAATATCGTGGCCTTCGTCCAGGGTGTAGGCACCACTTCCGGGACCAGTTCTCCTTCCGCTCCATTTCCTGGGACTGTAGATGGTCACCCCGGGGAGCAAATATTGTTCACCCTTTTTCACCCTTTTATCTTACTTTAGCTTTATTAAATCCTTGCATGAGTGCCATGGTCTCGGCAATCTCCCTGGCGATAATCTCCCCCGCCAGGTCCAGTAAAGTAACGATGCGGGGATCCTTGATGCGGTAAATCACCCGCAAACCGTCTTTGGTGGCCTCGACAATGTCCTGCTTGCGCAGAACGGCCAGGTGCTGAGAAATGTTGGGCTGTTCTAATTCCAGTTCTTCCATCAACTCACAAACGCAGCGTTCCCCCTGGCGTAAAAGTTCTATAATCCGCACTCTGGTGGGGTGGGCCAGGGCTTTGAAAAACTCCGCTTTCAGATTATAGATGCGTTCCATGTATGTCATCCTCCCAAATGTTAATTGTCCAACAATCTACTACACGTATTACGAATCAGCCCGGTTCCAGGACAACCTTCATATTCCATCTGCAGCATGACGTGTTCGATGCCAAACTTATCCCGCAATAAAACTTCTACTTGCCGGCGCAGCTTTTCCGATTCGCTGATGGATATATCCTGTTCCAGGTCGATGTGGCCCTCGAAATTAATCTGCCGCTCCCCGAGCTGCCAGACATGGACATGGTGCAGGTCACGGATACCCGGCAGGCTCTTGATAGACTTATATATTTCTTCCAACTCTATTCCCTTGGGCGTACCTTCCATGAGAATTTGGAAGGTATCGGCAACAATCTCACAGCCTTCCTTTAATACATACAGACCGATTAATATTGTCAAAACAGGATCTACCCAGGTCACATGCCAGAAATAAATCGCGACACCGCCGGCAACTACCACCACTGAAGATAAAGCGTCGGAGAATAAATGCAGGTAAGAAGATCGCACGTTCAAGCTCTTGCCGGCATCACGCCGCAAAAGAAAAACCGCCAGAGCGTTGGCAAGTAACCCTACGATCCCGACGGCTATCATCATTGGGCTATTGATAGCCTGGGGATGCAATAAGCGGAATATAGATTCCTTAAACAGCAGGATTGAAATCACTATCAATACGGCTGAATTAAACAGAGCTGCCAGGATCTCCAGGCGTTGAAAACCGAAGGTTTTTTCCCGGGTAGCCTCCCGCCGGGAAAAATGTAACGCAGCCAGGCTTATAGCCACAGCTGCCACATCGCTTAAATTATGGAGGGCATCGGAAACCAGGGAAAGGCTCCCCGAAAGTAACCCCCCTATCACTTCCGCTATGGTAATAAGCAAGTTTAACAACATCGTTAGTACCAGATTCCAGCCGCTCACCTTTCCTGTTTCCAGGTAACCGTGGTGATGATGGTGATGATGGTGACGAATATTATCGTTATTCTGCTCACTTTTCACTTTTTTCCACTCCTTATATCTTTAATTACATTCCTTTATTCTTTATTACTTATATAGTAGCCTTAAAAAGACCTTCTGTCAACGGGCTTTGGGGTCCACCCACAGGGGCTAGCCCCTGGCGTATCCCCCCTTTTTCCAGGGGAGGCCTGCTTGGACTTGAAAGCGAGCGAGCAAGCCTTCGCGGCTGGCCCAGGCTTTAAGCTTTGGCCGCAAGCGGAGGCGGGGTCAAGGATAGGAGGTCCGAGACCGGCCCATCGGCAGGGATGCCGGCTGACGAGGGAACCCCGCCTTAAGCTTTGAGGCCGAGCAAAAGTCCTGCCCGCGAGGGTTTTTGGAACGAGCGAAAGCCAAGCAGGCCTGGAATAAAAAGTGGGGATAGCTCAGGGGTAGACCCTGAGTTATCCCCAGTTTTTGCAGGGCAGGCCTGCTTGGGCTTGGAAGCGAGCGACTAAACCTGAGCGGTAGCCAAACTTAGCGAGGCGAAA
>JAZHPA010000038.1:0-26373 GCA_051024685.1 Moorellaceae bacterium AZ2 | reverse complement strand
GCGAGGGAAGCCATAAGCGAGCGAAAGCCAAGCAGGCCTGGGATCAAAACTGGGGATAGCTCAGCCAAGTTACCCCTTGCCAGGAGGGGGTAGCTGTGGTATAGTTTACAGTAAACTTAACTTGTAGGTAGGATGGTAGTTTTATACCCGGATTTTTCCGGAGGAGAGCAGGATGGTAGCACGGCAGGAGGGTGAGGCAGCAAAATAGGGCATCACTCCTGGCGGGGTGATGCTTTTTTCTATCACCTCCTGGCGGTTGCCTGACCATCGAAAGGTAGACTGTAGGGGGGACAGTCAAATATGATAGTGATAATGCAGGGCGGAGCAAAGGAAGAGGAAATTCAGGCCGTAATAAAAAGGCTGGAGGGTGCGGGGTTCAAAGTCCACCTTTCCCGCGGGGTAGTACGTACCCTCATCGGCGCCATCGGGGACAAAAGTCGCCTGGAATTGCAGTCCCTGGAGGCAATGCCGGGGGTAGAGAAGGTAGTTCCTATACTTAAACCTTATAAACTGGCCGGTCGAGAGTTTAAACCCGATGATACTGTGGTGCAGGTAGGGAGGCTTCGCGTTGGCGGGCCGGAGATTCACATCATCGCCGGTCCATGCGCTGTGGAAGGACGGGAACAGTTTCTAGAAACGGCTCACGCGGTCCGGGAAGCCGGCGCTACCATGTTGCGGGGCGGTGCTTTTAAACCCCGGACTTCTCCTTACTCCTTTCAGGGGCTGGGCGAACTGGGATTGGAAATTTTGGCCGAAGCCCGGGCGCAAACGGGCCTGGCCGTTGTCACCGAAGTAACGGATCAAACTAGAGCAAAAGCGGTAGCGGAAGTAGCCGACGTATTACAGATCGGTTCTCGCAACATGCAGAACTTTGCTCTGTTGCAGGCGGTAGCTAAGTTGGATAAGCCGGTACTTTTGAAGCGAGGGCTCTCGGCTACTATAGAGGAATGGCTGCTGGCAGCCGAATATATTTTGGCTGAGGGCAATTTTAAGGTTATTCTTTGTGAACGGGGTATCCGGACCTTTGAAACATACACCCGCAATACTTTAGACTTGAGCGCAGTGGCGGCGGTAAAACAGCTTTCCCATTTGCCGGTGGTGGCCGATCCCAGCCACGGAACCGGAAAGAGGTCCCTTGTGATTCCACTGGCCCGGGCGGCGATCGCCGCCGGAGCCGATGGGTTGCTGATAGAAGTGCATCCCAATCCGGAAAATGCCCTGTCCGACGGGCCGCAGAGCATTAAACCCGAGCAGTTTTCCACCTTGGTGGGTGAGGTGGCTCAGGTAGCAGGAGTATTAGGAAGGAGCCTAGCACGGGTACAGGAATGAAAACAGTAGCCTATTTAGGCCCTGAGGGGACTTTTTCCCACCAGGCGGCCGTGGCCTGGGGTTCCCGAGTGGGAGCCGATGCCTTTCTTCCTGTAGATAGCCTGCCGGAAGTCATCCGGGCGGTGCACCGGGGTGAGAGTCAGGCCGCGGTTTTACCCTTAGAGAATTCCATCGAGGGAAGCGTCAATCTGACTCTGGACCTGCTCTTAGAGGAACCGGAGCTCCGCATCATTGGAGAAGTGGTGCTGGAGGTTCACCATTGTCTGGCCGGCCGGACCCGGGAATTAGCAAGAATAGAAGAAGTATGGTCTCATCCCCAAGCCTTGGCCCAGTGCCGCCGTTTCCTGGCCGGATATTTGCCCGGGGTTCGCGTGTGTGCGGCGAACAGCACGGCGGAAGCCATGCGCGTGGCGGCCAGCCGGGAGAAGGTTGCTGCCATAGGTTCTCCTTTTGCAGCCGAACTTTACCTTCTTCCCATTTTGCGGAGAGGAATTGAAGATTACCCTGGTAATAAGACCCGCTTTGTGATAATCGGCCGGGAGGCGCCCGAACGGGAGGGACCGTACAAGACTTCGCTGGTCCTGGCCGTGCCGGAGAACCGCCCCGGAGGCCTCTATGAAGTGCTGCGTTATTTTGCGGAGGCCGGAATTAATTTAACCCGCATCGAATCTCGCCCGACGAAAAAGGAATTGGGCGAGTATCTTTTTTACCTGGATTGTGAAGGGCATGCGGCTTCAGAACCTCTGTCCGGCGTGCTGGCGGCGTTGAAGCCCCGGACAGCCCTATTGAAAGTCCTGGGTTCGTATCCTTGCCATAAAGAGGGAGAGGGGTCATGATTGAACGGGCGGCTATCATTGGGCTGGGATTAATCGGAGGTTCCATGGGGATGGCCCTGCTCCAGAGCGGGGTGGCCCGAGAAGTTGTGGGTTATGACCGGGAGGCCCAGGCGCTGGAGGTGGGCCTGGAAGTACGAGCCATAAGCAAAGCGGCAGGCAGTGCGCCGGCGGCAGTAAAAGAGGCCGAACTGGTGATTTTAGCCCTGCCCGTAGGTTCTCTGCTTGCCGTAGCCCGCCAAATAGTTCCTTATTTGCCGCCGGGGGCGGTGGTTACCGATACGGGTAGCACCAAGGGCAGTTTGGTCGGTACCCTGGAGAACATCTTTGCTTCCCGTGCTAATTATATCGGCGGACACCCCATGACCGGATCGGAAAGGGCCGGCATCGGGGCGGCGGACCCCTACCTCCTGGAGAATGCCGTTTACCTCTTAACCCCTACCGAAAGGACCAATCAGGACGCCCTCCGGCGGCTGGAAGCAGTCCTTAAAGCCCTGGGAGCCAGAGTTCTTCACCTTTCCCCCGAAGACCACGACCGCATTGTAGGTGCGGTGAGCCATCTGCCCCATTTGTTGGCGGTATCACTAATGCAAGTGGCTTCCAGGCTTTCCCAAGAGTATCCGGAGTTGTTAATGCTGGCTGCCGGCGGTTTCCGGGATACCACCCGCGTGGCGGGGGGAAATCCCGTAATGTGGCGGGATATATATTTAAACAACGCCGAGACTATTCTGCAGATGTTGGAACTGTGGCAAAGGGAGCTTAAGGAAC
Source organism: Moorellaceae bacterium AZ2 (assembly GCA_051024685.1). Lineage (GTDB taxonomy): Bacteria > Bacillota > DSM-521 > Neomoorellales > Neomoorellaceae > UBA12545. Next base: position 23,443 of record JAZHPA010000038.1, on the reverse strand, counting down.
TGGGGGATTTGATTAAGGCCGGGGATGGAGAGGGCCTGGAACAAGCTTTGCAGACCGCCCGGGAATTGCGCGCCCAGATCCCTGTGAGGCAGAAGGGACTCTTGCCTGCCCTCCACGAAATTGTAATAACGGTTCCCGACAAACCCGGAGTCCTCGGCTTTATAGGCCAGATGCTGGGACGAGAAGGGATCAATATCAGTGATATCGAAATATTAAGGGTGCGGGAGGGAGAAGGGGGCACCATACGTTTGGGCTTTACCAGTGCATCCGCGGCGGAACAGGCCTTAGCCGTTTTGCGCAGGAACGGCGTTACGGCCCGCTGGCGGGACAGTGGAACCCCTTCGCTTTTTCGCCAAGGTTAAGTTTGGCTAGCCCACGGGTTTAGTCGCGCGCCTGGAGCTTAAGCAGGCCTCTCCGGCGAAACTCGGAGATGCGCAAGTTTAGGCAGCGCTTGACAGCCCATGGCTTTCCTGCTAACTTTGGTGTCGGGGAGGAAAACAGGTTGGACTTAAGGGTGAGGCCCACACAGGCTTTAAAAGGCGAAATTACTCCACCGGGAGACAAATCTATTTCCCACCGGGCGGCCATTTTCGCTGCTCTGGCCGACGGCCTTTCGGAGATAAGCGGTTTCCTGGAAGCCGACGACTGCCGGAGCACGCTGCGCTGCTTGCAGGGCCTGGGGGTTCAAATAGAGAGGTGCGGGGAAGGCACCCTTAAGATCCGAGGACAGGGACCAGAGGGTTTAAGGGAACCTGAAGATGTGCTGGATGCCGGAAACTCGGGTACCACTATGCGCCTCCTTATGGGGGTCCTGGCCGGACAGCCTTTCTACTCAGTCCTGACGGGGGATAGGTCTTTGCGACGAAGACCCATGGGACGGGTAGCCGACCCTTTAAGGCAAATGGGCGCCCAGATTTGGGGACGGGAAGGGGGCAATCTGGCACCTTTAAGCATAAGAGGGGGCAGCCTGCGGCCCATTGATTACAGCCTGCCGGTGGCCAGCGCCCAGGTCAAATCGGCCATTTTGTTGGCCGGCCTCGCGGCCGAAGGGGAAACCGTAGTGAGGGAGCCCGTACCTGCGCGGGACCATAGTGAGCGCTTGCTGGAATTCTGCGGAGTGAAAATAAAAAAAGAAGATTGGAAAATTAGCCTTTGGGGAAGGCAAAGGTTGCGTCCTTTTCAAATAAAGATTCCGGGAGATTTCTCGGCCGCGGCCTTTTTCCTAGTGGCCGCCTGTGTGCACCCCCGGGCGGAGATAGTGGTGCACAACGTGGGCTTAAACACCACGCGGACGGGGTTGCTTACCGTACTGACCGATATGGGAGCCGAGATTCAGGTTTATCCGGAAGGGCTGAGCGCGGGCGAGCCTTATGGGGTGGTAAGCGCCAAGAGCAGTAGCCTGCGGGGCACCAAGATTGGGGGCCCCCTTATCCCGCGGTTAATCGACGAGATACCCGTGTTGGCCGTGGCCGCCTCGGTAGCCGAGGGACAGACCGTTATCCAGGATGCGGCCGAGTTAAAGGTCAAGGAAAGCGATCGGATTGCTACCCTGGCCATGGAACTGCGTAAAATGGGAGCTAGAATAGAAACCTTGCCCGATGGAATGATTTTAGAGGGGGGCACTTTGCACGGAGCGGTGGTGGACAGCCATGGCGACCACCGTTTGGCCATGGCCTTGGTAGTAGCGGGTCTCATCGCCACCGGGGAAACAGTTATCCGGGGTGCCGAATGTATGGCCATTTCCTACCCCGGTTTTATGTCGGATCTGGAGGCTTTGCTAAAGTGAGGGACAATATAGCCATAGACGGGCCCGCTGGGGCGGGCAAAAGTACGGTAGCCCGGCAGGTGGCTGAAAAGCTGGGCTATTTATATATCGATACAGGAGCTATGTACCGCGCCCTCACCTGGAAGGCCCTGACTCAGGGCCTAAACCTCGCCGACGAAAAAGCCTTATCCGACCTGGCGGCGACCACTTCCCTGGAGTTTAGAATACTTGCCCCGGGGGCCACAGCGGTGTTTTGTGATGGACAGGACGTAACAAGGGAGATCCGCAGCCCGGAGGTTTCGCAAAAGGTGTCCCAGGTGGCTGCTTTACCCGGGGTGCGGCGGGAACTGGTCAAGCACCAGAGAAGAATGGCTGCCGGCGGCGGGGTAGTAATGGACGGCAGAGATATAGGCACCCACGTACTGCCGGAGGCAACTTACAAGTTCTTTTTAACCGCTTCCCTGGAGGAGCGGGCCAGACGGCGTTGGCAGGAACTGGTAAGTCAGGGCAAGCTGGTAACCATGGAACAGGTTAGGGAGGACATTGCGGAGCGCGACCGCCAGGACAGCCAGCGTGCCGTGGCTCCCTTAAGGCCGGCACCGGAAGCCGTGATAATCGATACTACCAACCTATCACCGGATGAAGTAACTGCACATATTTTATGTATAATTAGGCAAACTTCCTAGAAGAGGGGGATAACCCCGCCTTGTTTTACCGTTTTGCCAAGTTCGTCTGCTATCTCTTTTTCCGCTACTTCTGCCGCTGGCAGGTTAGAGGGCAGGAGCTATTTCCTAAGGAGGGGCCGGCCATAGTGGTGGCCAACCACCGGTCTCTGTGGGACCCGGTAGCGGTGGGAGTGGCCGTCCCCCGGCAGGTGCGTTTTATGGCCAAGGAAGAGCTCTTTAAAATACCCGGACTGGGGGCTCTTTTACGCGCTCTAGGGGCCTTTCCCGTCAGACGGGGAAGGTCCGATCGGGCGGCCCTCCAGGCCAGCTTGGATATGCTGCGTCAGGACCAGGTGGTGGGGATGTTCCCCGAGGGTACGCGGGTCCGGGCGGGCGAGCTCGGCCGTTTCTATGGTGGTGCGGCGCTTTTATCCCTGAAGACCGGTGCCCCCCTGGTTCCGGTTGCTCTTAAAGGTACCGATAGTGTCTTTCGCCGAGGATGGTTTCATCCTTTTTACGTAGCTATCGGCGCCCCCCTGTTTCCCCGGCATAGCGGCCGCTACAGCCCTCAGGAGGTGGACGAACTGACCGATTTGGCCAGAGAGGCCATAGCTAAATTACTGCAGGAATTATAGGTTTTTAGTCTTATAGGCAGGAATTAGCCGATTTTTCGCGAACTCTTAATAACGTTATTGAGGAGAAGATGACCCGGTGGATGTGATCGTCGCCGACTATGCGGGGTTTTGTTCCGGTGTCGCGCGGGCCGTAAAAATGGCGGAAAGAGCTCCAAAGCCACTGGCTTCTTTGGGGCCCTTAATCCATAACCGGCAGGTGGTAGAAGACCTGGCAGCTAAAGGTGTACGGCCAGTCGCCTCTCTGGAGGAAGTAATAGAGGGAACAGTGCTGTTGCGCTCCCATGGAGTACCGCCTCAGGTACTGGCCGAAGCCCGCCAGAGAGGGTTAGACATAATAGATGCGACCTGCCCTTTTGTGCGGAGGGCCCAGAAATTGGCCGCGGAGCTTGCTGCTGCTGGTTTTGAAATAATCATAGTCGGCGAGCCGGAACATGCCGAGGTCAGAGGACTGGTAGAGTGGGCAGAAGGCAAAGCGGTGGTAGTTGCTTCGGCCGCGGAGGCCGCAAACTTACCCTGGCATCCGCGACGGGCGGTGCTGGCCCAGACTACCTTGCCGCGGGCCACCTTTGAAGAAGTGGTCACGGCTTTACGCCCTCTCTCCGGCGAGCTGGTGGTGCACAATACCATTTGCGATGCCACCCGGCGCCGGCAGCAGGCGGCCGTGGAAGTGGCCCGGCAGGTAGATGTCATGATAGTAGTAGGAGGCAAAAACAGCGCCAACACCCGCCACCTGGCGGAACTCTGTCGGCAGGCAGGGACGCCCACCTACCACGTGGAGCAGGCCGGAGAGATGGACCACCGGTGGTTTAAAGGTGCCCGGAGAGTAGGCGTTACCGGTGGTGCTTCCACTCCGGCGTGGATTATTGAGGAGGTTGTGCACATGCTGGAAAAAGAGCAGGTCCAAGTTATGGAAGAAGAAAAGGCCCCGGAAGGCGGCGAGGTACTGGAACTCCAGGAGGAAGTAAACAGGCAGGAAGCTTTGGCCTCTGAGGAGCCGCCCGGTGAGCAAGAAATGACTGCAGACCAAATGGAAAAAAGTCTACCCAGGCTGCGGCGCGGCAGTATTGTAACCGGCAAGGTAGTACAGGTGCGGGAAAACGAGGTTTTAGTAGACGTAGGGGCTAAAGCGGAGGGTGTCATCCCCTTAAACGAGCTGTCCTACCGGCCCTTTACCGACCCCTCTGAAGTGGTGACTGTGGGCCAAGAGGTTCAGGTTATGGTATTGAGGCCGGAAAACGAAGAGGGCAACCCCTTGCTGTCGAAAAAGCGGGCAGACCGCCGTGCGGCCTGGGATAGGCTGGAAGCCGCCTTTGCCAGTGGAGAAGAACTCGAGGGCGAGGTTACCGGAGTGGTTAAGGGCGGGCTCCTGGTGGATGTCGGCGCCCGGGGTTTTGTGCCGGCTTCCTTGGTGGAACGTGGGTATGTGGAGGATTTGAACGCGTATTTGGGCAAAAAGCTGCGCCTGCGGGTCATCGAGCTGGACCGGGCGAAAAATAAATTGGTCTTGTCTCAGAAGGCAGTACTGGAAGAAGAATATGAGAGGCAGCGCCAGGCTACATGGGACAGTTTGGAACCTGGGCAAGTCAGGAAAGGGATCGTCCGGCGGTTGACCAATTTTGGAGCTTTCGTCGACCTGGGAGGGGTAGACGGCCTGCTGCACGTTTCGGAGCTATCATGGGGGCGGGTGGAGCATCCCCAGGATGTCCTCACCGAGGGGCAGGAGATAGAGGTCAAGGTGCTGGGGGTTAATCGGGAAGAAGGGAAAGTTTCCCTAGGCCGCAAGCAGCTGCTGCCGAATCCCTGGGACACTGCCGAAGAACATTATCCTGTGGGCAGCATCGTGGAAGGCAAGGTGTTGCGTTTTGCACCTTTCGGCGTGTTTGTGGAAGTAGAGCCGGGCATCGAGGGACTCGTCCATATTTCCCAGCTGGCGGACTATCACGTGGAGAAGCCGGAAGAAGTGGTAAGTATCGGACAAACTATTCCTGTGAAGGTGCTTAAGGTGGACCAGGAGGCCCAGCGCATGAGCCTCAGCTTGCGCCAGGCCCTCCGGGAAAAGAAGCGACAGGATAATCCCAAACCAGCCGGGAAGCGTCAGGAAGAGGATAGCGGCGAAAGCGGTGTGAAACTGGGGGACCTGTTTGGTGATCTCTTCGGAACACAATAGCCAGAGATTCCAGCGCAAACTCGATCACCTCCGACTTTACCAGGAAGGTTGGGGCGAGCAATCTAACGGTTTCGATGACGTCCACTTGGTGCACCGGGCATTGCCGGAGCTCGACTTAAAGGAGATCGATTTATCCTGCCGGTGGCTGGGGAAGACCCTGGCCGCCCCTTTTATTATTAACGCCATGACGGGAGGAACGCCGGCCAGCCTGGTCATTAATCGCTCCCTGGCCCGGGCGGCTGCCCGCACGGGCATTGCTATGGCAGTTGGTTCTCAGCACATCGCCCTGGAGGCTCCCGAGGTCCGGGAGACCTTTACGATAGTCCGCCAGGAGAATCCTGCAGGAGTCGTTTTGGCCAACGTGAGCGCCGGCGCCTCTCCTGACGAGGCGGCTGAGGCCGTAGAGATGATTGCAGCCGACGGGTTGCAGGTCCACCTTAATGTGCTGCAGGAACTGTTAATGCCCGAGGGAGAGCGGGCCTTTCGTCATTACCGGGAACGCATCCGAGCCATGGTAGCAGGCGTTCAAGTGCCGGTAATAGTCAAGGAAGTGGGCAACGGCCTTTCCCGGGAGGTGGCGCTGGCTCTGTATGGCTGTGGAGTGCGACGCCTGGATGTAGGAGGGGGTGGAGGTACTAACTTTGCAGCCATTGAAAGCCGGCGCGCCGGAATAGATAATAATGCCTATTTCAAATGGGGCCTGCCCACAGCCTTAAGTCTGGTGGAGGTGGCGGCCTCGGGACTTCCCCTGGAGGTTGTGGCCAGCGGCGGCCTGGAGAGCCCGGTGGAGGCGGCCAAGGCCCTGGCCCTGGGCGCAAGCCTGGTGGGGGTGGCGGGATATTTTCTTAAGGTCTGTGTAGAAGAGGGCGAGGAAGGACTGGTGGCCGAGATTGAGAGGTGGAAGAAGGAACTCAGGAACATCTGCCTGTTGTGCGGAGCCCGTAACATAAAAGAACTCAAGCGGAAGCCGGTGATCATCACGGGCCGCACGTACCAGTGGCTGCTAAACAGGGGCATCGATCCTGCCTCCTTCGCCCGACGTTGAAGGAAGGGGCGCTTGGGTGCAGTATATTTCTCCCCTTTTCAGCGCAACCTATAGCTGAAAAGGGGAGATTTTTTATGGCCGGTTATCCTTTGGGAGTTATCGTCCTGGTGATCGTATTCCTCTTAATTTATTTTGGCCTGGCCCAAAGGGTGCTGGACCGCCTGTACTTGAGCGATAAGGCTGCTCTGGCTTTGGTAGCTGCCATCCTTGTAGGGAGTTTTATCAACATCCCTTTGTCCAGGGGAAGGATTGTTAGCTCCATTAACGTGGGAGGTGGCTTAATTCCCCTGGGACTGGCCATCTACGTCCTCTACCGCTGCGGTACGCGGAGGGAAGTGGGTCGGGCCCTAGTAGCTGCGGCCGTTACGGCCGGAGTAATTTTTGCCGTGAACAGCTGGCTGATGCGGGGAAAAGAACCCTGGGATTTTGCCATGAATGTTCTTGACCCGTTATACTACTACCCGCTCGTGGCTGGCGTTACCGCTTATCTGGTGGGCCGCTCACGGCGGGCGGCTTTCGTAGCCGCCATTTTAGGGGTGTTGCTCCTGGACTTAATCGATTACCTTGTGCTGGCCGTGTCGGGAGTGCGGGGCACGGTGGCCGTCGGGGGCGCGGGCGTCCTGGATGTGAGCCTGCTATCTGGTATCGTGGCTGTCCTCTTGGCGGAACTGATAGGAGAAAGCCGGGAACGCTTGCAGGGGGGACCTGAGGTGGAAGGAAAAGCTAAATCCCTTTTGGAAGGTTTGCGCTTGAAGCCGGCCAAGAAGGCCTTGCCGGGGGAAAAAAGGGGCGATGAAGGTGACTAAAAGAACCGCCGGATACGTATACTTAAGTCTGCTGCTTGCCGCAATCCTTGCCTCGGCCTTGACCTATAAAGTATGGAGCTCGGACAGGGTAACCCTTCTCCCAGCGGTCAATTTTGACTATCTCAACTTAAAGGAGCATACGGTCGGCGCCTACACAACTCTGGTAGACGAGGAAGGGCGGGTATTGGACAAGATGGCCCGCCCGGTTTACAAAGATGACGAATTCATCGCCGAAGATAACTACCGTTACCGAGTAACCCGCATAGACGGGGACAAAGCCATATGCACCCGCGTGGGCCGGGAAGAGGTTGTGGTGGAATGGGAATCCTTCTCCGGGTCCTTAGATAAGAGTACTCCCGCCCAAGCCAGAGGGGCCAAAAATTTAATAGCCATCTACCATACCCATAGTGACGAGTCCTATGTTCCCACCGACGGTACTGAAAGTATCCCCGGGCAGGGGGGGATCTTTAAAGTAGGAGAAGTATTTGCCGGCAAATTACGCAGCCTGGGCGTAAACGTGGATCATGATGTTTCCGCTCACGAACCCCATGACAATAATTCTTATAAGCGCTCCCGGCGTACAGCCGCGCAGCTTGTGCAAAAAGGACCGTCCGCCATTTTTGATATCCATCGTGACGGCGTACCGGATCCCTCCTTTTACCAGCAGGTGGTAGCCGGCGAGAGTATTACCAAAGTGCGGCTGGTAATAGGCCGGGAAAACCAGAATATGAATGCCAACCTGGACTTTGCCAAAAGAATCAAAGCAGCGGCCGACGCCAAATACCCGGGGCTTATCCGGGGAATATTCATTGGGGCAGGCAGCTACAATCAAGATCTCTCACCGCGGGCTGTGCTCTTGGAGATAGGCACCCATACCAATAGCCGGGAAGAGGCCCAGCGAGGTGCGGGACTGCTGGCCGAGGTTATACCTACAGTGTTGGGTATCACTCCCCAGCCGGGGCCTGCTGCACCCAGTACGGCTGGGGATTGGAAGGGTGTGGCCTTTGTTATCCTGGCTTTTATCATCGGCGGCGGAGCATTCCTGGTCTTAAGTTCCGGCGGCTGGGATAAGGCCTTGGCCAGGCTGAGGCAGTATACCTCTGTGGAATGGGTCAACCTCTTAGGCCAACGCCGGGGCAACTCGGCTGGAGGCAGGGGGCAAGAGGAAGGAAACGTTTTATACAAGCCAACCGTGCCCGCGGAAAAACTGCCACCCAATGACGAGAGGAAAGACGGGCAGAAGGATTGATTTATGGATGTCCTGACTCGGACCTTACTTATCGGCCTTTTCGCAGGCTTGTTCTGCCGGGTGTATCTCCTGCGGAGCGACTACCGGCGTTATCCTGGCTATCCCCATAGCGTAGTAACGCACCTTTCGCTGGCAGCCATAGCTTCCTTAATCGGGGCTGTGGCTGTTCCGGCTCTGGCGGCGCGGGAATATACGGCCGTCACCTTTTTAGCCCTGGTGGCTCAGCAATTCCGGGAAATACGCAACCTAGAACGCCAGTCCCTGGCGGAACTGGAAGAGAGGGAACTGGTACCCCGCGGCCGCGATTACATCGAGGGTATCGCCCGGGTGTTTGAATCGCGGAACTACCTGGTTATGTTCACCTCCCTGGGGTCCAGTGTGGCGGCTTTTTATCTCCATTGGTTGGCAGGAATAGTCCTGGCGGCTCTCCTTACTTATATAAGCGGCCGTTTTAAAAGGGGTCAATACTTGGGAGAAATTGCTATAGTAGAACCGGCCGCGATAACTTTCCGTGGACCCTTCCTGACTATTAACGGGGTAGTAGTGATGAACGTAGGGTTAAAAAAATCCAGGGAAAAAATTTTGCGTGAGGGTCTGGCCGCGGTAATCAAACCTAAAAACGACGATGCGCGGGCCGTCCTGCATGATGCCGGACAGCGACAGGCTATACTACACACGGTGGCTACTCTCTTGGGCACCAAGCTGGATATCGGAGAACAAGAATGGACCCCTCTTATTCGCAAGAACATCGATACCGGAGAGCTCGTTCTTTATATCCTGCCCAACGAACCCGATGTAGAATGCCTCCTGCAGGCGGTGCGCATGACGCCGGTCCTGGAAAGCGCCGTTACCCGGCCCTTAAAGAGCCGGGTGGGGCGGGCGGCTGCTGATTAAAGGGGGAAAAAGCTCGTGTTCGGGGAATGGCGGGGCAACATCTTAGCCGTAGTCGCCACGCGTGACGCCAGAGAAAAGGTGGCCGGTGGGGGAGCCCCTATATTTTTCGCCGAAGACGAAGCCGAGCAGCAAAAATTGGGGCTAACTCTCAGCCGGATGCTGGATGCTATGGCCCACGACTTAGAAAATGGCGTCCTGGTAATTGTGAGGCACTAGAACCGCCGGGTATCGGGTATGAAGATAATTTATCACTGCTTTGGGGGAACCCATTCTTCCATTGTAGCGGCTGCCCTTCACCTCGGATGGATGCGCCCTGACCGGTTACCCGCCCCGGAGGAACTACAGTCCTTGCCTTATTTTGACCGCCGCCCTGAGGGGAGGGAGGGCCAGATTCTTTTCCTGGGGAGGGACCAGCACAACAATGAAGTTTATGTGGTAGGGAAGCGGGGAATGGGGGAAACCTTTGAGAACCTTCTCTGCGACTTGATGCAAGAGTTGGACCTGCCCAGGGAAGAACTCCTCCTGCTCAACACTTCTCCCCTGGTCAACTGGCCCATGGCCGTGGGCGGCTTTCTCTCCCGAAGACTGGGGCTCAGCCTTCTCGGGCGTCCTCTGGTAATCTGGGGAGTGAGGCGTACCTTTGGACGGTTGGCGACCTTTGTACAAGAAAATCGCCCGTTATGGGAGAAAAATCGGTGATTTTTATCTATACTTGCTTTAGCGGGACCGTGGCTGCCCTGGCGGCGGCGTTGCACCTGGGACAATTACCTCCGGACAAGTGCCCTCCGTGGGAGGAATTACTGACCTTGCCCTACTTTAACCGCAAAATAAAGAGGGGCAAACTTTTTTTAAGGGGGCAAGACCCTTGGGGCCGCCGCGTCTATATTGCGGCTGTGGGGCCTTACGGTAGACTGGCACGCCAAATCATAACCAGCTTCCTCCCCATGTGGGGTTTGCCCGGGGAAGCCGTCGTGGTCGTAGACGCAGGGGAAAAAGTTTCTTCTCTTGTCCTCTTAGGCTGCTGGTTGAAGGCTCCCAAACTGATCTACTGGGGCCTGAGAAAAAGCTACCGGCAGCTCTCCCAAAGGGTGCGTCAGGTGAGGGACGATCGTTAGGACGGCGTGCCGCCAAGAACTCGAAGGGGGGCCGGAGCTTTTTAAAACTTGACGCTGCCGGTAAAATATTGGATAATGGGGGCGAAAAACCGAAGGAGCGAAGGAATTTTGCCGAAGACACATGGAGCCAAAATCGTGGCGGTGCGCCCGGGTAGCATAGCTGCTCAAATAGGGGTGGAGCCTGGTGACCTCCTGGTCTCGGTTAACGGTGAGGAAGTGCAGGATATTATCGCCTACCGCTATTTGACGGCCGATGAAACCCTGGTCGTGGAGATTATCAAGTTCCACGGCGAACGTTGGGTCTTGGAGATCGAAAAGGACTATGGTGAGGACCTGGGGTTGGAATTTGCTGAAGCCACCTTTGATGGATTGCGGCGGTGTAATAATAAATGCATCTTTTGCTTTGTGGACCAAATGCCTCCGGGTTTGCGCTCCAGCCTTTACCTCAAGGATGACGACTACCGGTTCTCCTTTTTGCACGGCAACTTCATCACTTTGACTAATCTGCGTGAGGAAGATTGGGAGCGCATCATCCGCCAGCGCCTGAGCCCCCTTTATATATCAGTGCATACTACCAACCCGGCCCTGCGGGCCGGCTTGCTCGGCAATCGGAAGGCCGGGTCCATTCTAGAACAACTGGGGCGTCTGCAGAAAGAGGGCATAGAGTTTCATGCCCAGATCGTCCTTTGCCCCGGTCTCAACGATGGAGGGGAGCTGGACAGGACTCTAGCCGATCTGGCCTGTTTTTTTCCTGCTCTGGGCTCCATAGCCGTGGTGCCGGTGGGCTTGACTGCCTACCGGGCAAAGTTATTTCCGCTGCGGCGTTATACTTCGGAGGAAGCGAAAGGGGTAGTCAGGCAGGTAGAAAAATGGCAAAAGGAATTTCGCACCCGCTTTGGCAAAGGGCTGGTCTATGCTGCCGATGAATTCTATCTTTTGAGCGGGTTGCCCTTGCCCCAGGCCTCGGCTTACGATGGTTTTCCCCAGGAGGAGAACGGTGTAGGTCTAACCCGTATCTTTATGGATGAATTCTACCGGGAGTTGAAAAGCGAAGCCCAAAACTTACCCGGAAGGCGGTGGCCAGGGCGGCGTGTGGTAGTGGCTACAGGAGAGCTTGCGGTTCCGGTCTTGGAGGAACTGATAACTGCTGCTAAGGCCAGAGTCGAAGGTTTGGAAGTCAGGGTAGTGGCCATAGCCAATTCCTTTTTCGGGCCCCAGGTCACGGTGGCCGGGCTCCTGACAGGGCAAGACTTGCTGAAGGGTTTAGGGGCAGCGACCGTGGACCCGGCGGAAATCATTCTCCTTCCGGACGTCATGCTAAAAAAGGAGCACCCGGTTTTTTTAGACGACTGGACGGTGGAAGATCTCCAGTCCAGGTTGGGCCGTCAGATTCAAGTAGTTCCTACCAGTGGAAAGGCTCTGGCCCAGGCCCTTCTGGGTTAAGATATCCGCCGTTCTGGTGGTAAAGCCTGCCTGGAGGGCAGATCACCTTTTGGGAGGTACAGCGGTGAGAAAGCCGGTAGTGGCCATTGTAGGTAGGCCCAATGTGGGGAAGTCCACGTTGTTTAATCGCTTGGTGGGCGGGCGGGTGGCCATTGTGGAAAATGTGCCCGGCGTGACCCGGGACCGCTTATACCGGGACACGGATTGGCGGGGGTACGAGTTCACCTTGGTGGACACCGGGGGTATCACGGATAATCCTGAAGGCCTGGAAAGCGAGGTGAGGAGGCAGGCGGAGCAGGCCTTGGCGGAGGCGGCGGTGATCTTGTTTCTGGTAGATGCCCGGCAGGGACTAACGTCTGACGATTTCATTATCGCGGACATCCTGCGCCGCGCAGAACGCCCGGTCATTTTGGTGGCCAATAAAGTAGAAGATTTCCGGGACCCTTCGCCCCTGCAGGAATTTTACCGGCTGGGCCTAGGCGATCCCTTTCCCATTTCGGCTGCTCACGGTTTTAATGTGGGAGACCTCCTGGACAAAGTGGTGGAGCTATTGCCCTTCAGGGCCGGAGAGGAAAAGAAACAAGGTACCCGGGTGGCCATAGTAGGGCGGCCTAATGTAGGGAAGTCTTCCCTGGTGAACCGGCTGCTGGGGCAGGAACGGGTTATTGTCAGCGATACGCCCGGTACTACGCGGGACGCTGTCGATACTTATTTTGAGTTGGCGGGAAGAGAATATATCTTGATTGATACGGCAGGTATACGCCGGCGCAGCCGGATAGTAGAGTCCACTGAACTTTACAGTGTGCAACGGGCCTTCCGGGCCATCGACAGGGCGGACGTAGTTTTGCTGGTGCTGGATGCTACGGAGGGGGTAACAGCCCAGGATAAAAAAATCGGCGGCTACGGTCATGAGAGGGGCAAAGCGGCTATAATAGTAGTAAACAAGTGGGATCTGGTAGCCAAAGATAGCATGACCTTCGAAGCTTACCGCCGGGCTGTGCGGCAAGAACTATCCTTTATGGATTATGCGCCGGTACTGTTTGTCTCCGCTCTGACCGGCCAGCGGGTCCGGCAGCTCTTGCCTGCCGTGGATGAGGCGGCCGATCAGGCCAGACGCCGGATAAGCACCGGGCTTCTCAATTCGGTCGTCAGGGAAAGCGTCTTGCTTACGCCCCCGCCCACCATCAAGGGTCATCCAGTCAAAATCTATTATGCCACGCAGGTAGACATCCAGCCGCCTGCTTTCGTCTTTTTTGCTAGCGATCCGGAGGCCATCCATTTTTCTTACCGCCGCTATCTGGAAAATCAACTGCGCCAGGCATTCGGCTTTCAGGGAACCCCCCTTAAATTAATTTTCCGCGCCAGTAAAGGAGGAAGGGAGGCATGAAGTGGTTACTTGTTCTGCTGATGGCTTACTTGCTGGGTTCCGTACCCACGGCTTATGTAGTGGCCAGGTATTTTAAAGGCTTTGACATCCGCCGCCGGGGGAGCGGCAATATAGGTGCGACCAATGCCTTCAGGACCATGGGTACCGGACCGGGCCTGGCGGTGTTGGCCGTAGACGTGTTAAAGGGTACTATTCCGGTTCTGTTAGGCCGGGCGGTCGGCGGAGACTGGCTGGCTGTGCTGGCCGGGCTGGCGGCCATGGCCGGCCACAACTGGTCCATTTTTTTGTCCTTCCATGGTGGTCGCGGTGTCGCCACTGCCGCCGGGGTATTTCTGGCCCTGACTCCTATCGCCCTTTTTTGGGCTTTCATTGTTTGGTTGTTCGTGCTCCTCAGCACCCGTTATGTGTCTTTGAGTTCCGTGGTGGCCGCAGCCTCAGCGCCGGTACTCCTGTTGATCTTGCACGGGCCCCTGCCCTATTTTCTGTTCACCCTCGTGGCAGCGGGCATTATTATTTACCGGCATAGGCCCAATATTAAGCGTTTGCTGGCAGGCAGGGAACCTAAATTAGGGGAGCGGAGTTAGAGTGGCCCTCAAGATAACGGTATTGGGAGCCGGGAGCTGGGGAACTGCTCTGGCGGTGCTGCTGGCCAGGAAGGGATTCCAGGTTATACTTTGGGCCCGCAGGGCCGAGCTGGCCCATCGTCTCAAAGAGAATAAAGAAAATACTGATTACCTGCCGGGCGTTGTCCTGCCTGACTCTTTGACCGTAGAAACTGACGTGGCCCGGGCCCTATGTGAGGCAGATGTGGTTGTTTTCAGCGTACCCTCCCAGGCCGTACGGGAGACGGCTCGCCGGGTGAAACCCTATTTAAAACCGGAGGCCGTGGTGGTGAATACCGCTAAGGGGCTGGAACTGGATAGTGGGCTCAGGCTTTCCCAGGTTCTGACGGAAGAAGGCATAGAAAGGCTGGCCGTTCTTTCCGGCCCCAGCCACGCAGAAGAAGTCGGCCGGGGCTTGCCCACCACTGTAGTAGTGGCTTCCCGCCGGCGAAGAATCGCGGAATACGTCCAAGATATTTTCATGTGTCCTTCCTTTCGCGTTTATACTAACCCAGACCTGGTGGGAGTCGAGCTGGGGGGAGCTTTAAAGAACATCATCGCCCTGGCCACGGGCATGTCCGACGGCTTGGAACTGGGAGATAATGCCAGGGCAGCCCTCATGACTCGGGGGCTGGCCGAGATAGCCAGGTTGGGGGTGGCTATGGGGGCCAGTCCTTTGACCTTTGCGGGGCTGGCCGGGGTGGGCGACCTTATTGTGACCTGTTCCAGTATGTACAGCCGGAATCGGCGGGCCGGCATTAGTCTGGGCCGGGGGCTGCCCCTGAACGAGGTCCTGGCTCAAGTGGGCATGGTGGTAGAGGGAGTGCTGACTACTGCCGCTGCCCGCCGCCTGGCCCAGCAGTTGGGAGTCCCCATGCCCGTCACTGAGGAGGTGTACCAGGTCCTTTACAACCAAAAACCTGCCCGTGAGTGTGTGGCGGCCCTTATGGAACGGAAGCCCACTATGGAGACCAACTTTTTGGGGGTAAGCTGGGGTGATTAATCACCACCCTTCAGGTAATAATCTTCAAGCTTGGGCATATATATGTATTGTTAATACATGCCAGGCGGGGCGGTAGAAATTCCAGGCTTGGGGAGGGAGAAGGGTGGAAAACAGGGATATCTTCCGCGATATAGCTGAACGCACCGGTGGAGATATCTATATAGGGGTCGTAGGACCGGTGCGCACGGGCAAATCTACTTTTATCACCAAGTTCATGGATAAAATGGTTTTGCCCCACATTAAGAATCCCAACGAACGAGATCGGGCTAAGGACGAACTGCCACAAAGCGGTGCCGGCCGCATGATCATGACCACCGAACCCAAATTCATCCCCCAGGAAGCAGTAGAAATTACGGTACGTGAAGGGCTCAAAATGCGGGTGCGGCTGGTGGATTGCGTCGGCTATACAGTGGAAGGAGCCCAGGGATACGAAGGAGCCCAGGGGCCGCGGATGGTACGTACCCCCTGGTTCGAACATGAGATACCCTTTCAGGAAGCGGCCGAAATTGGGACGCGTAAGGTTATTGCCGATCACGCCACCATGGGTATTGTGGTAACCACAGACGGCAGCATCACGGAGATACCGCGGGAGAATTATGTAGATGCAGAAGAACGGGTGGTGTGGGAGCTTAAAGAGCTGGGTAAGCCTTTTGTGGTCCTGCTCAATTCGACCCGTCCTTTAGATGAGGAGACCATCAGCCTGGCCGGCCGGCTGGAAGCGGAGTACAATGTTCCCGTCTTGCCGGTGGATTGCCTCCACCTGGAGGAAGAGGACTTGTTGAATATTTTGGAAGAAGCCCTCTACGAATTCCCGGTGGCCGAAGTCAACGTCAATGTGCCCCCCTGGATCGAGGAACTGGACAGCAACCATTGGTTGCGGCAGCAGTTGGAAGAGGCGGTACGTGACGCCGTCGGCAAAGTCAAGCGCTTGCGGGATATCGACGATGCCGTACAGCAGCTCATGAACTTCAGCCATGCTTCCCGTGTAACCCTGCGCGACATGGATTTGGGAACCGGTACGGCCCATATAGACATGTCCGTAAAGGAGGGTCTCTTCCACCAGATTGTCAAGGAGGTTACGGGTCTGGATATCAATAACGACAAAGAGCTACTGAAGTGGCTGCGGCAGCTGGCAGGCATCAAGCGGGAGTGGGACAAATTTTCTTATGGGCTCCAGGAAGTTCGCAACACCGGCTACGGCATGGTTACCCCTACGGAAGATGAAATGGAGCTGGCCGAACCGGAATTAATCAAGCAAGGGGGACGTTTTGGGGTCAAGTTGAAGGCGACGGCGCCCTCCTATCACTTTATACGGGCCAACATTACCACCGAGGTAACGCCCCTTATAGGCACCGAAAAGCAGTGTGAGGATCTGGTAAAGTACATCATGGAAGAATTCGAGGAGAATCCCCAGAGCTTGTGGCAGACCAATATCTTCGGTAAATCCTTGAGCGAACTGGTGAGGGAGGGTATTCAGAGCAAGCTTTATCGCATGCCGGAGAATGCCCAGATCAAACTGCAGGAAACGGTAGAGCGGATTGTGAATGAAGGTGGAGGCGGGCTGATCTGTATCATCATCTAACCCCGAGTACACCATAATTCCACGCCCAGGAAACCGGTTTTTTATGGCCGGTTTTCTTTTTTATTTAGTTTATTTAGTATGGTTTCTTCCCCTCAACTCAACGACCTTGGGCTATTGGCCGAATGGAGGACTATACGGCTCATTTTTGGGAGAGGAGTGCTGCTGCATACCTTACCTACACGTTCCCAGAGCAGCAGACAAATTTAATATGTATTTATCGTATAAGGATGTATCCATTATTGAATTACACATTGCTGTGCTCATAAAGTAAAATATATATGGCAAACCGTGAGTATAATGGTCATTGAATAAGGATAACGTGCCGGGCGCTAAAAGAAAAGAAGGGGATTATTTATGAGCAAGTTTCAGAAGCTTCTTGAACCCGGGTACATAGGCAAGGTACGCACCAGGTCGAGAATGGTCAGATGCGGTGCCAACCCGGGCTTTTATCCCTATGAAGATGGCAACGTACCGCAGCAGATAATTGATTTTTATGAGGCCCTGGCCGCCGGGGGTATCGGCTTAGTTACGGCGGGGAGCGGCGAAATCGATTGGCCGATAGGTACCGTACCCGGACAGGGATACCGCATAGATGAGGACCGGTTCATCCCCAGTCTGAGCAGATTAGCTGACGCTATTCACAAGCATGACTGTCCCGCATTCATCCAGATCTTCCATATGGGTCCCATGCACCCGGGGCATCTGTCCGGACATCAGCCCATTGCAGCTTCAGCAATACCCCAGGATGAGATCCCCGTCGCCCGCTTCTCTGTCGCCAGGGAGATGTCCCTGGAGGACATTAAGCGCGTCAAGGACAAGTTTGTCTCGGCCGCGGTGAGGGCCCAGCGGGCAGGTTTTGACGGTATAGAACTGAATGGAGCCTGTAATCACCTTCTGAACAGCTTTCTTTCCCGCGCCTGGAACAGGCGACAGGATGAGTATGGTGGAAGTATACAAAACCGCGCGAGGCTTATGGTAGAAATTCTCAAGGGGATTAAGGAGGCAACGGGTGAGGATTTTGCAGTCATAGCCCTTATTAACGGTCTGGAAGTCGGGTTAAAGAACGGTATTACCCTTGAGGAGAGCAAGGCCTTTGCCAGGTTACTGGAAGAAGCGGGAGCGGACGCTATCCATGTGAGGGTTGAGTTCTACAATAGGCCCCGGGACTTAAACAAACGTGATAGTACACATTTTCCAGATATGATCTTTTATCCCGAACTGTCGGAGTGGGTTGAAAAAGAGTACCAAAATGTTTTGGACCTGAGCGGTCGCGGGGCGGGGTGCTGGACGGTGGCGGCCGCGGAAATTAAAAAGGCGGTTTCGGTGCCCGTCATTGCCGTCGGAAGACTCGATGCGGTATTGGGTGAAAAGCTCCTCAGGGAGGGTAAGTGTGACTTCATCAACTTGAACCGGCGCCTTCTGGCTGACCATGAATACCCGCGGAAGATCGCCGAAGGTCGGGAGGAGGATATCGCACCGTGTACGGCGTGCATGACGTGCTTTGTATCCGCAGAGACGGGAGGGAGGCCGAGGTGTCGCATCAACGCTGCGTTCGGTAGGGAAAAGGAATATGAGATCAAACCTGCTGAGGTCAAGAAAAAGGTGATGGTCGTCGGTGGTGGGCCGGCAGGCATGGAGGCCGCCCGCGTGGCGGCGCTCAGGGGCCATGAGGTGGAGCTATACGATAGAATGAGCAGGCTGGGCGGATCCATGCTCATAGCGGCGGTAGTAAAAGGAACCGAGAAAGAGGACTTATTAGCTATTGTGCGGTATCTCGAAACACAAATAAGAAAGCTTGGAGTTAAAGTTACGCTCAATAAGGAGGTCACGCCGGAGCTGGTAGACCGGGTTAAGCCGGACGTGCTGATACTGGCCACGGGCGCCAGGCATAACATTCCCCATATTCCCGGCATCAACAGGAAGAATGTGGCTACCAGCGAGCAGCTGCATAGCAAACTTAAATTACTTTTGAAATTGGTCGGGCCAGAGCGGCTGCGGTCTCTAACCAAACTCTATATGCCGGTGGCCAAAGATGCAGTTGTCATAGGGGCTGGATTACAGGGGTGTCAGACGGCAGAGTTTCTGGTTAAGAGGGGCAGGAAAGTGACTATAGCCGACGCCTGCCCTGAGGACAAGATCGGCGATGGCCTGGTAGAAGTCTTCATGAAGCCGTGGCTTCTGGACTGGCTAGATGACAAGGGAGTCAAGATCTTTGCCGAGGCAAAACTCGAGGAGATAACAAACGACGGGCTCGTTATCACCACCAGAGAGGGGCAGAAGCTGACTCTGACCTCCAAATCCGTGGTGACGGCGATGCCTATGAAGGCCGATCTTGAGATTGTTGAAAGGATGAAAACTAAGGCTAAGGAGGTTTACGTTATCGGCGATGCCAGGGAACCCGGGTTGATAGTGGATGCAATTGCCGACGGCGCGCGCATCGGCCGGGAGATTTAGACCGGCTTCAAATTAAAGCCAGCAGTTCGGCTGGGGTTTCTCTCCAGCAGTAAACAAGGGTACAAGAGAAGAAAAAAGGTGGTGGTGCGAAGGAGTAAGAAGGACGGCTAAGACTATCTTTGGCGCGGCTTGGGCTGGTAGGAGGCGCAGAACACCACCAAAGAGCATAAGGAGGTTAATGTATGCATATTAAAGGCAAGTGGTTCTTTTCCGCTGTAGTCGTTCTGGCTGTGGTTGCCTTAATAGCAGGCCTGGCTGCCGGGTGCGGTAAGCAGGAAGGTGCCACGCAGAGTTCCTCAGGCCAGGGGGGAGAAAAGAAGCCCATTGAACTCACTTTTAACGACCACGATCCGGCCGAATCCATGGTCGGCCAGATTTGGACAACATGGGCCAAGTGGGTTAATGAGCATGGTCAGGGCAAGGTAAAGGTAAACGTTGTCTCGGGCGGTGCCCTCCTCAAGGGGAACGAGGCGTTCCGCGGAACTCAGACCGGTGTGGTGGCGGGTGCGCACTACGTAGTGGACCGGGAAGACGGTTTCCTTCTGAACCTGGTCACCACTATGCCGTTCCTGGGGCTCCCTGATATCAAGGAGTCCCGTGAAATCTACAAGCAGCTCCTGCAGAAGTTCCCCCAGATGCAGGAGGAGTGGAAGGGTGTAAAGATACTGGCTGTGGCCATGATGCCCGGTACGCACTTCCACTTCAGCAAGGCGCAGGTTAAGACCCCGGCCGACATCGTGGGTAAGAAGCTTGCGATTGCTGAGGCGGTGAAGGCGGAAACGCTCTCTGCTCTGAAGGCCACACCGGTCGAGGTAGATATTGCCGACATTTACCAGGCCGTTGAACGGGGCATGGTGGACGGCGTCTACAACCATCTGCCTGTTCTCAACGTTTTTGGCGTGCTGCCCCTGCTCAAGTACCATCTAATGTTCGGCGAGGGCGGCATCGATATGACGCCCATGATGGCCATTATGAACGAGAATACGTGGAACAGCCTGCCCGAGGATGTGAAGAAGCTCCTTGAAGAGTCCGCCCAAGTGTGGGAGGAGACTGCTTACCAGAATACCCTCAAGGATATAGAGCAGTGCATGAAGTTCTCCCAAGAAAAAGGCCACACCATGGTGACCCTTAGCGAGGACGAAATTGCCGCGTGGCGCGAGGCCGTGAAGCCGGTGCACGAGAAGTGGATCCAGGAGTGCGAGCAGAAGGGCCTGCCCGGGAAACAGGTGTACGACGCTGTCCTTCAGATGGCAGAGCAGGCCCAGTAAGGGTGCCGGCGGGCAGGGCTTAGTACCAAGGTGATATTTGCCCGGCCTGCGCGGCCGGTAGCCACCAGAAATGGTAGATGGTCTTCGGCTTGTGCAGGCCGGGTGTTCGTTTGTCTGCTTAACTTCGGGTGCCTGCGTGCTTACAGGCATAGGGAGACCTGGTGATTGGAGGTCCTGAAAGGGATATGAAACGGGTAATAAGCGCGGTGAGCCGCTGGGTGGGGGCTGCAGGTTCCCTTATCATTTTTGTCATGATGGCGCTCACCGTTGCGGATGTTTGCGGGCGGTACTTTTTTAACAGACCTGTTAACGGGGCCGTAGAGCTTGTTGAGTTCATGATGATTGTCATCGTCTTCCCGGCCCTGGCCTGGTGTGTGATGGAAGACAAGCACGTGGCGGTAGACATTTTGATGTCCAGGCTTTCGGAACGCGTCCAGTCGGTTACGGGCGTTATAACGCTGCTGCTAAGTCTGGGAACCTATGCTGTGATTACCTGGGCTACCATTCAGGAGACCCTTCAGGTGAACACCAGGACGGGGCTTTTGCGGATACCCCATGCGCCCTTCTACTGGGTGATGAGCATAGGCCTTGTGCTGTTCTGTGTTGCGGTCGCGGTACAACTAGTGAGTAATCTCGGAAAGGTGATGAAGAAATGACGCCGGAAACCATCGGTGCCCTCGGCTTGGTGGTACTTGTAGCTCTATTGTTCTCCCGGATGTGGATCGGATCGGCCATGGCGCTGGTAGGGCTGGTGGGTTATGCGATCATTATGGGGCCCAAGGGGGCGATGGGCGTAGTTTCTCAGATCCCCTTTACCACAGTTGGGGATTATCCGCTGTCGGCGGTTCCGCTTTTCATTT
Source organism: Moorellaceae bacterium AZ2 (assembly GCA_051024685.1). Lineage (GTDB taxonomy): Bacteria > Bacillota > DSM-521 > Neomoorellales > Neomoorellaceae > UBA12545. The sequence continues at coordinate 2,503 of JAZHPA010000038.1, read as the reverse complement.
TCATGGGCGTAGTCCTCTATTACACCAATATCGGCCAGGACCTGTTTGAAAGTGCCTATAAGTGGGTGGGGCAGCTCCGGGGCGGCCTGGCCATGGCTTCTACGGTGGCCTGCGCCTTCTATGCAGCCATTACGGGCGTCAGCGCGCCGGCTCTGTCCACCATGGGCAAGGTTGCCCTGCCCAAGATGAGGGAACACCATTACGACGAGAAGCTGGCCGTGGGCTCCATAATATGCGCCGGGCCCCTGGCGTTTATTATTCCCCCCAGCATGTCCTTTATAATTTACGGCATTCTCACGGAGAACTCGGTAGGTGAGCTCTACATTGCCGGTATTGTTCCCGGTTTGCTTTTGGTGTTCATGTTCTGCCTCACGGTGTGGATCATTACCGCGCGTAATCCCCAGGCCGGGCCCCCTGGGCCTAAGACGACCCTAAAAGAGAAGATAGTGGCTATTAGGGGTACGTGGCACGCCATAGTGCTCTTCCTGCTCATGCTTGGTGGTATTTACGCCGGGATATTCACCCCCACCGAGGCAGGTGCGATCGGGTCGGCTGGTGCTTTGTTAATCGGGATATTTACCCGCCGCCTAAAGTTTAGGGACTTTGTGGCGTCTCTCCTGGAGGCCGGTCAAACCACGGCCATGGTTATGTTCCTCATAGTAGGCGCTTACATCTTCATGAAGTTTATGGCCGTAAGCCGGCTTCCGGCCCTGCTCGGGCAGATGGCGGCCTCCCTGCCGGTTTCTCGGTGGGTAATCTTCATCGGGCTCGTCGTAGTTTACACCCTGCTGGGCATGTTCCTGGATATCTTTTCGGCCATTATCCTCACCATGCCGATTACCTACCCTTTGATCCTGCAGCTTGGCTTTGATCCCATTTGGTTTGGCGTAATGGTAACCTTGTGGGTGATGATGGGCGAGGTGACCCCGCCGGTCGGCCTGGACGCCTACCTTTTTTCCGGACTTACCGGGATACCGCTCTCCACGGTGTTCGGCAGCATTTGGCCTTTCCTAATAGCCGAGTATGTGTGCATGGTCATTATTGCCGCTTTTCCGCAGCTTGCTCTCTGGTTGCCCAGCATGATGGTGGTCAAATGAGGCGGACCTTTGAGCCTATAGTGGGGGCCCGGAGAGGAAAAGCCGGCTGCCCGAAGATGGGAAGGAAAGTGGGGAGGCAATCGGCTACCCGCTTGCCTCCCCCTGCATCTCTTTGCGGAACCATTGCTGCGGATACCGAACCGTCCCCCGGTGTCTGTTTTCGCGGCGAGGCCACGTGGTCTTAGCGTTTGGGACGGCAGAAGAGAGTCAAGATTGGTTAATAGCATGCATCCTCGACACGCGGAAAAGCCAGCATGCCCCCATGAGGCGCTTGGCGGGTTGTAGTTATTGCGCCGTGGGAAGTTAGTGTGGATTTAATGTGGTCGCGAGCTTTATCCAATTCTTTAATAAAGGGCAGGACGCAAGGATTGGGGTTACTTTGTTTCCACACAGCTACGATGTCCACCTTGCAGTCCTCGTCTTCTAGATCTATAAAGCACACTTTGGGGCTAGCGTGGATTATGTGATGGCGAGGAGCTATAAGAATTCCTACCCCTAATTCGGCCATGAGCAGGGCAGTATCGATGTTGGGGGCCTCTTTGACAATGACGGGAGAAAATTTTCGGGCTTCACACAATTGAAGGGTATGATTGAACACCACGGGATTTTGACTGCGGCTGAGCATGATGAAGGGCTCATCTGCTAGCTGGGAGAGGGCGATAGTTCCTTTGCCACTCAGGGAATGCTCACGGCGGACTATAACGCAGAGGTTATCTTGGTATATGATTTCTTGGCTGAGTTCCCTAGAATGATTAAGGCCGAGCGCAAGGGTAAGCCCCACATCCAGCCCGTCGCTCCTAAGGGCCTGGGTTAGCTCGTCCAGCTCCCGGTAACAGCAGAACTCAACGCTAATGTGGGGATGGGATCTACTGAAATGCAAGATAAAATCACTCAGGAAGTTTCTCACCGCTCTTTCCAAAAAACCTATTTTCAAATGCCCTACCATGCCGCATGAGGCAAGGCGCAGCCTTTGGCAGGCCTCCTCATACCTGGAAACAATGGCCTTAGCTTCCTGGAGAAACAATTCACCCATGGGTGTCAGTTGGACCTTCTGCCTGTTTCTAACAAATAGACGCACACCTGTTGCGCGTTCCAACTCCGCGATATGCCTGCTCAGGACTGGCTGGGAGATGAACAGGCGCGCGGCAGCACGGCTAAAATTCAAACATTCCGCCACAACAATGAATTCGCGTAATCGCTGCAGCTCCATTGCAGCCCCTCCCCGCTTAGGGTGTGCATTCTCTCCAAAGCCCGTCCTCATTATGAATTTTCTTTATACCCAAAACTTATTATACCGCAGGTGCACCGGACTTGCCAAGCCCACCCCTCCCTGAGTTATCCCCCCTTTTTGCAGGGCAGGCCTGCTTGGGCTTGGAAGCGAGCGACTAAACCTGAGCGGTAGCCAA
>JAZHPA010000037.1:0-26477 GCA_051024685.1 Moorellaceae bacterium AZ2 | reverse complement strand
CGGAAGTTAAGCCCTCCAGCGCCGATGGTACTGGGTACCCACCCGGGAGAGTAGGTCACCGCCAGAAAGCTTATTTTTTATTATCATGATATTCCTCAGCTCCTGCTCCGGCGGGGAGACGAGGCCTAGGGGCGCCGCCCTCTCCCGCAGGGGTTAACAGAACGGGTAGTAGGGTGGGGTACACCTGTTTCCCGGCGCGGGAACGGCACGGAGCCTTATTCCGTTTTGGTTTTTCCGCTTACGCGCTACGCTCGGCGGAAGTCTTGAGCAGACCATAGCTCTATGGGGTTTAGGCCACCGTTCGACGGGCAAACCTTCACGCCTGCCGATTTCTTGCCGCTTTACCCCGGCCTCAAATTTCTCCGGCAAAACAGGCCTGCCGAAAAGATATCCCTGAAAAGCCTTCCTAGGCTTAGAAGGAACTCTTTTTGGGCTACCGTTTCTACTCCTTCCGCTGGTTGAGAGCACCTGATCTACGAAATCCGGCTGTTGCAGCTGCCGAGCACTTACATCCACATTCCCGGTTGTTGATGAATGAGTTCACTCATCCTGGGCATCACTCCTTACAAGTCTGGTGTGTCCCGTGGCAAAGTAGTTATATGGTAAAATTTTACCCAGAATAGTCTTGAAGTTGAAAGGGCGCGGTAAAGGGAGAAAAACCGGCGGCCGGGGCCGTATAGACGCCTTTAGGTGACCTTAATCGAAGGAGGGACTATAATTTAGGAGAGAACAACCTCTCACAATGTTTGCTTAAAGAAGGAAAAGTAGTTATAAAATAAAGGGAAAGGTCAAAAATAATCAAAGTCAAATAAGCCGCCTTACAGGCGCGCGGGGTAATTTGGGTGAAGTTACAAGGAGGTTGGGCGCTAAAGTGGGTTTTATGGAAGGTAAGACTTTAGCTGACCGGATTGAGGAATACTTGAAATGGTTGTTAAGCTCTACCCCGGAGGGCGTAATCGAAGTACAGCGCCAGGAACTGGCTAAGGTCTTTGCCTGTGTTCCTTCCCAAATAACCTATGTGTTGGGCACCCGGTTCACCGTCCAGAGGGGTTACCTGGTGGAAAGCCGCCGGGGTGGGGGCGGCTATGTTCGTATTGTACGGCTGCCCCTAAAAGACCGGCGCCAGTTTAAACGATGGGTAGAAGAAGTGATCGGTGAGGAAGTTTCCCAGGAGACGGGGGAGGGTATTATAAACCGCCTGCACCAGGAAGGCTTCCTGACCAACCGGGAAAGGATGTTGCTGGAGGCTATAATGAACAGTCATGCTCTGCCCATAGAAGATTTGCTGGAGAGGAACAGGGTGCGGAGCGCTATTTTAAGGGCTGTTCTGTTGACTTTGATGCGCAGTGATTTTTGCTGAAGGGAGGGAAAGGCTGTGTTGTGCGAGCGCTGCCAGCAAAAGCCGGCCAGTGTGCATTTCACCCAGATAGTCAACAACCAGAAGACGGAGCTAAATCTCTGCCCTGATTGTGCACGGGAACTGGAAAGTCAATGGACTTTTTCTTTGCCCAAGTTCTTTGCCAGCCTGTTGAACTATGAACCCGGGATGGGGTTGGCCGTAGACAGGGCTCCAACTCAGTGCAGCGAATGTGGGTTAACCTTTGCCCAATTCCAGCAGGGTGGACTCCTGGGCTGTCCCGAGTGCTACCGCACTTTCGAGTCCCGCCTGGACCCCTTGCTCCGGCGCCTGCACGGCAGCACCCAGCATCGGGGTAAGGTGCCGCGCCGGGCCGGAGGTAATTTGCGCATCCAACGGGAGATAGACAAGCTCCGCCGTGAGTTGCAGGAGCTGGTGGCTCAAGAGGAATTTGAACGAGCCGCCGAGGTGCGGGACCGCATACGGGAACTGGAAGCTCAATTGGAAAGGTAGGTTGGCCCATGGGAATAAATTTTGAGCGCCTGAGCAAGTGGATGGAGGGGTCGGGACCCCATGCCGACATAATCATTTCCAGCCGCATACGCCTGGCCCGGAATTTAAAGGGCATTCCCTTTCCTCCCTTCATGGATGAGCGCCAGGCGGGTAAAGTAGTGCAGATGGTCGGCCGCGCCGTCCGCAGCCCGGCCGTGGAGCAGACCGCCGGCCGCCTGCATCTGCAGCGACTGCAGGAATTGCCGCCCCTGGAGAGACAAATACTAGTGGAAAAACACCTTATCAGCCCCCAATTGGCGGAGGCCGAGGGGGAAAAGGCGGTGGTACTGAGGGATGATGAGGCCATCAGCATCATGGTCAATGAGGAAGACCATTTGAGGATCCAGTGCCTTTTACCGGCCCTCATGTTGCACGAGGGCTGGCGGCTGGCGACGGCCCTGGACGATTCGCTGGAAGAAGAGCTGGATTACGCCTTTGATCAGGTCAAGGGTTATCTCACCACTTGTCCTACTAATGTTGGTACCGGCTTAAGGGCTTCAGTCATGGTCCACTTGCCGGCCCTGGTCATCAGCAGGCAGGCCGGACAGATACTGTCGGCCCTGGCCAAGCTGGGAGTCGCGGTGCGCGGCCTGTACGGGGAAGGAACGGAAGCCGTGGGCAATCTCTTCCAGATCTCCAATCAGATAACCCTGGGGCGCTCGGAGGAAGAACTCATCAGCAGCCTTTCGGGGATAGCCGTCCAGCTGGCGGACCAGGAGAGGGCGGCGCGAGAACACTTGTATAAAGAAAATCGCTGGCAGCTGGAAGACCGGGTCGGCCGGGCCTACGGTATTCTGTCTCATGCGCGGATTCTAAACAGCCAGGAAGCTCTGCAGCTCATTTCCGACGTGCGCCTGGGAGTGGATATGAGGATTATCCGGGGCCTCGACCAGCGTGTTTTGAGCCAGTTAACCTTTATGATCCAACCCGCTTTCTTGCAGCACCTGGCCGGCAAGGAGATGTCTCCCTTTGAACGGGATGTGCAGAGGGCCAAGCTGGTGCGGGAAAGACTCCAGGGGTAGAGAAACCCTGAGGGGATCGGGTATCCCACTTGTTACTGCGAAAATTACGTAGACAATTGGTCATCGGGGAGGTAGATTATTATGGCATTACGTTTCACCGAGAGGGCGCACAGAGTATTGCGCCTGGCCCAGGAAGAGGCCCGCCACCTCAACCACCCTGCGGTAGGCACGGAACACCTCTTGTTGGGCCTCTTGCGGGACGGTGACAGCGTGGCGGCACGGGCCCTGACTGCTTTGGGCGTTGATCTCAAGGCCGTCCGCGCGGAAATAAGGAAACTCGTACGGCCCGGGGAAGGCCCTCCGGGAGGAGAACTGGGGCTGACACCCAGGGCCAAACGGGTGCTGGAGCTGGCCCAGGAGGAAGCCAGACGTCAAGGGGTTAATTATGTCGGCACGGAACATATTCTTCTCGGCCTGTTAGAGGAGGGCGAGGGATTGGCTGCCCAGGTTCTGAACGGGCTACGTTTGGACCCGGAGAAGGTACGCCAGCAGGTCATGGCCTTGCTCGGCGGCGGGCAGCAGCCCCAGGGCCCCTGGAGCTTCTTCTTCGGTAACATACCCTTGGGCTTGGGCGGCATGGGTATACCCGGCTTTCAACCCGGGCCGACACCCACGGGCGTCAAGGCAGGAGGCCGTCCGGGGAGCAACACTCCGGTCCTGGACCAGTTTAGCCGCGACCTCACGGCCCTGGCGCAGGAGGGCAAGCTGGACCCGGTCATCGGCCGGGAGAAGGAGATCGAGAGGGTAGTACAAATTTTAAGCCGGCGCACTAAAAACAACCCCGTACTTATCGGCGACCCCGGCGTGGGCAAAACGGCCATCGTAGAAGGTCTGGCCCAGCGCATTGTACAAGGCCAAGTCCCTGAAATCTTGCGGGGCAAGCGGGTGGTGGCCCTGGACATGTCGGGCATGGTGGCCGGTACCAAGTACCGGGGTGAGTTTGAGGAACGCTTCAAACGTGTACTGGAGGAAGTGCGGGCGGCCGGCAACGTCATCCTCTTTATCGACGAACTGCATACTCTCATCGGTGCCGGAGCTGCGGAAGGGGCCATTGACGCGGCCAATATTTTAAAACCGGCCCTGGCTCGTGGTGAGATACAGACCATCGGAGCCACCACCATTGACGAATACCGCAAGCATATTGAAAAGGACGCCGCCCTGGAGCGGCGGTTCCAGCCAGTCATGGTTGATGAGCCTACGGTGGAAGAGACCATTGAGATTCTCAAGGGCCTGCGGGACCGGTATGAAGCCCATCACCGGGTAAAGATCACCGATGAGGCCCTGGAGGCGGCGGCCAGGCTCTCCGACCGCTATATTACGGACCGCTATCTGCCGGACAAAGCCATCGACCTCATAGACGAAGCTGCTTCCCGGGTGCGGTTGGCCCTTTATACGGCGCCTAAAGACTTGAAAGATTTGGAGGCCCGCCTGGAAGAGATCCAAAAGGAAAAGGAGGCCGCGGTTCACGCCCAGGAATTTGAGAAAGCGGCCCAACTGAGGGATCAGGAGCGGGCAATCAAGGAAGAGCTGGAGGCAAAGAAGGCTACCTGGGAGAAAGAGAAGGGCCTGGAAAAATCAACCGTTACGCGCGAGGATATTGCCTATATCGTTTCTAGTTGGACGGGAATTCCCGTAGCCCAGCTGGCCCAGGAAGAAACCGAAAGGCTTCTCCGCCTGGAAGAGATTCTCCACCAGCGGGTCATCGGCCAGGATGAGGCGGTGCGCGCGGTGGCGCGGGCCATTCGCCGGGCTAGGGCGGGGCTCAAGGATCCGAAGCGTCCAATTGGCTCCTTTATCTTCCTAGGGCCCACCGGTGTGGGTAAGACGGAGCTGGCCCGGGCCTTGGCCGAAGCCCTCTTCGGTGATGAGGAGGCGATGATCCGGCTGGATATGTCCGAATATCAAGAGAAGCACACCGTGTCCCGGATGATAGGTGCTCCTCCCGGTTATGTAGGATACGAAGAAGCCGGGCAGCTTACCGAAGCGGTGAGAAGGCGGCCCTACAGCGTGGTGCTCTTTGACGAGGTGGAAAAGGCCCACCCGGAGGTGTTCAATGTCCTCCTCCAAGTGCTAGAGGACGGTCGTTTGACAGACGGCAAGGGTCGTACGGTAGATTTTCGCAATACGGTCATCATCATGACCTCCAACGTGGGCGCTTCCACTATTAAGCGTGAGAGCCTGGGCTTCAAGGGCAGCGCCGTCCAGGTGGCAGCCGAATCTTATGAAGAAATGAAGAAGCGTATTATGGAGGAGCTGCGCCGCACCTTCCGACCGGAGTTCTTGAACCGCATTGATGAGATTATTGTGTTCCATGCCTTGAGCAGGGAAGATATTAAGAGAATCGTGGACCTCATGCTGGGAGAGCTCAACCGGCGCTTAAAGGACAGCGGTATCCAGGTAGAAGTAACGGACGAGGCCAAGGAAATTCTGGTCAAGGAAGGCTTTGACGAGGCTTATGGAGCCAGGCCTTTAAGGCGGGCCATCCAAACCCTGATAGAAGATCCGCTCTCCGATGAAATGCTGCAGGGGAAGTTCGCTCCCGGTGATAAGGTGGTGGCGGTGGCCGAAGAAGGCAGGATTGTGTTAAATAAGGCCTAGCCTCCGAATACGGGAGCCAGTTGCGCCGGGGACTGTCCAGCGGAAAAGCTTCAACACAGGCCGGGTCCGGGTACCCGGCCTTTTGCTATAATAGAACGAGAGGTTTCTATCGAAGAAGTGCGAGTGATTGAGCCTCATGAAAATCCTAGGCATAGCGGCCAGCCCGCGGCGCCACGGCAACAGCGAGCTGTTACTGGACGCTGCCCTGGCGGGGGCCGGTGAATGCGGAGCAGAGACCCATAAAGTAGTTTTGGCCGAACTCCGGATAAATCCCTGTCGGGGATGTGAAAGCTGCCGCTCGGGGAAATGTGTTCAGCGAGACGATATGAACATCCTCTACTCAAGGCTGGAAGCGGCCGATGCGGTCATCCTGGCCTCGCCCGTCTATTTTTACGGCCTAACGGCCCAGGCGAAGGCCATGATAGACCGCTGCCAGGTTTTCTGGAACCGTTCCCAGGCGGAACCCCTGAAGAACGATGGAGCCTCTAGGCGGGGGGCCCTTATCGCCGTGGGGGCCACTAGAGGGGCAAAGCTGTTTCAGGGCGCCGTATTGACCAGCAAGTATTTCTTTAAGGCCCTGGGCATGACCTATTGGCGGGAGCTCCTGGTGGCGGGAGTAGAAGAGCGGGGCGCCGTCCGCCGCCGCCCAGAAGTTCTGGCGGAGGCTCGCAACCTCGGCAAGGACTTGGTCCTTACTCATTATCATTCCTGACCTGGCTGTGGAAAAGTTCGGTGAGCGTTTGTTCGGGTTCTCGTACTCTTACCCGGCTGGTGACCTCGGTGACACCCCGGGCTTTGGCAGCCGCCCGTCTGGCGGCCTCAATTTCATCCGGATCTCTGACGTTGCCCTGGAGGATGACCGTACCCTTGACGCTCTCGGCACCTATGTGGCGCCGGTTTACTCGGGGATCGGCGGCCAGTTCTTGGGCTACCTCCAATTCCACTTCTTTATCGGTGATAGGGCCGTCGGTGCTGACGGATATGGCGTTGTCGACCCTTTTAATGCCCGGCAGGCCGGAGGCCAGTTCTCCTACCCTTTGTTTTTCAATTAACGTATCCACTGTTCCCTGCAGGCGGGCTTCCCCCTCCACCACATCCGCGTTTAGAGCGTAGCCGCGCAGGTCCTTATCGCTCTCGAGGAGCTCTTGGAGCTTTTTCTTGAGTTGCGCGTCTTCTTGGCGGGCCATGTCCATCCCTTCCCCTTAGACGAATATACTCGGGTATTATTTTGCCTCCTCCGGCCCCTTTTTAGCACGAGGGGGCAGGAAAATCTTTTTCGGCGGCGAATAATACCACTACCGCAGTTGTATACCAGCTACCCCGGGGGTGCCCGCAAGGGCTGAGAAGTGCTCCGGCACTAACCCTTGGAACCTGATTCTGGGTAATACCAGCGGAGGGAAGTGGGGCAATAGGAACTATCAAGAGGCCACCTGTTTCCCGGGGTGGTTTTTTTGTACGCAGGGGCCAAAATAAAAAGGAGGCGTGGTATACCAAATGACCCAATTAGAAGCTGCCCGGCAGGGAAAGATAACTCCCCAGATGGAGCGCGTAGCTGCTAAAGAGGGCGTGGACGTCGAAGTGATACGGCAGCGGGTGGCGGAAGGCACTGTGGTAATTCCTGCCAACCCCCACCATACCAACTTGGATCCCTGCGGCATCGGCCAAGGTTTGAGAACAAAAGTTAACGCCAATATCGGCACTTCTACGGCTTTTCCGGATATAGCGGAAGAGCTGCGGAAACTGGAGGCTGCCCTGGAAGCGGGGGCCGACGCGGTGATGGATTTGAGCACCGGCGGGGACATCAATGCCTGTCGTCGTCAGGTGCTGGCCCGCTCCCCGGCGGCGGTAGGCACCGTGCCCATTTACCAGGTTACGGTAGAAGCGCAGAAGCGTCACGGAAGTATGGTGGGCTTTACGGCCGATGAATTGTTTGACGTGATTGAAGCTCAAGCTGCGGATGGCGTGGATTTTATTACCGTGCACTGCGGCGTCACCCTGGAAGTGGTTGAGCGCTTGCGCCGGGAAGGGCGGGTGGCGGACATCGTAAGCCGGGGGGGTTCCTTCCTGGTGGGCTGGATGCTCCATCACGGGGAGGAAAACCCCCTTTACGTCCAGTTTGACCGGCTCCTGGACATTGCCCGGCGGTACGATGTGACCTTGAGCTTGGGCGACGGCCTGCGGCCCGGCTGCCTGGCCGATGCCACGGACCGGGCCCAGATCCAGGAACTGCTTGTCCTGGGCGAATTGGTGGACCGCGCGCGGGCCGCGGGGGTGCAGGCTATGGTAGAGGGACCCGGCCATGTACCGCTGAACCAGGTTGAAGCCAACATCTTGTTGCAGAAGCGCCTCTGCCGTGGAGCCCCCTTCTACGTTCTGGGGCCGATTGTAACCGACGTGGCTCCGGGTTATGATCATATCACCGCCGCCATAGGAGGAGCCATAGCAGCGGCCGCCGGGGCGGATTTCATTTGTTACGTTACCCCTTCCGAGCACTTAGGGCTTCCCACGGTAGAGGACGTGCGGGAAGGTGTTATAGCCGCCCGCATAGCCGGCCATGCCGCCGACCTGGTCAAGGGGGTCCCGGGGGCCTGGGAATGGGACCGGGCTATGGCCAGGGCCCGCAAGGCCCTGGACTGGGAAAAACAGATAGAGCTGGCTTTAGATCCTGTGAAGGCCCGGCGTTATCGGTCCGGGCGTAACGAAGCAGAGGCCGAGGCCTGCTCTATGTGCGGCGACTTTTGTGCCATGCGCATAGTAGGGGAATACCTGGGCAAGACTATGGAGAAGTGTTAGGGGAAGGCTTTGGGCCGGCCGGCGGCGGGCCACTTTAGGTCCCGGCCGCCGAACAGGCCAGCAGTACTTGGTCGGCTCCCGCCATGCCCACACGGGCCAGGCTGGCCACATTGTCCAGGGTTTGGTCTACGGTTTCGGCAATGAGGCCTGAAGGAGAGGCCGTCAGGCCCTGGAGGGTGAGGAGGGTGGTTTTCAAACCCGTTTCCACTCCTACCATAACCTTCAGGCTGCACGAGGGCTTGGCACCGTCGCAGATTATACCGCTTAAACTGCCGGCCAAGTTGCACAAAGTGCGCGTCACCGGGGTAGAATCGCTCCCCAAGAGCCAGAGGCTGGCGGCGGCGATTCCCCAGCTCCCTGCAAAGGCGCTCGCACATATACGAGAAAGCCGGCCCAGTTTGTTTTTTGCCCACAGGGTCACGGCGGCGGAAAGGGCCAGGGATTGGGCCGCTTTATCCTGCTTTACCTTGAGCCCCTTGGCCACCAGCCATACGGGCAGCAGGCTGGTGATGCCCTGGTTTCCGCTACCCCCCAGAGTGGCCACCGGTAGGGGCACACCGGACATGCGGGCGTCTACGGCCGCGCAGGCCACGGCTTGGGCGGCCAGGCACACGCCTGCCCAGTTAAAATCGTGGCGGCCGGCGGTTGCAATTTGGCGGGCGATATGCAGGAGGCCCCGGCCTGTACCCAGGCCGCTGCCTTTGCGCAAGCCGTGCCGGGCGATGGCCAGATTGGTCTTCGCTGCTTCCTGCAGGAAGGTTAACTTGCCGGGGTCCAGTTGGCTGGCCAGATGGAAAAGTTCGGTAAAGGTAGTGTTTTCCCAGATACTTTTCGGGGGCTCTGGCCAATTAACGGGCTTAAGGTTATGATGGTTAAGACAGGGGCCTTCTAGGGCTACCAGATTGGTATGATAGTGGCGAATACAGGCCCGGGCCCTATGTACGTTATTCCTAACCTGGGCTTCGATATATAAGTCCTGGAGGGAAGAATCAAAGAAGGCCCTCGCGCGGCCGCTGCGGAACAACTCTTCGGCCTTCACAGCGTCGCGGGGGTCCAGGTCGGCAAAAAGGAGGAGTTCCTTTTGGGGGCTTAAGAAGGATCCCAAAGCAGCGCTCATGGCCGGGCCTTTTAAAGAAGTATAGGGTAAGCCCACGGCAAGGGCATTGCGGTAGGTTTGGGGATCCAAGACTACTTTGATTTCATGGGGTGGGGCGCCCAGGGCGGCGGTGGCGTAGGCCACGGCTAGGGCGATGGCCGCCGGTTCGGTGCACCCGATGGCCAACTTTATTTCCTTCCGCAGTTCTTCCAGTAATAATTCCCCGCCCATCATATGTTACTCATCCTTTTCTTCAAAAATTAACTGTAACTTAATTATAACACGATAAATGATATAATGTCCATAATTAATCGGTCGTCAGGCTGGTGAAGTTCGCGTGGCAAGGGTGCGGCTTAAGAGAAATGAAGAAATGCGGGTTAAAGACGGTCACCCCTGGGTTTACAGGACGGAGATAGAAGAGGTTTATGGCTCTTTTGAACCGGGCGATATAGTGGAAGTAGAGGATAACCGCGGCAGATTCTTAGGCCGGGGATACATAAACCCGGTCTCCATGATCACGGTTCGCCTGCTGACTTATCAACGCGACGAAGAAGTTGATGAAAGCTTCTGGCGGCGGCGCCTGTTGGCTGCCTGGAATTACCGCCAGCAGGTCCTTAAGGGGGCCGATACGGATTCTTACCGGGTGGTATTCGGCGAGGCAGATTTCCTGCCCGGTTTGATTGTAGATAAGTTCGGCCCTTATCTTGTGTTTCAGACTCTGGCCCTGGGGATCGACCGTTTCCGGGAAACGCTGGTTGAGCTCTTGGACGACATAATTAAGCCTGACGGGATTTATGAGCGCAACGATGCGGCGGTGCGGGAACTAGAGGGTCTGGAACTGCGCACCGGCTTCCTCAAGGGCCGTTTTGACCCCCTGGTGACCATTCGGGAAAACGGGATTAAGCTGTACGTGGATATGGCTCGGGGCCAGAAGACGGGCTATTTTCTCGACCAGCGGGAAAACAGGGCGGCCATAAGACCCCTTGTCGGAGGAGCACGCGTGTTAGACTGCTTCTGCCATACCGGAAGTTTCAGCCTGCACGCAGCCAGTTTTGGCGCGCGGGAAGTGCTGGGCCTGGATATTTCGGAAGAAGCCGTGGCTATGGCGCGGCGCAACGCCGCCCTAAACGGTTACGAGGGCATCTGCTCGTTTGAGGTGGCCAATGTATTCGATGCCTTAAGGGAAATGGACCGGTCCGGCGAGAGATATGATGTGGTTATTTTGGACCCGCCCGCCTTTGTTAAAAGCCGCAAAGCTTTAGAAGGAGCCGTCCGGGGCTATAAAGAAATCAACTTGAGGGCCATGAAGCTTTTGTCTCCCGGTGGGTTCCTGGTAACCTGTTCTTGTTCTTACTATATGCCGGAGGACCTTTTCTGGGAGGTCGTTTTCAGCGCGGCCCGGGACGCCCGTCGCCGACTGCGCCTTGTGGCCCGGCGGGGCCAGGCGCCTGACCATCCCGTTCTTATGGGTTACGATGAGTCCCGTTACCTCAAATGCCTGTTCTTCCAGGTGTTATGAGGAAGTGGGGGCGTGAGCGGGGAAAGAGTATCATGGGGGTTCCTTTACCTGAGGAGCTTTACGCGGCGACATTCCTGGATAGGCCCAATCGCTTTACGGTAAGGGCCTGGTGCCGGGGAAGTGTGGTCCAGGCCTTCCTGGCCGACCCCGGAAGGCTGGTCGAGCTGTTGCAGCCGGGGGTGGAACTCTATCTCACCCGCCGGGAGGTCCCGGCACGCCGTACCCGGTTCGATGTAGTGCTGGCGCGCCACGGGGAGGTGCTGGTGGCTCTGGACAGCCGTCTGCCCAATAAGGTTTTTGCCCAGGCGGTTCGAAGCGGGGAGCTACCCGAATTTGAAGGCTATGACCGCCTGCAGCCGGAAGTCCGGGTGGGGGACAGCCGGTTGGATTTCCTGCTAACCGCCCCGGGGAAACCACCCTGCTACGTGGAAGTGAAATCCGTCACCCTGGTCATTGAGGGGGAAGGGCGTTTTCCCGATGCGCCTACTACCAGGGGTAGCCGCCACTTGCAGGAGCTGATGGGGCTTAAGGCCCGAGGTTACCGGGCGGCGGTGGTCTTCCTCATTCAGCGGGAAGACGCCGGCAGGTTTGCTCCCAACGAGGGGACGGATCCCCTGTTTGCCCGCACTTTACGGCAGGCCGCCGGTCTGGGGGTGGAGGTGTGGGCCTACCGCTGCCGGGTGGACCTGAAGGAAATAAGACTGGGGCGGCGGGTAGAGGTTAATTTGTGAGGCGGCCGCTGTTTTCTTAACAATTTCTTGATAATTTCTTGATTGCTGTCCCATAAGGGCTTTCTATACTAACAACTGGGGGCAGGGAATAACCTGCCCGGAAAAATTGCGAAGGGGGTCAAGTATATGAAACGCCCATGGTGGATTGCCGTTCTCTTGGTGCTGCTGCTGGGTCTTTTCCTCACTCCAGCCTTTGCAGGAGATTCCGGCAGCAGCAGGCCCGGTTGGGGATTGCGACTGGGACGGGTACAGGAGGGTCTAGTGGCAACTGTCGCGGATATCCTGGGGTTGGACCGGGAGAAAGTTTTAGAGGAGCGTCATTCCGGCCGGTCCCTGGCGGAGATTGCTGAAACCCAGGGGGTCGATAAAGACCAGCTCGTGCAGAAAGTTTGGGAGGAACGCCAGGGGATTTTAGAGCAGATGGTCGCCGAAGGTCGCATTACCAGAGAGCAGGCTAATCTCTGCCTGGAAAATATGAAACGGCGCGTTGAGTATACTATTAACCGTACCTCTGTAGGGCCGCCCTCGTGGGCCGGGAAAGGTTCTGGTAACGGGCAGTCTGCGGCTAGAGGCAACGGCTTTGGCCAGGCCGGGATGGGCCGCGGCCTTGGACTGGGGAATGGAGGAAACAACAAGTAATTGTAATTGGGCATATGGGAACAGGCGGGGGTTACCAGCCCCCGCTATACTTGTATAAAAAAGATGCGGTGTTTAACGGCCACTTTAAGGTCTGTGGAGCACCTGCTGCCTCAAGTAGCCTTGGAATCGTACTCCTGGGAGGGTTAAAATAGCAATTAGCCGGGGATTTTGCGTGGGATGAGAGAGGGCATAATACCAGGGAGGGCAGTTAAAAAGATGGGTGCGCCGTTAATTCTGGTAGTAGAAGACGAAGAAAAGATCAAGGACATGGTGGCCGGGTACCTGACCAGGGAAGGATTTCGAGTTCAAACGGCAGTTACAGGTCTTGAAGCCCTACAGCTTTTGGAACGGCATAAATTTGATCTGGTGGTTCTCGACTGGATGCTGCCAGGGCTAAGCGGTTTAGAAGTTTGCAAACAGGTGAGGCAAAAATCCGATGTCCCTATAATTATGCTGACCGCCAGGAGTGAAGAAGTGGATAAACTTCTGGGCCTAGAGCTGGGGGCGGATGATTATATAACCAAGCCTTTTAGCCTGCGAGAGCTGGTGGCACGCATAAAAGTGGTATTGAGGCGGAGTAAAGGGCAGGAAACATCCCGGCAGGAAGAACTAACCATTGGCGATCTTTACCTAAATTTCACTACTCGGGAGGTAAGGATAGATCAACGCGAAATAGAACTAACTCCTACCGAATTTGCCCTTCTTTCGGTTATGGCTCGCCATCCGGGCCGGGTCTTTAGCCGCATGCAGCTATTAGATTTAGCTCTGGGGGAAGCTTTTTTAGGTTACGAGCGCTCAGTGGATACCCATATAAGCAATTTACGCAAGAAGATCGAAAAAGATCCCGGGAATCCCGAATACATACTTACCGTTTACGGGGTGGGCTATAAATTCAGGCCTAGGTGAGGTATGAGGCTGCACCTTAAAATTACCGCTGCTATGGTGGCCGTAGCTGTAGCAGCTATAGCTTTGGTAGCTGTCACTTCCAACATAATTGCCGGTCGCTCCTTTAACACTTATTTAAACCGCCAGAAGGAACTCAGGGTGGGGGAATGGCAGTCTATTCTCCTTTCCTATTACCGCCAGAATGGAAGTTTGGAAGGTGTTCAGTCGTTATTCAGTTATCCCCGGCCCGGGTGGGGACGGGGTGGGCCAGGCTTTCCGGGACGGGGAGGCGTGGAAAGGATTGTAATCACAGATCAGGACGGAAGAGTAATCGGGGATTCGGAAGGAACCTCTCTGGGCCAAAGGTTAAGTCCGGCTGAACTAAAAAGGGCTGTTCCCTTAAGTCATGACCAGCGCACTATCGGCTATTTGTTAATAACTACCAGGTCCGGAACAGGAATCCGTTCCCTAGAACAGGAATTTCAAAACAGTGTGTTACTGGGCATCATCTTAAGCGGTTTATTAGCCTCCCTGCTGGCCATGGGCCTGGGATTATTTCTTGCCCGCCGGCTCACTTCGCCCCTGAGGGAATTGGTATCTGCCGCGCGAAAAATTGCCGGCCGCCAGTGGAAACACCGGGTTACCATTACCAGTCAAGACGAAATAGGAGAGCTGGCCGCCGCCTTTAACTCCATGGCTGAAAGCCTGGAGCGCTACGAAGATGCGCGCAAGAATCTGATGGCTGACATGGCCCATGAGTTGCGGACTCCATTGGCCATATTAAGGGGCAACTTAGAAGCAATACAGGAAGGAATATCTAAGCCCACGCCGGAACTCATGGCTTCCTTACACGATGAAGTCTTGAGGCTTTCCCGCCTGGTGAAAGATTTACAGGAGCTCAGCTTGGCGGAGATGGGAAAACTTAATCTCCACTTCCAGGAGGTCTCCCTGGAAGAACTGCTGGAAAGAGTAACAACTACCTTTGCAGCTGAAGCTGCTGCCCGCGATATAAACTTCCAGGTCCAAATAGATAAGCCTCTGCCATTAATGAGCCTGGACCCCGACCGTATAACCCAGGTTTTTTTAAACCTGTTGTCCAATGCATTACGCTATACCCCCCCGGGAGGACTAGTTAGCCTGCAGGTGGAAAAAGAGAGAGATTTTCTTCACTTTCGGATTAGTGACACTGGGCCGGGTATAGATCCTGAGGATTTGCCCTATATCTTCGAGCGCTTTTACCGCTCTCGAGTTGCCCAATCACAGGCTGAAGGAGGGACAGGCCTTGGTTTGGCCATTGCCAGAGAGATTGTGGTGGCTCACGGGGGTCGTATATGGGCGGAGAGCGCACCCGGTCAGGGTAGCACCTTTCATTTTGTTTTGCCGCTTAAGACCGTTAAGTCACTCTGATTTCGTCGAAGTAGCTCTGGCGTGGAGCCTGGCTCACTCCGGGAACCTATGGTACCGGTGTTGCTGAACTGGTCCAGGCCACCAGTGCCTGGGAGGGCCAGAAGGATCTGGTGGATACTTACATGAACCGCATGTCCTATATTTACGGGGAAGACCGTTTATGGTTTGCCGTCGAAGGAGGTTTTCCAGGAAATTCTAAAAAGCGTGGCTAAGGAAGCTCTATCCTATCTGTCAGGGTTGTCCCAAGCTTTGCGCAGTAACACCGGAAAAGTAAACAGGCAGCTTGACCGGCCGAGGCGAGCACCCGAGCTCGCCCTGTTGCTTTTTCTTCCGCAAAAAGCAATAATTTTATTGACATATGGTCATAATAGGAATACAATATAAATGAACTAATGACCATAACTCGAGTTGAGGGGGGCAAATACACGGTGAAAGTGGCTATAACAGCCCAAGAACCAAACTTGGACTCCACCGTAGAACCGCGCTTTGGCCGTTGCCCTTATTTTATTCTCATGGACACCGAAAAAAACGCTGTAGAGGCAATTGCCAATGATGGCGCTGGATCTGGAGGCGGGGCAGGTATCGCTGCTTCCCAGGCGTTGATCAATCGAGGCGTGAAGGCGGTAATCACTGGCCAGGTGGGTCCCAAGGCCATGCGAGTTCTCCAGGAAGCGGGGATCAGGGTTTACCATGCGACCTCAATGACTGTCCGCGCGGCCCTGGAACAATGGCAGCAAGGGAAGTTAACGGAGATTTCTTAAACTACCGAAAGGTTGGCTTATGAATAGCCGAGGGGGAGGTAAAAGAATTTGAAGATAGCAGTAGCAACTGAGGGGAATATGGTGGCCGAGCATTTTGGGCACTGTTCCCAGTATACTTTATTTGAAGTTGAGGACCAGAGGGTAATCAGTAAAACAGTTATCCCTAATCCCGGCCACCAACCGGGATTTTTACCGGGATATTTAGCTAATTTGGGCGTAAAATGTGTTATTGCCGGCGGGATGGGTGCCAGGGCGGTGGAGCTGTTTGCCGAACGCGGTATCCAGACCATTACCGGTGCCAGCGGTCCAGTAGATGAAGTAGTCCAGGCTTACTTGAGGGGTAACCTGCAAACCCGCGGCGGCGTTTGTGATCACGGACATCACGGATGTTAATTTAAAGGCGGGAGGAAGATGACCATGGCTGTACGGGTGGAGGCAGAAAAGTGCACGGGGTGTGGGAGCTGTGTGGATGTATGTCCCATGGCTGCCATTACGGTGGAAGAGGTGGCTGTGATTAATGAAGATGGGTGTGTGGAATGCGGTACCTGCGTAGAGGAATGCCCCAATGGAGCGCTAGTCTTGGAATAGAGAAGGTGGTGGACAGCCTGTGAGGGTGGCGGTGGCCAGCGGCAAGGGCGGTACGGGGAAGACGACCATAGCCGTCAACCTGGCCCTAGCCCTGGAAGGGAAGGTACCGGTTCGTTTTTTGGATTGCGATGTGGAGGAACCCAATGCCCACCTGTTTCTTAAGCCCAGCTTCGATCACGAACGAGTGGTCAGCATACCGGTGCCCGACGTAGAGGAAGCCAAATGTACGGTTTGCAAGAAGTGTGGGGAAGTCTGCGCCTTTAACGCCATAGCCGTGGCAGGGGGCAAGGTCGTCACCTTCCCCGAACTATGTCACGGCTGCGGTGCCTGTGCCCGGTTTTGCCCCTCGCAGGCTATCAGGGAGAGGTCTCACCGTATCGGCATACTGGCCACCGGCCGGGCAGGCTCTATAACCTTTGTACAAGGGAAGATGGACGTCGGTACACCGCTGGCCCCGCCGTTGATTAAAGCAGTAAAAAAGGAGATGGGAAGCGAGGAAGCGGTTATAATCGATGCTCCGCCGGGGACTTCCTGCCCCGTCGTAACTTCCGTGTACGGGAGCGACTTCTGTTTACTGGTAACGGAACCCACTCCTTTCGGGCTACACGATTTAAAACTGGCCGTGGGTATGGTCCGGGAATTAGGTATTCCGTGTGGGGTCATTGTCAACCGGGCCACTTGGGGTGACTTTCATGTGGAGCGCTATTGTTACGAAGAAGGGATCCCGGTACTTCTGAAAATCCCTTTCGACAGGCGTTATGCCGCCTGCTACTCCCAAGGGGATTGCCTGGTTAAAGTTTATCCAGAGTGGGTTCCGGTTTTTGCCGACCTTTGGCGACAGGTGGAAAGGATGGTGAAGCGGGGTGCAAGAGCTCTTGGTAATCAGCGGTAAGGGCGGAACCGGCAAGACCTCTCTGGCCGCAGCTTTTGCCGTTTTGGCCCGGGATAAAGTACTAGTAGACTGTGATGTGGACGCGGCAGACCTGCACCTCCTTCTCCGTCCCCAGATCCAAAGCAGTAACGAGTTTTGGGGGATGCCCAAGGCCTTCATCAATGCCGAGGATTGTAATAAGTGCGGGCTGTGCCAGGAAGCCTGCCGCTTTGGAGCTATTGAAGATTACCACGTTAATCCCCACCTATGCGAGGGTTGTGGTGTATGCAGCCGTCTGTGTCCGGCAGGGGCCGTCGTAATGCGCGATCATTTGGCCGGCTACTGGTATGTGGCCCACACCCCTTACGGCCCTATGGTCCACGCCCAGCTGGGAATTGCCGAGGATAATTCCGGCAAACTGGTTACCGTGGTACGTCAGGCGGGCCGCGAGCTGGCCCGGGAAAGGGGCCTGAATCTTATTATCATTGACGGGCCGCCCGGGATCGGCTGTCCGGTGATTGCGGCCCTGTCAGGGGTATCCTTGGCCCTGGTGGTCACCGAGCCCACGGTGGCCGGCCACCACGACCTGGAAAGAATAATGCAGTTGGCTGGCCACTTCCGAGTGCCGGTAGAGGTTTGTATCAACAAGTTTGATCTTGCCCCGGCAAAGAGTCGGGAAATAGAAGAGTACTGCCGGGCCCAGGGCGTGGAGGTTATAAGTAAAATCCCCTTTGATGAAGAGGTTGCCCGGGCCGTATCCAGGGGTGTGCCCCTGGTGCAGCCCAGGGGAGGTTCGCGGGGTGGCGCCGCCAGAGCCGTAAGGTCACTGTGGGAAAAGCTTGCGGAACGGCTGGACGTCCTCGCGAGGCGGCCGGGACATTAAGGGCCGGAGCCGGCATCCCCGGTAGGGGAATCTTGGGGAAACACGAATTTTAGGGAGGGGGAAACATGGCAGTCGGGATGAGGGAGAATTTAGAACGCCTGCAGGAGCACGAACGCCGCCTTACTCCCCAGCGAAAGGCCGTTCTTCAGGCTTTCTTGGAGCTTTCCCAGGAACACCCGACTGCCGACGAAATATACCGGGCGGCCAAAAATCATTGTGCCACCCTGGGCCTGGCCACTGTTTATCGTACTCTGGACCTCTTCGTGCAACTGGGTATTATTCAAAAAGTGCCCTCGGTGGACGGTATTGCCCGCTACGAGGTAAATAGTCTTTCCCACAGCCATTTTCTCTGTCTAAAATGCGGCCGCACTTATGAACTCGAGGAAGAAGGAGTAAATTTGCCTGTTCCCCAGCGTCTCTCCACTTCCGGCTTTGAAATATTAAAGTGCTCCCTGGTAGTCGTGGGTTTTTGCCCTTCCTGCCGCAGAAGTATATAACTCGGGAAAGGAGGGTTGGCATGCCTGAATTCGAATATAAGTGCAGGGACTGCGGCGCATTGACTTTGTTTTATAAGCGGGAAGAAGCCACCAGGTGTCCGGTTTGCGGCAGCAGTGGACTGGTGAGGGTATTTTCCCCGCCGAATATAATTAAGGGCAGCGGGGGCACCGGTTCAAGGGGGTTGTGTTGCGGGAGGGAAGAGCGGCCGGATACCTGTATTCCCGGCAGCTGCTGCCGAAATTAGGAGACATACACCAACAAGGTCAAGAGGTGTGCTTTAATGTATAACAACAGCGTTTTGGAACATTTTCTTAACCCTCATAATGTTGGTCGCCTGCCGGATGCCGACGGCACAGGTATGATAGGAGATCCTGATTGTGGCGATTACCTCAAGATTTATATTAAGGTCCGGGATGAGAAACTAATAGACGTGAAGTTTGAAATTTTCGGCTGCCCTGCAGCTATAGCTACCGCCAGCATACTGACTGATTTAGCCAAAGGGAAGAGCGTGGAAGAAGCTCTGAAAATAAGCGACCTGGACGTTATAAAGGCTTTGGGGGGTTTGCCTGACCGCAAAATTCACTGTTCCGGTTTAGGTGCGGAGGCCCTGCATAAAGCAATTGAGGATTACCTGGCCAAGAAGGAGTTTAGGCCGAGTTTAAAACAGGATGGTGAGAACCTTGGCGAAAGAAACGTGCGAAACCTGCAACCCTGAAAGCTGTACTTCCACCACTTGCGAGGCCAAGAAACCCCAGAAAATACCCTCCAATGAGATGAACCACATAAAACATGTAATCGCTATTATGAGCGGTAAAGGCGGGGTCGGCAAATCCTCGGTGACCGCCTTGCTGGCCGTGGCCCTGGCGAGGGAGAACTCCCGGGTGGGTATCCTGGATGCGGATATTACCGGCCCCAGTATTCCCAAAATGTTTAATATTCGCCGGCCTCCTCAGGGAAGCGAGCTAGGTATGTTCCCTGCCGAAAGTTCGCTGGGCGTTAAGATCATGTCCCTGAACCTGTTGTTGCCCCGGGAAGACGATCCCGTCATTTGGCGGGGACCTTTGATCGCCAGCGCCGTGAAGCAGTTTTGGACCGACGTATTTTGGGGTGAGCTGGACTATCTATTGGTCGATCTGCCGCCGGGTACCGGAGATGCGCCCCTTACGGTGCTCCAGTCCCTGCCCCTGGCCGGACTGGTGATTGTCACTTCCCCCCAGGAACTGGCCAACATGGTGGTCCGCAAGGCCATCAAGATGGCGTCCATGCTGGAAGTAAAGATACTGGGCCTGGTGGAGAACATGAGCTACATTCTGTGCCCGGGCTGCGGTAGAAAGTTTTACCCCTTCGGGCCGAGCCGCGCCGAAGAAGCGGCGGCCAGGGCGGGCATCCCCCTACTGGGAGTCCTACCCCTGGACCCGGATTTGACTGCCCTGTGCGACCGCGGGGAGATAGAGAATTATCACGGCATGCTAGGGGAACGGGTGCGGGATTTTGCGGCTAAGATGCAGTTGTGACCTTGCCCGGATCTCGAACAAAGGAGGAGGCAAGGGTGGCGAAGGCCGTTGAAATAGTTACCCTGGTAGACAATGTGGTATTTAGGCGGGGGCTGTTGGCTGAGCACGGGCTGGCCTTTCTTATTCGCGCGGGAGGCCGGACCGTTTTATTCGATACGGGCGCTGGGGCCGCGGTAGTGCATAATGCTTTGAGCCTGGGTATGGACCCCCGCGATATCAATGCAGCAGTCTTGAGCCACGGCCATGACGATCATACAGGAGGCTTAAAGAAGATTTGCGAGATTACCGGGCCTCAGCCGGTCTATGCCCATCCCGACGCCCTGGCGGCCAAATACCGGGTGAAGCCCGGGAAAGAGCCGCAGTATATAGGAATTCCCTGGTCGCGGGAAGAGTTGGAGAAAACCGGGGCCATGCTTCATTTACACAGGGAACCGGTGGCATTGGCTGAAGGTGTCGTGGCCACCGGTGAGATTCCGCGCGTTTACGGTTTTGAGGCCTTGAGCCCGGAGTTTTGCGTTCTCGCGGGAGGAGATTATGTTCAGGATAGGCTGTTGGACGACCAGGCCTTGGTTCTGGATACGCGGGAAGGATTGGTTGTGATTCTCGGTTGTGCGCATGCTGGCCTGATTAATACCCTGGAATACATTCTGCAACTTACGGGTTCCAGCCGGATATACGCCGTTATCGGTGGCACCCACCTAAAAGATGCCGACGCCGAACGCCTGGAGAAGACCGCCAAGGAGTTGTCCCGCTTCGATCTGCAGTATTTTATAGCCGGCCATTGCACGGGATTGGCCGCCGGTGCGGCCTTGTACCGGGCTTTAGGCGACAAGTTGCTCTTTAACGAGGTGGGCCGCGTGTTTAAAGTGGGGTAAGAAAATGCCGAGCCACTTTTTTCCCGGGGGGAGAAAAGGGATGAGCCTTCTGGAAGATGTGAGGAAAAAGTTTATTGAACTGGTCACCGCCCATGAATTATTAAAAGAAAGTATACAAGTCGTAGACGCCAGGCCTTTAAAGCCCGAAGAAGCAATTGGCCGGCCCGACCGCCAGGACTATCCGCTGCTAAAGGGCAAGGAAGTGATGCTCCAGGCACAGTTCCGGTCCGGCCGTGGGCAAGCCTTTACCGATATGCCGGGCAACTATGAGGGTACGATAAAAGAGGTACTGGAACTCCCGCTAAAAAGTAATTTTGCCAGGGCCGTCTTTGTGGCCACCCTCAACGCCGTAATGCGCCACTTAAACTTGATAGATAGGACGGTCCACTGCCGGGACCGGGAGCCGGAGGAATGCGCCGGCCAACTGGTAACTTATATCCGAGAGCGTTTTGGAAATCCTCGCATTGCCTTTATCGGCCTCCAACCGGCTATGGTCGTTAAGCTGGCGGAATGTTTTCCCCTGCGGGTGGTTGATTTGGACCCGGAAAACGTGGGACAGCAAAAGGGTAGAGCCATCGTAGAAGATGTTTCCCGCACACCCGAAATTATAGAATGGGGCGATATTATAGTAGCCACCGGGACCACGGCGGTAAATGCCACCCTGGAACCTTTGCTGGGCAAAAAGCCGGTTGTCTTTTACGGGGTTACGATTGCCGGTATTGCCTACCTCTCCGGCCTTGAGCGCTACTGTTTTTGCGGTCACTGAATTTAACGCATAACGTTATTGACATATGACCATAATAGGTGTATACTACAATTGAAACAAACATATGACCATAACAAAGGAGGGAGTGTCAATGCCGAGGGGTGACAGGACAGGTCCTTGGGGTCTGGGCCCTATGACCGGCAGAAGGGCCGGTTACTGCGCCGGCTTTCCCGTCCCAGGCTTTATGAACCCGGGTTGGTGGGGCGGCTTCCGCAGGTTCTGGGGGGGCCTGGGCCGGGGGTGGCGGCACATGTACTACGCCACGGGACTGCCCGGCTGGATGAGAGGCGGGTGGTGGGCCCTACCCTTTCCCGGTGTGGCCCCTTACCCGGAGGAGTCTGAAGTGGAGGTACTGAAACAGCAGGCCAGCCTCCTGGAGCAGCAACTTCAGGCCATCAGGGCCCAGATAGAGGCTCTGCAGCAGAAAGGAAAACAGCAGGAAGAAAAAGGCGAATAACGTCTTCTACGGTGTATGGCCGGGTAGAACCCGGCCCTTTTTGCTTTTCTTTTGAGTTGGCCCTTAAGGGGATGGGGGATGGCCGGAAAATTAAGGATTTGGATAGGGGAAGCGCCCTTCGGCCCATTTTTTAAGCTCTGCCAGGAGGGCCTCCCGCGTGTTAAGAGAGGGCTCTTCCAGCACGCGCTCGAGGAGGTAATTTAGAGCCCTGCCCACTTGGGGTCCGGGGTTCAGATTCAAATGCTCCATGATGTCGTAGCCGTTAACGGCCAGGTCTTTAAGGCCGAAGGCCGGTTTTTGATTTTGTATTTCTGCCAGGCGCCGCCGGAAACGGTCTAGCTCCTCGGTTCCAGCGCCGGGAGCAGTGGCCAGGATGTCGGCCCGGCGCAGTTCCAGGAGGTCTTGGACCAGGTCCGGCCCGACCCGGCGCAAGAAGCGCCTAACCCCGGCGTCGGTGGTCGGATAGGTGAACATGTGGTTGGTGATGAGACGAAGGAGCCGCTCCTGAAATTCGTTACTGAAGCGCAGGCGTTTTAAGATGTCTTGGGCCAGGGAAGCGCTGAAGTCCTCATGGCCGTAGAAATGGACGGCACCTCCCACTTCCACCCGGCAGGCATACTTGCCGGTGTCGTGGAGCAGGGCGGCCCAGCGCAGGAGGGGTGAGGGGTTAATAATCCTAACGGCCTGCAAAATATGCTCAAAAACGTCTAACTGGTAGTGCCGGTTGCCCTGGAATACCCCCTTATTCCGGCTTACTTCGGGTAAGATGATGTCCAGCAGGCCGGTTTCCTGCATCTTGTCCAGGCATTCGTCGGGATTGGGACCCAACAGGATTTTGGTCAGCTCGTCCCGTATGCGCTCGGCAGATACCCGGAGTATTTTGCGGCGGCTTGTACTTATGGCCTTCAGGGTTGCTTCGTCCCAAGATACCTCTGCTCCGGCAGCTCCCGCCCGGGCCATAAGGTAAAAGGCCCGCAGCATCCTTAAAGGGTCCTCTTCAAAGCGCTCCTCGGCATCCCCCACCGCTTTTATTTCCAGCTTTTTAGCTGACAGCAGGGTAATGACCCCGTAGGGATCGACCCATTTTTCCCTCAGGGGATCATAGGCCAGAGCATTGACGGTAAAATCCCGCCGCGACAGGTCTTCCTCGAGGTTTACCCCGAGCTCGATCTTTTCGGGCTTGCGTTTTGTTGTGTAGCCTTTTTCCCGGCGAAAAGTGGTGATTTCAAGGGGCTGCCCCTCCAGTAGCACCGTTACCGTCCCGAACTCAAGGCCGGAAGGGAAAGCCTGGTCGAAAAGGGCCATTACCTGGTCGGGCATGGCGCTGGTGGCAATGTCCCAATCCTTGGGTTTTAGTCCGAGCCAGAAATCGCGCAGGGAACCGCCCACCAGCCAGGCCTGGTGGCCGCCTTTCTGTAGTATCTCCAGTGCGCGGTAGACAAAGGGCGGAACGTCCATTTTTCAGGCTCCTTGCCAAGATTTCATCTGGAGCTAATAGGGGCTAATAACATTATAATTTGCTGCCGGCCGTGGGCACAACCGGCCGGAGCCAGCGAATTGCCCATGGGTTCCGTGCCGGGTTCCCTTCCGGCTGGTGTTTAGCAAGACCCGGGTCCTGCTTCAGCAGGGCATAAATGGGCCGCGGCAGGCATAAGGTTATCTAGGTGAATGCAAACTATTTGCATCTTGGCTCTTCTATGTTATAATTTAAATGCAAATGATTTGCATATACCGGGGTGACATAGTTTGCTCAGAGCCCGACTTAAGCAGTCCCTTGCCGAGAGGGGTTACAGGCTTACGCGCCAGCGGGCTGCGATTTTGGAAGTTTTAGCGGGTACGGGAGAGCACCTTACGGCGGAAGAGGTTCACCGCCGGGTACGATTCCTGTGCCCCGATCTCAACCTGGCCACGGTTTACCGCAACCTCAACCTGATGGCCCGACAAAAAATCATCGGCAAGGTGGATTTCGGCGACGGGCGTGCTCGCTTTGAGGCGAGGGCCGATCATCACCACCACCTGTTCTGCCTCAAATGTGGCCGCGTTATAGAAATCCCCGATTGTCCAGTGAGCCTGGACGAAGTTGTCGCCCGGGAACACAGCTTCAGGGTTACCGGACACCAATTCGAGGCCTACGGCTACTGCGCGGATTGCGAAGGCAGAGAAAATGGAGGATCCCCAGTATGAGCCACCTCCATCTTCCTGACGGAGTCATACCCCCGCTGTGGATTATATTGGGCTTCATCGTGACGGCCATCCTGCTGGCGCCGGCGGTTTGGGAGTTGCGCGGAGAGGAGGCCAGAGTTCAGGTTCCGCGGGTAGGCATCACCAGCGCCTTTATGCTGCTGGCTATGGGCGTACCCCTCGGCCTTCTTCCCCTTCACCTGAACCTCGCGGTACTGGCGGGGATTCTCCTGGGACCCCGGGCAGCGCTGCTGGCAGTTTTTATAGTGAATCTTATCCTGGCCCTTATGGGGCACGGGGGAATCACCGTGGTGGGCCTCAACACTCTGGTAGTGGGTAGCGAGGCGGTGCTGGGTTATTACCTGTTTTCCGTCTTCAAGAGGAAAATAAGGGCCGGTGCAGCTGCGGCTGCCGCCACGGTGGTGGCCCTGGCGTTTTCCCTGTCCCTGATGATCGGACTGGTAGGCCTAACTCAAGTGGATCCGGCCACCCTGGTCTACCACGATAGCCACGAGACGGAACACCCGGCGGCGGGCCATCAACATGAAGGATTCCCGGCCCTCTCTTTGAGCCAGTTTGCCCAGATCGTTTTTTCCCTGGGCTCCGCAGGCATAGCCGCGGAAGCGGCGGTGACCTCTCTGGTAGTGGGTTATTTATTAAAGGTCAGGCCAGGCCTTATCTTTGAACAAAAATCCGCAGATAGCCAGGTTGAGGATGGGAAATCTTAACGAGGTGACCTTTAATGCACCTGGCCGATATGGACTACCTGGCCTTCCGGGGCGAAAGCCTGTGGCACAGGGCTTCGGCCCCGTCCAAGATATTTTTTACCCTGGCCGTAATTGCCGGCGTAGTAGCTGCGCAAAGTCCCGTGCTGCTGGCTTCAATCCTGGTTTTACAGCTCGGCTTGTTGCAGACGGCCGGAGTTCCCCTGCGCCGTTTCGGCCACCTGTTGTTTTACCCGGCCTTTTTTGCGGGTCTTTTTGCCCTGAGTTGCCCGGCTAGTTCATGGGCGGCAACATTCACGGTCGTTATCAAATCCCTCACGGCGGCCAGTTCGCTGCTGCTACTGGCGGCGACCACCGGTGCCCCGGTTGTCTTTGGGTGCTTGCGGTTGTTTCTGCCGGCGGTGATAGCCGATGCCCTTTTTCTTACTTACCGTTCTTTCTTCATCTTGTCCGGCCGGTTGGGCAATTTCCTTACCGCCCTAAAGGTGAAGGGAGGCTATTCCCCGGCCAAGATCCTCCTTAACCTCCGCAGTGCTGCTGGCGCCCTGGGAGTGCTGTTGATCTATTCCCTGGAAGCTAGTGAACGCATGGATAAGGTCCTTGCCTTACGGGGTTATCGCGCCGGGATTTTCTTAAGCGGTAGTTGGTACCGGCCCACCAAGTACGACCTGGGGCCGGCCCTGGCCGGGCTGGCAGTCCTCATAGGGGTAGTGATGTTATGAACCAAGTGGTTAAGGTGAAATGCCTGCGCCATGTGTATCCGGATAAAACTGAAGTGCGGCTGTGCGGGCTGGAATTCGTGGTCCGCGCCGGCGAGAAAGTCGTGATCCTGGGGCCCAACGGGTCCGGCAAGACCACTCTGCTGGCTCATATCATGGGGCTGCTCAAGGCGGTGGAGGGGGAGATAAGCGTACTGGGTGCGGACCCGGCGAAGAACTTTGCAACCCTGCGGAAGCGGATGGGGGTGGTCTTGCAAAATGCCGATGAGCAGATTATCGGCCCGACGGTATGGGATGATGTAGCCCTGGCCCCCCGAAACCACGGCTTAAGTACGCAGGAAGTCAGCCAGAGGGTGGAAAGCATCCTCCGCGAGGTTGGTATCTTCCACCTCAAAGACAAAGTCCCCCATTACCTGAGCGGCGGAGAGAAAAAGAAGGTGGCACTGGCCGGGGCCATGGTGATGGGTCCGGAACTCCTTGTTCTGGATGAACCCTTTGACGGTCTGGACCCCAGGTCAAAAAAGGAGATTATCGGCCTGCTCTGGAAATTTAACCGGCAATTTGGCACCACCATAGTGATGACCGACCACGATGTGAACCTCATCCCGCTAATTGCCGATCGGGTGTACGTGATAAGTGACGGTATGATAAGATTTCACGGCACGCCCCGGGAGCTCTTCAGCCGCCCGGACCTGCTGAGGCAAGCCAACCTGGAACCCCCTGTCTTGGCGGAACTTTTTGCCGGCCTGGCCAGGGAAGGCGTGCCGGTAGAGGTGCCCTTGACCCTGGAAGAAGCGCGCCAACAGCTTTGGTCGTTGCTGAAGGCTCCCTTCGGTTATGGCCGGCGGGGGGATGGGGGAGAAGAAAAAGTGGTGGGCATAGGCGGTTAAGGAGCTTTACTCCAGGAGTTATCCCCACTTTTTGCAGGGCAGGCCTGCTTGGGCTTGGAAGCGAGCGACTAAACTGAGCGGTAGCCAAACTTAGCGAGGCGAAAGGCGGAGGCAGGCCCGAGGCCATGGATGGCCGAGGCCGGCAACTGA
>JAZHPA010000036.1:0-26540 GCA_051024685.1 Moorellaceae bacterium AZ2 | reverse complement strand
TCTTCCCGTGGTCCACGTGCCCTATCGTACCTACGTTGACGTGCGGCTTCCTCCGCTCAAATTTCTGCTTCGCCATGTTCGCTATTTCCTCCTTACTTAATTTAGACTAAGTATTGGGTCCCCGGCGGGCAGACCCGCCGGGGGTTCAGAACGCTCTGTCAAGAGGATTAAATTCCCCGCTGCCTCTTGATGATTTCGTCAGCCAGATTCTGGGGTACTTCGCTGTAATGGGAGAACTGCATAACGTAGGTTCCCCGGCCCTGGGTGCGTGAACGGAGATCGGTGGCGTAGCCGAACATCTCGGCCAGGGGTACGTAGCCACGGATGACCTCGGTCCCGCCCCGCGGCTCCAGGCCCTCGATCCGTCCTCGGCGGGCGTTGATATCGCCGATAACGTCCCCCATATACTCTTCAGGGACGGTGACCTCTACCTTCATTATGGGTTCCAGAAGGACCGGCTGGGCCTTTCTTACCCCCTCCTTGAGGGCCTGGGAAGCCGCAATTTTGAAGGCCATCTCCGAGGAGTCTACCTCGTGGTAGGAGCCGTCTACCAAGACGGCCCGAATGTCCACCAGGGGATATCCTGCCAGAACACCGGTTTCCATAGCCTCCCGGATACCGGCCTCCACCGCCGGGATGTACTCCTTGGGTACCACCCCGCCGACGATTTTGCTCACAAATTCGTAACCCTTACCCGGCTCCAGAGGCTCCAGCTCCAAGACCACATGGCCGTACTGGCCGCGGCCCCCCGACTGGCGGATATACTTGCCCTCCGCCTTGACGGCCTTGCGGATGGTTTCCTTATAGGCTACCTGGGGTTTGCCCACATTGGCCCCCACTTTGAACTCCCGCACCAACCGATCCACAATGATCTCCAGGTGCAGCTCTCCCATACCCGAAATGATGGTCTGCCCGGTTTCCGGATCGGTGTGCATGCGGAAGGTAGGATCTTCTTCCGCCAGCTTCTGCAGGGCCAGGCTCAGCTTCTCCTGGTCCGCCTTGGTCTTAGGCTCGATGGCTACGGAGATAACCGGCTCCGGGAACTGCATGGCCTCCAGCACAATAGGATGTTCCTCATCACACAGGGTATCACCGGTGGTGGTGAACCTCAGGCCTACGGCGGCTACAATATCGCCGGCAAAGGCCTCGCCCACTTCTTCCCGGTGGTTGGCGTGCATGCGCAGGATGCGTCCAATGCGCTCCCGGCGGCCCTTGGTAGAATTATAGACATAGGAGCCGGAAGAAATGGTTCCCGAGTATACGCGGATAAAGGTTAGCTTACCCACATAAGGATCTGCCATGATCTTAAAGGCCAGAGCCGAAAAGGGTTCACTATCGCTGGAGCGCCGCCGGTCCTCTTCCCCCGTCTCCGGGTCCACGCCGCGGATGGCGGGTATATCAGTGGGCGCCGGCAGGTAATCCACAATGGCGTCCAGCAAGGGCTGCACGCCCTTGTTCTTAAAGGAGGAACCGCAGAGGACCGGGACCATCTTCAAGGCAATGGTTGCCTTGCGGATGCCGGCCTTGATCTCCTCTTCCGACAGTTCCTCACCCTCCAGGTATTTAAGCATAAGTTCCTCATCGCTCTCCGCCACTGCCTCCAGCAGCTTTTCCCGGTACTCGGCCACCTGGTCGGCCATCTCCGGAGGAACGGGATGTTCCTCCATGGCAGTCCCCAGATCATCGGTGTAAACTACAGCCTTCATGCGCACCAGGTCCACAATCCCCCGGAAATTATCCTCCGCGCCGAGGGGAAGCTGAACGGGGACCGGCGTGGCACCCAGGCGCTCCGCGATCTGGTCTACCACCCGGAAGAAATCGGCTCCTACCCGGTCCATCTTATTTACATAGGCGATCCGGGGCACACCGTACTTGTCGGCCTGCCGCCACACCGTCTCCGACTGGGGTTCCACGCCCCCGACGGCGCAGAAGATGGCCACCGACCCGTCTAGAACTCTCAAGGACCTCTCCACTTCTACGGTAAAGTCCACGTGGCCTGGCGTGTCTATAATGTTAATACGACAATCACGCCAGAAACAGGTGGTAGCCGCCGACGTAATGGTAATACCCCGTTCCTGCTCCTGGACCATCCAGTCCATGGTAGCCGTACCTTCATGAACCTCACCCATCCGGTGTACCCGCCCGGTATAGAAAAGGATCCTCTCGGTCGTAGTGGTTTTGCCGGCGTCGATGTGAGCCATGATCCCGATGTTTCTGGTCTTTTCCAGTGGGTATTCGCGCGGCATCCTTTATCACCCTTTCGTATCAGGTTGCAGGCCTCGGGGGTCTAAAAGGAAGAACCCCCTGTACCTGGGCCCCTGACCCCCACAGCTACCACCGGTAATGGGCAAAGGCTCGATTGGCTTCGGCCATTTTGTGGGTATCTTCCTTCTTTTTCACTGCACCGCCCGTATTATTGGCCGCATCAAGAAGTTCGGCAGCCAGTTTCTCCTGCATGCTCTTGCCGCTGCGCGCCCGGGCGTAATTTACAATCCAGCGAATGCCCAGGGTCTGACGCCTTTCGGGCCGGACTTCCACCGGCACCTGATAGTTGGCGCCGCCCACCCTGCGCGCCCTTGTCTCCAGCACCGGCATTACGTTCTTTAAGGCCTGCTCAAAGACTTCCAACGGATCTTTGCCGGTTTTTTCCCTGATTATATCAAAGGCTCCATAGCAAATCCGCTGAGCCAGCGATTTCTTGCCGTTTAACATAACTTGATTTATAAGCTTGCTCACCTTGGTGCTCCCGTACACGGGATCCGGCTCTACCTCCCGCCGGGGTACATTTCCTCTTCGCGGCACCGTCTGTCCCTCCTTCTGTCAAGTAGCTCTTTCCGCTGTGGGCCCTTCCTCGTTTAGCTCTTGGGCCGCTTGGCCCCGTACTTGGAACGCCCCTGGCGCCGGTTCTGGACTCCGGCAGCATCCAGGGTGCCGCGAATAATGTGGTATCTTACACCCGGCAGGTCCTTTACCCTGCCTCCCCTTACCAGCACGACCGAGTGCTCCTGCAGGTTATGGCCGATGCCGGGGATGTAGGCGGTAACCTCAATGCCATTGGTTAGGCGTACGCGGGCCACCTTGCGGAGGGCGGAATTAGGCTTCTTCGGGGTAGTAGTATATACCCGCGTGCACACCCCGCGCCTCTGGGGAGCCCCCCTCAGGGCCGGTGCGGACGACTTCTTCTCCACCTGCCGGCGGGCCTCACGTACCAACTGTTGCACTGTCGGCATATTTTTTGCCACCTCCTTCCCCAGCTGTTTACTCTTCAAGGATAGCGGCCGAGGCCGAGCCCACCTCGATGCCGCAGGCCCGGCCCAACTCCTGCATGGAATCTACCATAACGACTTCGACGCCTTTTTCACGGCAGAGGGCCAGCAAAGGCTCAGTTACGTGAGCCTCGGCATCCCGCGCGACAAAAACCACCCGAGCACTTCCCTTTTGCACGGCTTTTATCGTCTGCTTGGTGCCCACCGTCTTTTTGCGGGCTGCCCGTATGCGCTCGCAGGACATTTCTCGACCCTCCCAAAAGTCACACGCTTGATATATTATCATTTTCCAGCCGCAGAGTCAACACCGGCCATGGCTTCTTCCGGCTCCGGGCAAAGCACCCGGATCTGCCGGTAGCGGGCCATACCGGTCCCCGCCGGAATAAGCTTGCCGATAATCACGTTTTCCTTCAGGCCCATAAGGGGATCCACCTTCCCCTTAATAGCCGCTTCGGTCAGGACCCGGGTAGTTTCCTGGAAGGAGGCGGCAGAAAGGAAGGAGTCCGTAGTCAGGGAGGCCTTGGTAATCCCCAAAAGCACCGGCCGCGCCGTAGCCGGCTTACCACCAGCGGCCTTCACTTTTTCGTTGGCCTCCATAAACTCGAAGGCGTCGATCAAGCCGCCGGGCAAAAGGGCGGTATCCCCGGGATCCTCTACTTTAACCTTGCGCAGCATCTGGCGGATCATTATTTCGATGTGCTTATCGTTAATTTCCACCCCCTGCATGCGGTAGACCCGCTGCACCTCCCGCAAAAGGTAAAGCTGTACGCCGCGCACGCCTTTCACCTTCAGGAGGTCGTGGGGGTTGACCGAGCCTTCCGTGAGCTCGTCGCCGGGTTCTACCCGCTGCCCTTCTTCCACCCGCAGGCGGGAGCCGTAGGGCACTTGGTAGGTGTAGTGCTCGCCGTTGTCGGCGGTAATCTCTATTTCACGGCGGCCCTTAATTTCGTGAATGTGTACCACACCGCCTGCCTCGGCGATAATGGCCTGGCCCTTGGGCTTACGGGCTTCAAAGAGCTCCTCCACCCGGGGTAAGCCCTGGGTGATATCTTCGCCGGCCACGCCCCCGGTATGGAAGGTTCTCATGGTCAGCTGGGTGCCGGGCTCACCTATGGACTGGGCCGCAATGATTCCTACGGCTTCGCCTATCTCGACCGGCTGGCCTGTGGCCAGGTTGCGGCCGTAGCACTTGCAGCACACGCCGTAACGCGTCTGGCAGGTGAGCACCGAACGGACGGGTACCTTCCTTATCCCGGCCGCCAAAATGGACTCCACGGCCTCTTCGTTAATTTCCTCGTTTCTCTTAACGAGGACCTCTCCCGTCTGGGGATGGACGATATCCCGGGCGGCATAACGGCCCAATATCCGCTCCCCTAGCTTTTCGATGATCTCGCTGCCTTCCCGCAGTTCCTCGATTTCGATGCCTTCCTCCGTGCCGCAATCCCCTTCCCGGACAATGACATCTTGCGCCACATCCACCAAGCGCCGGGTAAGGTAGCCGGAATCCGCCGTGCGCAGGGCGGTATCCGCCAAGCCTTTGCGGGCTCCGTGGGTGGAGATGAAGTATTCCAGCACCGTCAATCCCTCGCGGAAGTTGGCCTTGATGGGCATATCGATAATGCGGCCGGAAGGATCGGCCATAAGGCCCCGCATGCCGGCCAGCTGCCGGATCTGCTGGATGTTGCCGCGGGCGCCGGAATTGGCCATCATAAATACAGGGTTGAATTTATCCATCTTCTCTACCAGGCAACTGGTAACCTGATCGGTGGCGTCGTTCCAAAGCTTAATGACCTTCTGGTAGCGCTCCTCCTCGCTGATGAGGCCGCGGCGGTACTGCTGGTCGACCTTCTCTACCTCTTCTTCCGTCCGCCGGATGATGCTTTGCTTCTCTTTCGGCACCCCGATGTCTTCCAGGCCGATGGTTATGCCGGCCAGGGTGGAGTAATGGAAGCCCAGCCGTTTCATACCGTCAAGCATCTGCGCGGTGGCCGCGGTGCCCAGCTCGCGGTAACACCGGGCCACAATCTCACCCAGCTGCTTTTTCCCGACTTCACAGTTATAGAAGCCGAGTTCCTTGGGGATAGGTACCTCCTTGTTGAAAATAAGGCGGCCGATGGTGGTCTCCAGCAAAGTTCCATCCTCCATGCGCACTTTAATCAGGGCGTGGAGGTCGATGACTTTATTCAAATAAGCCAGGTAAGCCTCCTCGTAGCTGGCGAAGGCGCGGCCCTCGCCCTTGGCGCCAGGCCGGGCCACCGTCAGCCAGTAAACTCCCAGGACGATATCCTGGGTTGGAGTCACGACCGGACGGCCGTCCTTGGGATTCAAAATATTATTGCTGGCCAGCATTAGGAGACGGGCTTCCGCCTGGGCCTCGGCCGACAGGGGCACGTGAACGGCCATCTGGTCGCCGTCGAAGTCCGCATTGTATGCCGTGCAGACCAGGGGGTGAATCTGGATGGCCCGACCCTCTACCAGCACCGGCTCAAAGGCCTGAATGCCCAAGCGGTGCAACGTCGGAGCCCGATTTAATAGGACGGGATGCTCTTTAATTACTTCCTCTAGGACATCCCAGACCTCATTCCGTACCCGCTCCACCATGCGCTTGGCGCTCTTGATGTTGTGGGCGAAGCCCTTGTCCACCAGCCGCTTCATCACAAAGGGCTTAAAAAGCTCCAGGGCCATTTCCTTAGGCAGGCCGCACTGGTGCATTTTCAGCTCCGGCCCTACTACGATGACCGAACGCCCGGAATAATCTACCCGCTTGCCCAGCAGGTTCTGACGGAAACGCCCCTGCTTCCCTTTCAGCATGTCGCTTAAGGACTTTAAAGGACGGTTACCCGGCCCGGTCACCGGCCGGCCCCGCCGGCCGTTATCAATGAGGGCGTCGACCGCTTCCTGAAGCATGCGCTTCTCATTGCGTACTATGATATCCGGGGCTCCCAGATCTAGCAGCCTTTTTAAACGGTTATTCCGGTTGATGACCCGGCGGTAGAGATCGTTTAAGTCCGAGGTGGCAAAACGCCCGCCGTCCAACTGGACCATCGGCCTGAGTTCAGGTGGAATAACCGGTATAACATCTAAAACCATCCACTCCGGCCGGTTGCCGGACTGGCGGAAGGCTTCCACCACCTCTAGCCTCCGAATGGCCCGTATGCGGCGCTGACCGGTACTCTCTTTAAGTTCCTGCCTCAGCTCTTCGGCCAGCTTGTCAAGATCGATCTCCATAAGGAGCTCCTTAATGGCCTCGGCACCCATGCCGGCCTTAAACCTCTTGCCCTCGCGTTCACAGCGTTCACGCCATTCCCGATATTCGGCTTCGGAAAGAAGCTGCTTCTTAGTCAAACCCGTGTCCCCGGGGTCGATTACAATGTATGACACGAAGTAGAGCACCCGTTCCAGGGACCTGGGGGACATATCCAGGAGGAGCCCCATGCGGCTGGGAATGCCTTTGAAATACCATATGTGGGAAACGGGGGCCGCCAGCTCAATATGACCCAGGCGCTCCCGCCGGACCTTGGAACGGGTAACCTCTACACCGCAGCGGTCGCAAACTACGCCTTTATAGCGCACCCTCTTGTACTTGCCGCAGTGGCATTCCCAGTCCCTGGTGGGACCGAAAATACGCTCGCAAAAAAGGCCGTCCCGCTCCGGCTTCAAGGTCCGGTAATTAATGGTTTCCGGTTTTTTCACTTCCCCGCTGGACCAGGCCCGGATCTGCTCCGGGGAGGCCAGGGCAATGCGCATGCGCTCAAAATTGCTTACATCCAGCACACGGACTCCCTCCCACAGGGTTATTCTTCCTCAAAGTCGCCGTTGGGCACTACTTTAGCCCGCTGGAAGCGATGGCCATAAGGCGGCTCTTCATCCTCTTCCTCAACATCCTCCAGCCCCACTTCGCCTACCAAGTCGGCTTCCAGTTCTACCAGGTCCAGGTCTTCGGCTGTTTCCTCTTCTCCCTCTTCCTCCTCCGTTTCATCTTCGGGCCGACCTCCTATCCTATGTGTCAATTTTTCCTCGGGGTGAAGGTCAAAGCCCAATTCTTTGGCCGACTCGGCGATATCCTCGTCGTCGTCCTTGATCTCTATCTCCTCATCCTCTTCCGAGAGGACCTTTACGTCCAACCCCAGGCTCTGCAACTCCTTGATCAGCACTTTGAAGGATTCGGGTACGCCGGGCTCGGGGACATTTTCGCCTTTAACGATGGCCTCGTAGGTCTTCACCCGGCCCACCACGTCATCCGATTTGACGGTCAGAATCTCCTGCAGGGTGTAAGCCGCCCCGTAGGCCTCCAGGGCCCAGACCTCCATTTCACCGAAGCGCTGACCGCCGAACTGGGCTTTGCCGCCCAGGGGCTGCTGGGTAACCAGGGAGTAAGGACCCGTTGAGCGGGCGTGGATCTTATCGTCCACCAGGTGGGCCAGCTTGAGCATGTACATGTAGCCCACGGTTATAGGTCGGTCGAAGGGCTCCCCAGTACGACCGTCATACAGGATGGTCTTGCCGTCTTCCGGCAGACCCGCCCGGCGCAGGGCTTCCCTAATCTCCTCTTCATCAGCACCGTCGAACACTGGGCAGGCCACATAGATGCCCAGCTCCTTGGCCGCCCATCCCAGGTGGGTTTCCAGGATCTGACCGAGGTTCATGCGGGAAGGTACGCCCAAGGGGTTCAGCACAATGTCCACCGGAGTACCGTCGGGTAAGAAGGGCATATCCTCCTCCGGCAGGATGCGGGAAATAACCCCCTTATTACCGTGGCGGCCGGCCATCTTGTCGCCCACGGAAATCTTGCGCTTCTGGGCTACGTAGACGCGCACCAGTTTATTCACTCCCGGCGCCAGCTCGTCGCCGCTTTCCCGGGAGAAGACTTTGACATCCACTACTTTGCCCGACTCACCGTGGGGCACCCGCAGGGATGTATCCCGTACCTCGCGGGCCTTCTCGCCGAAAATGGCCCTCAACAGTCTTTCCTCTGCCGTAAGCTCCGTTTCCCCTTTAGGGGTCACCTTGCCCACCAGGATATCTCCCGGCCTTACCTCGGCCCCCACACGGATGATACCCCTCTCATCCAGGTCCTTTAGAACATCCTCGCCTACATTGGGGATATCCCGGGTAATCTCTTCCGGACCCAACTTGGTATCCCGGGCCTCGCACTCATATTCCTCAATATGAATGGAAGTAAATACATCGTCCTTCACCAGGCGTTCGCTAATGAGAATGGCGTCCTCGTAGTTGTAGCCCTCCCACGTCATAAAGGCCACCAGAACATTCCGGCCCAGGGCCAGTTCACCGTTTTCTGTGGAGGGACCGTCGGCGATGACCTCGCCCACCTCCACCCGCTGACCTTTGCGGACAATGGGTTTTTGGTTAATGCAGGTGCCCTGGTTGGACCGGATGAATTTCTGCAGGCGGTAGGTATCGGTGGTACCCTTATCCGTACGTATTACTATTTCCCGGGCAGTCACCCGTTCCACAATGCCGGCGTTTTCCGCCAGCAGGGCTACCCCCGAGTCCCGGGCGGCCCGCCACTCCATACCCGTGCCCACCAGAGGAGCTTCGGTCCTCACCAGGGGTACCGCCTGGCGCTGCATGTTGGCGCCCATCAAAGCCCGGTTGGCGTCGTCATGCTCCAGGAAGGGAATGAGGGAGGCCGCCAGGCTCACCATCTGCTTGGGGGACACGTCCATCAGGTCAACCCGCTCCGCCGGTACTACCACGATCTCACCGCGGTGGCGAGCCGTGACGCGGGTCTCCAGAAAACGGCCTTGTTCATCCAGCGGCGTGTTGGCCTGGGCAATAACATACTGGTCCTCCTCATCAGCGGTGAGGTAGACGACCTCGTCGGTAACTATCCCCCTCTCTTTATCTACCTTACGATAAGGCGTCTCAATAAAGCCGAATTCATTCACCCGGGCATAGGTGCTTAAAGAACCGATGAGTCCGATATTAGGTCCTTCCGGCGTCTCAATGGGGCACATGCGGCCGTAGTGGGAGGTGTGCACGTCCCGTACTTCAAAGCCGGCCCGTTCCCTGCTCAAGCCTCCGGGGCCGAGGGCGGAAAGGCGGCGCTTGTGGGTCAACTCCGATAGGGGGTTGGTCTGGTCCATGAACTGAGACAACTGGCTGGAGCCGAAGAACTCCTTAACGGCCGCCACCACCGGGCGAATGTTGATGAGAACTTGGGGTGTTATGGCTTCTATATCCTGGATGGTCATGCGTTCCCGCACTACCCGTTCCATGCGGGCGAGACCGATGCGGAATTGGTTCTGCAGGAGCTCACCCACCGAGCGCACCCGGCGGTTCCCCAGGTGATCGATATCATCGGGCTGTTCCTGGCCGTCCATGAGGCGCAGCAAGTAGCGGATGATGTGGACTATATCCTCCTTGGTCAACGTACGGATATATTCCTGGCGGCCGTTAACCTCATGGGTAAGAACGCCGTGACCCAGTTTCTTATTCAACTTGTAGCGACCGACCTGGCCTAAATCGTAGCGCTTGGGATCGAAGAAGAGGGACTCCAGGAGGTTCCGGGCGCTCTCCACCGTCGGAGGCTCACCCGGGCGGAGGCGCTTATAAATCTCCACCAGGGCCTCTTCTTCAGAATCCGTAGGATCCTTTTCCAGGGTGGTCTGGATGCGCACGTCATAATCGAAAAGTTCCAGGATACGGGCTTTGGTATTATATCCCAAGGCCTTCAGCAGGACGGTAACCGGTATTTTGCGGGTGCGGTCCACTCGTACATAAACGCTGCCCGTGTTGTCCGTCTCGAATTCGAGCCAGGCTCCCCGGTTGGGAATCAAAGTAGCCCCGTAGATTTTGGTTCCTGAGGGATCAGTACTTTCCGAATAATAGACACCAGGAGAGCGCACCAGCTGGCTCACGATGACCCTTTCGGCCCCGTTGATGATAAAGGTGCCCTTGGAGGTCATAAGGGGCAGGTCGCCCATGAAAACCTCCTGTTCTTTGACCTCACCCGTTTCTTTATTGATCAGGCGCACTTTGACCCTTAAAGGCGCGGCATAGGTCATGTCGCGCTCCTTACATTCTTCCACGCTGTATTTAGGTTCACCTATGGAATAGTCCACAAACTCCAGAATCAAGTTGCCCGTAAAATCCTGGATGGGTGAAATCTCCTGGAAAGTCTCCCGGATTCCTTCTTCGATAAACCACTGGTAGGATTTGCGCTGAACTTCGATCAGGTTGGGAAGATCCAGGACCTCTTTGATATTGGCGTAGCTCCAGCGTTCCCTATTGCCGACCTTAATGGGATAAGGCATGGCCAGGTCCCCCCCGAGAGAAATTACAAAAGCAAGGTTTGGGAAACCTCGCTTTTTCTTTAACACAAAACGCTGCTTAACTAATTATTGCCCTTGGTGGAAAAGTTTAATCGTGGGGTCGCAAAATAATGGCATTTTAGTATGCTATCATAAGCAGGCGTATATGT
Organism: Moorellaceae bacterium AZ2; assembly: GCA_051024685.1. Classification (GTDB taxonomy): domain Bacteria; phylum Bacillota; class DSM-521; order Neomoorellales; family Neomoorellaceae; genus UBA12545. The sequence continues at coordinate 15,830 of JAZHPA010000036.1, read as the reverse complement.
CAAGGGAAAAAGGCTCTCTTTTTGTGATCCCTTTCTGCAACCAGGAAAAAGCCCGGTGCTGACTCCGCACCGGGCAAAACAAGGGGCGTAAATCTGTCCAAGGTCTTCTATCCAAAATCTTATCCAAAATCTACGATACTTCTTAGAACAAGTACCTGTGCTCCTTAAAGGTCGTCCAAATCAGGTCTCGCAGGCCTGGCTCCAAGTCTTTATCCGCCTTGCCGGAGGCATCGAATTTGACCTCCAGCACCCTGCCGACTATTCGCACCTTGAAGAGGGGTTGTTCTCCATCCTGCAAGAGAAGGAAACCGTGGTTCCGGCTGCTGCTAAAGTCCTCCTCGTTCCAGAAAAGGGTCAACTTGTCCTTGTAAGGCGCGCCGTCATAGGGACAGAAGGTGGCGCAGTTACCGCACTCGTTGCACATGCCGTCTACATGGACGATCTGGTTTGGGTCACCTAAAGCCTCGCTCTTTACCTCCACTGCCACGTTGGCCCGGTTGGGACATACCTCCACGCAAACGTTACAGGTGTAGCCGCACTCCAGGCAGCGTAGGTGTTCATCTCCCAGGTCCGGAGAAGCTCCTTTGAGGACGCCCTTTTTCCGGGTTATTTCCTGCCGCTGCCTTTCCCGGTCAAAGGAAGGCCGCGCCGCAGCCGATCCGGCTGCCAGTCCTTCTTTCTCCAGGATAGCCCGGGCCACCTTTTGGCCCTCGGCAATGGCCTGGACGATAGTACCGGGCCCCGTGCGGGCGTCCCCGGCCACAAATACATTTTCCAGATTCGTTTCACCGGTAGCGGGATCGGCGGCAATTCCGCCCCGCTCGTCGACCTGGATGCCGTTTCTCCTCAGGAGGTCGTAATCCACCCGCTGGCCGATGGCCGCGATGACGGCATCCACCTGGAGGTCCTCAAACTCGCCCTCTCTGGGAATGGGCCGCCGACGCCCGGAGGAATCCGGTTCGCCCAACTCCATCCTCTGGCACCGGAGTACACCCTGGGACCAGGAATAGGGCGCCAGGAGCTCCTTGAGGATAACCCCCTCCTTTTGGGCTGCCTCCAGCTCTTCCCTGTCGACGGGCATATACCTCCTAGTTCTCCGATAGATGACGTAAACCTTTTCTACGCCCTCCACTCTGAGGGCTGCCCTGGCCGCGTCCATGGCCGAATTCCCGCCGCCGATAACGGCAACCCTCCTGCCCAGCTTCAGCGCACTCTTATCCTTATTAAACTGCTCCAGGAATTCCAGGACGTCCATTACTCCTTCCGAGCCGCCCTTAAGGTCTAGCGGGTTGGATTTGGTCGCCCCGATGGCCAGCACTACGTATTTGTAGCCCTCCTGTTGGAGGCGGTTCACGGCAAACTCGGGATTTACATTCAGCTGGAATTTGACGCCTGCCCTCCTGATGAGGTCCAAATCATTTTCTATATATTCCCTGGGAAGGCGGAAATCAGGAATTATCCAGGCCACGGTACCGCCGGCCCGGGCCCGCTGGTCGAAGACGGTTACCTCCACCCCGTTCCTGGCGAGGAAATATCCTGCTGCCAGACCAGCAGGTCCCGCTCCAATAACCGCTACCCTGCTCGAGCCGCCCGGCCTTTCCGGTCGCGCTGGGGGTTGGTAAGATTGATGGCCTCTTTCGGCGGCCACCCTCTTCATGGCCCGTATGCACACCGGCTCCTCGTAATCGAGGCGGGTGCATTTGGTAGCACAAAACTGAGGGCAGAGGGTACCCGTAATAAAGGGCAGCGGATTCTTGTCCACGATAACTTGATAAGCCTCCTGGTACCTTTCTTCCCCGATCAGCCTAATATAGTCAGGAACATCCTGCCCGATAGGGCATCCCACGGTACACGGGGCCACAAAGCAGTCCGTTAAGGGGAGGCTTCGGGAGATCTTGCGGCTCTCCGCACCTCTTTTTTCCTTATGATAGTTGGCGTCCTTTAAGGCGCTGTCCGCCAGCTCCTGCAGTTGCTGAACATCGATAAGCCCGGGTCGGGCATGCTCCAGGTAAGGTTCCAGTTCTTCGGCGATCTGCTTGAACCGCAAGTATCCTCCCGGCTTTAAAAGGGTAGTGGCTATGGTAATAGGCCATATACCGGTCTGGAATATCCGTGGGATATTGAAGGCATCTCCCCCGCCTGCGTAAGAAATCTTGAGCCGGCCTTGGAATTCTGCCGCCAGCTTGGCGGCCAGGTTGATGGTTAATGGATATAAGGCCCGGCCTGAGAGATACATTTCCTCCCCGGGGAGTTCACCACGGGTAATTTTGACGGGCAGCGTATTGGAAAGCTTGACCCCGAAACTCAGCTGCCGTTCCTCGGCAAAGGCTAAAACCCGCCGGAGCAATTGGAGGGCGTCGCCGTACTGCAAGTCGTGGGCGAAGGACTCTTCCTTGAGCTGTATATAGTCATAACCCAGACCCGCCAGAGCCTCTTTGACAAATTCATAACCCAGAAGGGTGGGGTTCAGCTTGACAAAGGTATGCAGCCCCTTCTCGCCCAAAAGATATTTGCAAATGGCCTCAATTTCTCCCGGCGGGCAGCCGTGGAGGGTCGAGAGGGTCACCGAGCTGCATATACGGGGCGAGATATCCTCAACGAATTGCTCGTCTAGCGCAGAAAAGGCGCTCAGCTCTTCTTTTAAGACCCTCTTGCATTCTTCGAAAACAGGGCTCTGGGAGGCATCCTTTAAGCCCTCGATAAACCGGTCGACTTTGGGGGACCTGATTCCTTCTAAGTCATAACCCACGCTCATGTTAAACATGAAGGAGCGGGGTCCCGGCATGCCCAATTCCCGCTCTAAGATGTGGAGTAAGAACCAGGCCTTAACATACTCGGCAAAGGCCTCCTCCACAGAGAGCTCCGTGGACCACTCCACATTGTAGCCTTCATCCTCGGCGGCAATACAGGGCTTGGGGATGTCGAGGTCATCTAGGACCTGTACTGTTTTCAGCTCAAAGAATCTGCCCCCGCCGAGGTAGGCCACTACAATATTCTGGGCCAGCTGGGTATGGGGGCCGGCAGCCGGCCCCAAGGGGGTGCCCAGGTGTTCTCCGAACAGAGACAGGAAAGTGCCGTCCTTCTTCTGGTAAAACTTTTCTTGGGAGATCCCGAAAATGCGCCGGTAGCGGCGCCGCTCTTCCAGTACCCACTTTAAGAGCTTCCTGAACGGGATGGGACGCATGACATCGCTCATGTCTTCTCCCCCTCGAGTGCATGGATGGTTGCCAACCTGCGTTTTAATTGTACTTATATTCTACGCGCACAGATGAATTCCTGCTAAATGGACGATAAAATTGCAGTTAATGGTCGCTTTTTCCTGTTTATTCTGGCAACGCTGCTGCCTGGGCCGCCATCTATTAATAAGAGGGCGGGAGGCGGCGTGGCTATCAACCACCCCGCCTCCCGCCCTGAAGGAAACCCCTTTTTCGGCCCTATGCCCTACTTTACCTCCACAGTAGCACCGGCTTCTTCCAGCTTCTTCTTGATGTTCTCGGCCTCTTCCTTGCTGACCTTCTCCTTAACCGGCTTGGGCGCGCCGTCCACCAGGTCTTTAGCTTCTTTAAGACCGAGGCCGGTAATCTCGCGGACCACTTTAATTACGTTGATTTTCTTGTCCCCGGCCGCCTTGAGGATGACGTCGAATTCGGTCTGTTCCTCTGCAGGCGCCTCAGCCGGAGCCGCTGCGGGGCCCGGAGCTGCGGCCACGGCCACCGGCGCCGCGGCGCTCACGCCGAATTCCTCTTCTAGGGCCTTGACCAGTTCGGCCAGCTCTAGCACGGTCATCCCTTTTACTGTTTCAATGATCTCTGCGACTTTGCTCATAGTCGATCTTTCCTCCTTAACCTTGATATTCTCTTACGAGGCTTCTTTTTGTTTGCGTATGGCCTCCATGACATAAGTTAGGCTACGTAAGGGTCCGGATAGGACGGCGACCAGCCCGTACAGCGGACCTTGCAGCCCGCCCACCACCTTGGCCAGCAGTTCTTCCCGGGGCGGCAGCTCGGCCAGGGCTTTAATGTCTGCCTGGCCGATGACTTTGCCCTGAAGCACGCCGGCCTTGAGCTTAAACTGCTCCTTCATCCGGGCCAACCCGGATACAATCTTGGCCGGGGCCGCGGGGTCCTGAAAGCTAAAAACGATGGCGGTAGGCCCTTCCAGATAAGGGTCCAGGCCTTCGAGGCCCACATCCCGGGCAGCGATCCTGGTCAGGGTGTTCTTTACCACCTTGAGTTCGGCCCCTGCTTCCTTGAGCTGCCGCCTAAGTTGGTTCATTTCGGCCACGTTCAGGCCCCGGTAATCGGCCAGGATCAAAGCCGAGGACTGACTGAGCTTGCCCTTGATCTCTTCCACCGCTGCAACTTTCGCCTGCCGTTGCTTGTTCACAACCCTAGCACCTCCTTCCCACAAGGCAGAAATAAAGCCCCTGCCGAAGCAGGGGCCGATCTATTCCTCCATACAACAGAGAAATACGGTTCCCCCCACCAGCCTCGGCAGGCCTATTTAAGCTCCGTGAGGAGCACCTGCTGTCTGCGGCCTCTGGGTTTACCTACCGTTGGTAGCCTTTGCTCCCTTTCACTCTATCGTCAAGAGGCACTCAGCCTGAGTTATCCCCACTTTTTGCAGGGCAGGCCTGCTTGGGCTTGGAAGCGAGCGACTAAACCTGAGCGGTAGCCAAACTTAGCGAGGGAAAGGCGGAGGCAGGCCCGAAGCCATGGATGGCCGAGGCCGGCAACTGAGACAGGAGGTCGAATTTGTCGGGAAGCCTGCCGGAGCCTTGAGCCAAGCGCTAGTTTGGTCCGCGAGGGTTTCCGGAGCGAGCGAAAGCCAAGCAGGCCTGGGATCAAAACTGGGGATACGTCAGGTACTCAGCCCTTAACATCCACCTCGCCGCCGGTCTATCACCCGGAATCTCGCCAACCAGACCCTATCTGGGTACCGCCTTAAGGGGATTGACCTTGATGCCGGGGCCCATGGTGCAGGACAGGCTGACAGCCCTAACATACTGCCCCTTGGCCGCCGCAGGCTTGGCCTTGATCAGGGCTTCCATAAGGGCCCGGAAGTTTTCGGCCAGCTTCTCTTCAGGGAAGCTGACCTTCCCAATGGGGGCGTGCACAATGCCCCCCTTGTCTACCCGGAACTCAATCTTACCGGCCTTGACTTCCTTAACCGCCCGTTCCACATCCATGGTCACGGTGCCGGCCTTGGGGTTAGGCATTAAACCGCGCGGGCCCAGGATCCGGCCCAACTTGCCCACCATACCCATCATATCCGGGGTGGCGATGGCTACGTCGAAATCCATCCAGCCGTCCTGGATTTTCTCCACAAGTTCTTCGGCTCCTACAATATCCGCACCGGCCTCTTCCGCTTCCTTGGCCTTATCCCCCTTGGCAAAGACCAGCACCCGTGGAGTCTTACCGGTTCCGTGGGGTAGGACTACCGTACCCCGCACCTGTTGGTCGGCATGGCGGGGATCCACACCCAGCCGGACCGCCGCTTCCACCGTCTCGTCGAACCTGGCGGTGGCCGTCTGCTTCACTAGACTAATGGCCTCGGCCGGCTCGTAGAGACGCTGCCGGTCCACCAGTTTTCTGGCTTCCAGGTATTTCTTGCCGTGCTTAGGCATAAACATTCCTCCTCGTGGTTCTAGCGGATTGCTCCTCCCACCTGGGAAGGGTAATAGATTATCCTTCCACCTCGATGCCCATACTGCGGGCCGTGCCCTCGATCATACGCATGGCCGCATCTATATCGGTGGTATTAAGGTCTTTCATTTTTTGCTCGGCGATTTCCCTTATGGTGGCCCGGGATACCTTGCCCACCTTTTTGCGATTGGGCTCACCCGAGGCCGTCTCTATGCCCAGGGCTTTCTTAAGCAAGACCGCTGCCGGCGGGGTCTTGGTGATAAAGGTGAAGGAACGGTCCTCATAAATAGTAATCTCTACCGGAATAATCAACCCGGCCTGGCCCGCCGTGCGTTCGTTAAATTCCTTGACAAAGGCCATTATGTTAACCCCATGCTGACCCAGGGCAGGACCTACCGGGGGAGCCGGTGTAGCCTTCCCTGCCGGCACTTGTAGTTTAACCACCGCCGCAACCTTCTTTGCCATCTCGCCACCTCCTCTTTCCCGTCTAATCCAGCTTCTCTATCTGGTCGAATTCCAACTCCACTGGCGTTTCCCGGCCGAACATGGAAACCAGCACCTTCAACTTGCCTTTATCGGGATGTATTTCTTCCACCGTTCCAATAAAATTCTCAAAGGGGCCGCTGATGACCCGTACATTTTCGCCAATACTAACGTCAATGCGCGGCCGAGGAGTATCCGCTCCCGCGCGCTGGAGGATTTGCTGGACCTCTTCCTCCTGTAGAGGGATGGGTTTGCTGCCCGCACCCACAAAGCCCGTGACCCCAGGGGTATTCCGCACCACGTACCATGAGGCATCGGTCAAGATCATTTCCACCAGGACATACCCCGGATATATCCTGCGCTTGGTAATCTTTCGCTTACCGTCCTTAACCTGGATCTCATCTTCCATGGGGACCACAATGCGGAAAATTTTGTCCCCCATGTTCATAGATTCCACGCGCTTTTCCAGATTGGCCTTGACCTTGTTCTCATACCCGGAGTAGGTGTGGATAACGTACCAAGCCTTATCCATGAGTTATCCCTCTACAGAATTAATTTGAATATAAAGCTATAAATGGAATCCATAACCCACAGCAGAATCCCCACAATAAATATGGACACCAGCACTACCCCCGTATAAACGACCAGCTCCCGCCGGGTAGGCCAGTGTACCTTTTTCAGCTCCGCCCAGGAGCCCTTAAAGAACTTTACGGCTCTTTCACCCAACTTGACTCTATTGCTGGCAGGCTTGGCTACTGACTTGGTCACCATGCCACCCCACATCTCCTACTTGGTTTCTTTGTGCACAGTATGCCTGCCGCAGTTGCTGCAGTACTTTTTAAGTTCCAGACGATTGGGGTCATTCTTCTTGTTTTTGCTGGTAGTGTAGTTCCGGCGCTTGCATTCGCTGCACTCCAGGGTTATACCTATCCGCATTACCCCCACCTCCTCCAAAGGTGCCACTTAAAGAATATAGAGCCTCCAGAGCCACGGTGTCCCGTCCCGGTGACATGCCGCACGCCAGGAATGCCTAACCTAATTTAGCATAAAAGTAATACCCTGTCAACAAAGGCCCCGCCTGAGTTGTACCCACCCTTTAAGCTTAGCCATGCTTGGCTTTCGCTCGCTCCAAAAACCCTCGCGGGCAGGACTTTTGCTCGGCCTCAAAGCTTAAGGCGGACTTCCCGGCCCAATCGGCGTCCTTGCCGATGGGCCGGTCTCGGACGTCCTGTCCTCGCCCCCGCCTTCGCTTCGGGCCTCGTTAAGTAAGTTTGACTGCCGCTCGAATTTAGTCGCTCGTTTCCAAGCCTAAGCAGGGCTCGTCGGTAAGGGGTGGGGTTCACTCACCGGCCCCGCCCCCAGGGAAAACCGACGCCTCGACTGGAAGTACCCATGCCTACCCCTAGTGCGGCAACCCGGTGCCTTCAGGGGTGACGGGATATTACTTGTCAAATATTGAAAAGCTTTTCCTAGGGCGCTAGAAATAGGGAAGCGATATTGAAATAAACTATTAAGGTCAGAGCATCCACCACGGTGCTGATAAGGGGACTGGCCATAATGGCCGGATCGACTTTAATGCTTTTGGCTATTAAGGGCAGCAATCCGCCCACCAGCTTGGCCAGGAAGATGGTTATCACCAGAGTCAGGCTGACCACCAGGGCGATGAGAGGAGGAACTCGCTCCAGGAAGATCAGGCGGACGAAATTTACGCTCGCCAGGGCCAGGCCCACCACCAAACTCACACCGCTCTCCTTGGCCAGCACCCGCCAGGCATCCCGTGGCCTAACCTCCCCCAGGGCCAGGCTGCGAATAACCGTGGTGGAAGACTGGGACCCCGCGTTGCCACCTGTACCCATGAGCATAGGAATAAAGGCCGCCAGAATCACCATGCTCTGGAGCACCGTCTCAAAATGCTGGATAATGCGGCCGGTAAAGGTGGCAGACAACATGAGGGTCAGCAGCCAGAAGATCCGATTTCTGGCCACTACAAAAATATTCTGGGCCAGGTACGATTCCTCCGTAGGCTTGATACCGCCTATCCTGTGAAAGTCTTCCGTAGCTTCCGCTTCCAGGACATCCATCACATCGTCGACGGTAATAATACCCACCAGGCGGTTTTCCTGGTCTACTACCGGCATGGCCAGAAGGTCGTATTTCTTGAACAGGGCGGCCACCACTTCCCGGTCTTCATGGGTCTTAACGGCCACCACATCCCGGGTCATTAACTCCCTAATTTGGGCTTCCGGCCGGGCCAGCACCAGGTCTTTAAGGGTGACGGCCCCCAACAGGCGGCGTTCTCTGTCGATGACGTAGCAGGTGTAGATGGTTTCTTTGTCCGGACCGGTATACCGTACGTGCTCCAGGGCCTCTGCCACCGTCATACCCTCGCGGAGGTCCACAAACTCAATGGTCATGATACTGCCGGCCGAGTCATCCGGGTAATTCAGGAATTCGTTTATGAGCTTGCGTTCGCTCTCCGGGGTGCGCTGGAGAATTTTTTTAACCACATTGGCCGGCATTTCCTCGAGGAAGTCGATTTTATCGTCGAAGGATAAGGCCTGCACCAGGCTTTTAAGCTCATCCTCGGCGATCATCTGGGATAAGGCGGTGCGGATCTTTTCCGACAGATAGGCAAATACTTCTACCGCCTTTTCCTTGGGCAGGAGCCTGAAGGTAAGCAGGCTGCACTTGGCATCTAGCCGGTTGAGGATTTCCGCGATGTCCTGCACAGGGGCCTGAACAAGGTAGGTCTTCAAATGCCGGTAGTTCTTCTCCTCAATCCACCCTCGAAACAGTTCCGCCGTACGGTCTATGTCCTCTATTTTAGTTCCCCCTTCGAGGTGGGGGAGTCCGGCAGGCGGCAGACGGTTGGCCACGATAATCCCCCACTCTTTAGTTTGCTGTATAATGTTGTAAAATATCGTGCGCTAAACGATCGTGGGAGCGGGTCCACCGTACCACCACCCTTCACCGAAAGTAAAAACGTAGGAAAGCGGACATATCATAGCACATTTGGAGGGGAAAGATCAACGAACAATTGCCCTGAGTTATCCCCGCCCATGAAAAACCGCAACCCTGATTTTAGATGAAGGTCCAGCGCAGCATGCGTTCAGTTCCTTCTCAATACCCGCGATTTCCACCTCCAGGGCCTCAAGGATTTTAAGGTTCGAGGTCAGGACTATCTCCTCTACCACGGGAAACCCCTCAAGCTCCCGGAGAACTGCCTGCCCTTTACCCCAAACAGGTCGCTCACCGGTACGGTTATGGCTGCCGGAAAAGAACGCCATGGATGCGGTTTTTGAGGCTCACGACCTGCTTCTTTAAGGCCGCCCGGTGATGAAGAAGGATTCTTAGCTCCCTCTCTTCTTGAGGCGCCACCCAGCACCCGCCGACAAAGTCCACGGCCAATAGCCTGACCAAAATCTCGGAGTCTACCTTGTCCGTTTTTATCCTGGCTTCGACGATGACCCTGGTCCTTATGGAGTTATGCACCCACCTTTGCTTGTATCCTACCCTAATAGTTAATTCCTTAGGGTTGCAGTGTTATCATGCCAACAGTTTTTTTATGAGATTGGCTCGGTGGGCCTGGACCGTTTTTACGCTGATGTAAAGGCGCCGGGCGATCTCGGAATTGGTCAGTCCCGGGGCTACCAGGTGCAGGATTCCCTCCTACCGAGGGGTGAGTTCGGAGCCCTCCTCGCCTCGCTTGCGCTCCTCAACCACCTCCGCCTTCTGCAGGCCCTCCACTACTCGCCGGGCCACAGCGGAATCCAGGTAGGCCTCGCCCCGGGCCACCAGGCGGATGGCCTTGACCAATTCTGCCACCTCGGCCCTTTTGAGCACATAAGCGGATGCTCCGGCCTTCAAGGCCCGCAGAATCACATCCTCACCATTATACATGCTCACCATTATACATGCTGAGGACAATAACTTGGATGGCGGGAAAGGCTTCTTTTAAAGAGCGGGTAACCTCTATGCCGCTCATTGCGGGAGGCGCAAGTCCATGATGACCACCTGGGGGTTGGTCCTGGCCGCTACTCCAGGGCTTCTTCCCCTGTAGCAGCTTCACCCACTATAGCCATATCATCTTCCGCCGCCAGCAAAGCCTTCAGGCCTTCCCGCACCACGGCGTGATTAGGCCCCTTCGGCTGCACCGTGGAGCAGGCCAAAGACGGCCAGCAAGAGGAGATGCGGTCCCAGGCGAAAGGTGCTGGGGCGCCTGCCCCGGAGGGCAATACTAAAGCCCATGAGGAAGAAGGCCAGCCCATACAGCCCATAGATAAAAAATACCAGGTACCAGTTGCGGCTTAAAATGCCCTCCAGGGCGCTTTTGAGCATCTCCCTCACCCTTTCTACCTGGTGAAAGGGGGGTGGGCCCCACCTGGTCCTACTCCGGCCGGATGGCCTCCATACCGCCCATATAGGGCCTTAACGAGGGGGGGATGAGCACCGAACCATCCTCCTGCTGGTAGTTTTCCAGGATCGCGGCCACCGTACGGCCCACGGCCACGCCGGAACCGTTCAAAGTATGCACATAGCGGGGTTTCTCCTTCGGACCCGGGCGGAAGCGTATGTTGGCCCTCCGGGCCTGGAAATCTTCGCAATTGCTGCACGAGGAAATCTCCCGGTAAGTACCGGCAGCCGGGAACCACACTTCCAGGTCGTAGGTCTTGGAGGAAGCGAAGCCCAGGTCGCCTGCGCATAGGAGCACCACCCGGTAGGGAAGGCCCAGGAGCTGCAAAACCTCTTCTGCGTCCCTGGTCATCTTCTCCAGCTCGTCATAGGACTGTTCCGGCCGGGTGAATTTAACCAGTTCCACCTTATTAAACTGGTGCTGCCTGATGAGGCCCCGGGTATCCCGGCCCGCTGCTCCCGCTTCGGCCCGGAAGCATGCGCTGTACGCCACGTGGTAAAGGGGTAGCTGCTCTCCGTCCAGGATCTCTTCCCGGTACAGGTTGGTCACCGGTACCTCGGCGGTAGGGATGAGGTAATAATCGGTACCGCTGATGTGGAACATGTCTTCAGCGAATTTGGGGAGTTGCCCCGTCCCCAACATGGCACTGCTGTTGACCAGGTAGGGAGGAAACACTTCGGTATAGCCATGCTTTTCGGTATGTAAATCCAGCATAAAGTTGATGAGAGCCCGCTCCAGTTTGGCCCCGGCACCTCGGTAAAAGACGAACCGTGCACCGGCCACCTTGGCGCCCCGTTCGAAATCGATAATGCCCAGTTTTTCGGCGATCTCCCAGTGGGGCCGCGGTTCAAAGTTAAAGGCAGTCCTCTCTCCCCAGACCCGCACCACCTGGTTGTCTTCTTCGCCGGAACCGTCGGGTACTGAGGAGTGGGGCAGGTTGGGTATGGCAAGCATTTCCTGGGCCAGCTGTTCTTCCACCGCCTGGATGGCATCGTCGAGCTCCTTAATGCGCTGGGAAACCCCCCGCATTTCCCCAATAAGTTCCTCAGCCCCTTGGCCGGCCTTTTTCAGCCGGGCAATCTCCTCCGAGACGGTGTTGCGCCGGTTCCTGAGAGCTTCTACTTCCGTAAGCAAGCTGCGCCGCCGGGCATCCAGTTCCAGAAATTGCTCCAGTGGGGCTACCAGGCCCCGACGCCGCAAACCCTGAGCTACAAGTTCAGGATTCTGGCGCAATAGTTTTATATCCAGCAAGGTGCATCCCCCTTTGTCCGATAGCCGCGGCAGTTGCCGCGACCCCCAATTCCCTTTAATACTAATAAAATAACGCCGGCTGCTGTTGTCACTATTATGACACGATTGCTGGCGGTTGGCAAATCCTGTTCTAGCATCCGTGGGCCCTCTACCTTCGGTCTGCCGACGGACCGGACCCCTGCCTCAATCTCCTCCGTCTGGCGTAAGCAAACCTTTCCGGCCCGAAAGCGGCGGGTAGCCCGCCACTGCCCCACTTAGCGCTGCGGCGTCCTGCTCAGGGTCTACGGCACGGGCAAGCCTTCGGAGAACCCAAGTTAGTCTTGGCGGAAGTCCGAAAATGAATGCGGGCCGGAAGTCGTCCGGCTCTGCGACGGGCCATGGGGACAGGACATGAGGCTTCGTCCCCGGGGGGAAACCCTCTTGGACCTCAAAGGCAGTTCCCGGCCGCGGGGGGAAACCGCAGGCAGGGCGAACTCCTACAGGTGTAGGTAGCGCACATCCAGCACCCCCGAAATCCGGCGAATGGCATTTAAGACTTCCCGGGGCACCTCCGAATCAATGCTCATAATCATGACCGCCTCGCCCCCTGCCTCCCGTCGTCCCACCTGCATGGCGGCAATATTAATACCGTAATCGCCTACGGCCAGCCCCACGGGCCCGATGATTTTGGGCCGGTCGATGTGGGGTATATAGAGCATATGCCCTTTAAGTTCAGCGTCCAGGCTGTAACCGTTGAGGCCCACCAGGCGGGGCTCGCCGGCCTGGTTCACCGTACCAGCTGCCACAAAGTCTTCCCGGCGGCCTTTAAGCCGGGCCTTTACCAGGTTGGTGTAGTAACCCATGTCCCGGCTCTTGTTTTCCCGTACCCGGATTCCCCGCTTTCTGGCCACTACCGGAGCGTTTACGTAATTTACCGCGTCCCCTAGGAGCGGCCGCAGGAGCCCCTTTAGAAAAGAATTGGTCAAAGGCGAGAGGTCGTATTGGGCCAGGTCGCCGTCGACAGTGAGTTCGGCCTCCAGGACGGGGCCTTCCATGAGCTGGCTCAAAAAACTCCCCAGTCTTTCCGCCAGCTGCAGATAAGGCCGCAAAATTTCGGCCAGGGGCCCCCGCACCACCGGAATGTTCACTGCATTGTGGACCGGTTCCCCTTGAAGGCAGCGCACAATATCCCGCGCCACCTCCACGGCCACCGCTATTTGGGCCTCGGCAGTGGAGGCGCCCAGGTGGGGGGTAACGATGACATTGTCCAGTTTGAACAGGGGACTTTCGGTCAAGGGCTCCTCTTCAAAGACATCCAGGGCAGCCCCCGCCAGGTGCCCGCCGGCCAAGGCCTCATAAAGGGCCTCCTCATCCACTATACCCCCTCGGGCCACGTTGAGGAGCCGGGCACCCGGTTTCATGAGGCCCAGTTCCCGGCGGCCCAGGAGATGGTAAGTGTCCTTCGTTAAAGGCAGGTGGATGGTAAGAAAATCCGCCTCCTGCAGGACCTGTTCCAGGGAGGTCAGGCAAACTTCCAGACGCTCCGCCTGTTCGGGCTGCACAAAGGGGTCATAAGCGAGCAGGCGCATATCAAAGGCCCGGGCCCTGCGGGCCACCTCGCTACCGATCTTGCCCAGCCCGAGAATGCCCAAGGTCTTATGCCGCAGCTCTACACCCAGGAATTTCTTCTTCTCCCACACCCCTCCTTTAAGAAGTGTGCTGGCCTGAGGGATGCTGCGGGCCAGCGCCAGCATAAGGGCCATGGTATGCTCCGCCGCCGCAATGGTGTTACCCTCCGGCGCGTTGACCACCAGGATTCCTCGCTCAGTAGCCGCGGCCACATCGATGTTATCGATTCCCACTCCGGCCCGGCCGATAATGCGAAGCCTTTTAGCCCCGGCCATCACGGAGGCGGTAACCCGGGTGGCGCTGCGCACAATTAAAGCATCATAAAGGGGTAGAACGCCTTTCAGCTCTTCTTCGCTCATTTTCCCCCGGGCTTCCACTTCCAGTCCCGCATCTGCCAGGACCTTTAAACCCTGGGGATCGATATGGTCCAAGGCTAGAACCCGCATGCGCACCATCCTCCTTTGGGGACTTCCTTAATGTTCTATCCTTCGCCTCCCAGTTCCCGAGGGCTAGCCCATTCCTCGGTCTTCATCGAAAACGTCCGAGCGCTCCGGCCGGCCGGGCTCTTTTCCTGCCCATGGCTTTAGCCGGACTACGATGGAGCCCGCCTTCTGGCGCAGGTGTCCCTGTCGGCCCCGCCGCCAAGGTGGCCCTGGAGCCCGGAGTCCGTCTTTTATCTATGTGGGAAACGCAGCCCGGCACGTAACGTTCCCAGGAGCGGCTTGGGCCTCCGGGTGGGGATTAAAGGCGGGTGACAGGCCGGCAGCCGGCTAGGATACCCGCCCCTCCCTGTACACCTTTAGGGCCGCCGCCACACCGGCACCGTCCCTGGTCCGTATCCCCAACCCGTCCAGAACGTCCTCTAAAGCGGCCAGACCGGCTAAGACATCATGGGTGGTGACATAGCCCAGATGGCCGATGCGGAAAACGCTGTCCTTTACCTCTCCCTGGCCCGCGGCTACTATTACACCGTGTCTTTCCCGGAGAGGGACGATTATGTCGGAGGGTTTAAGTCCCCGCGGCACCTTAACGGCGGTAACCGAGGGCGAAGCTACCTCGTCCCCTGCCAAGAGCTCCATTCCCAGGGCCTTCAGGCCGGCCCGGACCATGTCTCGCAACAGGACATGCCGCCGGAAACTGCCCGCTAAGGTTTCCTCGGCCACCATGTGCAGAGCTTCCTCCAGTCCGTAGAGGAGGGAGACCGCCGGTGTATAAGGAGTGCAGCCCCGGGCAGCCTGGTCCCGGGCCGCCAAGAGGTCCAAGTAATAGCGGCGGTTGGTACAACGCTCCACGGCCTCCCAGGCCCGCCGGCTCAGGGCCAGCATGGCCAGGCCCGGCGGTAGCATAAAGGCCTTCTGGGAACCTGCAATAGCCACATCCACGTCCCAGGCGTCCACCGGGAGATCCGCAGCTATTAGACCGCTGATGGCATCCACCACCAGCAGGGCCGGGTGCCCGCGGCGGGCCTCGCTGATGGCGCGTATATCATTGAGCACCCCCGTCGAGGTTTCGTTATGCTGGACCAGGATGGCTTTAATCTGCCCCGCCTTATCCCTCTCCAGCCTCGCGGCGATGGCCTCCGGGTCGGCCGCCTGCCCGTAGGGAAAAGCCATTACCTCCACATCCACCTCGAAGCGGGTGGCTATTTGGATAAACCGTTCCCCGAAGGCACCCACGCTAACGGCCAGAGCCTTATCCCCGGGCGACAGGAGGTTGGCCACGGCCGCTTCCATACCCCCTGTACCGGAGGCCGTAAGGACCACTACATCGTTTTGGGTCTGGAAGACCTGCTTTAGACCGCCGGTCACTTCCTGCAGGAGTCGGACAAACTCAGGCCCCCGGTGGTTGATGGCCGGCCGGGCCATGGCTTGAGCCACCCGAGGCGGTACTGGCGTGGGGCCGGGTAAGAGTAGGATTTGCTTATCAAGCATACTCTAATCTCTCCTCCTTCCTTTAAATCCGGTTAAAATAAGAACTCCCGTCCCTGCCGTGTCGTCAGGGACGGGAGTCTCTTCCCGCGGTGCCACCCTACTTGGCCAGGAAAGACTGCGAAGCTTTTCCTGACCCCCTCTGCATGCGTAACGGACATGACCGGGCCGGTTTGCCCCGCCGGTGGCATCCTCTGGTGAAGAGACCCTCCCCGACGGGTTTATCGCCGGCCACTCAGGGGCGCCTGGCAGCAGCCTCCGGGCTGGTTCCCACCGACCACCAGCTCTCTCGCTTACCGGAGTGGGCGCGCCTCCTCCCCCTCATCATTTTGGCGGTATCCTGTATTTTTTGCATGATTTTAGCACAGGCCCGGCGCCAAAGCAAGAGCTTTTTCACCTGAGTTATTCCCACTTTTTGCAGGGTAGGCCTGCTTGGGCTTGGAAGCGAGCGACTAAACCTGAGCGGTAGCCAAACTTAGCGAGGCGAAAGGCGGAGGCAGG
>JAZHPA010000035.1:0-27091 GCA_051024685.1 Moorellaceae bacterium AZ2 | reverse complement strand
TGGCTACCGCTCAGGTTTAGTCGCTCGCTTCCAAGCCCAAGCAGGCCTGCCCTGCAAAAAGTGGGGATAACTCAGGGGTGCGCTCGGTGCCAACGGCCTCCCGACCGAACGGCTCGGCGAGCAAATCCGCACCGAGTGGCCGCGCATCCGGGAAGAACTGCTCGCGCGTACCCATAGACCGATGCCGGTGCACCGGATCCAAATCCTGAACTCGGTGGAGACAAACGGTGTTGGGAGTAGCCGCCTTCGCCCAGCTTGGCGGACCGTCGGATGAGCACCGGTATATCAGGGAGTGCAGGGGAAGGGGGCTAGGCACCCCCTCCCGCTCAATGTTCTGCACAACTCAGGGTTGTATATGCTGGGTCAGCGTTCCTTGAAGGCCTTGATTTCTGCGGCCAGTGCAGGCAAAATCTGGTGAATATCGCCTATGATGCCATAATCGGCGACTCTAAAAATCGGGGCATCGGCGTCGGTATTAATGGCTACTATACAGCCCGAACGCTGCATACCGGCAAGGTGCTGAATGGCTCCGGAGATGCCGCAGGCGATGTACAATTTAGGCCGTACCGTCTTCCCCGTTTGGCCCACTTGGTGCTCGCGGCCAATCCAGCCGGCGTCTACAGCCCCCCGGGAAGCACCTACACTAGCTCCCAGGAGGCCGGCTATCTTTTCCAATTCCTTAAAACCTTCCGGTCCACCCAAGCCGCGCCCACCGGCGATGATTATTTCCGCCTCTTCCAGGTTTACTTTAGCTCCAGTCGCGTGTACAATTTCCAGTACTTTGGTGCGCACCACTTCCGGCGGGATGGCATAAGATTGTCTGATGACCTCGCCCTTACGGGTATAATCCGGCTCTGGTTTTGCCATTACCCCCGGCCGTACGGTAGCCATCTGGGGCCGATGGTGGGGACAGGCAATGGTGGCCATCAGATTGCCGCCGAAAGCAGGCCGGGTCTGCAGGAGAATCTTTTCT
The DNA here is from genome assembly GCA_051024685.1 of Moorellaceae bacterium AZ2. Lineage (GTDB taxonomy): Bacteria > Bacillota > DSM-521 > Neomoorellales > Neomoorellaceae > UBA12545. Next base: position 26,118 of record JAZHPA010000035.1, on the reverse strand, counting down.
TCAGGATCAATGGCCAAAGCTGTACAGTCGGCAGTCAGGCCGGTATTCAGGCGCCGGGCCAGGCGTGGAGCGAGGTCGCGGCCGATATGGGTAGCGCCGAACAGGAGGATTTCCGGCCGGCATTTTTGGGCCAGGTCGCCGAGAACATAAGTGTAAGGCTCGGTGCGGTAACATGCTAGCTCCTCGTGTTCCACCAGGTAAACACGATCGGCACCGTAGGCGATGAGCTGGGCGGCCAGGCCGGCAACGTTGTGGCCGAGTAGCACGGCAGTAACATCAGTGTTACATTGGGCGGCTAGTTCCCGAGCGATGCCCAGGAGTTCCGGGACTACCCCGGCCAGGTTTCCTTGCCGTTGTTCCGCAAAGATCCAGATGCCGGCATGAGTTGCGGGTACATGATCGGCCGTTCCGGCATTTTTTTCCGAGAAAACATCTGCTGTGATGGCATGGAACTTACATGCTCCTACACATACTCCACAGCTATTACAGTTATCTTTGAAACGGGCTAGTTTGTCAATTACTTGTATGGCGTCAAAGGGGCAGTGGCGTACGCATACACCGCAACCTGTGCAGAGGTCAGCCTTTATATGCATGGTACTTACCGGAAGCCTCCTTCCTCATTATTCAAATTGTAAAACCTGGCGAAGTTTGAGGTGCTCCAGGAGGGTACGGCAAATCTCCTGGGGTGAGCCGTTAAGGATGGTACAACTTTTTTTATGCTCCGGGACAAAAGTCCGGCGTACCCGGGTGGGAGAGCCGTTCAGCCCTGTCAGAGCGGCGTCAGCCGATATGTCTGTGCTTCTCCAAATGGTGACGCCCTGCCGGCAGGCGCGAATAATACCACGGACGGCGGGATAGCGCGGAGTATTCAGTTCTTTGACTACCGTAAGAAGGGCCGGCAGTCTGGTTTCCACCACTTCGTAGCCATCTTCCAGGGCGCGTTGTACGCGGCAGGTGCCGTCGGGAAACAGGTTAAGGTGCTGCACGTAAGTCACCTGGGGTATATTGAGCAGTTCGGCCAGCTGAGGGCCCACCTGGGCTGTGTCACCGTCGATGGCCTGGCGGCCGGTCAGTACCAGATCAAAAGGGCCTATTTTTTGGATAGCCCGGGCCAGGGTATAAGACGTGGCTGCTGTATCGGCGCCGGCGAAAGTAGGATCGCTCAAAAGGATGGCCCGGTCGACACCCATAGCCAGGGCTTCAAGCAGAGCATCCTGGGCCTGGGGCGGTCCCATAGACAGGGCTATTACTTCCGCTTCCTGGCGATCCTTAATTGCCAGGGCGGCTTCCAGGGCGTGACGATCTTCGGGGTTAATGATACTGGGTACGCCTGCGCGAATAAGGGTACCGGTACGCGGGTCGGTGCGCACTTCTGTAGTATCGGGCACCTGCTTGATGCATACGATTATGCGCATTAGCTTTACCTCCTAACGTAGTATACTGGCCGATATGACGAGGCGCTGGACCTCAGATGTACCCTCATATATCTCGGTTATTTTGGCATCACGGAAGTACCGTTCGACGGGATAGTCCTTGATATAGCCGTAGCCACCGTGGATTTGGACGGCTTTAATGGCCTGCTGCATAGCTGTCTCTGAGGCAAAGAGCTTGGCCATGGCCGCTTCACGGGAGAAGGGGTATTCCTTGTCTTTTAGCCACGCTGCCCGGTAAACCAGTAGGCGAGCCGCCTCGATCTGGGTGGCCATATCGGCCAGCATCCACTGGATGGCCTGGAAAGAGCTGATAGGCCGGCCGAACTGCTCTCGCTCCTTGGCATAGCGTATGGAAGCGTCCAGGCAGGCCTGAGCGATACCCAAAGCTTGGGCCGCAATACCAATGCGTCCCCCGTCCAGGGTCTGCATGGCAATTTTAAAGCCTTCTCCTTCTTCGCCCAGGCGATTTTCCACAGGAACAAGGCAGTTCCGGAAGATAAGTTCGGTAGTACTGGAAGCGCGGATGCCAAGTTTGTCTTCTTTTTTTCCAAAGAAAAAGCCGGGCGTACCTTTTTCAACTATGAAGGCCGTTAAACCGCGACTACCCTTACTCGGGCCGGTTCTGGCAAAGACAATGTAGATATCGGCTACACTGCCGTTGGTAATAAAGACTTTGTTACCGTTAAGTATATAATGGTCTCCTTCCTTAACGGCTGTAGTCTGGAGGGAACCGGCATCAGTTCCGGCATTGGGTTCGGTCAAAGCGAAGGCTCCCAGTTTTTCCCCTTGGGTTAAGGGTACTAGAAAGCGTTGTTTTTGTTCCTCGGTACCATACTGATAGATGGGGTGGGCCCCTAGGGAAGTGTGGGCCGAAACGATAACGGCCGTCGCTGCACAAACCCGTGCCAATTCTTCAATGGCGATGACATAGCTTAAAGTATCGCCCCCTGCGCCACCGTATTCTTCGGGAAAAGGTATGCCCAGCAAGTTGTATTTCGCCATTTGGCGAAGGATTTCCCAAGGAAAAGTGGCGCTGGCATCCCGTTCCGCAGCTCCAGGTGCTATTTCTTTGCGGGCAAATTCCCTTACCATCTGACGAATCATTTCCTGACTTTTAGTGAGGCTGAATTCCACCTCAAAGCACCTCCAGACACAAAATAAGACTGAAAGCAAAGAGAAAAGAATTAGTAACCACATTCACTTTTCCGGCTTCATATCCGGCTTCATAACGACGGCTTCTCCTTTGAGGACTACCTTTCCCTCCTGATTGGTGGCAATAGTTCTGAGGCGAATCACCTTGTTCTCCGGCTTCTTTTCCAGGACCTCTACCTGAGCGGTAATAGTGTCGCCAATGCGAACCGGGGAAGTAAACTCCAGTTCCTGCTTAAGATAAATGGTATTGGTGCCGGGTAGTTTCGTACCTAGGACGGCAGAGACAAGACCGGCCGTTAGCATTCCGTGGGCTATTCTTTCTTTAAAGATGCTTTTTCTGGCAAACTCGGCATCAATGTGAACCGGATTGAAATCCCCGGTGATACCGGCAAAAGTATAGATGTCGCACTCGGTAATGGTTTTGGTCAGGCTGGCTTTCTGACCGATCTGGATGGCGTCGAATTCAAGGCTTTGATCCATATCAGTCACTCCTTGGGCTAAGAAATTTAGCGAATGTAAGTATAGTCGGTATAAGTTACTGGAGGGTTACGAACCACTGCGGGGACACGGGGGACGACGAGCCACCGGGCGTCCGGGAAGCAAAAGTGTAACCTGGTAGCAACCAGGACGTCCTAAAATATGTTACGACGCGCAAAAGTGTAGCCAGGGGTCGAAAGGGGGGCATAGCTTGTTCAAACAAGGAGGTGACCAAAATTATAGATCTCGTTGGATAAATATGATTTAAGCGAACAAAGAAATTATTAAATAATATGGGGGAAAAGGGCGTGGACAACGCTGTCATTCTGAGTGCAGTGCGCACGGCCATCGGTAGCTTTGGAGGAACTTTGAAGGATATACCGGCGGTTGAATTAGGGGCCATCGTTATAAGAGAAGCCCTGCATAGAGCCGGGGTAGAACCCGGTGAGGTAGATGAGGTAATTCTGGGTAATGTACTCCAGGCCGGCCAGGGACAGAATCCGGCGCGCCAGGCAGCCATTAAGGCCGGTCTTCCGGTAGAGGTCCCGGCTATGACCATCAATATGGTTTGCGGCTCGGGGCTCCAGGCCATCAACCTGGCTGCACGCCTTATTGAGGCAGGCGATGCGGAAATTATTGTCGCCGGTGGCATAGAAAATATGTCCCGGGCACCGTACGCTCTGCCGGGGGCTCGCTGGGGTGCCCGGATGGGCGACGACCAGGTAGTAGACATAATGATTAGGGATGGTCTTTGGGACGCTTTCTATAACTGCCACATGGGCATAACGGCCGAAAACCTGGCCGAACGTTACCATATTACCCGTGAGGAACAGGATTCTTTTGCCCTGGAGAGCCAGAGGCGGGCAGAAAAGGCTATAAAGGAAGGGCGTTTCCGGGATGAAATTGTCGCGGTACAGGTGCCCCAACGCAAGGGAGAACCTGTGGTATTCGTCCAGGATGAGTTCCCCCGTTTTGGTACCACTGCAGAGGCTCTGGCCAAACTAAAACCTGCCTTCAAAAGGGATGGAACGGTTACGGCCGGTAATGCTTCGGGGATTAATGATGGAGCAGCGGCGGTGGTACTAGCTGCGGCCTGGAAAGCCGAAACTTTGGGAGTCAAGCCCATGGCCTCGATCCGCAGCTGGAGCGTGGCCGGGGTGGACCCTGGCATCATGGGTATCGGCCCGGTGGAGGCTACTCGCAAAGCCCTCAAAAGGGCGGGTCTTACCATTGCCGACCTTGACCTGGTCGAAGCCAACGAAGCCTTTGCTGCGCAATCCCTGGCGGTGGCCAGAGAACTGGAACTGGACCTGACTAGGACCAACGTCAACGGTGGTGCCATAGCACTAGGGCATCCCATTGGCGCCAGCGGCGCCAGAATTTTAGTTACCTTGATTTATGAAATGCAAAAGCGCCGGAGCAGGTATGGGTTGGCAACCCTTTGTGTGGGCGGTGGTATGGGAGTGGCCACCATTGTAGAAAGGGTTTGAAAACAGGCTAATAAAAACAGGGCTAATAATATGAAGGAGGGGAAATCATGCGCGTAAAGGATAAAGTAGCCATCATTACCGGAGGAGCAAGGGGCATCGGCAAGGAAACAGCTCTTCTCTTTGCCCGGGAAGGGGCCGTAGTGGTGATTTGCGATTTTGATGCGGCGGCAGGGGAACAGACACTCACAGAAATCAAGTCTACCGGGGCTCAGGCTCTTTTCTTTAAGGTAGACGTCACTGACAGGGCCAGCGTCCAGAGTATGGTAGAGTCTACAAAAGAGAAGTTCGGGCGAATCGACATCTTAATTAACAATGCCGGCATCACAGCAGACGCTTTCTTGACCAAAATGACTGAAGAACAATGGGATAAAGTTATTGCCGTCAACCTAAAAGGGGTATTCAACTGCACCCAAGCCGTGGCACCGATTATGATGGAACAAGGTTCAGGGGTAATTCTTAATGCCTCTTCCGTAGTAGGGGTTTACGGGAATGTTGGCCAGACCAACTATGCTGCTACAAAGGCTGGGGTAATCGGCATGACGAAAACTTGGGCTAAAGAACTCGGCAAGAAAGGTATACGTGTGAATGCCGTCGCTCCGGGCTTCATCATTACTGATATGACGGCTAAGGTACCGGAAAAGGTCCTGGAACTGATGCAATCCAGGACACCTTTGGGACGCCTGGGCTTACCCAAGGATGTGGCAGCGGCCTACTTGTTCCTGGCCTCTGATGAAGCGTCGTACATTAACGGCCAGGTGCTTGGTGTAGACGGCGGGCTGATGATCTAACATCGGGCCTCGGCAGAGTGTCCTTCATGGTCCCAAAGCAGTAAGATTAGCAGGGGGGAGATAGCCTTGATAGTTAGGCAAAAAAGCATCCTGCCGTTGACTTTACTGTTGTTACTAATGCTGCTATTGGCGGGTTGCGGTGGGGGTAAAGAAGGGACGAGTGCTTCTGAGGAGAGGAAACCGATTAAAATTGGGATAGTCACCTCCCTCACCGGGGCTCTGGAGACATATGGCAAAGCGACGATAAATGGGTTTGAACTGGGACTGGAGTACGCTACCCAGGGGAAGAAAGAAGTTGCCGGGAGGCCGCTGGAAATATTGACCGAGGATACTACCACCAAACCTGACGTGGCCAAACAAAAAGCTTTGAAGCTCCTGGAAGAGGAAGAAGTAGATTTTCTGGTGGGCAGCGCAAGTTCCTCCGATGCTCTGGCTATACTCCCCCTGGCTCAGGAGTATCAGCGCATTATGATAGTGGAGCCGGCAGCAGCCGACAGCATCACGGGTGCCGAGTGGAATAAATATATCTTCCGGACGGCCCGAAACTCTTCCCAGGATGCCCTGGCAGTAGCAGCGGCAATTGCCGGAGTTAAGCCCGGCGCTTCGGTGGCCATTCTTGCGCAGGATTATTCTTTCGGCCGCGAAGGTGCCGCTGCCTTCGTAAAAGCTGCAGAACAGAAGGGTCTGAAAGTAATTCTGCAGGAGTTCCCCCCTATGAACGCCACCGACTTTACGGCCAACATCCAGCGCATTATCAATGCTAAGCCCGATTATCTGTTTGTCATTTGGGCGGGCAGTGCGAATACTCCCTGGAAACAGATTACGGATATGAGGGTGCCCGAAAAAGGGATCAAAATTATCACGGGTACCCCGGAGATTGCGGCCATGAAAGCCATGTGGAACATGGTGGGCCAGGAAGGTTATTCCGTATACTATTATGGCTTGCCCAAGAACAAAGTCAATGACTGGCTGGTGGAGGAGCACAAAAAACGCTTTAACGGTCAACCTCCCGACCTCTTTACCCCCGGCGGTTTTGCGGCCGCCATGGCCATAGTTCAAGCCCTGGAGAAAACCGGCGGTGATACCAGTGCCGCGAAGCTTATCGAAGTTATGGAAGGTATGACTTTTGATACTCCCAAGGGCCCCATGACCTTCCGCAGAGAGGATCACCAAGCACTACAGACGCTGTACCATGTAAAATTCGAGGAAAAGGAGGGCTTTGATTACCCGGTGCCGGTTTTGCTTAGGGAAATAAAGCCGGAGGAAACCGCACCTCCCATTATGAATAAGCGTTAAACCCAGGTGGCCGGGGGTAATATCCCCGGCTTCTTCAAACTTAGGGGTGATGATCCTTGGGTGTAGCCATCTATCCAGGTACTTTTGATCCGGTAACAAACGGCCACTTGGATATCATCCAAAGGGCAGCAAAGCTCTTTGAACGAGTGATTGTGGCAGTGGCTGCCGGAGGTCCTAAGAAGACCCATTTAGATTTAATAGGAAGAGTAGAGTTGCTTAAAAACGCCACTAAACATCTTGCCAACGTTGACGTCAAACCTTTTTCGGGACTAACAGTTAATTTCGCCAGGAAGGAAGGGGCCTCGGTAATAATTAAAGGGTTAAGAGCGGTATCTGATTTTGAATCCGAAATGCAGATGGCCTTGATGAACAAAAAGCTGGCGAAAGACATCGAAACCGTGTTTCTAATGGCTGCAACTGAATACTCATTCCTCAATGCAAGCATCGTCCGCCAGGTGGCCATGGTGGGAGGATGCTTAGAAGGACTTGTGCCGCCCGAAGTGGAGGGCGTTTTACAACGATACTTCCGGCACCATTAAGGAATAAGGGATTAACTGTCCTTCTCCTGGTAACTGTTGTGTAACTATATTACCGTAAAATAAAAATTAAATGGACGATTACAACGAAGGTGGAGGTGAAAGGGAAAAGTCCTGGGGCGAAGAATTTTATGGAAAATGAGAAATAAGGGAGGAGGACAGGATTAATGAAAAAACTATCTGTGATTTTTGCAGCCCTAGCCCTGCTCGCTATTGTGACAGCCTGCGGCGGTAGCGGGGGTGAGGAAAAGGCAGGAGGAGAAGCAAGTCAGGCAGGGAAACCCATTAAAATCGGAGTGGTAACTTCCCTTACGGGTTCCCTAGAAACATATGGGAAAATGACCATCAATGGTTTAGAATTAGGGCTGGATTACCTTACCGAGGGCAAACGAGAAGTGGCCGGCCGTCCCATTGAGATAGTGGTGGAGGACACCACTACCAAACCCGACGTAGCCAAACAGAAGGCCCTAAAGCTCCTAGAAGAAGAAAAAGTTGATATCCTGGTCGGGTGCGCCAGTTCCTCCGACGCTTTGGCCATACTCCCCTTGGCCCAGGAGTACGAAAGGATAATGATCGTGGAGCCGGCGGTGGCCGACAGCATTACTGGGAGCCAGTGGAACAGGTATATCTTCCGTACCGGGAGGAGCTCCACCCAGGATGCTCTGGCCGCGGCGGCCGCCATTGCCAGCGCAAAAGCAGGGGCGAGTGTAGCTATCTTGGCTCAAGATTACTCTTTTGGTCGTGATGGTGCAGCCGCCTTTGTAAAGGCAGCGGGAGAGAAAGGGCTCCAAACTTCGGTTCAGGAATTTGTACCAATGAATGCCACCGACTTCACCGTTCATATCCAGCGGATTATTAATGCCAAACCGGACTATCTGTATGTGATCTGGTCCGGAACGGCCAACACACCCTGGAAACAAATTATGGATATGAAAGTGGCCGATAAAGGGATAAGAATTATCACCCAGACGCCGGAAATTGCCGTCATGAGGGCCATGAAGGGATTAGAAGGCCAGGAGGGATTTTCTATCTATTACTACGGCCTTCCGAAGAATAAGCTCAACGACTGGTTAGTGGAGGAACATAAGAAGCGTTTCAACGGACAGCCCCCTGATCTCTTTACCTGCGGTGGTTTTGCCGTAGCAGCCGCTATTGTGCAGGCTTTGGAAAAAACCGGCGGCGATACCGATGCCGAAAAGCTTATTACAGCCATGGAAGGTATGAGTTTTGAAACCCCCAAGGGTACCATGACCTTCCGCAAGGAAGACCATCAGGCCCTTCAAACGTTCTATCACATTAAATTTGAGAAAAAGGAGGGCTTTGATTACCCGGTACCGACTTTGATCCGGGAAATAAAGCCGGACGAAACCGTGCCTCCAATTGCAAACAAACGCGGATGATTTTATCTGTGTTCAGCCAGGACGGCCGCGAGTAACCGCTCGCGGCGTCGTTCTTATAACCCGGTTTAAAACTGTTAAAACCGAATGTAACTTGTCTGCAACTAAAAGTATGTTAAAATTAACTCAAGCCATCTATTTGTGACGGGCCGGATGTTTAGGTGGTCAAGGCGTATGCTGCCTGAGTTATCCCCCCTTTTTGCAGGGCAGGCTGCTTGGGCTTGGAAGCGAGCGACTAAACCTGAGCGGTAGCCAAACTTAGCGAGGCGAAAGGCGGAGGCAGGCCCGAGGCCATGGATGGCCGAGGCCGGCAACTGAGACAGGAGGTCTAATTTGCCGGGAAGCCTGCCGGAGCCTTGAGCCAAGCGCTAGTTGGCCCGCGAGGGAGGCCTTTGCGAGCGAAAGCCAAGCAGGCCTGTGATCAAAACTGGGGATACGTCAGGTATGCTGCTGCTTGAAATATTTTAATAATATATACAATAACGGGGCCTTTTTTGCACTGGGGGGCGGGATATGCTAAAGCCGTTGGCTCTGGTGGAAAGCAAGCTGGTTGCTCCCAAGGTTGAAGCAGATGTATGGTTAAGGCCTGAGTTGGAAAAGAAATTGGCACGGATTATGGACTATTCTGTTGCTGTCTTTAGCGCCCCGGCCGGTTACGGGAAAACAACCGCTGTCGTCCAGGCCCTTGCCATGCTGAAGGTTCCCTACGGGTGGTACTGCCCGGGGCCGGAGGATGCCAGTAGTTTTGTTTTTTCTAGCTACCTGGCGGGAGCTCTGGACAAGTTGGCACCGGGCGTTAAGGACAAATTACCGGAAGAGCTAAAAAAATATGAGTCATTAAGCTGGGACAGGACATTAAATGCCCTTCTACATATCCTGGAAGAATATGGCAGAATCGAAGGGATCTTGATCATCGACGACTGGCATCTGGTAGGGGAGGAAAAAGAGATTTCCCTGTTCCTGGACCGCTTTCTGGCCTACAAGCCGCGAGGATTAAGGGTGGCCCTCCTTTCCCGGGAGAAGGTAGAAATTCCTGAACTTTGTCGCCAGGCGGCCCAGGGACAGAGATTGCTGATCGACGAGAAGGATCTGGCGTTAAATCCCAAGGAAGTCCATGAATACTTGTCGCGGAACTTCTCCCTCAGCCTCACCAGGGAGGACGCGCGGCGCATTTACGGCTATAGCGAAGGCTGGATTATGCCCCTTAAACTTATCGGCAGGGGAGTTAAGGAAGGGACGATCCGGCTGCCCCTTGCCGACACCCTGGATAAGAGTCTGGACAGCCTTTTCGAATTTCTTATCCTGGATGTACTGGAACGGCAGGATAGCAGTCTATTAGCGTTCTTGCTAAAAACTTCCGTCCTGGATTACTTAAGCCTCCGGTCTTGTGCGGCGGTAATGGGGGATGAATTTATACCGGGTTTGCTATCCCGCGCCAGCAAGAAGGGCCTTTTCCTGTCGGAGCTGGGAAATGGCCTTTTTCGCTACCACCACCTCTTCCGCGACTTTCTCCGCCGGGAAGCCCAAAAAAGACTGCCCGACTATGAGCTGCTCCACTGCCGGGCGGGGTATTTTTATCTTAAGGAAGGCCAAGAGGAGCAGGCTTTCCAGCACCTGCTGGAGGGGCGCCAGTGGGCCGACGCGGCCGCAGTCCTGGCCCGCCTTTCTTCGAGACTGGTCGGCAGTGGGCGGGGTCACCTGTTGCGTCATTATGTGCAACAACTCCCACCCCAATTCCAGGAGGAAGTAGAATTTCTGCTGGCCATGGGAGATGCGGAGAGGCTGGCCTCTAATTACCATGAAGCACTGGCCTTCTACGGCCGGGCAGCAGAAAAATGCAGGAACAAGGGCGACAGAAGAGGACTGAGCAGAGCCTTGAAAGGCCTCGGCGAAACCTATGTAGACACGGCTCAACCCGCCCTTGCCGAGGATTTCTTGCGGCAGGCTTATAAAGCTTTGGATGAGGCAGACACGGAAGAAAAAGCAGAGATCTTGGGCCTGATGGCTGAAAACATGATTAATCAGGGCAAACCCCGTCATGCCCATCGCTACCGGCAACTGGCCAAAGAAATGCTCCACCTTGCGACTCGTGGTAATTTTGAGGCCCGCCTTTTGCTGCGAACCGGCAGGCTGCAGGCGGCCATCCAGTTATTAGAAAGCGCAGCGTCGCAAGAAAAGGGCTCCTACCATCCCCCCGTTTCCTTTCGGGAAACCCCACTACTTTTATCTCTCTGTTACTCTATGATCGGTGAGGGCGAGAAGGCTGTGGTAGCTGCGGAAGAGGCTATCCGTCTGGGGCAGAAACTGCGGTCTCCTTTTGTCGAGGCCATGGGGTATGTGCGCTTGGGCCATGCCCTGCTGGTCCTTAAGGGCTGGCCCACCGGGGCCTGCCGAGAGGCCTACCAGCGCGCATTGGAACTGAACGATCAGCTGGGGATAATCCGCGGGCGTACGGAGGTAATGATGGGCCAGTGTTTGATCCACGGCCTGGAGGGAGACTGGCTGGCCGCCCGGAGCGCGGGGCTGGAAGGGATACGGGTTACCGAGCAGGTACGGGACCGGTGGTTTACGGCGGTTCTTTATCACTGCCTAGGAATTGCGGCGGCCACCTGCCAGCAGTACTCGGAGGCCAGGGAGTACCTGACGCGGGGTTATGACCTTTTTTGTCGCTGCGGGGATAGTTTCGGCAAGGCAACGGCAGCCTGGTGGCTGGCCTATCTGGCCTTTAAGGTAGGGCCGGGTGAAGAATTGCGTTCTAGACTCATCCAATTGCTGGAGCTCTGTGAAAGCAGGGGGTATGATTTTCTTCTTCAGCGGGGGACCCTTCTGGGTGCCCGTGACGGTCGGGCTTCCGTCCCCCTTTTACACGAAGCCATGCGCCAGAATATCTGCCAGCCCTATGTGGACTGGCAGCTCCAAAAGATGGGGATCAACCCAGAAGTACCGTGTATAGGTTATACACTGCGAATTCAAACCCTGGGCAAATTCCGTGTCTGGCGTGGCGAGGAGGAGATCGGCTGGCACGAGTGGCGTCGGGATAGCGCTAGACGGCTGTTCCAGCTCCTGATCACCAAAAGACGTACTTTACTTCATAAAGAAGAAATAATGGCCTATTTATGGCCGGAGGCCGATCCCGAAGCTGCCGGCCGGGACTTCAAGGTAGCCCTGAATACGCTGCTGGGTGTACTGGAACCGGAACGTCAGCCCCGCAGCCCCTCCTTTTTTGTTCAGCGTGAAGGTACGGCCTACTTTCTAAATCTGGCTTCAGGTTTCTGGTTGGATGTGGAAGAATTTGAGGGCCTGATCCGGCGGGCGGAAGAAGTGGTAGATAAACGCCCAGAGCAGGCGGAGATCCTGCTTAATCGTGCCTTGGAACTGTATGAGGGGGATTACTTACAGGGAGTAAACCAGGATGAATGGTGTCTGGAGGAACGGGAACGCCTGGTGGTGATGTACATCCACGCGGCGGAGATTCTAGCCCGCCTGTTAGCCAGGCGGGGAGATTACCAGGGCTGTATTGACTGGGCAGACAGGATACTGAAAAAGGATAATTGTTGGGAAGAAGCCTACCGCTTGAAAATGTACGCCTATGGCAAATTGCATAATAAGGCTATGGCGGTGCGGGTTTACCAGCGGTGCCTGGAAGTGCTGAGGGAAGAGATGGGTGTAGGTCCTTCCCTGAAAACGGTCAAACTTTATAAAAAGATACTGCAGGATTCAGCCGCCATGTAACTTGAAGGCAACTTGAGCCTGCTATCATCTTCATGGGAAGAATGACAGCAGGCTTTTTGGGGAGAGGAGCAAAAGAGATTGGCGGAGCGCATTGTAGCTTCTTTTATTGTTCGGGTGGTTCATGAACCCGGCAACGAACAAATACCATGGAATATTACCGTCCAGCACGTACAAAGCGGTCGGGTCTACCGCCTGGCCGAACTTAAAGACGTAAGCTCTTTGATAGCCGAGATTGCCGAGGCCGAAAACCTGCCGGAAGATAGGGGGCGTACCTCCCTAGAGGTGGTAGAAGAGGATTGATGGCGCGGAAGGCAAACCGAAGAGGTAATTTCTGACGAAGGTATTCCTAAGAGTGAGGGCGGCGGTCTGTGTTTGCAGGCGGTCCTCGCTTCAAGATAACCCATGAAGAAAGGAGAAAAAGGGCATATGGCAGCAGTAAACATTGGTATCCGTAGTACCGGAGTATACCTACCGGACAGGTATATGACCAGTGCCGATGTGGCCAGGGAAAGCGGGATACCTGAGGAAGTAGTCGAAAAAAAGCTGGGGTTTCGCCGCAAACCGGTACCCGGCCCGGACGACCACACCATTGAGATGGGCATCAGAGCTGCCCGCCGGGCCCTGGAAAAGGGCGGCATTGACCCGCGAGAAATCGACCTGGTCATTTACATAGGAGAAGAATACAAAGAACATCCCCTCCAGACGGGAGCCATAAAACTGCAGGGGGGCATCGGGGCCGAACGCGCCTGGGGATTTGACGTTCAGTTGCGTTGCGGTACAACAGTTATGGCCCTAAAGGTGGCCCGGGACATGATGTTGGCCGACGAAAGCCTGAATACCGTCCTCCTGGCCGGCGGCTATCGCAACGTCGACTTTATCGATTACAAGAATCCAAGGGTGCGCTTCATGTACAACCTGGGAGCAGGGGGGGCGGCCCTTGTACTACAGAAGAATTATGGACGGAACGAAGTACTGGCTAGCAAAATTATTACTGACCCCTCCCTGGCGGACATGGTAGGGGTCACCGCGGGAGGAACCAGGGTTCCTATGACACCTGAGGCCCTGGCACAGGGGTTGTATACGCTGGATGTTTTCGATCCTGAGGGTATGAAAAACCGTCTGGAGGAAGTTTCTATGCCCAACTTCCTGCAGGTTATCAGGGAGGCAGTGGCGGCTAGCGGTTATAAAGTGGAGGACATCGGGTATTTATGCCTGCTGCATATGAAACGGTCGGCCCACGAATATATCCTTTCTGAATTGGGACTGAAACCCGAACAATCCATATACCTTGAAGATTTCGGTCACATTGGCCAGCTGGACCAGATCTTATCCCTGGAGCTGGCGCTAGAACAGGGACGAGTGAAGGATGGGGATCTTGTGGTTATGGTCAGCGCCGGGATCGGCTATGCCTGGGCGGCTACCGCCATCAAGTGGGGACCGTGTGCGAGATGAGTTGTCAGCAAGGTCCTGATTAACAACAGGAAGGAGCAGAGGGAATATGAACGTATACGAAGAATACAGACGTAAACTTATCAGTATAGATGAAGCCGTCGCCATGGTGAGTTCGGGCTGCAGTATTGCGGCCGCCATGGCCGCGTCTGCACCTCCGGGGCTCCTGGGCGCCCTGGGCAAGCGGCGGGATGAAGTCGAAAATGTGCGTGTGTTCTCCGCCCTGCTCTTGCGTGATTACGATTTTTTCCTGGACCCCAGTATGAAAGGGCACTTCTTCCTGGAAAGTTGGTTTTACGGTGCCGGGGAACGCCGCGGGCATGAACTCGGGACTGTATCCCTTATCCCGTCCCACGGCCGCGAGTGGGGCATTCGCAAGGCTCAGTTTGACCCTCCTGATTTTTTCTGGGGTACGGCTTGCCCCATGGACCGGCATGGATACTTTTCTTTGTCTCTGGGTGTCGGGTACGAGAAAGATCTTCTAGCCGTAGCGAAAACCGTAGTTTTGGAGATTAACCCCAATCTGCCGCGGACCTATGGGGATACTCAGGTTCATATAAGTCAGGTCGACTATGTCGTGGAGAACGAGGCGCCTCTCTTCGAGCTACAACCTATTGAACCCAGCGCAGAAGAAAAAGCAATCGGTGCCTTTGTCGCCGACCTCATTGAGGATGGTTCGACTATTCAGTTGGGGATAGGAGGTATACCGAATGCTATAGCCACCTTCCTCATGAACAAGAAAGACCTCGGTGTTCATACGGAAATGTTTACCGACGGGATGGTGGACTTGGCCGAGGCCGGAGTTATTACGGGCCGCTGCAAAACCCTTTGGCCCGGTAAAATGGTTGGCAACTTTGCCCTGGGAACGAAGAAGCTCTATAATTTCCTTCACGAAAATCTGGCTATAGAGTTCCAGCCGGGAAGAGTGACCAACGATCCGTGCGTAATTGCTAAGAACTACAAAATGGTTAGTGTTAACACCGCTTTACAAATCGACCTGACCGGGCAGGTGGTGTCCGAAAGCATCGGCCACCTCCAGTACAGCGGTACGGGAGGACAGACGGACACGGCTGTTGGTGCCCAGATGTCCCCGGGCGGCAAATCCATTATTGCTCTACGGTCCACGGCCAAAAAAGGGACCATTTCTACCATTGTACCTTTTCTTCCCGAGGGAGCTAAAGTAACTCTACACCGAGCTGATGTCGACTATGTAGTTACCGAATACGGAGTGGCTCACCTAAAGGCCTGCAGTATTAAAGAACGTGTCAACCGGCTCATTGCCATAGCCCACCCCGACTTCCGAGAAGAATTGCGCCGCGAGGCGAGAAGGCTTAAACTGGAATAAGGGGGTGGAGGTTGAGTGGCAGATGCTATCCTTTGGACAGAGGATCTAACTGTGGCTTTTGGGGGCCACCTGGCGGTAAACGGCGTCAACGTATCTTTTAAGCCATATAGCTTCACGTCTATCATCGGTCCTAATGGTGCGGGGAAAACCACATTCTTCAATTTGCTCAGCGGGCAACTGGCACCTACCAGAGGCAGGATACTTTTTAAAGGAGAAGATATAACGCGACTTCCGGTCCACGAGAGGGCCAGGCGTGGGCTCGGCAGATGTTTTCAGATAACCAACGTGTTCCCGAAATTAACGGTTTTGGAGAACGTTAGACTGGCAGTTCAGGCCAGAGCTAACGTAGGATTTCGCCCCCTTACTCCGGTTAAGCATTTCAAAGAATTGGAAGATAAGGCCCTGGAGGTCCTGGACACCGTCGGCTTGAGTAAAAAGGCGGGGTCCGTGGCCAGCACACTGACTCATGGGGAAAAGCGTAAGCTCGAAGTGGCTATGGTTCTTGCCATGGAGCCCGAAGTCATGCTGCTGGATGAGCCAACGGCGGGTATTTCCCTGGAGGAGGTACCCACCATGATTGAGCTGCTACAGCGCTTACGGGAGAGGCGGGACCGGACCATAATCCTGGTCGAACACAAGATGAATATGGTTATATCTCTTTCCGACGTGGTTGTTGTTCTGTTTAATGGGTGCGTGCTGGCTTCGGGGACTCCCGAAGAAATCATGCGGGATGAGCGCGTTCAGACGGCCTACCTGGGAGGGGGAATGGCATGATCGTACTGAATGTCGAGGGGCTGCAGACTTTTATTGGCGAATTTCATATTTTACAGGGTGTTTCCCTCCAGGTGCCTTCTGGGGAAGTGACGGTGCTTCTCGGGCGTAACGGCGCCGGTAAGACGACCACCCTGAGAACTATCATGGGCTTTTTAAAACCCCGGCAGGGCAAAATTGAATTTGAAAACCAGGACATTACGGGCCTGCCGGTCCACGTAGTGGCACGAAAAGGGTTAGGATATGTGCCTGAAGATATGGCTATTTTCAGCGGGCTCACGGTGGAAGAGAATTTAAAGATTGCGATGCGGAGCAAAAACGGGGAGGAACTGCTGGAAAAAGTTGTGTCTATCTTTCCTGACCTGAAGGAGGCCTGGCGGAAGAAGGCGGGAAGCCTTAGCGGCGGCCAGAAGCAGATGTTGGCCATGGGGCGCGGCTTGGTTACCAACAGCCGTCTGTTGCTGATCGATGAACCAAGCAAGGGACTGGCGCCGGTGATAGTTGAAAAGCTGGCGGAGGCTATCAAACAGATCAAGAAAGAAACCACGGTGGTTCTGGTGGAACAGAATTTCAACCTGGCCCGAGCCGTAGGCGACAGGTATTATATCCTCGACGACGGACGGACGGTGCATAGCGGTAGAATGGCGGACCTGGCTGCGGATCCTTCCCTGCAACAGCGTTATCTGGGCATCAGCTTGGGCTCGCATTGAAGGGTTTTTGGTAGATGGGGGTGCATGCATGGATACTTTTGTAAATTTATTCACCAATGGGATCGCCACCGGCATGGCTATTTTTCTCTTGGCGGTTGGTCTCTCTATTATCTTTGGATTGATGGGTATCCTCAATTTTGCCCACGGGGCCTTTTTCCTCTGGGGGGCTTATGTCGGTGCCTGGGTCTTTGGATGCACCCGGAGCTTTTTCCTCGCTCTGGTAAGCGCCGTCCTCGCCGGGGCCTTGTTGGGCGTTATCCTTGAACGTACAACCATCAGCAGGGTATTTGGAAATCATTTGTCCCAAATCCTTCTCACGATGGGCTTGATGATCGTCCTGGGAGAACTGGTCAAGGTGATCTGGGGTCCCAATATGCTGACCAGCCCGCCCCCGCGTTTCTTGGAGGGAAGCTGGGAATTCGGCGGTATTGTCCTTATTAAGTATCGTGTGTTTACGATCGCGGTTGGATTAGTGGTCGCAATGGCAGTCTACGTTCTGCTTACCCGGACCCGTGTGGGTATCATTGTCCGGGCCGGGGTAGAGAACCCGGACATGGTCCAGGCCTTAGGTATCGACATTAGGAAAGTGTTTACTATGGTGTTTGCCCTGGGCGCGGGGCTGGCTGCCCTGGGCGGAGCTATTATGGGTCCCCTGGGCGGCTCTATCAGCCCGACCATGGGACTGGACAACCAGCTGCTGGCTTTTATTGTTGTAGTCACCGGTGGGTTGGGAAGTTTTGTGGGTTCCCTTATCGGCGCCCTGCTGGTAGGGCTTCTAGGAGCGGCTGTGTCGTGGTTTGTACCGGAAGCGTCCTTGGCGGTAAATGTTCTCCTGATGGCGTTGGTGCTGTTGGTTAAGCCTACCGGGTTGTTTGGGGGAGGTAATATTTAAGTGAAGAGAAGGACATTTAATATAATACCATTCATATTGTTGCTCCTGGTGGCGGCGGTACCATTATTTACTGAATCCCGGGCCACTATCAACATTTTGACCCACATATTCATCATCGCCATGTTTGCCATGAGCTATGATATCTTGCTCGGGTATACCGGTATAATAAGCTTCGGCCATGCCCTTTTCTTTGGTAGCGGCGCCTACATAATGGGCCTTCTTTTGAAAAACGTCGGCCGAGGTTTGGAGATTGCTTTGCTAGGATTAGTTCTGGCCCTGCTGTTGGGCTTCTTGGTGGCTTTTTTAATCGGTACCATATCCTTGCGAGTACGAGACACCTACTTTGCTATGATGACCCTTGCTCTCGGGGAACTGTTTTATATAGCGGCCTTTAAATTGCGGGGTCTCACTGGCGGTGAGGACGGTTTCAGCTTCCGGGTACCGGAGCTTTTGCAGGACCGGATTGTTATTTATTACCTTGCCCTCCTGTTCATGGTTTTGGTCCTTTACCTGCTCAGCCTATTTATATCGTCTCCCACCGGCAGGGTGCTGCAGGCCATCAGAGAAAACGAGCGCCGCGCCCAGGCCCTCGGCTACGATGTTTTCCGGTACAAACTATTCTCTACCGTAGTGGCAGGCATTACGGCGAGCTTGGCGGGAGCCCTCTATGGTTTGCAGGAACGTTTTGTCAGCACTTCCGTACTGGCTATGGACAAGACTCTAGATGCTCTGCTTATGACTATTATCGGAGGCAGCGGTACTCTTTACGGGGCTATCGTCGGCTCGGCTCTGGTAACAATAGTCCATGAATGGTTCAGCAGTCTGGGGAGTGTACACCCAATTTTCGAGCGGTGGTTGATAATTTTTGGTATTGTGTATGTGGCGGTGGTACTATTTTTCCCGGGTGGGCTGGTACGGGCCTTCAGCGGCATGGGACGTCGTTGGCAAAAAGGTACCGCCATGGGTACCGAAATATCATTATCATCAGAGGCGGTGAATATTAAGGAGAAGGGATCAAGCTGCTAGCCCGGTGCTGCTTTTTGGGGTTGTAAATTAAGCCCAGTAAACACCGGGAGAGAGGCTTATTTTCTCAGGAGGGAGAACTATGCCGAGAGTTAGGGTCAACGGTGTGGAGATTTTTTATGAGCTGGACGGTACGGGCGAGGAGACGGTGGTACTACTTAACGGCATCATGATGAGTACCGCCAGCTGGTCGGATAGCGTAAATTTTTACACCCGCAACGGCTACCGGCTGTTGAGGGTAGATTTCCGCGACCAGGGTCAATCGGAGAAATCTAACGAACCATATGAAATAGATCAGCACGTTGAGGACCTCCGGGAACTTTTTATTCACCTCGGACTGTCCCCGGTGCATATGGTGGGTACCTCCTACGGAGGCCAGGTGGCACTACTTTTTGCCCTTAAATACGGCCATATGCTGAAAACCCTCATTTTGGCCAATACCTCCGCACGCCTCACCAATCACCTGAAGGCCATTGGCGAGGCTTGGGACGAGGCGGCGAAACTTAATTCAGGATTGAAATTTTTCCGCCTGGCCATGCCTTTTATTTATTCCTCCCCTTTTTACGAAAGCAATTACCAGTGGTTGAAAGACAGGGAAAAGAATCTCGGTGAGGCGCTGACGACGGAGTGGTTTGCGGCCTATCTCAGGTTGTCTTCCAGTCACGGCAGTTTTGATATCCTGGAGAGATTAAGTACCATAAAAGTGCCGACGCTGCTTATCAGTGCGGAAAAAGACATAGTTACTCCCCTGGAGGAAATGATAAAAATTCACCGGGCTATAAAGGGCTCGGTGCATATTACTATTCCGGAGGCCGGTCATGCCTCCTTTTACGAGAAAAAGGAGGCATTTCATACCGCCATATTAGGGTTTCTAGCTTTAAATAGAGCCAGGTAAAGAAGGATTCTTTAAGGAGGGGGGAAGGGTATGGCCTTGCTGGCGGCCTTCAGGGAGGTGGCCCCGTACCTTGCGGGGTTATTCGCTGCAGACTGTGCGGTGTCTGTTTGCGACCTGGAGAAGGTGCTGGTCTATGTTCCTGGGCAGAAAATTAGACACCCTGTAAAGCCGGGAGATCCTCTTCTCCCGGCTTCGGTTGTAGGACGCTGTATAGTGGAAGGGAAACGCGTAGTCGAACGGGTGGGGCCTGAGGTACTGGGAGTGCCCTATGTGGCCAGGGCCATACCTGTAAGAGAGGGGGGGCTGGTAGTCGGCGGTATCAGTGTGTCGGAGGGAATAGAAAGGGAGGAGCAGTTAATGGCCATGGCCCAAAACATTAACGGGAGTATGCAGGATGCCATGGCCGGTGGACAGGAACTGGCGGCAGCAGCCAGAGAAATCGCCGCCCATGTAAGGAAGATCCAAGAACTATCTGCCGCAGTAGAAAGGGAAGCTGCCCGGGCCAGGGAGATAGTCAGCTTCATCGAAAGAATGGCCTACCAGACCAAAATTTTGGGCCTTAATGCCGGCATTGAAGCTGCCCGATTAGGGCGCATGGGAGCGGGCTTTGAAGTTGTGGCCAGGGAGGTGCGGCAGCTGGCCGAACGAGTGGCCGAACAAGTTAAGGTCACAGAAGAAGTATATTCCCATATTCTGTCGGCTGTTAAACACCTGCAGGAGGCGGTGGAGGAGATACAATTCCAGGTTACCCACCAAACAGAGGGGACAGAAGCTTTAGCTGCCGCTCTGGAGGAGATAAGCGGGGCGGGAGAAGATCTGGTGAAATTGGCTATGAGCCTGCGAGGATAGTGCATGTATATGAACATACATTTTCTTCGGAAGGGAGTGAAATAAGTAACATTACCATAGGAGAACCTATGTTGGAAAACCTAGTAGTTAGTTTTAGGTAAATAATAGGGGGAATAACGAGGTGTTGCATTTGAAGGCTTCGGTGCTTCGGGTGTTGAGCGGAGTGGTTGTGTTTCTTCTTGTAATTACTACTTTTGTAGGATGGGAGTTAACGGGGCCTGATTTAAAACCGGCATATGCAGGTACGTTTGTTACCAAAACTTACACTGATGGGAGAACATATAAAGTTTACATTCCTACAGGATACCAAAGTGGAACCCCTGTACCATTAGTCGTAATGCTACACGGTTGTACTCAAGATCCGGATCAGTTCGCCGCAGGGACACAAATGAACTTGATAGCAGAACAAAACAATTTCATAGTTGTCTACCCCGATCAACCTTCCTCCTCCCATCCAAATAAGTGTTGGCACTGGTTCGATCCATTTCACCAATCGCGCGGTAGCGGTGAACCATCCGTTATCGCTGGAATAGTAAATCAGGTCAAAAGCGAGTATACGATAGATGATAACCGCATTTATGTTGCCGGTTTGTCGGCGGGGGCGGCAATGGCTGTAATAATGGGTGCAACATACCCAGACGTCTTTGCGGCAATCGGCGTTCATTCTGGTCTTGAGTACAAGGCAGCTACTAGCGAGATTAACGCCTGGAATGCTATGTTCCAGGGTGGACCGGATCCTAACCAGCAGGGAGCCGCCGCTTATAATGCGATGGGTTCGTATAAGCGCGTAGTTCCAACCATTGTCTTCCACGGCACCTCAGATTATACAGTCTATCCCATTAACGGTCATCAGGTCCTTTCTCAGTGGGCCCAGACGAATGACTTGGCTTCAGATGGATCTGACAACAATAACATCGATGATGTAGCCGACGCTACTATTAATGGCTCTGTACCTAGCGGTCGTACCTATACGAGATATGTCTACAAGGATAACTCTGATTTAGTCATTATGGAGAAGTATATGGTGGATGGCATGGGCCATGCTTGGTCGGGTGGCAGCAGCTCCGGTTCTTATACGGACCCCCAGGGCCCGAATGCGAGCCAGATCATGTGGGAATTCTTCCGCGACCATCCGAAAAACGGAGGTGGTTCTACTCCGCCCAGCGGCAACGATACCACTCCCCCCGTAACGACTGCAAGTCCTCGAGGTGGGAATTACGTCGGTCCGGTAACTGTATCACTTTCTACTAATGAACCAGCTACTACCTATTACACGACAGACGGCAGCACGCCAACTACGAGTTCACCCAAGTACACGGGACCCATAACCATTTCAAGTACGACTACTCTGAAGTTCTTCAGTGTGGATACTGCTGGGAATATGGAGGCTGTAAAATCAGAGACTTACACTATCGATCCCAATAGTGGCTCCTCGTTTTCTTCGATTTCCTCTGAAGATGGATATGTAGGTGCCCTAACTGCGGATGGCCTGAGCACCTCTGTGCACAAAGTGGGCGACAAAGGTATGTATAACAGCGATACCTACCGGGTGATACTCTCGTTCGATACCAGCGGCCTACCGGATAATGCAACGATTACAGGTGCAAAACTGCGGATTTACCGCAAATCTCTAAGCGGCACCGTAAACAGTATCAGTATAGATATAGTACGCGGTTATTTTGGCAGCAGCAGTGCCCTCGAACAGAGCGATTATAATGCTCCGGTTTCCGCCAACGCTGCGAATGGTGCTCTAGCTGTGGCTACAGGTGCTCCACCTGGAGCTGACAATGCCTACGTTGATATTGCGATTCCTGTCCATGCACTTGAATTCATAAATAAAACAGGGCGTACTCAGTTCAGATTACGCGCTTCGACACCGGCGGACTTTGCTTCGGACGTCCTCGAGATATATGGAGGCGAGAGCGGTACTTATGCTCCTAAACTTGTGGTCAATTATCAGTGAGGGGAACTTCCTTTCTGTGTAACGTCGCCGTCAGCATAAAGTGCCGGAGGCCACTGCTCCGGCACTTAAACCCCACATCCGAAGCGGTTAGAAAAGGAGGGCCTACTGACGTTGGCGGGGCTGGCCTACGTATGCCTTGCTATAGCCTCTATTAGCTTATGGGCAACCGGCTTCGAACCCACCTGTCCACTTGGTACATGTTATGGTTACTATAAGTTTTTAACGCGACCGTTAGCCTTATGGGGAACAAGCTATTATTTACTCAGTTCATATCTCTGTTATACCGGGATGGCCCAATCTCACAGAGGGCTTACCCTCGTAATTATCGGAGGCGGTGTCTTGGTTCACGGCGGCTTGTCAGCATCTCTATGGGCCTACACAAAAGGCGTCTGTTGGTTGTGTGCTATTTTTTTAATCTTAGAAACCGCCCTTTTTCTGGCAATTGTTCTTGCTCCTCCTAAACGGGGTCGTGTACGTTTATTGGGTAGTACTATGGTGGCCCTATTTCTTGGCTCTGTTTTTCTCCTGGCTATAAACCCGGCTCCTCCCCTGAGGATGCATGATTCTAACTTAACAGTGGCATCTGAACTCTTATCTGGTACTCAGTTAAAAGTATCTACAGTGGATGGCTTACCAGTAACACTTGATCTAAGAAATAAACCAGCCCTGATCTGGTCCTTGTGGTGCCCACAATGCCGAGAAAAAATAGAAGTAATTGCCCGTTTTCCTCCTGAATTGCGACCGTACTTGGTGCTTGTCCCCATCTTCCCTACAACGGACATTCATACTGCACGGGCCTGGCTGGTCCAGAAAGGTTTATCGAGCGAGACAGTTTACGTGCTGACGGAGCCCAAGGTGAAAGTAACTCCTCTCCTGCTTTTCTGGGACCAGAAAACTGAAACTGTGCTTGCCCGTTAATAGAAAGCTGCTCGTTCAAGTGATTCCCTAACCTGGAATTGTGTCTGGTAGTAAGTTCATATACTAGCACTATCGGCCCGGGAAGGCGCTTGACTGCTGGCAATGGATATGCTATTGTTACCCACGACAAGAACGGAATACCCTTGTACCTTGTAAAACCCGGACAGGGAAAAGATTGCGGCATTCTTTTTTGGGTACCAAAATTTGTTGCTCCGGGGTAATAAGGGGCACGAACCGGGCACAATTAACTGTAAACCGGCTGCATTCCAGTAAGTAATAGGCTAGGCGCACGCTCCTCTTGGAACTCTGCGGACTTTCAAAAACGCTGCACCGGTTCAATCCCGGTTATGGGCTCCAGAGAGGCCCCGAAGGTTTTCTTCGGGGCTTTCGCTTTTGTAGGTGGATAGCTATACTGAAAATGAGGTGAAGTTCTTTGTCCCTGACTTGCGGCATTATCGGCCTGCCCCTGGTAGGCAAGACAACATTGTTTAACCTCTTAACCTGGTCGGAAGCCGAAACCTCGGCCTTTGGCGGCCGGACCAAGACCAACATCCGTACAGCCCCCATTCCCGATCCACGGCTGGATTTCCTGGCCTCCCTTTACCGCCCGCGCAAGATTACGCCGGCTACCCTGGAGGTCATCGATGTGCCCGGCTTTACACCCGGGGCTGGAGCTTCCTTTTTGGCCGCGGTGAGAGAGGTGGACGCCCTGATCCATGTGGTCCGTGCTTTCCGGGATGAAGCTGTGCCCCACCTGGAGGGCAGCCTTGATCCTATGCGCGACTTGGATACCGTCCAGGCCGAACTCCTCCTGGCCGACCTCCAATTGGTAGAAACCAGGCTGGAGCGGATTGCGGCCAGCAAGAAGATTAAGGGCGAGATGCAGGCGGAGCAAGCGGCCCTGCGCCGTTGCCAGGAGGTCCTGGAAGCCGAAAAACCCCTGTCCGAAGCCGACTTGACCGAGCAGGAATGGCAGGCCCTGCGTCACCACGAGTTTTTAACGACCAAACCGCTGCTGGTTGTGATCAATATCGATGAAGAACAGCTCCATCGGGGTTCTTACCCCAGACAAGAAGAGGTTGAGGCCTATGCCCGCGATAAAGGTTTCCCCCTTCTGACCCTTTGTGCCAAGTTGGAGGTCGAGATTGCCCGGCTGGAACCGGGGGACCGGGAAATCTTCTTGCAGGAGATGGGGATTCATGAACCCGGCATCCACCGCGTGGCCAGGGCCATCTATCGGAGATTGGGCCTCATTTCCTTTCTCACCGCTGGGGAAGACGAGGTGCGGGCGTGGACCATCCGGGAGGGCACCCGGGCCAAAGAAGCGGCGGGCAAGGTTCACTCCGATATGGAGCGGGGCTTTATACGGGCTGAGGTGGTCCGGTTTGACGATCTGCAGGCCTTGGGCAGTATGGCCAAGGTAAGGGAAAAAGGGTTGGTGCGGCTGGAAGGCAAAGACTATGTGGTGGCCGACGGGGACATCATTAACTTTCGCTTCAACGTTTAGGCCCCAACGCCGGTAGGCCAAATTATAGGCGGCTATAGGAACCTTTACCGAACGCCAGCGTCGCTTTGGTGTGCGGCCCCCTGTAAAGGGGAAAATAGGGAGAAAGAGAACCCTTGCCCGGTTTCCCACATAAACTGTGAATGACCAGGGAATTCAGGGTGGCGGTAAGAAAACAGGGAAATGCTAGGAGACGGTAGAAGGCTCCTGCGGGCGAGTCCTCCGGGCCCCGGGAGGCCCGGGCCCGGAAGGTGGATGGAGGGCCCGGGGGCCGCAAGCCGGCTCAAAAGAGAGGTGCCGGACAGGTCGGCCCTTCCGCGGGCGCAGGGCGCATGGAGCAGACTACGGCCTGTATCCAACCCGGAATTGCCGGGCAAGCATGAAACTTGGAGCGGGGGGATGCAGATGGATGAATTCAGCCAAGCAGAAACCCAGCCGGTAACTACGGCACCGGCGCGCGACCTGGTGGCCGACGGAGCTCTAGTGTTTCTCTTTCTCCTTTTGCTTATTTTCCTCTTTGCCTGGCTCTAACGCATTGAAACGGCCGGGCCCTTTCCAGTCATAACAACCCCTTTTCCCGCACCAAAGTCGGTGCGGGCATTTTTTAGCTGCGTCCCACCAGGATGATACCCAAGAAGATTAAGGCCAGCCCTACTAGACGCAGGGGCGGCAAGTTTTCACCCAGGAGGAGCCGGGCGGCCACGGCGACGATAATATAGCTCGAGCTTACGAAAGGGTAGGCATAGGCCAAATCGTAAACAGCCAGGACTCTCAGCCAAAGGATAAAGCTCAGCCCGAAAGAGAAAAGACCGGAAAGGACAAAAGGGCTGGTGAGAAGGGAGAAAAAGGCCTGATAGGGTGTCCCAGCACCTTCCAGGTTGACCCCCAGTTTTAGCATCACCTGAGCTGCTGCTCCCAAAAGAACAGACAGGATGAGCAGGATGAACGGCGGCATTGCTTTCCTCCTTCCTTCATAAACATTATTTCCCAAGGGGAGACAGGATAAAGTAGGGCTGCCGGAATTCCGGGCCCGCGGGATGGTAATAATATGGAGAAGCGGCAGGAAAAGAGGGACAAGCGTAGAAATAATCCATGGGAAAAGAGCTACCCTATGTACAGGGAAAAGCAAGGTGAGATTAGGGAGGGAAGGCAAAGGCATGGCGAAGCAGAAATTTGAGCGGAGGAAGCCGCACGTCAACGTAGGTACGATAGGGCACGTGGACCACGGGAAGACGACGTTGACCTCAGCCATTACCTACTGTTTGTCTCGGATAGGTGGTGCTGTGCCCACGGCCTACGACCAGATTGACAAGGCGCCGGAGGAGCGGGAGCGGGGGATCACCATAGCGACGGCGCACGTAGAGTATGAGACGGAGAAGAGGCACTATGCGCACGTAGACTGTCCTGGGCACGCGGACTATGTAAAGAACATGATTACTGGGGCGGCCCAGATGGACGGGGCGATACTGGTGGTGTCGGCGGCGGACGGGCCGATGCC
>JAZHPA010000034.1:0-27257 GCA_051024685.1 Moorellaceae bacterium AZ2 | reverse complement strand
TGGCTACCGCTCAGGTTTAGTCGCTCGCTTCCAAGCCCAAGCAGGCCTGCCCTGCAAAAAGTGGGGATAACTCAGGAGCGGTGTGTGATGTCGTCGGATAGATCCCCAGGGTTTGGGCTACGGCCACTGATTAACAATTGTTGAAGGAGGAGAGGGTAAAACATGACTCCCAGGGCTAAGGAAAGAATAAGGAAATTGAGGGAGACCATGCTTACCCCGCCGGAGGTATGCGTGGAGAGAGCCTGGCTCTTGACCCAATCCTACAAAGAAACTGAGGGAGAGCCTGAGGTAATCAGAAGGGCTAAAGCGCTCGACAAGATGCTCAGGGAAATGACTATCGGTATCGAGGACGGAGAACTCATAGTAGGCCGCGGTACGGGTAAGAAACGGGGGGGCATCCTTACGCCAGAGTTACGCTGGGAGTGGTACCTGGAGGAAATGGATACGCTGCACAGCAGACAGTGGGATAAGTTTGCGCCCATGTCGGAAGAAGAAAAGGAGAGGCTACGCGAGTGCCTGCCTTACTGGAAGGGCAGATCGCTGTATGAGCGCTGGCGCGCCCGCATACCTCAGCCTCTGCGGAAGCTTGAGGGCGTTCTTCAGCTAGGGGCTTCCTTTTGCGGTAACAACCAGTACTATGGGCATAACAGTGTGGATTATGAAATAGTTCTTACCAAGGGAATAAACGGTATCCAGCAAGAGATAGAGGCGGCCAAGGCGAAGCTCAATCTGGCCTTACTGGAGGACCTGGAAAAGTATTACTTCCTGACCGCCATGGATATGGAGCTGGAGGCTACGAAGCACTTTGCTCTAAGATACGCAGAGCTCGCCGCCAGTCTGGCAGAGAAGGAGACGGACTCTGAACGGAAGGCTGAGCTGGAAAAGATAGCCGAGATATGCCGGTGGGTTCCGGCCAACCCAGCGCGGACCTTTCACGAGGCCCTGCAGTCCATGTGGTTCATGTATCTGGCTATCATGATGGAGTCCCCTGGGCCCGGGCTGGGCTTCTTGAGGACCGACCAGTACCTCTATCCTTATTATAAAAAGGACGTGGAAGAAGGAAGGCTTACCAACGACGACGTACTGGAACTCATAGCTCTGTTATACATCAAGGTGAACGGCCTGGTGCTGCCTTACCCCACCGAGGTCGCCAAGGTTTTCGGTGGCTTCTCCTTAACTGCCAACTTTACGCTGGGCGGCTTGACCCCGGACGGCAGGGATGCAGTAAACGAACTCTCTTACCTTTTTCTGGAGGCCGAAAAGGAAGTTGCTTTAAACTGCGAGGACATCATTATACGGGTGCACAAGAAAAACCCAGATGCCTTTGTGATGAAGGCCTGTGAGGTGGCCAAGGCCCTCCGGGGAAAGCTCAAGTTTGTGAGCGATGAGACGGTTATTCAGCAGCTTTTGCGCGATGGCAAGCCCATTGAGTATGCTCGTAATTATGCCATAACAGGCTGTAACAGTCCGACGGTTCCTGGCTACTCGCTGGACCTGCCGGGAGGCCTAACCAATATACCCCTCATGCTCGAGTTAGCCCTGAACAATGGCAGGTCCCGGCTTACGGGTGAACAGCTTGGCCCCCAAACAGGAGATCCCAGGGCTTTCAAGTCGTATGAAGAGGTCTGGAAGGCATTTAAGCGCCAGGTGGAGGCTCTTATACCGGTTTGCCTGCTGTTCCGAAATGTGGATAAGCAGCTCTTTGCCGAGTATCTCCCCAGCCCCATCCAGTCGGCTCTTTACCATGGGTGCATACAGAGAGGAAGAGACGTGATAAGAGGCGGAACAGCACCGTACATCTCCACTGCTATATCGCTGGCAGGAGTGCCCAACGTCGGGGATTCCCTGGCGGCTATTAAGAAGGTAGTTTTTGAAGAAAAAAAGATCACCATGGAGCAGTTGATAGATGCGCTGGATAAAGACTTTGAGGGTTATGACGAAGTATGGCGCCTGCTCCTGAATGCCCCAAAGTTTGGCAACAACGATGACTATGTGGACTCAATTGTTAATGAGGTGGTAAGACTCTTAAGTGATGAGGTGGGAAAGACACCTGGCTTTGCTGGAGCGGTATCCAACGTGGCCCTGGCCACGATTACGTCTAACATTCCCATGGGACACATCGTTGGAGCCCTGCCGGACGGAAGAAAGGCCGGGGAGCCGCTGGCGGACGGCGGTATTTCGCCGCACCGCGGGCGCAACGTAAGCGGACCGACCGCGACATTGATGTCGGTAGCGAAGTTGGACCACGTGCGGGTTACCAACGGGTCCGTCCTGAACATGAAGTTCAACCCTGACATGTTGAAAGATCTGGCTAAGATGAGAAAATTTGTTTCTATGATCAGAAGCTATCTGGAGGGAGGAGGGTTCTTTGTCCAATTTAACATCGTCAGCAGTGATACCTTGAGGGATGCCCAGAAGCACCCGGAAAAGTATCGCGACCTGCTCGTAAGAGTCGCCACCTATAGTGCTTACTTTGTCGAATTAAGCACTGAACTGCAGAACGACATAATAGAGCGGATGGAGTTCCAGGAGATATACTGAAGATTGGCTCCTGCCGATCCGGGCGCGAAGCGACCTTCCGAGAACCCTCAAGGAGACAGGTTACTCTGGGGGAGGAAATTGTTCTTAATTCGTGTGCGCGCTGTTTCCGGAAGGGCGTAGAAAGGCCTGCGGGGAGGAACGGTAACAGAAAGGATAGGTTAAGGTGGAGAAGAGCCGGGGTGTTGTATTTCATATTATTCATGGCTCGTTTGTGGACGGGCCGGGGATAAGGACTACTGTTTTCCTAAAGGGCTGCCCCTTACGGTGCGTATGGTGCTGCAACCCCGAGGGGCAGTTACCGGTGCCGGAAATCAAACTGATAAAGGCCGCGTGCAACGGCTGCGGCGCGTGCATCCCTGTATGTCCGGAGGCCGCCTTAAGTTTAGAGCGTGCCGACGAAGGAAAGGCGCAGGTACGGGTTAACAGGCAGCGGTGCAGCGGCTGTATGAAGTGCGTGGACGTGTGCCCCACGGGGGCCCTGGACCGCTTTGGAAGATATTATACGGTGGATGAGCTATTTGAAATCATAAGGAGGGATGAGCAGTTTTACCGCGCATCTGGTGGCGGGGTCACCGTGGGCGGAGGGGAACCAACGTTCCAGGCACGTTTTACCCGTGAACTGATTAGAAAGTGCAAAGAGCATTACATCCATATTGCTCTGGATACCTGCGGGTACACCGTGTCCGAAGAGGGCGTCCAGGCCCTCCTGGAAGCGGACCTGTTGCTGTTTGACCTTAAGGGGCTGCAGCCAAAGAAACATATTGAGCAGACCGGGGCCTCCAATGAGAGGATACTGGAAAACCTGAAGATGCTTGATTCCAGGGGGAAACCGGTAATTATCCGATTGCCCTTGGTACCCGGGTACAACGATGACGGTGAGAATTTAAAGGCCACGGCAGAGCTGCTGGCTAGCTTAAGGTGCGTGGAAAGAGTGGATCTCATGCCGTACCATGAGTACGGAAAGGTAAAATACGAACAGTTGGGCAGGCTATATGACCTGGACGCCAGACCTATACCCCAGGAGCGGCAGGAGGAGCTGAAGGCTTTCTTTCAAGAATATGGACTAAACGTCCAGCTAGGAGGCTAAATCGCTCCGGGACCAAATACCCCTTGGGGGAGCTTCAAGCTGATCGGGTGGTGAATATTGCCGCAAGATTTGTAGCTAGGGTAGGTGAAAGTGGGTATGAAAGTACTGGCCATTAATGGGAGCCACCGCAAGGGTCGCAATACTGCCAGGTTATTGCAAACCGTACTGGAAGAAGCTAGAAGCCTTGGGGCGGAGACGGACTTTATTGAGCTGAGCGATTACAGGATCAAGCCGTGCCTTGCCTGTGATCACTGTCTGAAAGCCGTAGAGTGTTCCATTAAGGATGACGATATGGAATGGCTGGTAAATCAGATGAAGGCTGCCGATGCGATAGTACTGGGATCGCCGGTGTATGTATATAATGTGACGGGCCTGATGAAGGACTTTATGGACCGGATGCGTTGGCTGCATATGAAGTGCAATGTCCTGCGGGGCAAGGTTGGTGCTGCCGTAACCCACGCAGGTTTGAGAAACGGCGGGCAGGAGATTGTTCAGGCAATCCTCGAGCGTTTTCTGATAAGTATGGGGATGGTGCTCGTAGACAGCCGTGACCAGGAGAACCGCCTTTATAACAGTGGTGCCATGGGAACGCTTTTTGGGGCGCTGGAGGGAGATAGAGTAATCTGGAGGAGAAGCGTTGAGGATGACTTGCTGGCATTACGCGAGTGCCGTGTTCTGGGCAGGAATGTTGTAAAGTGGGCAAAGCTTTTAGCCGCTGCAAAAAGCGGCAGCGTGATCTAATTATTGTAAACTCATATGGAACAGGAGATGATTGAGCATGGGAACGTATCCAGGGATCAAGAGAATATGCGTGGTTGGTGCCGGCGTTATGGGTCACGAAATTGCGCTCTGCGCGGCCCTGGCAGGCTATGAGGTGAAGTGCGTGGGGAGGACTCCTTCAAAGCTGGCCAAGGTGGAAAAGCGGGTGGACGAGTACCTTTCATCTCAGGTGAGTAAGGGGCGGATCGATGAAGAGGCTGCCCGGGCGGCTCGTTCCCGGCTGCAGTTTACTTCATCGCTTGAAGAGGGTGCGAGCCAGGCAGATTTTATTATTGAAAGTATTGCAGAGGTTCTGGAGCAAAAACGTCAGCTATTTGCGGAGCTGGACAGAATTGCGCCTCCTCACGCTGTACTGGTTACCAACAGTTCCTTCATGGGGAGTTCCAGAATTGCGGACGCCACGAAGCGACCCGAGAAAGTATGCAACCTGCACTTTTTTAATCCGCCGCTGGTGGTGAAGGTTGTAGAAGTGGTAAAGGGGCCCCACGTCTCGGACGAGACGGCTGAAGTAGTAATAGGAGTAAGCAAGAGCATGGGCAAGATACCTATTTTAATTCACCGGGAGATCCCCGGTTTTGTAGTAAACCGTATTATCGACGCTATGCTGGACGAGGCGCTCTACCTTCATGATATGGGTATCGCGTCTTACGAGGACATCGATACCGCGGTTAGACACGCCCTAGGGCAGCCCCTGGGACCGTTTAAGATTATGGACCTTATAGGCCTTGACCTTGTATATCAGACGCGTATGAACCGCTTCCGCGAGACAGGGGACCCTGCCAAGAAACCCTATCCCGCCCTGGTAGAAAGGGTTGCCCGCGGGGAGTGGGGACGTAAGACCGGGAAAGGATTCTACACGTACGAGGAGAAGGCAGAGGAAAAGTAGGGCGCTTTTACTGTTTTACTGTTTAGTGGGGGATAAACCCCCATATCTTTTTGCGATTAAGCTTAACATCAGTCAGATAGGGCCATCTCTGTCGGACCTGTGTTATTAAGGATAGGTCAAAGGTAAAGGTGTACACACCTGGCTCCGGGCCACAGGTGAGAAGGGTACACCCGTCGGGATAGGCCAAAAAGCTTTGACCGGGCACTTCTCTACCGTCACGGTAGAGGATCTGGGTATTGTTGGCCACCGCCAGGAATACAGTGTTTTCAGCGGCCCGCGTCATTCCTATGCTCTGCCACAACGAAATCCGATTGGCAGGTACAGTCACTGGATTGAGTATTAAGGAGGCACCTCGGAGGGCCAGACTGCGGACTAACTCTGGATAAAAGAGGTCGACGCATATCACGATGCCCAGCCGGACTCCCCGGAAGTCAAGTACGGGTAAGGTGCTGCCGGGAGAGACATTAAGTCTTTCGCCGACCGCCTGGGAGGGGAAAATCTTCTCGTACGTTACGGCGACGCCCGAAGTACCGCCGAAGGCCATACCTCGGCAGTATACTTTTTGGCCCGCTCTCACGTACTGGGCTCCGCCCACCAAGAGAGCATCAGGACAGCATAACCGTGCGTACAGTGAAGTGACTACTTCCTTGTATGTTTCCCAAGGGAGAACGGTAGTCCCCAGCCAGGCCTCGGGTAACAGGATGAAGTCTGCGTCGGCGGGGACCTGCGATAAGTATTGTTCCATGGCAGCAAGGTTTTTGGTTAGAGACGTCCTGTCCGGTGAGAACTGGACGATGCTAAGCTTATAGACGCTCATCTTCCTCCCCTCCCTCTGGGAAAAGCACTTCCGTGGGGTCCGCTGGTCCGCCACCTGTCAGCTCGCGGTAAGCGTTTCCTGTGTGCTGTCAGCGGATGCAGATGTGGATGAGAAACTCTCCTTCATTTTCCACTAAAATGATTATAGCTGTGGTTGGAAGCCTTTCCAAGGCGTTCTGGAACGCGGTTGGCGGGGAGCAGGACCACCGCTTATGCAGTCTGTGCATAATGACTGGTTTAATACTGTATTTCACATTTACAAACATTTGTTCTATTATCAAACTCAGGAGAAAAGGACTGGAGCTGAAGCCCCGGCCCTTACAGTTCGGAGGGGAGGAAAACAGGGTGAAGAAAATTGAGGTAGAGGCGGCAAAGCCGTATGTGGCGCCCAAACACTTTAACATGACGGCGTTAAGGCTGCACGGCAGAGAAGAAAGCGGGGCGCAGAGGTTTTGGGTTGGGCTGTCGTACTTCCTGCCGGGCGGAGGAGCGGAGTATGACAGCGCGCCAGCGGAACGGGTCTACTTCGTCTTAGAAGGTGAAATGACGGTGATATCGGCTGAAGGAAAGATAAAGCTTAAGGCGTGGGATTCGATATACATCGGCCCCGGGGAGGGCAGGGAGCTTATCAATGAAACCAATAAGCCGGCGGCGATGCTGGTTATAATGGCGCAGCCGGACTAATAGGTCGGCCACACTGAGGCGGCATGGTACGACCATTGGAGCACAAAAGCGGCCAGTCCAAATGTTGGAGGGGACAGCACCATGGAAGATGTATTTTCCTTAAAAGGGAAAAATGCTGTAGTAATCGGAGGAGGAGGCGGCCTGGGAGCAGCCGTTGCCAAGGGCTTGGCCTTTTACGGCGCCCAGGTGGCCATTGCGAGCAGAAACTTGGATGGCTTGAAACAGGCGGCGGAAGAAATTCAACAGGAGATTGGGAAGGAAGTAAAGGTTTTCCAGGTCGACTGCAGTGTGGAGAGTAGCGTTCAGGAACTTGTCCGCCGTGCCGTGGCTGAAATGGGCACAGTGCACATACTGGTAAATTCCCAGGGATACAACGTAAAGTATCCGGCGCTGGAATTTCCCATGGAAGAATGGGATGCCTTGTTCCGGGTGAACGTGCGAGGGGTAATGATTTGCTGTAAGGAATTTGCTAAAGTTATGGTGCAGCAGAAGTATGGCAAGATAATCAACATTTCCTCCGTTAGGGGCATCAGGGCTTGCGGAGGAGGTAATACGGCCTACTGTGCCAGCAAAGGGGCCCTGGATATGCTGACGCGAACTCTTGCGGTGGAACTGGCGCCCTACAACATAACGGTTAACGCTATCGGGCCCGCCCTTACGGAAACCAAGATGGTAGCCAAATTTATTCAGCAG
The DNA here is from genome assembly GCA_051024685.1 of Moorellaceae bacterium AZ2. Lineage (GTDB taxonomy): Bacteria > Bacillota > DSM-521 > Neomoorellales > Neomoorellaceae > UBA12545. The sequence continues at coordinate 19,770 of JAZHPA010000034.1, read as the reverse complement.
GACCCCGAAGGTAAAGAAAAGTATACCCGTAATATTCCGCTGGGCCGGCTAGGGTTGCCGGAGGACATTATTGGAGCGGCCGTCTATCTTGCGTCTCCTGCGTCGGACTTTGTGACGGGTCAGGTCCTCTACCCGGACGGCGGGCTTACGGCCATAGGCTAGAAACGTGGTGGGAAGGCACCCGAGGTAGGGAGCGAGTACTATTTGCGGGGTGTTCCTTGGGTTAGCCTTCATGCTTACTTACTAACTACTAAAGGGTGCCATGTAACGGGCGAGGGCCAGCCCCTAGGCTGGCCCTTTAATAGAAGTAAGGGCAGGGAAAGGGATAGCACCACTGGAGGGGAGGGAGTCGAAACGATGGACGTCAAGGACATTAAGAGGGTAAGCTGCCTGGGTGCAGGGGTGATTGGCGCCAGCTGGGCGACCAACTTCCTCATGAAGGGCATGCCAGTAGTCGTGTATACGCGGCGGCCGGAATCGCTGGAACGAATAAGGAACGCCATTCAGAAAAACCTTGGATTTCTCGTGAAGAAGAACGTGCTGGCCCAGGATTTTGTGAAGCAAGCCCTCGAGATGGTAGAATATACCACAGATATTAAGACCGCGGTTCAAGGGGTGCAGTTTATACAGGAGTCGCTTCCGGAAGATTATGATCTTAAAAAAGCGGTACTGGGGGAAGTTGAAGAGTATACGGACCCGTCGACTATAATAGCTACCAGCACGTCCGGCCTGCTGATAAGCGAGATCGCAAAGCCACTCCGTTATCCCGAGAGGTTTCTGGGAGGCCATCCCTATAACCCACCCCACCTAATACCGCTGGTCGAAATTATCAAGGGAGAACGGACAAGCGATGAGGCAGTGCAGACTGCCTATGATTTCTATGCCAAGTTGGGCAAGGAGCCTGTAGTGCTCAAGAAAGAAGTAGTTGGGTTTATCGCCAACCGGCTGCAGCTGGCCCTGTACCGCGAAGCTATTGATCTTGTGGTGCGGGGCGTGTGCTCGGTGGAGGATATTGATAAAGCAGTGGTGTACGGCCCAGGACTGCGGTATGCGGCCCTAGGTCCTAATCTGGCCTATCATCTGGGCGGCGGCGAAAAAGGCATTAAGGGCCTCATGAGTGCTCTTAAAGAATCCACCGAAATGAGGCTTCGCGATCTCGCCGTCTGGACAAAGGAGCCGGAGGGCTGGCCGGATATAGCCTATCAGGGCGTGCTGGAGGAAATCGAACACCGGCCCCCTGAGCTTGGCAAGAAGGTTGAGGAGATTGCCGAGTTCAGGGACAATGTGTTGATTGAGCTGCTGAAGCTGCACCGTAAGTTGTAACTCAAGTTGCACAAAGGTAACGCGCATACAGGAGGTGCCTTGTAAATGGGTGACTTAGAGAATAAAGTGATTGTTACGGCAGCGCTTACGGGGGCGGTAACCCCTAAAGCGGCCAATCCGAATGTACCCATTACGCCTGAGGAGATTGCCGAGGATGCCTACCAGTGCTGGAAGGCCGGCGCGGCAGTTGTACACCTCCATATGCGGGATGAGAACGCCCGCGGTACCATGGACGCTGAGAGGTTCAAGAAGACCGTAGAGCTTATCCGGAGGAAGTGCGATGTGGTTATCAACCTGACGACGTCGGGAGACGAGCGGGCTACTGATGAGCAGCGTATGGCCCACCTCATCGAGATTAAGCCAGAGATGGCATCCTTTGACGCCGGTAGTTTTAACTGGATGCCTCTGGGGGTATTCATGAACTCTCCGCAGTTTTTGGAGAGGCTAGCCCAAGTCATGCTGGAGAATGATATCAAGCCGGAGATTGAAGTGTTCGACATGGGCATGATCCATGTTGCGGAGTATTACCTGGAGAAAGGCTTAATAAAGCGGCCGCCGCATTTCCAGCTCTGCCTTGGTGTGCTTGGTGCGGCTAGAGCTACCGTTGAGAACCTGGTGTATCTCCGGCGATTGCTCCCACCGGACGCTACCTGGTCGGCCTTTGGCATAGGTAAAGATCATTTGCCAATATTGTATGCCACTATTGCCCTTGGTGGCCATGTCAGAGTGGGCCTAGAAGACAACATCTACTATTCGAAGGGCCGGCTGACCAGCAATGTGGAGCTGGTGGAGCGAGCCGTGAGGCTGATCAAGGAAGCCAACAAAGAGGTTGCTACCCCTGATGAGGCGAGACGCATCTTAAAACTCAAAGGAGCTAAATAGCGGATATTTTCGTAGAGAGGTGCATGCAATGAGAGAGGCGGTAATTGTCTCAGCAGTTAGGACACCGGTGGGCAGGTGCCGCGGGGTGCTGGCCCCGGTACCCGCCCATGAGCTTGGGGCACTGGTAGTCAAGGAAGCAGTAAGGAGAGCCGGGATCAACCCTGAAGAGATTGACGAGGTCATATTTGCCAACTTGATGAACAATGAAATCAATAACATGGCCCGCATGGTTCTGCTGGCAGCCGGATTGCCCATGAGCGTTCCTGGTATAACCGTCGATAGGCAATGTGCGGCTTCCCTAAACGCCGTGGCGTATGGGGCCATACTCATACAGGCCGGGTACGCGGATATCGTTGTAGCCGGGGGCGTAGAAAGTGATTCCCGGAGATGCTACATTATGGAAAAACCGGTGCAGGCCTATCAGGTGGCTCCACCTCAGTGGGCGGTTATCCACACGGCGCCAGGCGAACTAAATGTCACGATGGGGATATCTGCTGAGAACGTGGCAGAAAAGTACGGAATTACGCGGCAGGAATGCGATGAGTTTGCCCTCTTGAGCCATCGTAAGGCCACCAAAGCGTGGGAGAACGGGTACTTTGATGAGCAGATAGTACCTGTAGAGGTCCCCCAGCCGAAAGGGCAGAAGGTGGTGGTGACTAGAGACGAGTGCGTCAGGCCCGATTGTTCGATGGAGGGGCTGGCGGCGCTGCCGCCGGCTTTCAAGAAGGATGGAGTCCAGACGGCGGGTAACAGCTCACCCATGAGCGACGGCGCGGGCGCGGTAGTGCTCATGGAGAAGCAAAGGGCCAAGGCACTTGGCCTGGAAATCATGGCCAAAGTAAAAGGATATGCAGCTGCCGGTGTCGACCCCCGGATCATGGGTATCGGGCCGGTGGCGGCCACCCAGAAGCTGTTTCGCCTTACGGGCATGACCATGAAAGATATCGATCTTATTGAGCTCAATGAGGCATTCGCCTCCCAATCCATCGCCTGTATTCGTGAGCTGAATATAGATATGGACAAGCTAAATGTCAACGGCGGTGCCATTGCGCTGGGTCATCCTTTGGCCGGTACCGGTGCCATACTTACCACCAAGATGGTATACGAATTGAAGCGCCGCGGGCTTCAGACGGGCCTGATTACCTTCTGCTGCGGAGGCGGACAGGGCGTATCTGTCGTCCTTGAGCGTGAGTAGGGCTACGGTAAGGCATGGGCTCCTGCGCAGGAAGGAGGCAGGCAAGCAAACATGAGTGAGGTCCTGCAGATCATTAAAAACCGTAGAAGTGTCAGAAGTTACAAGGATAGGCAGGTCGAGGATAAGGATCTTGAGGCGGTCCTTGAGGCCGGCAGCTACGCTCCCAGCCCCGGTGGCTCCCAGCCCTGGCACTTTACCGTGGTCCAGGATAAGGAGCTTATCCGGGCTATGAGCGAGGCGGCCAAGGAGGTGGCCCGGAGCCGGGAGGTGGAATTTCTGCGGGCACTGGGCGAGAACCCGGAATATCACGCCTTTCACGGAGCCCCAACGGTAATCGTGGTATCAGGGGACGAAACACAGCCTTTTGCTCCAGCGGCCTGTGCCGCGGCTACACAAAACATGCTTCTGGCGGCGGAAGCTCTGGGCCTGGGGTCCTGCTGGGTGAACTTCGGTCTCATGGCGTTTGAGGGTGCAAAGGCGGATCATTTCAGGAGGGTTCTCGGCATACCGGAGGGGTATAAGCCGCTCTACTCGGTGTGCCTCGGGTATCGGAAGGAGGAAAAGCCGCCGGCTGCGCCGCGGAAAAGTGGTGTGATTTCCTACGTCAGAAAGTCGAGCTGATGCCCTGCCAGCCTTGAGAGGTGGCTTTTTTGGAGCCGGAGCCATCAGGCGACGGGTTGCGGAAGACAGCTTAAAGAGTGGCAGAAAGAGAGCCTGTATCCCCGGAAGCTGCACTTAATCCAAAGGCGGTGAGCGTAGATTGAGCACCAGGTTCAAGCACGTATTCACGCCCCTAAGGATCCGGCACATAACCTTCAAGAACCGGATCGAAGTTGCCCCGGCAGTGGTGTGCCTAGCTTCAGAAAATGGTATGGTCACGGAGGCGATGATCGCTTATCACCAGCAGCTTGCACGCAGCGGGGCGGCAGTGGTAACCATAGGGGATAGTGTAATTGACTTTTATGAGGGCAAGGAACACGAGGCACAGCTTAATCTGGGTGACGATCGCGTACTTCCCGGTCTCTACCGGCTGGTGGAGGCCATCGAGAGGCATGGTGCTGTAGCGTCTATCGAAATAAACCATGGTGGGCGCTTCTGTCCTCCAGGACTCCTGGAGGGAAGAAAGCCCATGGGACCGTCCCCTATTCCGTCGCGCGCTGAGCTGATGTTCGCCGGTATTGAGGGGCGGCGTGCAGTTCCGGTCAGAGAGATGACCCAGGAAGACATTGACAGGGTTATCGACCAGTATGTTCACGCCGTGTACAACTGCTACCAGGCCGGATTTAAGATGGTGATGCTCCACGGGGCGCACGGACACCTGTTGGCCCAGTTCCTTTCGCCCATGTCCAATAAACGCAGGGATATTTACGGGGGCAGTCTGGAGAACCGTGCTCGATTTGCCATCCAGGTGCTAGAGGGCATCCGGAGGAAAGTCGGAGACCGGATGATAATCGAGTACAGAATAAGCGCGGACGAGCTGGTACCGGACGGCATGCGCCTGGAGGAGACCATCGATTTTATCAAGATGATAGAGGATAAGATTGATCTTTTACATGTGTCCGCCGGGCTTATCACGGAGCCTGAAACCAACCCAGACATCATCCAGCCGACCTACTATCCGCACGGCCATAATGTGCACTGGGCAGCTAAGATAAAGAAAGCAGTCAAGGTGCCTGTAACAGCGGTTGGCTCTATTACCATGGAGATGGCCGAGGAGATTCTGCGAGAGGGCCAGGCCGACATGGTTGCCATGATGCGGAACATCCTGGCGGACAACCAGTACGTCAACAAGATGCGCCGCGGCGAGGAGGAGGAAGTAAGACCCTGCGTACGTTGTAATACCTGCACGCACAATACTGCGCGGTTCTACCCCGTTATTTGCGCGGTCAATCCCATGGTAGGTAGAGAAACCGAGTTTACCGACATACGGCCTGCAAGGAAGAAGAAAAAAGTGGTAATCGTAGGCGGCGGGCCGGCTGGAATGCAGGCCGCGCTGACGGCGTCGCAAAGGGGCCATGAGGTAATCCTTTTTGAGAAGAGCGCAAACCTGGGAGGCAACCTGTGCCTGGCGGCAGCCCTGCCGTTCAAGGAAGATATGCGTCGTTACCTTGGTTGGCTGATAAAGCAGACTACTGAGGCTCCCGGAGTGGCAGTGAGGCTGAACACGGAAGCTACGCCGGACCTGGTTAGGGCTGAAAAGCCGGATGCAGTGATTGTTGCTGTAGGCGCCAGGCCGATCATTCCCGAACTTCCGGGGATTGACAGACCCAACGTGGTTTGGTCTGGTGACGTGGACACGGGACGTGCCGCTGTGGGCCAGAATGTGGTGGTGGCCGGCGGCGGGTTGACCGGCTGTGAGACGGCGCTGCACCTGGCCCAGCAGGGTAAGAAGGTAACCATTATAGACATGCTCAGTGAGCAGGAGATAGCGGGTGACTGTCCCATAATCAACCGGCTGGGTTTGATGCTCCTGCTTAAGAAAAATAATGTTAAGTTTATAACCGAGGTAAAGCTTGAGGAGATCACCGATACGGGAGTCGTCGTGATCGATAAGCAATGGAACAGGTATGTTGTCCCGGCAGATACTGTGGTTCTTTCCCTTGGATTTGTCCCCAGAAGTGAGGTCGTCGAAAGCTTTGTAGACGTGGCGCCCGATGTCTATGCTATAGGAGACTGCAAGCAGCCCCGCAACCTCAAGGCGGCCATCCATGAAGGCTTTAACTGCGCCATGGAGATTTAGAGCTGGGAGAGTTCTTGAGGTACTTGCCCGTTTGGGCGACGTGGCTTGGGAGGGAGACCGGTGGATTACAAGAACGTTGCCGTTTCCATAGAAGGCGGACTGGCGATAATCACTCTTAACCGGCCCCAGTTTTACAACGCTCTTAATAGCGAGCTTATGGCCGAGCTGGAACAGGTGCTGATAGGGATAGAGCAAGATCGTAGCGTACGGGTGGCAATTATCACGGGCCAGGGGAAGGCGTTTGCTGCGGGTGCGGACGTCAAAGAACTGGCGCAGGCAGACCCCTGGGGGGCGCTAGAAAACTGCACGCTGGCCCATCGGGTCATGGACCGGCTGGAGGCTCTACCGTGCCCGACCATAGCTGCAATAAACGGACCAGCCCTGGGTGGGGGGTGCGAGCTGTCCCTTTGCTGCGATTTCCGTATCGCGTCTGAAAACAGCCGGTTGGGCCTTCCTGAGGTAACTTTAGGGATAATACCTGGGGCCGGGGGAACGCAGCGGCTGGTGAGGTTAGTGGGCCTGTCGCGTGCCAAGGAGCTAATTTACCTCGGCAGCATAATCGACGCTAAGAGGGCCCTGGAGATAGGGCTTGTCGACCAGGTGGTTGGGGAGTCAGAGCTTATGGAAAAGGCGAGGGAGCTGGCGCAAAAGCTTATGGAGAGGCCCAGGATGGCCCTCGCTTTGGCGAAGAGGGCTATCAATTTTGGCCGGGACAAGGACTTGGAGACCGGTAAGAAGTACGAAATGACCCAGTTTGCGCTTGCATTCTCGACCTATGACCAGAAGGAAGGCATGAGGGCGTTTGTGGAAAAGCGCAAACCCCAGTTTAGACATGAGTGATATAGAAAAAGGGAGCGCTGTGTAGGGGTCGGCGGTCGCGTGTGGCCCACCAAAATAGGGGAGGTGTAACATTAGTGAGCAAGGTGCTTGGTGTTTTGGGTGCCGGGACAATGGGGGGCGGCATTGCACACCTAGCGGCAATGAAGGGCCTAGAAGTAGTGCTGTGCGATGTTGAGGAGCGGTTCGTGGAGGCTGCTAAACAGCGTGCGGCAGCGCTAATAGACAAGGATATTGCGAAGCAGAAGATCACACAGGAGGATAAGGAGGCTGCCCTGCGAAGGTTAAAGACCACTACCAAGGTTGAGGATTTCGCGTCCGTAGATTTCGTGGTAGAGGCCATTATTGAGGATTTGGAAACAAAGAAGGTCATGTTTAAGAAAATGGACGAAATCTGCCGTCCTGAGGTTATCCTTGCTACCAACACATCGTCCCTGTCGGTTACCGAAATTGCTTCCGCGACCTCGAGGCCAGATAAGGTTGTTGGTATGCACTTCTTCAACCCGCCGCAGGTAATGAGGCTTGTCGAGATAGTGTGCGGGTATATGACGAGCGATGATACGGTACAGAGGGTGAAAGACCTGGCCCTCACATTGGGAAAAACGCCGGTGGTCTGCCGGAAGGACACTCCGGGGTTCATTGTGAACAGAATCCTCTTTGCCCAGTTCTTTGAGGCCATTCGGATGCTGGAGGAGGGGCTTGCGACGCCGGAAGACATCGATACGGCTGTTACCCTTGGCCTGAATTACCCCATGGGGCCCTTCCAGCTGATGGACTTTGGCGGGCTTGATTTAGCTGTCACCATAGGCGAATACTTCTTCCGGGAGACAAAGGACCCCAAGTGGAATCCGCCTCATACTCTCAGGTCCCTGGTGAGGGCCGGGCGTGTCGGACGGAAGGTCGGAAAGGGGTGGTACACGTACGAGACGACTGGCTAAGGGAGGCAAAACGGATTGTTGGCAGGAGACATTATCTGGGAGGAGTCCCTGCAGGGATTCTTGCCTTCGTAGGACTGCCGGAAACCAACAAGACCAACAAGATATTTGTAACCTTTCTTTTACCGCCCGGGTACAGGATGATCTTTGCGGCGATCCTAAGTATCGTGATAGGAACGATTCTTTCCTACGCCAGCAGAAAGGGAAAAGCGGCTGCAGGGCCGCTGGCGAGCGGCGGTGTCTGCCGCTGACATCCGCCGGGTACGGGGGAGTTATGCAGGTTTAGCTCATCAATTTTTGAAATGGGGGGCTTCCTACTATGCCGGTTGGAACATTCGAGGCATATGTTGAGCGTCTGAGGAAGATGCGGCCAAATGTGTATATCAATGGCCAGAAGGTTGATAGAACAGGGGATTGGATTAACGCCGGCCTGTACGTCATCCGCCAGACCTTTGATTGTGCCCATGATCCGGCCTATCAGGATGTTTGTGTAGCCACATCTCATCTGACGGGTGAAAAGATCAACCGGTTTACCCACATCCATAGGAGTGTCGATGATCTTTTGAAAAAGCAGCTCATGACGAGGCTGCTTTGCCACCGGGTTGGAGGCTGCATTCAGCGGTGCATGGGTGTCGATGCGCTCAACGCGCTGTATGTGGTAACCTATGATATGGACCAGGCCCTGGGAACCAGCTACCACCAGAGGCTGCTTAAATACCTGGAGTTCAGCCAGGCGAACGACCTAGTGGCCTGCTGCGCCCAGACGGACGTGAAGGGGCACCGCCTCAAGAGGCCTCACGAGCAGGATGACCCGGACCTCTATGTCAGGATAGTGGAGACCCGTCCGGACGGCATTATTGTTCGGGGCGCCAAGTGCTGCAACTCTATTGCCCCTTATGCCGATGAGATCATCGTGATTCCAACACGTTTCATGACGCCCAATGATGCCGACTACGCGGTCGCCTTTGCCGTACCGGGTGACTGGCCCGGCGTGAAGCTGCTTGCTCTACCCGGCCACCGAGGCCACCGTGAGCACCTGAAGGCCCCGATTGGTGAGGTTGGCGACGTAGAATCGATGACCGTATTTGACGATGTGTTTGTGCCCAACGAGAGGGTGTTCATGAACGGCAAGGAAAATCCTGGAGCAGTACCCTACGCCGGTTATCTGGCCCTGATGTTCGCCCACTTCCACAGGCATTCCTACACCGGATGTAAGACGGCGGTTTCTGAGGTGCTGGCCAGCATGGCGGCCCTGGTGGCTGACGTGAACGGCATCGAAGGTAAGGAGCATGTCAAGGAGAAGATTTGCGACATTATAGCCACTGCCGAGCTTGTGTTTGCTGCGGGACAGGCCTCGGCTTACCGAGCTGTTCAGTTTCCGTGCGGCTCATATGTACCCGACGAGATCCTCACTAATGCTGGCAGGCGTCTAGCCGGAAAGTCGATCTTTGAGGAGTACAAAACACTTGCCGACCTAGCGGGCGGCCTGAGCGCTACCCTCCCACTTGAAGGCGAGTTCTTCTCCGAGGAGACCGGCCACCTGGCAAACAAGTATATTATGAGGAACCCGAAATACACTGCCGAAGAGGTACACCGGTGTTTCCGTATGATCCAGGAACACATTTGCTCCCACTTTGGTGCCTCCCAGATTATAGCAGGACTGCACGGTGGCGGCTCACCGCAGATGGAAACCGTAGCCATGATGTCCCGTTATGACCTTGAGAGCCTGAAGAGCATTGCCAAGTACCTGGCGGGGATAACTAATGACCTGCCGCGCTATGAAAGGCCGACGGTGACCCCCAAGTCGCTGCTAGATCGGTTTGCCAAGGTCGCAAAGAAATAACATTGGAGAATGAAAACGCCGGGGGCTGGCGCGGTATTCATTTGAGAGGAAGAGGAGACGTCTGCCTTTGAAAGTTTTCCCCGTGAGCGCCGATGCCAGCCCTCATGAGAAAGAAAATACTGCCGAGTGGCTTTTTCTAGCGTACTAGTATGAGGGGTGAATGGTATGCACGTTAGGGATCTATTCTCGCTTGCTGGGAAGACGGCGATAGTCACCGGTGGTTCGATCGGCCTGGGTGCCCAAATGGCTGAGGCCCTGGCAGAGGCAGGGGCTAACGTCGTGGTGGCGGCAAGAAAAGTAGAGCGGTGTAAGGAGATGTGCACCAGGCTAGAAGGTCTGGGCGTACGCTCCATCGCTGTAGCCTGTGATGTGAGTAAGGCAGAGGATTGCGAACAACTCGTGAAAGCAACGGTGGACGAGTTTGGCAGGATTGATATCCTGGTGAATAATGCTGGCATGAGCTGGGGCGCAGATTCTTTAAACTATCCCTTAGATAAATGGCGGCAGGTGATGGAGGTCAACGTAACCGGGGTTTACCAGCTGTCGGCAATGGCGGCCCGGGTAATGAAGGAGCAGGGTGGGGGCAAAATCATAAACGTTGCGTCTATAGGTGGATTGCGCGGAGACATGCCAGAGCGAGTCGATGCCATTGCCTACAGTACGAGTAAGGGAGCCGTCCTGGCCATGACGAGGGACCTGGCGGTAAAGTGGGCGCGTTACGGTATTTACGTTAATGCCATCTGTCCGGGGTGGTTTCCCACACACATGAGCAGCAAGGCGCTGGAAAAGAACCGGGATGTATGGCTGCAGAAAATACCCCTTGGGCGGTTTGGGGCCGAAGATGACCTTAAGGGTGTGATTGTTTTTCTCAGTTCGGCGGCGTCTAATTATATAACCGGCCAATATATAGTAATCGACGGAGGACTCACGGCCTCGTTGTAATCAGAAATGAGGAACTGGATTCAATCGATTGGGAAAAAGGGTATTTTTAGTAATACCCATTGTATTGTGTCAAATTATATGTACCATAGAATACCGTGCTTTTCACTTCGGGGAAGGGGCTGAAAATGAGTATAAACTCCTTTCAAGAAATACTCGAAGGGGTAAGACGCAAGAGAGAAAAACGGGCGGTAGCATTAGTCGGGGCTGAGGACACTGAGGCCCTAAGGGCTCTTTTGGAAGCTTGGGAAGACGGTTTGGTTTTGCCCATCCTGTTGGGTGATGGGCAGGAAGTTCGGAAGGCCCTGGCTTCCCTCGGACGCGCAAATGCAGATCTGGAGATAGTAGACGTTACGGATGCCGAGGAAGGCGCCCGTGAGGCCGCGCGACTAGTGAAAAGTGGCCGAGCCGACTGCATCATGAAGGGCCGGATTCATACAGGCACCTTAATGCGGGTGCTCCTGGATAAAGAGAGCGACCTCAGGACGGGACGGTTAATCTCCCTGGTAGCTCTAATGGAGGTGCCTTCCTATCCCAAGCTCTTAGGCATAACCGACGTGGGAATAGTAACCTACCCGACCCTCGAACAGAAGAAAGCCTTGATTGAAAACGCCGTCGAGGTGTTCCACGCCCTGGGTGTAGCTCATCCCAAGGTGGGCGTGATGGCAGCAGTGGAAGAAGTAAACCCCAAGATGAAGGAAACGGTGGAAGCGGCTACCTTGAAGGAATGGAATAGACAAGGTCTTATTGAAGGCTGTGTGGTGGAGGGCCCCATATCCTACGACCTGGCTGTGAGCGCTGAAGCAGCCCAAAGGAAGGGCTATAGCAGCCCAGTAGCGGGAGACGTAGATATCATGGTGGTACCGGATATCGTCTCCGGAAACTTGCTGGCCAAGGCTTTGGTGCACTCGGCAGGGGCCCGGACTGCAGGTGTGGTAGTAGGTGCGAAAGTACCGTTAATCATCCAATCCCGTTCTGCTACTCACGAGGAAAAATATCTTGCCTTAGCCGTGGCAGCGCTGGTCAAGGGTTAAGGGGGGGCAGTAGCAGTGACTTGCAAGGGATACAAGATCTTGGTCCTGAATCCGGGTTCTACTTCCACGAAGATCGCCCTTTTTGAGGACGAGAGAGAGGTATTTCGCAAAGAGATCGAGCACCCCTCACAAGAGCTGTCTAGATTCCCGCGGGTATTGGACCAACTGGAATTTCGCCGAGAGGCTATTTTGGAGACTTTGAAAGAAAATCACGTGGAGGTAAAAGAACTCTCGGCCATTGCGGCCCGGGGAGGACCTCTTCCGCCGGTGTCCGGCGGTGCCTATGTAGTCAATGAAAAGATGCTGGAGGTACTGCGCTCGGACAAGATACCTGAACATGCATCCAGTCTTGCGGCGTTAATAGCTTATGATATCGCCTCCCCGCTGGGAATTCCAGCCATGATTTACGATGCGGTGTCCACCGACGAAATGGAGGAGATTGCCCGTTTGTCTGGTATGCCCGAGATCGAGCGGCCCAGCCTAAGCCACGCGCTGAACAGCAGAGCGGTTGCACGGATGGTCGCAGAGAAACTGGGGAAAAGGTATGGCGAAGTCAACGTTATCGTAGCTCACCTTGGTGGAGGTATAACCGTTACCATTCACTCCAAGGGAAGGATTATAGATGTGGTGTCTGACGACGAAGGGCCTTTTTCGCCTGAGAGGGCGGGCCGCGTACCGTGCCGCATATTGATAGACCTTTGCTATAGCGGTCAATACGATCACCAAACAATGAGGAAGAAGCTTCGCGGGCAAGGAGGGCTTGTAGCTTACCTCGGAACCAGCAATGCAATAGAGATAGAAGAAAGGATTAGTAACGGTGACCAGTACGCCGAACTGGTATACAAGGCCATGGCTTACCAAATAGCCAAATCCATTGGTGAGCTGGCCACCGTGACGTGTGGGAAGGTGGATGGCATTGCTCTAACGGGCGGGTTGGCTCATTCCCAACTTTTAGCAAAGTGGATTACGGAGAGGGTTAGTTTTATCGCCCCTGTGGAGGTGTATCCTGGAGGATTTGAAATGGAGGCCCTGGCTCTCGGATGCCTGCGAGTGTTACGGGGCGAGGAGGAGGCTAAGGACTATGAAGGGCCATGTATCAGGCCGTAAGAAAAAAAGGTCTGCGACGGGGGTAGAAAATAAATGAGCGAGGTCGTCATTGTTAGCGCGGTGCGGACGGCTATAGGCCGCTTTGGTGGAACATTAAAGGATGTGCCGGCATCGGAACTGGGGGCAATAGTAATACGGGAGGCCCTTAGACGGGCTAGGATAGAACCGGCGCAAGTAGACGAGGTCATAATGGGCAATGTTTTGCTCGGCGGCCAGGGGCAGAACCCGGCCCGTCAGGCGGCCATAAAAGCCGGAATCCCGGTAGAGGTACCGGCTTATACCGTAAACATGGTGTGCGGTTCTGGCCTGCGGGCTATAACTCTAGGGGCAAGCCTTATCGCTGGTGGCGAGGCAGATATAATTGTAGCCGGTGGAATGGAGAACATGTCCCAAGCGCCTTATGCTTTGCCCGGAGCCCGGTGGGGCATGCGTATGGGCGATCAGCAGGTTGTTGATTTAATGATCCTGGACGGACTGTGGGACGCCTTTAACAACTATCACATGGGTATTACCGCCGAGAACCTAGCCGAGAAATACCACATCTCTCGGGAGGAACAGGACCTATTTGCCCTGGAAAGCCAAAAGAGGGCGGAGAAGGCTATAAAGGAAGGGCGGTTCGTGGAGGAGATCGTTCCTGTGGCGGTTCCCCAGGCCAAGGGAGAGGTATTAGAATTTGCCCAGGACGAACATCCCCGTTTCGGCACCACGCTGGAGGCTCTGGCCAAACTGCGGCCGGCCTTCAAAAAAGACGGCACCGTCACCGCGGGGAACGCTTCCGGCATAAACGACGCTGCCACCGCAGTAGTCTTATGCTCCTCCTGGAAAGCAGAAAGCCTGGGATTAAGGCCGCTGGCAGTCTTACGGAGCTGGGCGTCGGCTGGAGTGGACCCCAGCATAATGGGCATTGGGCCCGTAGAAGCCAGCCGCAAGGCCTTGAAAATAGCTGGGCTGAACCTGGCGGACATAGACCTGGTAGAAGCCAACGAAGCCTTTGCTGCCCAGTGCCTGGCCGTAGCCAAGGAGCTGGAGTTGGACCTTGCCAAGACCAACGTAAACGGCGGGGCTATAGCCTTAGGTCATCCCATAGGCGCGAGCGGTGCCCGGATACTGGTAACGCTTCTTTATGAAATGCAGAAGCGGCAGAGTCGTTATGGACTCGCCACCCTGTGTGTTGGTGGGGGAATGGGCGTAGCGGCGGTCGTCGAAAGGGCTTCTTAGGTGGGGATACCTTCTAAAAACGTTAAAGCGTTCAAAGGAAGTTCCTTTGACGATAGCATGAGGATACAGGACGACAATATCCGGGTATGAAGGGAGCAACACTGTAGAGAACGGCTGGAGGTGGATTTATGCCTGAAATAATAAGCGCCCGGGAAGCAGTGGCCCACATTCGGGACGGTATGACTGTCATGGTAGGAGGCTTTATGGGTGTAGGTACACCGGAAACCCTGATCGACGCCCTAGTAGAGAGGGGGGTGCGCGAACTGACCCTCATTTCCAACGACACCTGTTTTCCCGGACGAGGCAACGGGAAGCTAGTCGAAGCAGGCTGTCTGAGGAAACTCATCGCGTCCCATATCGGGACCAACCCCGTAACCGGACAGCTCATGAACAGCGGGAAGCTCGAAGTGAGCCTCATTCCCCAGGGTACCTTGGTAGAACGGATACGCGCCGGTGGAGTGGGGCTAGGAGGTATATTGACGCCCACCGGGGTAGGTACAGACGTGGAGAAAGACAAGAGCATCATAGTGGTTAACGGGCGGCAGTACCTACTGGAAACCCCCATAAAGGCAGACGTAGCGCTGCTCAAGGGCTACAAAGCTGACAAGGCTGGCAACCTTACTTACAGGAGGGCGGCCAAAAACTTCAACCCCATCATGGCCCTGGCTGCCGACTTGGTTATCGCAGAGGTCGACGAAATAGTCGAGATAGGTACGTTAGACCCGGATGTAATCGTGACGCCGGGTGTGCTGGTAGACATATTGGTTCAAAAGTCATAGAGTTTTTAGGAGGTAAGCGTTATGGCCGAAGATAAGAAAGCCGTGATAGCCAAGCGAGTGGCCCGTGAACTCAAGGATGGTGACGTGGTTAACCTTGGTATTGGGCTACCCACCCTGGTGGCCAACTATATCCCACCTAACATCAAAGTATGGCTGCAGTCGGAAAACGGCCTGATAGGCATGGGACCGGCACCGGAAGCCGGTCAGGAAGACAGGGATGTGGTAGACGCTGGAGGACGACCCGTAACCCTACTTCCAGGCGCTGCCTGTTTCGATAGCGCTCTATCCTTCGGGATGATCCGCGGCGGGCACGTGGACGTAACCGTACTGGGTGCGCTAGAGGTAGACGAGCAAGGGAACCTGGCTAACTGGATGATACCGGGAAGGCTCGTACCCGGTATGGGCGGCGCTATGGACCTGGTAGTAGGGGCCAGACGCGTGATTGTAGCCACAGAACACAATTTAAAGGACGGCAGTCCTAAAATCGTTGCCCGGTGCACCCTTCCTCTTACGGCCAAAGGTGAAGTGGATCTTATTGTTACGGAACTGGCGGTTATCGAGGTCACTCAGCAGGGCTTGCTGTTAAAAGAGATAGCTCCTGATATTACGGTTGAAGAGTTACAGCGGCGTACCGGCGCCAGGCTTATCATTCCCGAAAAGGTAGCAACTATGGAGGTAGATTAGGACTGGCAATTTTGGATGGCTTAAGGCAGCCCGAAGAGGGCTGCCTAGCCTGTATGTATGGAGGAAGAGGGGGTCGACCAAGGGGATGCAGGCGGAAAGGTTCCGGTTTAGGGTCAGGTTGTGGGGGCTGGCAAAGCTTTTTAATCTGGCAGCCTGGCGGTATCCGGCTTATCAGGCGCGTTTGAAGGAAAAGAATTTATTTGTAAGGAAAAGAATTTAGTGGTTCAGTTTAAATTAAAAGACAAGACCTAAACATTAGAACCAGTGCTGCAAACCTATGCCTCCTGCAGAAGTGGTAACGCGTAGTGAATTTCCCGTTTTGAGAGAGCGATTCTCTAAGTGAAAAGCAAAGCAAGTATCATCATTAAAAAGTTCTATATGCTTACAAGCTTACTTGGTCGGTTTTCGGCAGGCCGGAACCGGGTGCTTCGCCCCTGAAGTCCTGGCACGAATCTTGCTAAAGATTTCACATGGTGAGGGTGGCCGGCGCCAAGCCATGAGGGGACCGGACGGGCCAAAAAACTAATCTCGGGGAGTGACGTTAGGTCATTGAGGAGCGACGCGGACGGTGATCGCAATAGTAGAGCAACAAGGGTTCTTACCGCACCGGCTGCAAAAAGTAGCCATCCGTCATCACTTATCCTACAGCCAAGGAGGTAGAAGGTGATGTGCTTCAGACCCACTGCCATATCCAGAAAGATTAAGTGTCCTAACTGCGGGAAGGAAATAACTGTCTTCGAAGGAGTTAAGCAGAAAAAATGCCCTCACTGTAAGGTAGACCTGGGTGATGCGGGTAAAAAGCAGTAGAGGGGAGGGAGAACGAGAAATAGAGAGGGGGAACACCTGCATTGCGGCACCCGAGGTCCTACTAACTACTAACCGGAGGCCGGAATATAACAGATTTAGTATTGCCGCCTCAAAGAAACAGAGGACGGCGGTTTCATCTACCCTGAGTCCGGGAGTGTTTATCCGGTGTCGCCGGACCCCGAGGGGGCCGGCAGAAAAGACTATTGTGGAAAGAGGTGGAAGATAACATGAGTACCTCCAAGAAGGACTGGACTTGGGAAGAAGATGGCTACAGAGTCGTGAGGACTTGTGCATGGTCGCCCCCCGGTTGTCACCCTGTGGGCTGCGGACTGCGGCTGTATGTGAAGGACAACAGGTTGGTTAAAGTGGAGGGGGACCCGGAGCACCCCATCAGTCAGGGGAGGCTGTGTATCAGGTGCCTTTCTCTTCCTGAATACGTGCACCATCCCCAGAGAATTATCTACCCCATGAAAAGAGTAGGTGAACGCGGAGAGAATAAGTGGAAGCGTATCTCCTGGGATGAGGCGTGGGACATCATAGTCGATAAGGTTAACGAGATAAAGGAAAAGTATGGGCCGGAGTCTATAGTGGTATACGGCGGGACGGGAAGGCAGGCCTGCCTGTACTACTATCCCTTGGGCTTTGCCGTCCTCGGTACGCCCAACGTGTGTTATTCTTTGAGCGGCTGGTCCTGCTACGGGCCCCGGTGTGCTATCACTCAATACGTACTCGGTACCGGCTACCCGGAGATCGACTTCGCCGGCTACTATCCTGACCGCTATGACCATCCTGGCTGGAGGCTTCCGGAATGTATAGTCATATGGGGTAAGGACCCCATCAAGTCCAACCCCGACGGGCTGTACGGCCATGCCATCGTGGACATGATGAAGAGGGGCACCAAGATTATCGTGGTGGATCCCAGGCTGACATGGCTCGCCTCCAGGGCGGAGTACTGGCTCCAGCTGAGGCCCGGTACGGACGCGGCCCTTGCTTTGGGGATGCTTCATGTAATCATTAATGAGGAGCTCTACGATAAAGAATTTGTGGAGAAGTGGTGCTCGGGGTTTGAAGATCTCAAGGAACGGGTGCAGGAGTACCCGCCCGAGAAGGTGGCGGAAATAACTTGGGTGCCGAAGGAGAAGATCGTGGAGGCGGCGAGGTTCTTCGCCCGGAGCAAGCCTGCCAGTATTACCTGGGGTCTGGCGGTGGACGAGAATCCCAACGGCGTACAGATCGGTCACGCCATACTGGCCCTGGCGGCCATAACGGGCAACATCGACGTGCCGGGAGGAATTACCGTGGGGCCGCCGGCCGTGTTGCTGGGCAAGTGGCGTATAGAAACCAGGATGGAGCTCTCGGAAGAGCTGTGGAACAAGAGATTGGGGGCGGAAGAATACCCGGCCCTGGCCAATGCCTTGGCCACGACCCATCCTGATGTAACCCTGGATGCTCTGGAGACCGGCAAACCGTATCCCCTGAAGATGGCCTGGTTCAACAGTACTAACCTCATATCACCTACCAATACGGCGGCGCCGGACAGGTGGTACAGGGCCCTCAAGAACATGGAGTTCGCGGTAGCCACCGATACCTTTATGACCCCGACAGCCATGGCCTTCGCGGACATATTCCTGCCGCTCTCTACCTTTGCGGAGCACGACGGTATAGTAGTTACCCACTTCGGACGCAATGCCATATTCGTGGGGGCCATAAACAAGGCCCTGCAAGTCGGGGAATGCAAATCGGACATCGAGATCTGCCTCGAGCTCGGCAAACGGCTTAATCCGAAGGCCTGGCCCTGGAACGATGTGAAAGAATTCTTCACCGACCAGCTCAAACCTGAACTGGGCATAACCTTTGACGAGCTGAAGGAACGGGTAGTCGTTCACCCGCCGTACGAATACCGGAAGTATGAAACAGGAAAACTCCGGCCAGACAACGAACCCGGGTTCTTAACTCCTTCGGGTAAAATCGAGCTGTATTCGGTCCTATTCGAAGCGTGGGGCGACGATCCATTGCCCTACTATGAAGAACCGCCCTATAGCCCCTACAGCACTCCCGAACTGGCGCGCGAATACCCCTTCATACTCACGACCGGAGCGAGGCTGTGGGGCATGTTCCACTCGGAGCACCGGCAAATACGGACCATACGCGAAATACACCCCGATCCTATTGTGGAGATTCACCCGGAAACCGCTGCCGAACTAGGCATTAAGGACGGGGATTGGGTCTACATTGAGAACATGTACGGCAAGTGCAAGCAGAAGGCCAAGCTGACGGTGGGCATCCACCCGAAGGTAATCCACGCCCAGCACGGATGGTGGTTCCCGGAGAAGGTCGCCGATGAACCCGGTCTCTTCGGCGTATGGGAGGCCAACGTTAACCTGCTGGTGCCGCACAAGCACATCGGCAAGCTCGGCTTTGGTGCCCCCTTCAAGTGCATTATCTGTAAGGTCTATAAGGCGGAGTAGGAAGCAGACGCCGCAGGCCTTATACGGGGAGCGGTGGAAAACCACTCTTGCGATGGGCGGGACCAACAGGTAAACGGGGCCTGGGTCCGGCCGTTAAGAACAGCGATGGGAGGGGATGGAGATGTCGCGCAACGGTCTGTTGATCGATTACGAGTACTGCACCGGCTGCCATAGCTGCGAAGTAGCTTGCAAAAAGGAGCTGAATCTTCCCGTGGGTAAGTGGGGGATCAAGCTCGCAGAGGTAGGCCCCATGCAAGTATCTCCTGATCGGTGGGAATTAGATTATATACCGATTCCTACGGAGTTCTGCAATCTGTGCGAGGAGCGGGTATCCCGGGGAGAGCAACCGGCCTGTGTCCACCACTGCCTGGGCAAGGCCATGGAGTACGGGCCGGTGGAAGAGCTGGCAGCCAAGATGGCGGCCAAGGGTAAGAAAATGGTGCTGTTTGTCCCCTAAATAACTGGCCAGGTGGTATGAGTTTCCGGGGACAGGGGTAAAGAGCGGGCCCCTGAAGAGGCAAGGGGCCCGCTAGTGTGTAAGGGCTAAGGGCCAAATTAATGGTATTTGTTTCCTGGAAATTGTACCCCTGTGCCCAACGGTATCGCTATCATTCAGATCCACATTCATTATGCTTTCGATCTTCTACAGACGATAAATCAGCGTGCTCCGATGTACATGTAGGATTTTGGCCGTTAGTGTCTGATGCCTGCCATTGTCGATGTACGTACGTAAAGTCTCAGTAAGACACGTTTGTCTTTCTTTGTCATATTCTATTAATCTGAGCAAGGAAGGGTGGCAGAAAAAGCTGATGTCCTGAGCTATCCCCATTTTTCCAGGGAGGCCTGCTTGGACTTGAAAGCGAGCGACTAAACCCGAGCGGCTGGCCAAACTTGAGCTTTGCCCGAAAGCGGAGGCGGGGTCGAGGATAGGAGGTCCGAGACCGGCCCATCGGCAAGGACGCCGATTGGGCCGGGAACC
>JAZHPA010000033.1:0-29461 GCA_051024685.1 Moorellaceae bacterium AZ2 | reverse complement strand
CGCTAGTTTGGTCCGCGAGGGAGGCCTTTGCGAGCGAAAGCCAAGCAGGCCTGGGATCAAAACTGGGGATACGTCAGGTTACAAAGGGGGTTGATACCCCCTGCCCCAATCAATTACAATAAAAATGAGCGTCCTTGTCTAGTTAGTCTATTATGGCTCCATTATGGCTCCTCACTTTACCTGGTACACCCCCACTGATACGACAATTTAAAACTCCCTTCCCTGAAACAGACGCTTGCTGACGAGAAGGCACCGGTACCCGAAACTCGGCCACAGAAGGGGACAAAGATAGATGATCCTGCTCTTGTCCATTTTGCTGCTTCTGGCCACTTTTTCGACCAAACTGGCTCTTCGCGTCGGCGTTCCCGGGTTAGTGATTTTTTTGGGCTTGGGAATGCTTTTTGGCAGTGACGGACTTAACTTAATATATTTTGACGACCCGTTCTTAGCCCAACAAATAGCAAATGTGGCCCTCATCATTATTCTTTTTGAAGGCGGCTTTAACACCAAAAGGGAAGTATTGCAATCGTCCTTTGCGCCCGCCTTTTCCCTGGCGACCGTAGGTGTTCTTTTCACCGCCGTAGCCCTGGGGCTGGCCACCCACTATATAGTCGGCCTCAGCCTGGAAGCCTCCCTCCTGGTAGGCGCCATCGTTTCCTCTACCGATGCCGCGGCAGTTTTTTCCATTTTTCGTAATAAAAGCATTCAGCCCAAACTGGCCGCAACCCTGGAAATCGAATCGGCCTCCAACGATCCCATGGCCATTATCCTAACCATATCTATGCTCGACTATATGCAAAACACCAATTTCAACCTGTTTACCTTTATCGCCCATTTAATATGGCAGATCGTGGCCGGAATCGGTACGGGGTACCTGTTCGGCAGGCTGGGTCCCCATCTCTTTAACCGGGCCCGCCTCGAGTCGGGTGGCTTTTACTATGTTTTGATCCTCGGGTTCTGCTACTTGAGCTTCGGAGTAGCGGAGGCAATTAAAGCTAACGGTTTCCTCGCCGTATTCATAGCCGGATATTTCCTCGGCAACAGTGAATTCGTCTACAAGCAGGGTATCTCCCGCTTCCTGGAAGGTACCTCCACCTTTAGCAACATCATCCTCTTTTTAATGTTGGGGCTGCTTGTCTTTCCTTCGGAACTGCCTGCCTTCACCCGGCAGGGTGTGCTTATTGCTTTGTTGTTGATGCTTCTTGCGCGGCCGGCGGCGGTCTTCTTAACGACCCTGTTCTGGGATTACAGCCCCAAGGAAAAAATATTCCTCTGTTGGGGGGGTATAAGGGGCGTAGTCCCCATTGTACTGGCCACTTACCCCTACGTTGCGGGAGTCGACTACAGCAACTACTTTTTTAACATCGTGTTCTTCGTCGTCTTGGTATCGGCTTTAATCCAGGGGTCAACCCTCGACCTTTTAGCCCGCAAGCTCGGCTTATTGGCCGGAACCAAAAAGACCCCTCCCCATTCCCTGGAGTTAATCTCCACGGAAACTACCAAATGCGAGCTGTTGGAGTTTGAAGTGGAAAAGGGGTCTTCTTTGGTCGGCAAGCGTTTGGAGTATATTCCTCTGCCCAAGACCACCTTGGTTACCGCCATTGTAAGACATGACGATATAGTAACCCCCCGGGGTGACACGGAGATCCAGGAGGGCGATATTTTATTTATCCTGACCCACGAGGAAGATAAAGAGCGCCTGCTGGCGCTGCTGGAGTAGCCCTGGTGCAGGGATGGCTTTTAAAACCCCCAACGGTGCCGAGCCTCTAAGAAGCCCCTCCGGCGACGCCGGCCGCACTTCCCGCTTGTTCCTCCCGCTGCTTCAGAAGGGCATACTCCATGCTGTCCAGTAAGGCCTCCCAGCTGGCCTCGATAATATTGGTGGAAACACCCACCGTGTTCCAGACGTTCTCGCCGTCCCGGGACTCGATGAGCACCCGCACCTTGGCGCTGGTGGCCTCCTTTTCATCCAGAACCCGCACCTTATAGTCCGTCAGGCGCATGCGGCGGATGGCGGGGAAGAATTCCTCCAGGGCCTTGCGCAAGGCATTGTCCAGGGCATTGACCGGGCCGTTACCCTCCGACGCCGTGTGCACCGTCCGGTCGCCCACTCGCAGCTTAATGATGGCTTCTGCAATGGCGTCCTGGTCGGCCTCCTTTTCCACGAAAATGCGAAAATACTCCACCTGGAAGGGCTCACGGTACTCCCCACTAGCCTTGCGCACAAGGAGCTCCAGGGACGCTTCGGCTCCCTCGAACTGGTAGCCCTGCCTTTCCAATTCTTTGATGCATTCCACCACATCGCTGGTCTGCCGTCCGTTTAGCTGCACTCCTATTTCCGACGCCTTGTAGCGGAGGTTGCTGACCCCCGCCAGCTCCGACACCAGGATTCGCCGCTTATTGCCCACTTTTTCCGGAGGGATATGTTCGTAGGTGGAGGCGTCTTTCATGACCGCGCTTACGTGGATACCGCCCTTGTGGGCGAAGGCGCTGTGGCCCACAAAAGGCTGGTTATTGGGCTGTACCATGTTGGCGATCTCACTCACATAGCGCGAAACCTCTGTAAGCTCCCGCAACCTTCCCGGCGGCAGGCACCGGTAACCCAATTTCAGCTCCAAGTTGGGGATGACCGAACACAAGTTGGCGTTGCCGCAGCGCTCCCCCAGGCCGTTGATAGTTCCCTGCACCTGACGGCACCCGGCCATCACGGCGGCCAGGGTATTGGCCACGGCCAGTTCCCCGTCGTTATGAGTGTGGATGCCCAGGGGTGTGTTAAGGTGCTGTCTTACCCTCTTAACTGCCTCTTCGATTTCGCCCGGCAGGCAACCGCCGTTGGTATCGCAGAGGACGATCCAGCTGGCCCCGGCTCCAGCGGCTGCCTTGAGGCATTCCAGGGCATAATCCGGGTTGGCCTTGTAGCCGTCAAAAAAGTGTTCGGCATCGTAAACCACTTCCAGGCCCTTGGCCACCAGGAAACCCACCGTCTCCCGGATCATGGCCAGATTCTCGGCCAGGCTGGTGCCCAGGGCCTGGGTAACGTGCAAGTCCCAAGTCTTGCCGAAAATGGTGGCCACGCGAACGCCAGAGTGCAGGATGGCCAGGAGGTTTTCATCCCCCTCGGCCCGACCGCCTGCTTTGCGAGTGCGGCCAAAGGCCGCCAGCCGGGCGTGCTGCCAGGACATATTCTTGGCCCGCAGGAAAAATTCCATGTCTTTGGGATTGGCCGCCGGCCATCCCCCTTCAATATAGTCGATACCAAAGAGGTCCAGCCGGGCAGCGATCTTCAGTTTATCTTCCACGGAGAGGCTGACGCCTTCTCCCTGGCTGCCGTCCCTCAAGGTAGTATCGTAAAGATAAACCTTCTGGGCCATGCTTTATCCCTCTTCCACTTCCTGCCGTACCAGGGTTCCCATTTCTTCTGTGTTGACCAGGGTTTTACCCTCGCTCATAATGTCGGGGGTCCGGAAGCCTTTATCCAACACCCGGCCCACCGCAGCTTCGACATCCCGGGCCGCTTCTTCCAGCTTAAAAGATACCCGCAACATGAGGGCGGCAGAAAGGATGGTGGCTAGGGGATTGGCCTTCTTTTGCCCTGCAATGTCCGGGGCCGAACCGTGGGCCGGCTCGTAGAGGGCTACCTTTCCCCCAATGCTTGCCGAGGCCAGCATGCCGATTGACCCGGTCAGTACGGAAGCCAGATCGCTTAAGATATCGCCAAAGGTGTTCTCCATGACCAGGACGTCAAACTGCCGCGGCCAGCGCACCAGCTGCATGGCACAATTATCCACGTACATGTGGGTTAATTCTACGTCCGGGTATTCCCGGGCCAGCCGCTCGGCCGTCTCCCGCCACAGGCGGGAAGTAATGAGTACGTTAGCCTTGTCTACGGAGGTTAATTTTTTGCGTCGCTGCCTGGCCAGCTCAAAGCCCAGGCGCAGGATGCGCTCTATCTCTTCCGTAGTATAGATGAGGGTGTCCCAGGCTACTTCTCCGGTGGAGGTGCGCTCCCTCTTTTTCTCTCCAAAATAAAGCCCACCGGTAAGCTCCCTCAATACCAGGAGATCGGTTCCTTCTACAATCTCCCCTTTAAGGGGAGAAGCCTCGACCAGGGCCGGGAAAAGATAGGCCGGCCTTAAATTCGCATACAGCCCCAGCCCTTTGCGCAAGGCCAGGAGGGCCGCCGTCTCCGGCCGCTCGGCCGGGGGCAGGGAATCCCATTGGGGGCCGCCCACCGCCCCCAGGAGGATGGCGTCGCTTTCCTGGCAAAGCTGCAAGGTCTCCGCCGGTAGGGCCGTGCCCGTGGCATCGATGGCCGCGCCGCCCACCAACCCTTGGCGGAACTCGAAATCCACGCTGTACTTTTTCCCTACGGCCTCCAGAACCTTCACTGCTTCCGGAACGATTTCCGGACCGATGCCGTCACCCGGCAGCACTGCTATCTTAAACACAGCCCTTCACCTTCCCAGCCACGTAGGCCATGAGGCCCCCGGCATCCATCAGCTCCTGCATGAAGGGCGGGAAGGGGAGCATGTGGTAAGTCTCGTTCTTGGTCAGGTTGGTAATCAAGCCTTTGTCCGGCTCAATCAGCACCTCGTTCCCGCCTTCAATCCTGGCTGCTGCTTCCGGCGCCTCGAAGATGGGGAGTCCGATGTTAATGGCGTTGCGGTAAAAAATACGGGCAAAGGACGACGCGATAACAGCCGCCACGCCTGCCGCCTTAATGGCGATGGGCGCATGTTCCCGTGAACTCCCGCAGCCAAAATTCTTGCCTGCGACGATAATGTCGCCGGCTTTAACCCGGCCGGGGAAGCTGGGGTCGGCGTCCTCCATGCAGTGCCTGGCCAGCTCGAGGGGATCGCTGGTATTAAGATACCGTGCCGGTATAATGGCGTCGGTGTCGATATCGTGGCCGAATTTATGGCATATGCCTCGTATGGACTGCATGCTTACCGTACCTCCTCAGGCGCAGCAATACGGCCCTTAATGGCGCTGGCAGCGGCCACCGCCGGTCCGGCAAGATATACCTCGCTCTCCGGATGGCCCATGCGGCCTACAAAATTGCGGTTGGTAGTGGCCACCGCCTTCTCGCCCCTGGCCAGGATTCCCATGTGACCGCCCAGGCAGGGTCCGCAGGTGGGCGTGGAGACGGCCGCTCCTGCTTCGATAAATATGCGGATGAGCCCTTCCTCCAGAGCCTGGGCGTAAATTTTTTGCGTTCCGGGGATGATAATCAGCCGCACCTCGGGGTGTACCTTTTGTCCCCGGAGGATTGCGGCAGCGATACGCAGGTCCTCCATGCGGCCGTTAGTACACGACCCTATTACCACCTGATCAATCCGTATCTCCCCCACCTCGCTGATAGGCCGGGTATTCTCCGGGAGGTGGGGAAAAGCCACCTGGGGTTCAATTTGGCTTACATCGTATTCTCGCACTTCGGCATAGCGCGCATCAGGGTCGCTCTGGTAAACGCGGTAAGGCCGCCTGGCCCGTCCCCGGAGATATTCTTCTGTTTTTTCGTCCACAGGGAAGATACCGTTTTTGGCCCCTGCCTCAACGGCCATGTTGGCCATGGTAAAGCGACCGTCGAGGGACAGCTCTCCGATGGCCTCCCCCGTAAACTCCATGGCCATATAGCGGGCACCGTCCACCCCCAGGTCGCCGATGGTGTAGAGAATGAGGTCCTTGCCCCCTACCCACGGCCGCAGCTTCCCGTAATAGCGCAGTAAGATGGTCTCCGGCACTTTAAACCAACATTCCCCCGTAGCCATGGCCGCGGCCAGGTCGGTGGAACCCACGCCGGTGGCAAAGGCCCCCAGAGCTCCGTAGGTACAGGTGTGGGAATCGGCACCGATGACCAGATCCCCCGGTACCACCAGTCCTTCTTCCGGCAGAAGGCAGTGCTCGATTCCCATACGGCCCACTTCATAATAGTGCTCAAGTCCCTGTTCCCGGGCAAATTCCCGCAAGACTTTAGCCTGCTCGGCCGACTTGATATCTTTATTAGGGGTAAAATGATCGGGCACCAGCACCACCCTCGCCGGGTCAAAAACCCTTTTTACACCCAGCCGGCGGAATTCCTTGATGGCCAGAGGGGCGGTGATATCATTGCCCAGGGCCAAGTCAATGTGGGCGTTAATGAGCTGCCCGGGTTCCACCACATCCATCCCTGCATGGGCGGCGAAGATCTTTTCCGTCACGGTCATGCCCAAGGCTATTTACCTCCCTCCGTTAGCGGCCTCGGAAAGGTAGTGCAGATTCTCTTCCCCTATTTCGTACACCAACTTATTCACGGCATTTAGATAGGCCCGGGCACTGGCTTCCAGGACGTCCGTGCTGATGCCGCGTCCGATGAAGATCCGCCCCTGGTACTCCACTTTCACGGTCACTTCGCCCACCGCATCCTTGCCGCCGGTAACCGCATTCAAGGAATAAGACTTCAAGCACACGGGGATGCGGGTAATTTTGTCAATGGCCTTAAAGGACGCGTCCACCGGTCCTTCCCCGCAGGCGGCTTCCTCCAGGACCTCTTCTCCCACCTTTAGCCCGACAGTGGCGGTGGGCACCACGCGTGTGCCGGAGGAGATATGCAGGTATTCCAGGATATACTTTTCCGGTATCCGGCGCACCTCGTGTTCCACGATGGCTTCCAGATCACGGTCGGAAATCTCTTTCTTGCGGTCGGCCAACTCCTTGAAACGCTGGAAGGCCTTATCCAGCTCGGCTTCCGTCAGAGTGTACCCCAGCTCAGACAGACGAGCGCGCAGGGCATGACGCCCGGAATGTTTGCCGAGTACAATGTTGGTCTGTACCAGGCCGATCATAGCCGGGTTCATGATCTCATAAGTAGTCCGCTCTTTTAGCACGCCGTCCTGGTGAATCCCCGATTCGTGGGCAAAGGCGTTCTTGCCCACCACAGCCTTATTATACTGCACGGGCATGCCCGTAAGGCTGCTGACCAAGCGGCTGGTACGGTAGATCTCTTCGGTGACAACCCCGGTCTGGCATCCGTAGTAATCACGGCGGGTAAAGAGGGCCATGACCAGCTCCTCCAGGGCTGTGTTGCCTGCCCGCTCGCCGATGCCGTTGACGGTACATTCTACCTGGGCGGCGCCGTTTTCTACGGCCGCCAGGGAGTTGGCCACCGCCATCCCCAGATCGTTATGGCAGTGGACGCTGATGATCGCCCGTCCAATGTTGGGCACCCTCTGGCGTATCTGGGCGATGAGCCGCCCGAACTCCGGCGGGGTAGCATACCCCACCGTGTCAGGAATATTGATGACCGTAGCTCCGGCCTCTATGGCCGTCTGCAGAGCCAGGCACAAAAATTCCAGATCGCTCCGCGAAGCATCCTCCGGAGAGAATTCTACGTCTGGGCAGAGCTGCTTGGCGTAGGCCACCCCGCGCCGGATGGCCTTCAGGACTTCCTCCCGGGTCATGCGGAGCTTGTGCTTCATATGGATATCTGAAGTGGCAATGAAGACGTGGAGGCGAGGGCGCGATGCGTGCTTCACAGCTTCCCAGGCCCGATCGATATCCTGCTCATTAATCCGGGCCAGGGCTGCGATGGCCGGCCCTTCTATCTCCTGGGCAATGGCCTTGACGGCTTCAAAATCCCCCCGGGAAGCAATGGGAAAGCCGGCTTCAATGACATCCACCTTGAGCCGGGCCAGTTGCCGGGCGATCTCCAGCTTTTCCTGCACATTGAGGCTCACCCCAGGCGACTGCTCCCCATCCCGAAGAGTGGTGTCAAAAATATAAATGCGTCGGCCTGCTTTTTCCATTTCGGTCTCTCCTCTTCAACCCTAGTCCTCCGGCAAAATCATTTCGTTTAATCCCGCACCTGCCGGCACCATGGGGTACACCATTTCTTCTTCGCTTATGAGACATTCTATGAGGGTAAGGCGCCCATTCTGCATGGCCTCCTGCAGGACCGGGATCACTTCCTCCTGTTTGGTAATCCTCAACCCTTCCGCGCCGTAGCAGCGGGCCAAACTGACGAAGTCGGGGTTGCCACTAAAGCTGACGGCGGTGTATTTGCCCTCGTAGTAGAAGTGCTGCAGCTGGCGCACCATGGCCAGGCTTTGGTTGTTGAAAAGCAGGATCTTAATGGGCAGGTTCTGCTCCACGGCGGTGCCCAGTTCGGCCATGCTCATCTGGAAACTTCCGTCGCCGGTGATGGCCCACACCATGGCCTCCGGCCGGGCCAGTTGGGCCCCAATGGCCGCGGGGAAGCCATAGCCCATGGTTCCCAGTCCGCAGGAAGAAATAAAGGTGCGCGGCCGGGTAAAGCCGTAAAAGAGAGCGGCCCACATCTGGTGTTGGCCCACATCGGTGGTGATAATAGCCCGTCCCCGGGTCATCTCCCCCAATCGCTGTATAACCCACTGGGGGCGGACGTCTCCCCCACGGCCGTAAGTTAAGGGGTATTCCTCACGCAACTCCTGAATGCGCTTGAGCCAGGATTCCCTCTTGACCGGCCGCAAAAGGGCCAGGAGGTCCTCCAACACCGTACGGGCATCTCCCACCAAGGGTAAGTCCACTCGGACGTTCTTACCGATTTCCGCCGGGTCAATATCCACATGGGCTATCTTGGCCTGGGGGGCGAATTTATCCAGGGCACCGGTTACGCGGTCATCAAAGCGCACTCCTAGACCTAAAAGGACATCACACTCCATAAAGGCGTGGTTGGCGCATGGCTTGCCGTGCAAGCCCACCATGCCCAAAGAAAGGGGATGGTCTTCCGGAAAGGCACCCAGGCCGGCAAGGGTGGTGGCCACCGGGGCCTGCAAGGTTTCGGCCAGCCGGCACAGAAGCTCCTCGGCTCCCGAAGCTACCACTCCGCCTCCAACAAAGATTAACGGGCGCTCGGCTTCCAGCAGCATGCCGGCCAGGGCCCGCAGCTGACCGGGGTGTCCTTTATAAGTAGGCTTATAGCCCCGAACGTCTATTTTATCAGGGATGGGGGCTTCGCAAGGGGCCTGGGCCACATCCCGCGGCAAATCGATTAATACCGGCCCCGGGCGCCCCGTACGGGCGATATAAAAGGCCTCTTTCACTATGCGGGGAAGTTCCGCTACATCCTTTACCAGATAATTATGCTTAGTAATGGGCATGGTAATACCCGTGACGTCCACTTCCTGGAAGGCATCGGTCCCTACCATAAAGGTGGGCACCTGGCCGGTAAAAATCACCACCGGCACTGAATCCATATACGCCGTAGCGATTCCCGTCACCAGATTAGTAGCTCCGGGGCCCGAAGTGGCAAAGCAGACCCCAACCTTGCCGCTGGTCCGGGCGTAACCGCTGGCCGCATGCACGGCATTTTGTTCATGGCGCACCAGGACATGCTTAATAGGACTATCGGCCAGGGCATGGTATAAAGGTAATACTGCGCCTCCGGGATAGCCAAAAACGAGGTTTACTCCTTCCGTCAATAAAGCTTCGATGACCGCCTGGGCACCCGTCCGCCTCAACACTTTTCCCTCCCCTTTAACCTGTCTGGCTGACGGTTTCCTGCTCGCTTAGATTGGCCTCCAGGACCTTGCCCCTGGCCCCCCGGACCAGGGCGATCTTACCCGTCCGGGCCACTTCCCGGATGCCGAAGGGCCGCAGGGCAGCCTCGATGGCGTTAATTTTGTCCTCGTCCCCTGTGGCTTCAATGATTAAGGAATCCCGGGCAATGTCCACGATCCTGGCTCGGAAAACCTCCACAATCTGCATAATTTCCCCTCGCACCTGGGGCTCGGCATTTACCTTGATCAGTATGAGCTCCCGGCCTACATGGGGATCCTGGGTGATATCGCTCAACTTGATGACATCGATGAGCTTATGCAACTGCTTGCACACCTGCTCTATGGTATGGTCGTCGCCGTCCACCACAATAGTCATACGTGAGATGGAGGGGTTCTCCGTGGGGCCAACGGCCAAGCTTTCGATATTGTACCCGCGGCGGGCAAAAAGGCCCGCCACCCGCGTCAAGACCCCCGGCTTGTTTTCCACCAGAACGGCTAAAGTGTGTTTCATGATTTCTACCCCCCTACAATCATTTCACGGAGATGGGCGCCGGGAGGCACCATGGGCAGTACGTTTTCCTCCCGGTCTACCTTTACATCCACCAGGAAGGGTCCCTTATGCTCCAGGGCCGTTTCCAGGGCTTTGGTTAGCTGGGATGGCTCTGTTACCCGCAAAGCCGGAATCCCGTAAGCCCCGGCCAGCTTGACAAAATCGGGGTTGCCCGCCGCCAGGTCGGAATAAGAATAGCGTCGATCGAAGAAGAATTCCTGCCACTGGCGTACCATACCTAAATAACCGTTATCCAGTAATATAATCTTGACCGGAAGTTTGTAGAAGTTGATGGTAGCCAGTTCCTGGGAGTTCATCTGAAAGCTGCCGTCACCTGTAATGGCTACCACCGTAGCCTCCGGCCGGGCCAGCTGGGCTCCCATGGCCGCCGGCACGCCAAACCCCATGGTCCCCAGGCCGCCGGAAGAAATAAAGCTGCGTGGCCGTTTTACAGGGTAATACTGGACCGCCCACATCTGATGCTGCCCTACATCCGTACTCACTATGGCCTCGCCGCCGGTGAGGCGGTGGAGCTCTTCAATAACATACTGGGGTTTCAGGCCGCAGTCCCGGTTGTATTGTAAGGGATGTTCTTCCTGCCAGGCCCTAATCCTAGCCCTCCATTCCGGGTGAACGGAAGGCTGAGGTAGATTATCCACCAGGGCCTTGAGGGCCAGCCGCGCATCACCCACGATGGGAATATGAGCGGGTACGTTCTTGCCGATCTCCGCGGCGTCGATATCTATATGAATTATCCTGGCCTTAGGAGCAAATTTATCTAATTTCCCGGTTACCCGGTCATCAAAGCGCACGCCCACACCGATTAAAAGATCGCATTCGCCGACCGCATAATTGGCTGCCACGGTACCGTGCATGCCCACCATGCCCACGAAAAGGGGATGGTCTTCAGGGAAAGCTCCCTTGCCCATCATGCTGATGATAACCGGGATATCCTGCTTTTCGGCCAGGGACTTCAATTCCTCATGGGCGCCGGAAGTAATCACCCCGCCGCCGGCAAACAGCAGTGGCCGCTCCGCCCGGGCAATAGCTTTGGCCGCCTGGATGACCTGCAGGGGGTGGGGTTCCCGGCAGACGCGGTAACCCCGGAGATTCAAGGGGGGTGGATACTTATCTAAAGCAGCGGTCTGGGTGGTAACATCCTTGGGTATATCCACGACCACCGGTCCCGGCCGGCCGGTAGTGGCAATATGAAAGGCTTCATGTATCACCCCGGCCAGTTCCTTTACATCCCTAACCAGGAAGTTATGCTTGGTAATGGGCATGGTTATGCCGGTGATGTCGGCCTCCTGGAAAGAATCGCGGCCGATCATGCTCACGCCCACCTGACCGGTCAGGACTACGAGGGGAACGGAATCCATGAAGGCATTGGTAATCCCGGTGATAAGGTTGGTGGCACCCGGTCCGGAAGTGGCTATGCAGACTCCGGGCTTTCCGCTAGCCCGGGCATAGCCATCTGCTGCATGGACGGCGCCTTGTTCGTGGCGGGTTAAGATGTGGCGAATATTAGCCCCATAGAGTTCGTGGTACAGGGGCAGTACTGCTCCTCCGGGATACCCGAATACTGTATTCACGCCTTCCTCTTCCAAGGCCTTGATAATGATCTGGGAACCCGTCAGTTTGCTTTTCGCACCACAATCCCCAATTGCCATACACCTCCGTTACTTATTCCAGCATAGCTCCCCTAGCACCTGAAGTCACGTGCCGGGCATAGCGTGCAAGATAACCAGTCTTAATCTTGGGGGCCGGGGGCTGCCATTGTTCCCGACGCCGCGCCAGTTCGCCTTCCTCTACCAGCAACTCCAGCTTGCGCGCTGGGATGTCGATGGCAATGAGATCGCCTTCCTTAACCAGGGCCAGAGGCCCTCCGGCCGCCGCTTCAGGGGACACATGGCCGATGGAAGCACCACGGCTAGCACCGGAAAAACGGCCGTCGGTAATCAAAGCCACCGAGGTATCCAGTCCCATGCCGGCTAAAGCCGCCGTGGGGCTCAACATTTCCTGCATACCCGGGCCACCCTTGGGGCCTTCATAACGGATGACGATCACATCCCGCGGCCGGATCTTCCCATCGATGATAGCTTCAAAGGCCTCCTCTTCGCTTTCAAAGACCCTGGCCGGCCCCTTGTGCACCAGCATTTCAGGCAGCACCGCACCTTTTTTGACCACTGCCCCTTCGGGAGCCAGGTTGCCGTAAAGGATGGCCAGCCCCCCGTCGGGACTATAGGGATTTTCTAGCGGCCGGATGACTTCTTTATTTAAAATCTTTTTCCCGGCGCAGTTATCCGCCACCGTACGTCCGGTCACCGTAAGGCAGCCGCCCTCCAGCAGTCCCGCCCGGCTGAGCTCGGCCATGACCGCCGGAATCCCGCCAGCCTCATGGAGATCCTGGATGTGGTGGATGCCCGCCGGGTCCAGCTTACATAATTGAGGCACCCGCCTGCTTAGCTCATCAAAAATTTTCAGGGGCAAATCCACCCCTGCCTCCCGGGCGATGGCCGGCAGGTGCAGGCAAGTGTTGGTGGAGCCGCCCAGGGCCATATCCACTGCCACCGCATTGCGAAAAGCGGCTTCGGTCATGATATCCCGGGGCCGGATATTCTTTTCTAATAAGTCCATGATGCGCATCCCGGCTTTTTTGGCCAGTCGAAGCCGTGCCGCGCTAACCGCCGGAACGGTCCCCTGACCCGGCAAGCCCATGCCCAAGGCTTCCGTCAAGCAGTTCATGGTATTGGCCGTATACATCCCGGCGCAAGAGCCGCAACCGGGGCACACGCAGTCCTCCAGTTCGGCCAGCTCGTCTTCGGTCATCTTGCCGGCCCGCACCGCCCCTACTGCTTCGAAGATGTTGCTCAGAGAGACATCGCGTCCTCCATACCGCCCGGCCAGCATGGGCCCGCCGCTGATAAAAATAGCAGGAAGGTTGAGGCGGGCTGCGGCCATGAGCATGCCGGGAACAATTTTATCGCAGTTGGTAATAAAGACCAAGGCATCAAAGGGATGGGCCATGGCCATGACTTCCACGCTGTCGGCAATGAGCTCCCTGCTGGCCAGGGAGTATTTCATGCCGGTATGGTTCATGGCAAGGCCATCACATACCCCAATGGTGGAAAATTCCAGAGGCGTGCCCCCCGCCATCCTCACCCCGGCTTTAACCGCCTCGGCCAGGGAGCGCAGGTGAACGTGGCCTGGAGCCAGCTCATTAAAGGAATTAACAATGCCGATGATAGGTCGGGCCAGTTCCTCGTCAGTCAGGCCCATAGCCTTAAGTAAAGATCGGTGGGGAGCTCGGGCCAGGCCGACCTTCATAAAATCGCTGCGCATCCTTAACGCCCCTTTTCTGTGAAGATATCAGCGCCTTCGGTCAAGGTAAGCTCCCGGAAACTGTTGATAAGCTTGCGGGTAATGGGCCCCGGCCGCCCGTCGCCTATGGGCCGGCTATCCAGCTTTACTACGGGAATAACCTCCGCCGCAGTACCGGTCAGGAAACATTCATCCGCCGTATAAATTTCATGCCGGGTAAATACCTTCTCTTCGGCCGGAATGCCCAGCGTCCGGGCCAATTCCATCACTGTATTCCTCGTTATGCCCTCCAGGAGCCCGATGTAGGCAGGAGGGGTATACAGGTGACCATCTTTTACGATAAAAATGTTGTCTCCTGTCGCCTCTGCCACATAGCCTTCTCTATTGAGCAACAGGCCCTCCGGCGCCCCGGCCCGGGTGGCTTCTATCTTGGCCAGGATGTTGTTGAGATAATTGAGGGACTTGATACGGGGATCCAGGGCATCGGGAATATTCCGCCGTGTAGCCACCGTCACCAGCTCCAAACCCCGCTCATATAATTCTTCGGGATAAAGCTGGATACCGGCGGCAATACAGAAGATCAGGGGTTTGGGGCATTTCCGGGGATCCAGCCCCAGGTCCCCGCGGCCGCGGGTGACCACCAGGCGAATGTAGGCATCACGCAAGTTGTTGCGCCGACAAGTCTCCAACACAACCTCCATCATCTCTTCCTGGGTAAGGCCGGGTTCTAAAGCGATGTGCCGGGCGGATTCAAAAAGCCGGATAATATGCTCCTTTAATTTAAAAACCCGGCCGTTGTACGCCCGGATGCCTTCAAAGACCCCGTCGCCGTAGAGTAAACCGTGATCGAAAACGGATACTTTGGCCTCTTCTTCGTCTACAAAGCGACCATCAAGGTATATAATGAGTCCCACCTGCTTCTCCCCTCCTACCGATTGAAGCCTTTCCCCTGGCCGCTTTTTAAGCGCGAAATATGTTTACGTTTCAGTATAAAGAACCTGTAAAAGAGAGTCAAGGATTTTTACAGGATTTAAAAACTCAAAAAGCCCCTTCCCGAAGAAGGGGCTTAAACCGCAGGGGCGGGTGGACCAGGTGACGGATTTATCTAAAGTTTGAAGCGCGCCAGGCGGTATCATCGTAAAATCCTCTTCAGCATTCGCGCGTTTAGCACAGCCTGGGCACCGAAGTGGTTATTAAAGGCCACAAAAACTCGCTGACAGTTCCTGGCCAGAAAATCAATCCTGGGCACCCACTCCAATAGTTCCTTCTCTGTATAGAGGTAGTTATAGCGCTGCCAGGCCTCTTCGTGCTCCCACCAGGTAGCGGTATTCCGGCCGTGGAACCGCACGTAGGCAACGGGTGCCGTAGCTTGCACCGCGTCCCAGGGAAGGCCCTTCAGCCTAGGGGCGTCCACGCATACATAGCCCCAACCGAGGGCGCGCAAAAGTGGCCAGATTTCGCTCCTGAGCCAGCTATCATGCCTGAACTCTACTACCACGGGGAGGTCCGAAAGCAACTCCCGCAGGCCTTCAAGGTACTTCCTGTTCTCCTGAGTAGCCTTAAAGGAATAAGGGAATTGGAGGACCAGCGCTCCCAACCTCCCACCGGTAGAAAGGGGTTTTAAAGCCTCCACCATCCTGACCGCCTCTTCTTTTACCGTATCCCCGCGCTGGTGGGTAAGGCTCTGGAAGGCCTTTACGGTGAAGAGGAATTGCTCGGGTACTTTTTTGAGCATACCCTCGAACATCTTAGGCGAGGGCAGGCGGTAGAAGGTGGAGTTCACTTCGGTGAAGGAGAATTCTTTGGCATAAAAGGAAAGTATTTCGTCCTGCCGGGTGCCGGCAGGATAAAAAGGACCTATCCAATCCCGGTAACTGTAGCCGGATGTCCCGATGTAAATCTTTGTTTCTTCCCTACTAGGGACGCTTCCGGTTTTCATCACGGTCCCCTGCCTTTCTAAGGCTGCCAACATCATTCCCAGGTCGGCGGCCACTTCCACTCCCTGCCGCCTGACCTACGCTATGTCGCCGTCGTCGATTCCGGCGCTTACCATACTGTCCCCGCGGACCACCAGGGCATAGTCCACCGGCACGCCCTCCAGGACAGGTGGAAAGACACGGGAGAATAGGGGAGAGTTCGTGCGGCGGGCCGTGGCAAAGGGTATCGAAGAAAAGACGGCCCGGGATATTTTCCCTGCCTGGAAGGATATGCCTCCTACGGCTTCTGCAAGGCCCACGCGGCGGCCTTCGGTAGGATACGCTTTAAAAATGCCCGGCGGAAGGCGGGTTAAGGGGGCCGGTTGGCCGGTCAGGCCCCACCGGCCCCCTACCAGGAGCGGTAAAACAGTGGTATTTCTCTGGAAGACGAGACAGCTCTACTGGATGTTACTGTATTCGAGATAGGTACGGCCATCTCCTTTTCCGGCCGGAAACAGTGCCGCTTAAAGTAGCGGGCATCATCCAGCGTAAGGGGGAGGGAACAGCCCTGGTGGCGCGGGAGATCTCCCCTTCGGGTACCCGGCAGGAAGCAAAAACTGGTAGCCCAAGCCCTGCTTTCGCCCAGCACGAGTGCCTATCAGCCTTCACTGCGCCCACCCCTTTAATCTGACCATGAAAAGGTGCTTCCGGGGGAAATATGAAAATGTCGGGGATGCTGGCCAACCCATCAGGAGCCGGCGCCAGCGCCCCGACTTGGGGAATGCTTCGGAAGCATCCATAAAAAAAGGGGCAGCTCCCCCCAAGTTACCGGCCAATCTCTTTTCCAGCCGGGCTTTAACTAAAGCCTAAAACATAAATGGCAATCATACCGTATATTCCGACTGCCACCAGATAATAAATAGTCGGCAGGAAGGTGCGGCGCAAGATCAGCCCCTCTTTACCGATCATGCCGACAACAGCAGCGGCTGCAACGGCGTTGTGAACACATATCATATTGCCCGCCGCTCCACCAACAGCCTGAATGGCAACCACGATCCGCTGGGATACACCGATAAAGTCTGCCACCGACCACTGGAATAAGGAGAAGGTCAGGTTGCTGACGGTATTAGAACCCGCGATCATGGCTCCTATGGCCCCGATGACGGCAGCAAAGGCCGGCCACGCTCCCCCAACAGAATCGGCTACGAAACGAGCCATGAGAATGGGCATGCTTTCAAGGCCGCTATTGTTAAGGTTAGACATGATGAACACCCGGACCATGGGAACTGTGAAAATGAGGGCCATGGATGCATTGTACAACTGGCCAGCCGACTCCTTCAAAGCTGATTTAATCTCATGGCCTTCCATTTGGTGAATCAGCCATGTGATTACGGCTACCAAGGCGATAAGGGCGCCGGGCGAATACACCCACTGCCAGCTGTGGCTGATACTTGTTCCTAAGATATTATTGTGATTTATCGTTATCTTAGTTAAGGCTTCCTTGAGGGCGGGCTGCATGCGGGTAAGCACCAGGATGATACCCACCAAAACATAAGGAACCCACGCTTTGATAAGGGACATCTGGGCCCGGACCTGGCCCGGGTCGCCGCTTACGGTTCCCATCCAGTAAGAAGGCCATTCTTCCTGGGGCGGAAAATCCCATACAGTCTTGGGTTGCAGGAAGCCTTTACTAGCTGCATAACTGCTTGTAGCCACGGCCAACAAGCCGCTCAGCATGGATGGAAATTCAGGCCCGACGAAATTGGCCAAAAGGACGTAGGGGATGACAAAGAGCACTCCTGCAAAGAGGGCGAAAGGCCATACCTCAAGCCCTTCCTTCCAGGACTTGTTCTTGCCGAAAAACCGTGTCAACATCATGGAAATAATGAGGGGCATGACAAAACCGATGATAGCATGGAAGCTGGCTGCTCGCGCCCCGATACTGGCAATATATTCGGCCCATGTCAGGCCCAGGGCCTGGGCGTGGGCTTCCACCACAGCAGCGCCAGTCAGACCGCCGTTTACACCGACCAGGACAGGGGTTCCCACCGCACCGAAGGTAACCGGTACGCTTTGGGTAATCATACCTACTATCACCGCGGCAAAAGCAGGGAAACCAAGGGCCAAAAGGAGAGGACCCACTATGGCTGCCGGGGTGCCAAACCCGGAAGCGCCCTCAATAAAGCAGCCGAACAGGAAACCTACTATGATGGCCTGGATACGGCGGTCAGGGCTTATCTTCATAAAACCGGCCCTGATAGTGGCTATTGCGCCGCTATACTTAAGAGTAGCCAGCAAAAGGAGGGCACCAAAAATAATCCACAAGAGGGTTGCTGCGATCCATAATCCCTGGATGGAAGCAGCGATTATAGTGATCAAGTCCATTTTCCAGACGAGCAAGCCGATAATAAAGACAACTACGTAGCCTACGGGCATGGCCTGGCGGGCACCCCAGCCGAGGCCGACCAGCAAGACCATGGCTACTAAAATGGGTAAGAAAGCCAGAAAAGCAAGTAATCCGGTGCTCATGATTAACCTCCTTTAATCATGGAGTAATTACAATAAAATTGGCACATCAACAACGGCGCTACCCCATTTGCATTTGGGGACATACCACCCCCTCCTACCCTGCTTTCCTTATTTTTTACTATTATGTAAACTTAAAATTCAGATACTAAATTTTAATATCATATTTGAAGATAATCATACTTTCCTAAAGATACGCTTTCCAAAGATATTCTTTTCTCTGATATTTTTCTTGCTTAATGATGAATGAAATCTTCCTTTTTCTCCATAGGCTGGCTTCTTTAGTCC
Organism: Moorellaceae bacterium AZ2; assembly: GCA_051024685.1. Classification (GTDB taxonomy): domain Bacteria; phylum Bacillota; class DSM-521; order Neomoorellales; family Neomoorellaceae; genus UBA12545. The sequence continues at coordinate 11,348 of JAZHPA010000033.1, read as the reverse complement.
CCTCTTCCTTGTGATAAGGTTGCCCCCTTCCGTATTGCTTTATAATCTGGTGGTTAGGCCACCTTACAGGTAAATATATTCTACAGGCAGGCAAAAAATCCTTCTTAAAATACATTAATTTTCTTGCAACTTCTAACACTTGTAACTACGGTTCCAGGCGGGGACTAGTGTTTTTCATCACAAATACTAATGTTTCTCCGCCTCATACCGACTTCCCCGCCAATGAACCAATAACCATGCCTGCAAAGGGGCCAACCCCACCAAAGGAAGGTTTAATGACACCCGCTACAGCTGCTGCAACTCCCACCGCTGCAGCTGCTACCCGAGGACCCCGAACCTTCGCCGCTGCCTTTGCGGGTGTAAAGGAAACCGGTAAAGCGCTGGCTGACCTTCCCGCCGCAGGAAGGACAGGACACTTTGTCTTTGTCCTTCAAGGCTACGAATTCGCTGAATAGATGGCCGCATTCCAGGCACCTAAAATCATAGGTGGGCATTTTCCCATCCCCTCCGCAAAATAAATTTAATCCCCCGGCATCTCCCCGGGCGGTATCACCCGGCTTACCCACCGCTGGGGCTCGGCCGTGAGATCTACTTCCGGTTTCTCCTTAAGGATACTGCCATCTTTATTATACAACAACCGCACTCGCGGCCGGTAAGATTGTCCCCGCGGGGTGCTGAGTACAACCCCTATCTCCCCCGTGTTAAGCTGCACCAGGGTACCGGAAGGGTAGGCCGCGATGTTAAAAAGAAAAGCTCTAACTAAACGATAATCATGCCGGAAATTCCCGGCTCCAGCCAACATCTCGTAGGCTTCATGGGGCAGATACGCTTTGCGGTAAACCCGGTCGGCCGTCAGGGCATCATACACATCCACAATGCCGGTAATGGCCGCGAATTCGTGGATTTCCTCCCCCCGCAGGCCCTGGGGATAACCGGTCCCGTCATAACGCTCGTGGTGCTCCAGAGCAACGATGGCCACTTCAGGAGCTATGTTCTCCTGGCCGGCCAAGATGTCAAAGCCATAGCGGCAGTGGTGGCACACCATCTGATATTCTTCCGGAGTTAAAGATCCCGGCTTGTTGAGAATCTGCAGCGGGACCAAGGTTTTCCCTATATCGTGGAACAGGGCTCCTAAGCCTAACTGTAAAAGGCTGGGCCGCCGGTAGCCCAGGGTAATCCCCGTAATTAGGGCTAAAATGCACACGTTTACCGAATGACCAAAGGTGTAATCATCAATGGCCCGGATATCCAGCAGATTGACCATAATCTCCTTCTGGCTAAGGAGATCGTTTAAAATATTCTCCACCACCCGGGTTACTCTGGCGGACCCGATGAAGCCATTCCCGGCCAACCTTTTACCGCGGCTCGCCTCTATTACCTCTTTTACAATTTTCATGGCTTGCAGGCGCGTAGTCTCGGCTACTACATCCTGTACTTCCCATTCACCCACCAGCTCGTCCACTACATAAACAGCCGGTACACCCAATTCCTGTAAGCGCTGGATATAATACGGTTTTAAGATAACACCTTTATTTAAAAGCACCCGGCCTTCCGCGCTGTAAATAGGCCGGGCCACTTCCATACCTGGCCGTAAGCACTCCAGAGGGAGCTTACGCAATCCTTCCCCTCCTCTCACCACTTGCGACCAGTAATTCGACATTTTACGCCTTTTCCCTTTATTTAGGAGTCATATCCTGCCTTATAAAATATAGAATTTGTTGCGCGGGAAAACTTCATATCCCGGTTCCCTACGCTGCCGGTACAGGTAATAAAGAAAAGCCAGGGCGATACCGCCTAAGATAAGGAGGCCATAAATCATGTCTTGATCACCCCGGCAAAATTATAACATATTCCCCAGGTGTTGTCTGTAAAGCTCCCTAGGCCAGGCCGGCCCGGGTGACCGTTTCCCTTTCCATCATACTGACTGTGTCTTTGAGGACCCGAATATATTTTAGCTCCGGGTCTTCCGGCCCCTGTAGATCCGCATGCTCTTTCTTCAACAGGTTGACGTAATCAATAACCTCCCGGGTAATAATTTCTCCGGGGCAAATTAAAGGAATACCGGGCGGATAGGCGGTAATGGCCTCAGCGCTGATCTCCCCTTCGGCATACTCCAGTTCGATACTGTGGGTCTGGCCGTAAAAAGCTTCCCGGGGCGATACCAGCATGCGGGGAATGGCCGGCAGAGGAGGGCAAAAACGCACCACATTCTTGGGGGAACGCCTGCGGGCAATATCCTGGAAGGCCGCCACCAACCGCCCGGCCATTTCCCAGTCATCGCCAATGGAGATGAGGAGAAGAACATTATACAAATCGGAAAGCTCCACCTGTATGCCGTATTGCTGCCGCAAAAGAGCCTCCATCTCATAGCCCGAAAGGCCTAATTCCTGCACGTTGACCGTAATCTTGGTAGGGTCTAGGTCAGAGCAGCCCGGCAGCCCGGTGACCTCCTCCCCCATCACCCGCAAACCTTCAATCCGGGCCAGCTCCTGCCGGACCCAGCCGGCGATTTCCAGGGTACGATCCAGGAGTACGCGCCCGTACAGGGCCATCTGCTTGCGCGCCACATCCAGGGAAGCCAACAGAATGTAGGAAGGGCTCGTGGTTTGGGATATATTGAGAACGGCCTTCAGGTGTTTGGGGTCTACCCGACCGCCCTGGGCCAGAAGAAAAGAACTCTGGGTAAGGGAGCCCGCCAGCTTATGGGCGCTCACGGCCGCCAAATCCGCCCCTGCCTCCATGGACGATAAGGGAAGGGCCGGATGAAATTTTAAGTGCGCGCCATGGGCCTCGTCGACCAATACGGGTACGTCATAGCGGTGGGCTATCTTTACAATTTCCGCCAGGGGTGGAACCGTGCCGTAATAATTGGGACTGATGATAAACACCGCCCTGGCGTCTGGGTGTTCGTTCAGCGCCCGTTCCACCTTTTCCGGTGTGACGCCCATGGAAATGCCATAATCGCTGTTGATTTCCGGTTCAATATAAATAGGCCGCGCACCGCTTAAAATAAGCCCCCCCAGGGCCGAGCGGTGGGCGTTGCGCGGGATGATAATCTTGTCCCCCGGCTTGCAAAGGGCCAAAATCATGGCCTGGATGCCGGAAGTGGTGCCGTTGACCAGGAAAAAGGCGTGGTCCGCCCCGTAGGCCGCCGCCGTCAGCTCTTCGGCTTCCCGGATCACGCCGCGGGGATTGCATATATTGTCCAGGTCCGGCATACAGGTCAAATCCATGGCCAGGACCTTTTCACCTACGTACTCCCTCAGTTCCGCCAGGGCCCGGCCCTGCTTATGCCCGGGCACGTGGAAAGGAAGGACTCCGTCATTAACATATTGTTTGAGTGCAGTAAATATCGGGGTCCTTGTCTGATCCACCTTGGCCCTCACCCTCCACTTCCTACTCGCGAACAAGATAAATTACATCATAAAGCCAGGGATAATGCAAGAAAAAATTGCACCGGCCTTATTATTTTATGTATGGCGGTGCTTGCCGGTTATCGTCATGTGGCTGTCAATTTTTTTCCGGTCCTCCCCGGTTAGAGGCCAGGAGATCCGCTGCCGGGGCCGAACGTCCTTTGCTAACTTAATAGTTTTAAAATATAATCCCGAAACATGGGTTCTACAAAGCGGTAATCCCCCCTGCCGACCCGTTCGATTATTCCCCTGGCCAGGAGGGAATCAATGGCCCTCTTGATCTCGTTGGGATGGAAGTTCTTGCTGGAATAAATGTATTTGTCTGTGGCTATATCTTTTAAAACTTTGCGCATGGCGGGACCATGCCCTATTTCGTCCAGGATTTCATCAAAGACCGGTGAGAGGGTTAGCAGTGCCCGTTCGTAGCCCAGGGCCACAAATTCCAGGGAAAGGGCTTTTTCGCCGGCCTCCAGCAACGCGTAATAAATTTCCGAGCATACCAGCATCGTATCCTGGGGGTGGCCCCCGGTCTTAGCAATAATCTCCCTTACCGCCCGCTCATTGGGGGACATCCCCCGGCTCTCAAACTTTTTCGTGATGTACTCCACCCAAGCTTCCTCGGAAATGGGCGCTATCGGCAGGATCACCGCAAAGCGGTAAAAGGCATGCCCCCGATCGCTAAACAACGCTTCCATTAAGCTTTCTTTAGAGCCCAGGAAGAGGTAGGAAACGTCCTGGTGGTTTTGAAAATGGGAGCGCATTTTTTTATATACATCTTCGCCGGCCACCCTGGCCGCATCCTGGAATTCATCAAACAATACCACCAGGCGCCGACCCCTTTTCCGGGCCAGGGTTTCGGGAAAAGCCAGGGCGTAGTCTAATAGCCGGCTTTCCTCCATCTCTTTCTCGAGGAAAGCCAGGTCCAGGGCCAGGTCTTTTAGCTTTACCGTCACCTTGGCAGAGCCCGCAATGGATCTCAGGCCGTTCCTTAAAGTGCGGGTCGTCTTCTGCAGGCCAGTGGCATTTTCAAGGCACGCATTGACCAGGGTCTCTGCCAGTTCCCGGGGGCCGGATAAGCGGAACATATCCACTGCCGCGGTATAAAATCCTTTCTCTTTGAGCCTCCTTAAAACCTCATAAGCCAGGGAAGTTTTGCCGATCCGGCGAGGTCCGGCCAACATAATGCTCTGGCCTTCAGCTAGGCGGTTTTCCAAGGATTGCAGGAAGTCTTCCCTGTCCACAATATCTTCACTGGGCACCGGGCCTCCCAGGGGGAACAGTTTACCCGGCACAATCCTTCCCTCCCTCGTTTAACTCATTTATGTAGTGATATTATATCACATTTTATGTGATATAATATCACTTTTTTGGGATGTTATACCCGGCCGGAACCGGCGTGCTGCTATGCCTGGTACGGATGATACGAAAAAGGAAAGGGAGTTACCCCCTGCTGAGGTAACTCCCTCATTCCTTATTCGAGAAAAATGTAACTCCTCTCTTTATAGGTAACCCGGCCTATTTGGCTCCCAGCTCTTCCCGCGCAGCCGCCACTTCGGCTTGGGTTTCCGTGCCCACCTTGATAAACCGGTGACGGAGCCGGGACATTACTTCCGGCATGGTGGTGTACTCCATATCCTCTAAAGGCAGGCGATGGGGCTCAAAGGGACCCAACCGGCGGAGATAGTCGGCAATTTCATTGGCGGTCTGACGCGCCCGGTCGAAGGCTACGTCGGCAAAGAAGTCCTGCGGGCCCACCAGCTTGCCATTGGCTATCTGGAAGCCCAAAGCCACCACCCGCGGCGGCCCATCAAAGCGTGTCGGAACAGCGTTAGCTACCGATACCGGCATTAAGGGGCCTACATGAGATCCGCGCATCCACCCGGCCACCAGGTGCGGATTGGCGAAGGGTTCCAAAGCCTCACCCACCGCCGGCAGGCCGCTCTGGCAGCGGACAATACAGACCGGGTCGTCCTTACCTACGTAGCGGCCGGCCATGAGGTTCAGACGCTGGGTGCTGGACACCGCGGCAATTTCTCCTGTGGCTTTTGAATAGACGGCCCGCACGGCATAGCGCCCCGGGGCTCCTATGAACACCAAAAGATCATACATTTCCTCCGGCAGGGAAAAGACTACTTTCTTGTTCTCAATCAAGTCATAGACTTCGAAGCGGAAGCCCTGGTGCATCTTGGGGTCAATGACCAGCCCAATGGTGTTGAAGGGATCGGCAAACATTTTGTATAGGGGAAAATTCCAGGCCCCGGGTTCGGTTTTGTCGGCCATAAACACAATAACCGGTTCGCTCTTCCGCTCTTCAAATTCCATTTCGGCTACTCCCGGCCCCATACCCTTTACGTTGCCGGCAAAAGCGTCGGAAAGAAGATCCTGCCCTGCGCCGTACAGCTTAAGTTCGCGGGCCACCTCAGTGCAGCGCAAAAAGGTGTTCCAAGCAAGGTGGTGAATTTCCGGGCAATCCACTCCCCGGTGGTGCGTCATTATGAGATTAATATCATCCCCAACGTGGGTCACATGAAAATCCACCAGCAAATCACTTTCGGCCAATACCTGCCTGGCTGTATCCAGAAGGCGGGGGTGAACACCGGAGTGCCCAACACATCCCCCGATATCCGCTTTAATTACACTCAGGGTCAATTTCTCGGCCATGGATATATGCCCTCCTTTTTCATGCCCGCGCAATTGTGCTATACTTTTGCCGCCGTTACAGTGATATTATATAACATTTTTATCCTTTATAGAATAGTTATTTGGCCCGTTTGGAGAAAAAAATAAGCAGGTTTCGTCAACCTGCCTTCAATATATGATAAAAACATTGTCCATTATAACTATACCCTATATTTCTCGGCCCGGTTAAATTTTTCATATAAGGCCAGCTCTACCACCGGCGGGACCAACCCCCGGATGCACCCCCCTAACGAAGCTACCTGGCGGATTATGCTGGAAGTCAGGAATGAATACTCGGTGGCGGTCATGAGAAACACCGTCTCCACCTCTTCGGCCAACTTCTTGTTCATAATGGACATTTGAAACTCGTACTCGAAATCGGAAACGGCCCGCAATCCCCTGATTACGGCACATGCGCCTTCCCGGCGTACAAAATCCATCAGCAGCCCGTGAAAGGCCTTGACCTCCACCCCGGGAATATCCCGCGTCACTTCCCGCACCAGTGCCACTCTTTCCTCCAGGGAAAAAAGGGTGTTTTTATAATTGTCCCGCGCTACGCCGATTATAACCCGGTCAAAGAGCTTGCAGGACCGCTTAATCACGTCCAGGTGTCCATTAGTTATAGGGTCAAAGGTGCCCGGGTAAACTGCCACCCGCAAGGCAAACCACCTCCTGGGGAATTTACGGCTTTGGGGAACACTCTTGATACCCGGCGTCCTCCGCTCCGGCTCGCCCTGGAAGCCTTGGCAGGTTCGGTCCGAACAATAAATTTTAACCCCGGCTAAGCGCCAGGGCGCAAAAGGATGAGCCTGTGTTCCCGCTGGTCTTCCCGGTCCGCCGAGGATAGGTTTAAATTGGCCCATTTGCCGCAGCGGCTTCCCCACCGGCCCACCAGCTCTCCGCGAACGTAAAGCTCACTGATCTCACAATTGTTGGCGCAGTCGTTGCAGATAAAGCTCCTGGGAGTGCAGCGGAAGGTGGCAATGGCCGCCACACCGCGGAACTTGCTGGTCCCTCCGTTCTTCAGCCAGCGTTCCCGGGCCAGGAGGGCGGCACCGAGGGCGCCCATGACCCGGAAATGAGGCGGGACAACTATAGGCAGGCCCAGCAGAGTCTCAAAGGCGGCCCTCAGGCCCACGTTGGCCGCTACTCCGCCCTGGAAAAGCACCACCGGTTTGATTTCCCGGCCGCGGGCCACGTTGGTCAGATAGTTACGGGCCAAGGCCAAGCAGAGGCCGGCAATCAAGTCTTCCTTGCTGTAGCCCATCTGTTGTTTGCTGATGAGGTCCGATTCGGCGAAAACTCCGCACCGGCCGGCAATGCGTACGGGGTTTTTGGACCTCAGGGCAAGCTCGCCGAACTTTTCAATGGGAATATTCAAGCGGGTGGCCTGGTGATCCAAGAAGGAACCCGTCCCCGCCGCACATACGCTATTCATGTTGAAGCCCCGGGACACGCCGTCCTTCAGGTAGATGATCTTGGAATCCTGCCCGCCGATATCGATTACCGTTCGAACCTCCGGGTTCACGTGTCGGGCGGCCACGGCGTGAGCAGTAATCTCGTTCTTGATGGTGTCCGCTCCTACCATGGCTGCGGCCAGGTGGCGGCCGGAACCGGTCGTCCCTACAGCCAACACCTGGGCGTGGGGCAGCTTTTCCTGGAGCTGCCGGAACCCGGTCTGCAGGGCTTCAATGGGCCCGCCGTGGGTCCGCAGATATGTTTCAAAAAGAAGCTCCTTCTCCGGTCCTATGGCTACGATCTTGCTGCTGACACTGCCCACATCAATACCCAAAAAGCACTCCAACCCGCTCACCTCCATAAGCTGGCTGCATTGCCCGCCTCTCAACCAGAACTTCCAGAAAAGCTTCCAACCTCGTTTCCCACCCTGCGGTACCCGTTTGCTCGTTGATAATCAAGGAAAGAAATGGGATATCCAGTTTTTCGCTCAAAGGTACCATGATATTTTGAGCCACGGTTTCCGGCATACATGTGAAAGGAAGGAGATGGATGACTCCGTCGAAACCTTCTTCCTTGGCCAATACCAGCTCGCCAACGCTTTCCTGGCCGTGCCCGCCCACGGATACCTGTAAATACGGTGTAGCAGCGCCGATCACCCGCTGATAGTGTTCCCAGGCCGCCTTCCTATGCAACACATGAAGATCGAACCACCGGGTGGCGCTTAGATCCCGCACCACCTCAACCCGCAGGCCGGGCCGGGAGGCCAGGAAGCGCTCGATTTCCTGGTTTACAAAACTTTCTAAGACGGTATAAATCTCTCCTATAATTTTGACCCGTAAAGGACGGCAGTCCTCTTCCGGAATAGCATGCAGTTCCTCCCGAAAATGCCCGAGGGTTTTCTTCACCTTCCCCACACTGTCCGCCGCCCGGATCTGGCGCACGAACCGCCGCCAGGCCCTGTCCGCCGCTCCCCTCTCCTGTTCATACGCCCTCTTGCGGCGCAGCCAAATTTCACCCTGGTCCAGGGCGGCCATCTTGTGATAGCCGAGATATAGCCCCTTGGCAATTTTCCACAGAGGGGCATTGCCCGTAGCCTGGCGCAAAGTCTCCCGGAAAGGGCCCCACCGTGTCCTGAGGGGCACGGGAGAATCCACCGTGATCATCCGGAAATCCATTCCCCGGCGCTTCAAGAGTACCTCCTGCAGCTGCGCGTACCAGCCGAGGCGGCAGCGCCCCTTGCCGCTGACCATGATAATGGTGTTGGCCCCCTCTTCCAGGAGGACTCTAATCTGGCCCAAGGTAGTCACCAGGGGATAGCAAATAAACTCCGGCGCCAACTCCTTCCCCAGCTCCACAATGCGCTTGGACACCGGGGGCGTAGGTAGCATTTCTATCCCACATTCGGCCATTACGGTTTCCAGGGCAATATCCAAAAGCCCCATTCCCGGCGCGCCCACTTTAAGCTCGTCCCTGCGCGGGGGAGACGCCGGGAAAGGGGCAGAAGCTCTTTCCCCTTCCCCGGGGTCGGCTGCGTGCGGCTCCTGCTTTACTCTTTTGGCCGCACTGGTATCCAGAAAAGCTTCCAGTCTGGTAACAAACCCCGCTTCGCCGGTATGCTCGTCTACCGTTAAGAGAAGAAAAGGTACCTCCCTCTTCTCTGCTTCCAGCTCCAGGAAAGATTCGATAACCGAGGCCGGCCCGCAGGAAAAGGCCTCCACCATAACAAGCTTGTTTACCAGACCGCGGCGCAGAAAGTACAATCCTGCTCCCAGCAGGCGGGCCTCAAAGGACCATAGCCTTTCTCCCTCTACCAGGCTTGCGACTTCCTGCAGGGCTTCTTCTTCGGGTACCATTTCATAAGTCAGGACCCGTCCATACTCCCGCAGGCGGTCTACTACATTGTGGCCCACCATGTCGTATAGTATATAGGGGTGACCTAAGACTCCTATAACTTGTTCCCGGTTATACTCGGCCAGAGGGTCGAAACGGCGCCTGGGCCTCCGGCTGTGGCCGGCCAATTTCTGGTAAGCTTCGGGGACCGTGAGGTGCTGGCGCGTAAGCAGGTGGTAGGCCGCCTGTTTTTCTTTTCCGGCCTGAATGGCTAAAGCTGCCCTTTCCTGGTCAGCGCCCAGCCGGGCAGCTATTTCCTTCAGGCTCTGCTCCCACAGCCCGGGCTTTTCGCGCTCATTCCATTCCGGGGCCAACAGCTGCTCATCCTCCAGCCCCAGGCCATTCTTAAGCATGGCCGCCGCGCCGATGAGCTTCGGACAACAGTAGTTATTCTTGTCCACGCTGGATAGAATAGGTATGAATAAGTAGTCCACACCCATGTCCAGCAGCCTTTTGGCATGGGCAAAATAAAGCTTTACCGATACGCAGGGCTCATCTGTCGGACAGTGCACCATGTCTGCCAGGGTCTTCCCGTCGCTGGGCGGAGAAACCACCACCTCCGCCCCCAAAGACTTTAGGAAACCCTCCATAAAGGGAAAAAAATAATAATAGGCCAGCCCTCGGGGTATACCTACTCGGTAAGCCACTACTTGTCACCCCCTGCTAAGCTTAATTATACTCTTCCGCTACCATAAGGCAAGCATTGGCAAGGATGGTCATGTGTTTTTGAGTATTTCCCCCGGAACCACAGTTTATACCCTGTACTTGATCCGGGAACAGGCCTCGCCTAAAATCTTTACCAGGTTAGAATTTTTACTTGCCTCCAAGGGGGCCAACCGGATGGGCAATCTCTATCTAGGAACTAGCGGTTTTAACTATTATCACTGGCAGAGCCGCTTTTATCCCCCAGAATTACCCCGAAAAGAATGGCTTAAGTTTTATGCCCTTCACTTCCCCACAGTAGAACTAAACGTAACCTTCTATCGCTTTCCCCGCCAGTCAACCTTTATTAATTGGTACCAGCAAACCCCTCCCCATTTTATTTTCGCCCTTAAGGGCCATCGTAGCATCACGCATTTTAAGCGCCTGCAAGGCGTCGAAACAGAGCTAGAAAAATTCTTTCAGCACCTCTCCTACCTCCAGGACAAACTGGGAATTATTCTCTGGCAGTTTCCGCCTGGCTTCAAGGTCCAACGCGAGGTCCTTTTATCTTTTTTTAAGTTGCTACAGGAACACCCTATAGCCCAAAGAGCGCGCCATGCTTTTGAATTCCGCCATAACAGCTGGTTTAATGACCATATTTTTTCCCTCTTATCCACCTTTAGTTTTGCCCTCTGTTTCGCGGACAGCCCTCGCTGGCCTAGAGTTTATGAAGTAACCGCTGATTTTGTATACTTGCGCTTTCACGGCAGCCAAAAACTCTATAGCTCATCTTACTCCCGGGAAGAGCTGGAGGAGTGGGCAGAAAAAATAAAGCACTGGCTGGGGCAGGGCCTGGACGTCTATGCCTACTTTAATAATGACGCTCAGGGATATGCCCTCGCCAATGCTCGAGATTTATTAGCTCTACTAGCCTAACCGTTCCTCTGATTTAACTATATCTCCTTCCACACCGCGGGGTTTGCTGGAACGAGGGGTTTTACCCAGCGCGCTGCCCAGCTGGTGTAAAGTTGCAATGATTTCTTCTTCAACCGGTTAATATAGTCGTCATAATTTACCTTACGCAATTTTTTCGTTCCTTTACCCTTGTTATTCGCAAGCGGGCCAAATCGGCTTACAGGTATATTATAATCCTCCTGGAAAAATGGACAAGTCTTTATCGAGCTGACGTATCCCCAGTTTTGATCCCAGGCCGGCTTGGCTTTCGCTCGCTCCGGAAACCCTCGCGGACCAAACTAGCGCTTGGCT
>JAZHPA010000032.1:0-30160 GCA_051024685.1 Moorellaceae bacterium AZ2 | reverse complement strand
TGGCTACCGCTCAGGTTTAGTCGCTCGCTTCCAAGCCCAAGCAGGCCTGCCCTGCAAAAAGTGGGGATAACTCAGCCGAGCCGCCCCTTGACGAGGCGGCTTTTTTATTATTGGGAATGGCCCGGTGGAGTTACCTTTTGTTTAAATCTTGCGTGGAGGCTATAATTAGAGGCTATAATTATATATAAGTTGAGGTGGAAGACAGAAAGATGAGACTGGGAGGCAAAGCTTTAAGTGAAGACCTACTGGATCATAGTATACGGTTGTCAGATGAATGAGAGGGATAGCGAGATTATCGCCGGCTTGTTAGAAGAGAAGGGATACACCAGGGCCTCTGCTCCCGGGAATGCCGACGTCATCATACTCCATACTTGCTGCGTACGGGAAAAGGCGGAGAACAAAGTTTACGGCAAGCTGGGTCAGCTGGCCCGACTGAAAAGCAAGAACCCCAATTTGATCATTGCCGTGGGCGGCTGCATGACCCAGCAGCCGGGCGCAGCGGAAAAAATGCGCCAGAAGGCGCCCTATGTGGATTTGATCTACGGGACCCACAATATTCACGAGTTGCCGGCCTTGCTGGAACGGGTTGCCCTTCTCCACCAGCCGGTGGCCTCCGTCTGGGACACGGAGGGGGAGATCGTGGAGGGGCTGCCCCACCGGACGTCGGGCGGGGTTAAAGCTTTAGTGACCATAAGTTACGGTTGTAACAACTTCTGCTCCTACTGCATTGTCCCCTACGTGCGCGGCAGGGAGCGCAGCCGACGGCCGGAGGATATTCTGGAGGAGATTCGGGAGCTGGTAGACGACGGCGTGATCGAAGTTATGCTCTTGGGCCAGAACGTAAATTCCTACGGCCGAGATTTGGAAGGCGATATAGACTTTGCCCGCCTCTTGGAGATGGTCAACGGGATTGACGGGCTCCGGCGCATCCGCTATATGACTTCCCATCCCCGCGATTTTACCCTGGAGCTCATCCAGACCCTTAGCCGCCTGGAGAAGGTTTGTGAGCACGTCCACCTGCCCGTTCAGGCCGGGAGTAACCGCATACTGGAACTTATGAATCGCGGCTATACCCGCGAGGATTATTTTGCCCTGGTAGACAACCTGCGGCGCTATTTACCTGGGGTCAGCATTACCACCGACCTTATCGTTGGTTTTCCCGGGGAAACGGAAGAGGACTTTGCCGCTACCTTAGACCTGGTGGAGCGGGTTCAGTTTGATAATGCCTTTACCTTCATGTACTCGCCCCGCCAGGGCACGGCGGCGGCCAGCCTGCCGGGCCAGCTTCCCCTGGAAGTAAAAAAGGCGCGCCTTAAGCGTTTAATGGATCTACAGAACCGGATCAGCCGGGCTAAAAATGAGGTGCTGGTGGGAGAGGAAATGGAGGTGCTGGTAGAAGGGCCGAGCGAAAACGATCCTACCAAGTTGAGCGGTCGTACCCGCACCCATAAACTGGTTATTTTTCCCGGGCCCGAAGATCTTATAGGCAAGTTAGTACCGGTGAAAATAACTCAGGCCCAGACCTGGCTCCTCAAGGGGGAGGTCGTGGCATGACGAAGGACAAGGAAGCCGTCCTTACCCCCATGATGCAGCAGTATAAGGCTCTGAAAGATCAACATCCAGAGGCCATCCTCTTTTTCCGCCTGGGCGATTTCTATGAAATGTTTTTTGAAGACGCCGTGGTGGCTTCCCGGGAACTGGGGATCGTTTTAACCTCCAGGGAAACAGGGGAAAATGCACCTCCCATGTGCGGCGTGCCTTACCATTCGGCCGACAGCTACATCGCTCGTCTGGTGGCGAGGGGGTATAAGGTGGCTATCTGCGAACAAGTGGAGGACCCCCGTACGGCCAAGGGGCTGGTGCGCCGGGAAGTGGTACGCATCATCACGCCGGGGACCTTTACCGACGACAAGTTTCTGCCGGAGAAGGGGAATAATTATTTAATTTCCGTGGTACCCCACCACAGCAACTACGGCTTGGCCTGGGTGGACGTCTCTACGGGTGAGTTTCGGCTCCACCGGTGCAACCGGTTTCTGGAGCTGGCCGATGAACTGGTGCGCCTGGAACCGGCGGAATGCCTTCTGCCTTCCGCCTGGCTTAAGGATGCCAACTTTGTCAAGCGCCTGCGCCAATACTGCTCTGGTGTGTTGACTCCGTGGGACGAAGGGCTCGACGTGGATGCTGCCTTAAGTATCCTCCGGGGACGTTTCGGTCAGGACTGGCACCTCGAGGCTGGGGATGAGGTGCTAATGGCCGGGGCCATGATTTTAAGCTTTCTTACGGCTACGCAGAAGAATTCTTTGGCCCATCTGGAACCTCCCAGTTTGGAAGATGAAGTCACTTATATGGGATTAGACCAGGCTAGCCGGCGCAACCTGGAGCTGACCGTAGCTGGAAGGGAGCCCGACCGGCGGGGTTCCCTGCTCTGGGTACTGGACCGGACGTCTACGGCCATGGGGGGTCGGACTCTGCGGCGCTGGGTAGAACAGCCCTTGCTTAAATTGGACGCCATCCGGGAACGGCAGGAAGCCGTGGCCGAGCTGGTACATAATTTCCTGTTGCGGCAGAAGGTTGAGGGATATTTAAAACAAGTCAGGGACCTGGAACGCCTGGCCGGCCGGGTAGCTTATGGGACCGCCGGGGGACGAGAATTACAGGCTTTGCGCCAATCCCTGGAGATAGTTTCCCCCTTAAAAGAAACCCTCCAAGAGGCTACTTCTCCCCTCCTGAAAAAGGTGTCCGCCCGGTTGGACGCCGTAGAGGAGGTCACCGACATCATCGGTAAGGCCCTGGTAGACGATCCGCCGGCGGGGGTGAAGGAAGGGGGTCTGATAAGGCCCGGGTTCCACCCCGAGGTGGACCGCCTGCGGGAGGCGGTGAACCACGGCCGGGAGTGGATTGCCGGGCTGGAAAACCAGGAACGGGAACGGACGGGGATTAAGTCCCTTAAAATAGGATACAACCGGGTCTTCGGTTACTACATCGAGGTTACCAAGCCCAACCTCGCCCTGGTACCCGACGATTACCAGAGGAAGCAGACCCTGGCCAATGCGGAGCGCTTCGTTACTGCGCGCTTAAAAGAGTTGGAACAGCAGGTTCTCGGTTCGGAAGAAAGGCTGACGGCCCTCGAATACCAACTTTTTCAGGATTTGCGCTCCCAGGTTTTATCTGTACTGCCCCGCGTTCAGGGAACGGCCAAAGCCCTGGGCATCCTGGACGCCCTGTGCTCCCTGGCCGCGGTGGCTGCGGATTACAATTATACTTGTCCCATTGTTGATGAAGGAGATCTCATTGAAATACGCCAGGGCCGTCACCCGGTAGTGGAAAGAGTGGTGCGGGAAAAGGAATTTGTACCCAATGACACGGTACTGGACTGCCGTTCCCAGCGGGTACATATTATAACCGGGCCCAATATGGCCGGCAAGTCTACCTATATCCGCCAGATAGCCCTTATCGTACTGCTGGCTCAGATGGGCAGCTTTGTGCCCGCCAGTTTTGCCAGGATCGGGCTGGTGGACCGGATTTTGACCCGGGTGGGTGCGGCGGACGACCTCTTCGCCGGCCAGAGCACCTTCATGGTGGAAATGCAGGAAGTGGCCTATATTTTGCGGCAGGCTACCCGGCGCAGCCTGGTCATTTTAGATGAGGTGGGGCGCGGAACGAGCACGGCCGACGGCTTGAGTATTGCCCGAGCGGTGGTGGAATACCTCCATAACCGCATCGGGGGCCGTACCCTCTTTGCCACCCATTATCACGAGCTGGTGGAGCTGGAGGAATACCTGCCGGGAGTAAAGAATTACAGCATAGCCGTTAGGGAAGAAGGAGAAAACGTCGTTTTTTTGCATACTATTGTGCCCGGCGGTACGGACCGGAGCTACGGGTTGCACGTAGCTCGCCTCGCAGGGCTGCCTGAAGAGGTGCTAAGGCGGGCGGGAGAACTGCTGGATAGTGCTTCCAAGGGCGCGGAGAAGGACAGAACCAGGGGTGCTCACGATTCCGTGAGGCCGGAAACATGGGCCGGGAAAGCTAAAAGAAACAGTGAAGTGGAGATCGAGGTGCTGAGGGAATTGGAAGAATACAACCTTCTGACCAAAACTCCCCTGGAAGCTATGCAGGCCATATTTAACTGGCAGAAGAAGCTCTCGTCCCGCCGCCGTTCCCCCCAGAATGAACACCAGTTGAGGTGGTGGGGGTAAGGGAGGAAAAAGCTATGGCACCAGCTAAGATTGCCATCCTGGACCCGCATACGGCCAACCAAATCGCTGCCGGCGAAATCGTGGAGCGGCCGGCTTCCGTGGTTAAAGAATTGGTGGAGAACGCCATCGATGCCCGGGCCCAACATATAAGAGTAGAGATTAAAGGCGGCGGCAGCGACTACATCCGGGTGCAGGACGACGGCACAGGTATGGACGCTGAAGATGCGGTCCTGGCCTTTGCCCGCCACGCTACCAGCAAAATTCGGGGAGTAGAGGATCTGTTCAACGTTCAAACTTTAGGCTTCCGGGGAGAAGCACTGCCCAGCATTGCGGCCGTAGCCCGGGTGGAGTTGCTCACCCGTCCCCCCGGCCTGACTTTGGGTACGCGCATAAGAATTGAAGGAGGCCGACGGATGGCAGTAGAAGAAGCCGGTTGCCCGGAGGGGACCACCGTAACGGTGACCGATCTTTTCTTTAACACGCCCGCCCGGCGGCGCCATTTAAAGAAACCTCCTACTGAGGCTTCCCGGGTGGCAGCGGTGGTGGAGCGGCTGGCCCTGGCCCACCCGGAGATTGCCTTTCAATTGGTGATAGAAGGGCGGCGCACTTTAAGCACTCCGGGTAATAGTGATTTGCGCTCCGCCGTGGCCGCCCTCTGGGGTCTGGACACGGGCCAAAATCTCTTACCGGTAAGGGAAACTATAGAAGAAGGAGTCAGCCTTGAAGGTTTGGTTTCCCCTCCATGGCTTCACCGGTACGGACGGGAACAGCAGGTCTTGATTGTAAATGGTCGTTATGTGCTGAGCAGGGTCATTGCCCAGGAAGTAGAGACCGCGTATTACAGCTTAATTCCCCAGCACAGGCGCCCGGTTTTTGTTTTGCACCTGCACTTGCCTGCCTCGTGGCTGGATGTCAACGTCCACCCCTCTAAGCTGATCATTAAAATCAGGGAAGAGGAAGCTCTGGCGGCCCGGATCGCCCGGGCCGTTAAGCTGGCCCTAAAAACACCCGAAGGGGTGGGAAGGACTCTCTTGCCCTTTAAAACCGGCCGAAGACCCCCGGCTTATGGGCAAGTCGGCAAACTGTTGGAGGCGCACCAGCAGGACTTTTCCCTTATGGTAAGGGAAATAGGGGAGGGGAAGCCGGTAACAGTAAAGGGGGACGCCTACGAAGGATTAAGTACGGGTAACCCAAGGGCTGCGGCCCTCGAAGAAAGAGATGGGAGTACGGGCACCGGCCTGGATACAGCAGGGAGTCTGCCTCCTTTAAAAGCCATCGGCCAGGTGTTAAATACTTACATTTTGGCCGAAGGAGAGGACGGACTGTATATTATCGACCAGCATGCGGCCCACGAGCGCTGCCGTTTTGAACACTTGAAAGCTCAACATGAGGAGCGGAACTGGCCAACCCAGCTCCTGGAACCCCCAATGCTGCTGCAACTGAGCCCTTCTCGAGCCTTGGAAGTCCTTGTCCGCCTGAAGCCCCTGGAGGCCCTGGGTTTTATCCTGGAGTCCTTCGGCACCAATACCTTTTTGCTGCGGGGGGCACCGGCCGGCATCCCGGCGGGCAAAGAAAGAGAGGTGCTGGAAGAACTGTTGGAGGAACCGGAGCCGGAAAATCTGGGGTCCCTAGAAGAAAGGCTGCTGAAATCCATGGCCTGTCATGGAGCCGTCAAAGCCGGGGATCCCCTTTCGGCGCCGGAAATGGCCAACCTCCTGCGGGAGCTGCTCGATACCTCCCATCCCCACACCTGTCCCCACGGCCGCCCGGCCGTCATAAAAATAAGCCGGGAGGAACTGGCCCGTTACTTCAACCGGCCGGGAACCGTCAGGGAGGGGGGGCATTGAACCTTGGCGGCTAACGCCCCTACGTACAAGCCTCCCCTGGCGGCCATTGTAGGCCCTACGGCGGTGGGCAAGTCGGAGATTGCCCTAGAGGTGGCTGCCCGTCTGGATGCGGAGATCGTTTCGGTAGATTCGGCCCAGGTGTACCGGGGGCTCAACATCGGAACGGCCAAGCTCCTTCCCCACCAGCGGGTCAGCAAAACGGGCAAGCCCATCCCCCATCACCTCCTCGATGTTGTAGAACCCCATGAATCCTTCAGCGTAGCGGATTACCAGCGGCTGGCGCGGGAAGCCATCGCCGGCATTCACCTCCGGGGGCACCTGCCCCTGCTAGTAGGAGGGACGGGTTTATATTTTCAAGCGGTGGTGGACCCTTATTTTTTTGTCCCCGGAGCCCGGGACGACGCTTTGCGGGCCCGGTTGCAGGAGGAAGCCGAACGCTACGGCAACGATTACCTTTACCGGCGGCTGCAGGAGGTGGACCCGGTGGCAGCGGCCCGCATCCACCCTCATGACCGACGGCGCCTCATCCGGGCCCTTGAGGTTTATCTCTTGACCGGGCAACCCATCTCCGCAACCTGGGGCGGTCGGTGGTCCAGCTCTCCCTACCGCCTGGCCCTTGCCGGCTTAACCATGGAGAGGGAATTGCTCTACGAACGAATTAACCGGCGGGTAGACGAGATGATCGCGTCCGGCCTTGTAGAGGAGGTTCGGGCGCTCCTCAAGAAGGAGTGTAACCCCCAGATGCCGTCCCTGCAGATACTGGGTTACAAGGAGATCGCTGCTTACCTGCAGGGGCATCTAACCTTCGAGGAGGCCGTTTACCTTCTCAAACGTAATACCCGGCGGTATGCCAAGAGGCAGTGGACCTGGTTCAGGCGGGACCCGCGGATAGTCTGGTGGGAAGTCAAGCCGGACAACAAGGAGGAAATTTCTAACTCTATAAGCAGGTGGATGGCAGGACAATTGGATATTTGTGTAGAATAGGGTATACTAAAAAAACAAATAATGCCAGCCTGGAGGGGACAAGATGAATAAAGCGCAAGGAAACCTGCAGGATGTTTTCCTCAATCAAATCCGGAAGGAAAATGTACCCGTGACCATTTACCTGGTGAACGGATTTCAGCTTAGAGGAGTGGTGCGGGGTTTCGATAACTTCACGGTTATGCTGGATTCGGAAGGCAAACAGCAGATGGTATACAAGCACGCCATTTCTACGGTCATGCCCCACAGACCGGTGAGCCTGGCCGGAGAATATAAAGGGGAAAACAAGAACGAGTAGAAATAACGAAACTCCAGCGGGAGCCCCCGGAATCGGGGCTTCCTTTATTTTGGTATAAAGCAGGGGGCTGCGTATAACACTAGAGCTAAAGCCAGACCTAACAAAGGAGGAGCAAAATGGCCGGCCCGAAAGTCAAATGCACGGTCAATACCTGCGTCCACTGGTTAAAGGGAAACCAGTGCAATGCTAACAATATCGATATCACCCACGAAGAAGAGGGCAGGATGTCCCAAACTCCCGAGCACACCCAGTGCAAGACTTTTTACGGCCGCAGAGGCCTCGCCAACACTTTGGGTTCCCTTGATAATATAAACTGGGGGGGATTGATGGCCAACACCTTCTTGCCGGGTAGCCAGGTATATCCCTCGGTAACCTGTACTGTCAGCAGTTGCCAGTACTGGGCAGAAGGGAACCGGTGTAGGGCCCAGGAGATCGATGTGGTGGGCTCTAATGCCGACGAATGTCAGGACACCAACTGCCATACTTTTCAGCCCAAAGCCAGCCCTTGAGCCCGGCCGTGTAACCCTTTCCCCTCCAAGGCAGGCTTGGTCTCCTGCTCGGCGGGTAGCCTTGCGCCCAAGACGCCCCGCCACCCGGGGAATTCAGGAGCATATAATTTCTGCATATAATTTCTTGGGGAAGGTAGCCGATGGCGGGGTGAATGGGGTGCAGATCAAAATCGGATTCGGTTCTGGTAAACCTTCCAGCCTGGGGAGGTCGGTGGGAAAGAGAGCAGCTTATCCTTCCTGGAAGGAAAAATCACGGCCGGCAAAAGAGGCGGGCCCCGGGAAAATTGACAGCCTTTTGGTGGAGCTGGACAAACTCATCGGCCTCGTCAACGTTAAAGAACTGGTCAAGGAAATAAGGGCGTATGTGGAAATCCAGAAAAGACGGCAGGCGGAAGGTCTGGGAGCCTCGCCCATGAGCCTGCACATGATATTTAAGGGCAACCCGGGCACCGGGAAGAGCACGGTGGCTCGCCTCTTGGGCCGCCTCTTCAAGGAGATGGGATTGCTCACCCAGGGGCATTTGGTGGAGGTTGAGCGGGCCGACCTGGTTGGGGAGTATATAGGGCACACGGCCCATAAGACGCGGGAACAGCTGCGCAAGGCCGTGGGAGGCATTCTTTTTATTGACGAAGCCTATTCCCTGGCCAGGGGAGGGGAGAAGGATTTCGGGCGGGAGGCCATCGACGTCCTGGTCAAGGGGATGGAGGATTACCGGGATAATCTTATTTTAATTTTAGCCGGATATAAAGAAGAAATGGAATACTTCTTGGAGACCAATCCCGGACTGCGCTCACGTTTCGCCATTCATCTGGAATTTCCTGACTATTCGGTGGGCGAACTTTTGAGCATTGCGGAACTTATGCTAGAAGAGCGCCAGTATTTTCTGACTCCAGAAGCCAGGTCGGAGCTCGAGCGGATCCTGCGCCGGGAAGCAGTATTCGGCCACCGCTATAACGGTAACGCCCGGTTGGCCCGCAATATCATCGAAAAGGCCATTCGCCGCCAGGCTGTAAGACTGATGGAAAGGGCCGTCCTTACCAAGGAGGAGCTCATGACTATAACCAGGGAAGATCTAGCGGGCTTGGGCAGCGCGAGGTATACCAAAGGCAACATGAGGGATGTAGAGGCAGGCCTTCAAGAACATTGCCAGATCTGCTATAATAATCCCCCGTAAGGTTAAAGTAGGAGGGCTAAAGATTTCCTTGTCGGCCGCTAATATTATCCAGGATTATTTTTCCATTGACCCCCGGCTCATAAAGAAGCTTGAGGAGGCTGAGGAAGAAGCCCGGCAGCAGGGCCTGTTTGACCGGGTGGAAGCGGTGAACGCCCTGAACCACTGCAAGGTCTTAAAGGCCTTTCAGGAGCTCGGGATAAATGAATTTCATTTTCAAGATTCTACCGGATACGGTTACGGTGATGCGGGGCGGGAAGCCCTGGAGCAGCTCTATGCGCGGGTGTTCGGCGGGGAAGCGGCTCTGGTGAGACCCCAGATTGTATCCGGTACCCATGCCTTGAGCCTCTGCCTGCAGGCCCTTCTGGGTCCGGGGGACACCGTCCTGGCCGTCTGTGGAAAACCATATGATACCCTCTCTACGGTCATCGGGCTGGGACCGGCGGTGAGGAACCGCCTGTCCAGCAGAGGCATCTGTTATGCCCAGGTGGATCTGGCGCCCGGAGGCCGGCCTGATTTACCTGCCATTGCCCGAGAGGTGGCCCGGCTTAAACCCCGCGTATGCCTCATCCAGCGTTCCCGGGGCTATCAAGACAGGCCCTCCCTGGGTGTTGCTACCATCGGAGAGATAATAAGAACGGTGAAACAGGCTTGCCTGCACACCCTTTGCCTGGTAGACAACTGCTACGGCGAGATGGTGGAAGAAAGGGAACCCTGCGAAGTGGGAGCAGACTTAACTGCCGGGTCCCTCATAAAGAACCCTGGGGGCACCCTGGTACCGGGTGGGGGTTATATCGTAGGGAAGGAGGAGCTGGTAGAAGAAGTTGCCGCCTATTTAACGGCCCCGGGACTGGGCAGAGAGCTGGGCGCTTTTAGTGGAAAGCGGATCTTTTATCAGGGATTATTCCAGGCACCCCTTGTGGTAAGGGAAGCCTTAAAGGGGGCCATCCTGGCAGCCGCGTTTTTTCATAAATTGGGCTATCCCGTAGATCCTCTGCCCT
Organism: Moorellaceae bacterium AZ2; assembly: GCA_051024685.1. Lineage (GTDB taxonomy): Bacteria > Bacillota > DSM-521 > Neomoorellales > Neomoorellaceae > UBA12545. The sequence continues at coordinate 20,157 of JAZHPA010000032.1, read as the reverse complement.
GGGAGGCGAGGCACGACATTGTGCAAACCATCACCTTAGGCCGGCGGGAAACCCTGCTGGCCTTTTGCCGCGGGCTACAGCGCGGAAGCCCGGTGGAGGCCCATGCCGTTCCTGAACCGGCCCCTCTGCCGGGTTACAGCGAAGAAGTCATCATGGCCGGCGGCACCTTCATCCAGGGAGCCTCCTTGGAATTGAGCGCCGATGCGCCGGTAAAACCCCCTTATGTGGTCTTCCTCCAGGGTGGAATATCCCTGGCCTATACCAGGATAGCTTTGCTTTTGGCCGCTCACGAAATAGAAAAGGAGTATTCTACTCGGGACGATAAAGCCATATAACCTTGCCGGAGAGTTTAACCTGAAAGAGGGGGTTCCTCAAAGGATAGGAATAGCCGAGGGAACAACTTCCGATAATAATGATTATGTTAACTACACCAGGGGAGATATTGCAGGCTACGACCCGAGGGGTTCGAGTGTGTGCACATTGGCGGTCGGTGCCACCCCTGTCGTGCGGTCCCGACCGCTTTTAATTATCGTACATCCCGCGAGGCTCACCGGCGTCTGCCCCTGGCCCTAGGGATAAGTTGGCGCCGCACACTCTTAGGCCTTTGAGCCTGGCGGTGTTCCCGGTGTCCTTATCTTTGAGCGCGAGCTTCGAGGGTCTGACCGGCGGCGCAGTGCAGCCGGCGGCTACGTCGGTAGATAGATTTCACCCTCTGGGGTTTTGCCCTAAAGGAAGACAGGCGGGGGACCTTTTGCGGCCGGCTGGCTAGCTTTATTTATCGCCGTTTTATGTAAACCTCCCGAGGGGTCCCCCCTGCAGCTCCCCTACAGTCGTCCCGGCTCAGAGGTTTGGACTCATTTTTGAGCTTTTTGGTCTAAGGAATAAATGAAGACCAATACTTCAGCTACGAGGCGGTATAATTCGGGAGGGATCTGGACCCCGATGTCCAGGTGGGAAAGCATTTCCGCCAGGTCCGGGTCCCGGTGGACGGGAACCCCGGATTTTTGGGCGGTTTCAATGATTCTATCGGCCACAGGTCCCCTGCCCGAGGCTACTACCCGGGGAGCTGTGTCTTCATTTTCCGTGTACCGCAGAGCTACCGCCTTTTTAAGCTTCTCCCCCTGCTTCATTGCTCCCCTCCCGTGGAAGTTAATATCAAACCTTAACGTCTACCGAGGTTACCCCGGGTATAGTGTCCGGGCCCGGCGTCCCCTCTGGGTGAAATTTAGAAGTGACCTGCCCTATTTCCCACGTGGCTTTGTGCAGGCGATAGCCCAGGCCGGTCAAGGCTTCCTGCAGGGCAGGCCAGGCGGTATCCAGGAGCTGGCTCACCCATAGGTGCTGCACTTTTCCCCGCACCGTGACTTCTGAATTCCGAACTTTGATTTCCAGGCAGAGGGTCCCTAGATTGCTAGTATGTACGAGGATATTTACCGTAAAATCTTGGGGATTGATGACGGCGGCGGACCCCTCGTCTTTTTTTATGAGGAGCTCTCCCCAGTTTAGGATTTGCCCGTCCAGAAGGACAGGCAGGTTAAAATATAGGTATGCCTCCCCTTCCCCTTTGCCGATTTGCCAGAGTTGCTGGCCCCAAAGTTGTCTTTCAAGGGTATGCCCTTCTTCCTTGAGAGAGGCCAAGAGGGCCGATTTTTCGGCCGTGGCCTCATGCCGCTCCAACTCGCGGATAAATTGTCTGAATTTGGCCAATAAATCGCTTCCCGGCGAAGATTCCCGCTCCACCAAGCGCCCTTCACGGCCGTTCCATACCGATTCGAACTCTTGTGGAGGCCCAACCTGCGGCAACTGAGAACCCAGGAGACTGCGCAGCTGCTCCGCCACCCTGGCCGGCCCCTCATTCGGCTTTAATACCACGGCCTCCGCCGCGGCCTTGAGCTGGAGCCACAGGGATTCGCCTTGCTTTCCGGTTAGAAATTCTTCCCGGCTGGGAGAAGCCAAGGATATGAAACGCACCAGGCTGGTTATGCTTCCCTGGCCGGTTTCCTTTTGGGCATTTATAAAAGCTCGCAAGGACTGCAAGACTTCGGGCCGGGGTGGGAGGTCTCTCTTTAAGGCGTGTAAAACGATGCCGATTTCCTCCGGAGAAGGGACATCCCCGGCCTGGAGGAGCTGGAGCATTAGGGTGGCCTGTTTCAACCGCCCGGTACTTAGAGGGAGTTTCCAGGCCATGAAACCCTGGATTAGAGCCCGGTGTAAGGGGGTGTCCTTGATACCTAACTCCTCCAGGACGGATTTCAAGGCCTCCCAAGCGTTTTCTTTTTGCTCTGAGTTTGGAGACAGCAGTTTAACCGTGTACTGGTTGTCCCTAAACTCCTGGACTTCCATGACGATGGGCTGGCCTACCGACAGGGAACAGGCCGAACGGGCCAGTATCTCTTGGCCCTCCACCAGCAGAATATAACTGTTCTCTGATAACTGGGCCAGGACCCTTCCCTCTATCACCTGCCCCACCCGCCAGCCGGGAACCCCTCCCTTCTGGCGGGAAGCCGGTAGGCCCACGGGGGCTCTGCCGTCTGGCCTAAGATGCCCTAGAGTGTTCAAAACCATGTCCATAATATATCCCTGCACCCTTGTTATTTGTTCTCAGGCCCTCTTTCCGGGTCGACCAGGATCTGGTTACCACGAATGACATGTAGCTCCCGGGCATGAACTTGGGCTCGCCTATCCTGGTTGAGCCGGTTGCGGCTCAATCTAAATCTTTTCTCCATTTCGTCTTTATTCTCCTTTTACCTGATGCATTTTTTATTTTTATGTTTATTGTGCGAACCCAGGCTGTTTTTTAAAGCTACCTTGGGGTGGTAATTAGTGGCGCCTTACCAGAAGGGTATAGAAAAAATTATGGCGACGGAAACTAAAGAAACGGGAGGGATAACTATGTTTCGAGCTCGTATGTTGTTTACGCGCAGACCCCAAAGACCGTGGCTGCGCTGGCTCGCATGGTTAGCTTACCCCATGGGGTTGATTCACGGAGCCCTCTTGGCTCGTTTCTTAGGCCACCAAAGGGAGCAACCCTCGCCTCAGGGGTAAGCCCCCTCCTTTTCCCTTTTATCCTTACCCGCTCTTTATTTTACAGATATAAAGCGCTTCCACTATGAGAAGGGGGTTACCATTGCCGAACTGTGGGAAGAGGACAAAAAAGCGCTCCTTCCGGTTGTTCGTCAGTACACCTTGCCGACAAAATGGCTAATAATCTCAGCCCGATTGCCAATGCAGGCAGCTATTTTTCCCATTTGCTCCTTTTCTAAAGGGCTGGCAAAAGCCTCTGCCGGAGGGCGATTTCCTCCCATTTTTTACCTGGTAGAATTCGTGTTCCCTGGTGGCGAAGCCGGCAGACACATAAAGATAGCTGGCCGGTGTTACCAGATTGCCGCGTAGAGGTCATAATTGCCGGTCAGGGTGATAAGAGACAGCCAAAAGAAGCGGTAAAAGCCATAAAATAATTGGTATTCTATATAAACTCAGACCGGACGCGTTTTCCTTCTGTCGTGTTCGGGGCAGCAATAAACGCGTACCTCCTGAGAGCAAAATTAAAGCCCCGGCTCGAAAAGGGAACCGGGGCACTTGTCTACCTTGACAAATGTCCTTCCTGACCAAAAACCCTTCTCCTTTCCGAGCATAGGGAGGCATGCCTGTTTCCCGGCATACCCCGTGGGCTTGTTAACAGCCCAGGCCGGCAACCATAGGCTCTTTTGCCCTTAGGTTTATCCGGCTCGGAGAAGCTATTAAGTTGTCTAATTCAATTTTAGTTTGCGAATTACCAAATGTCAAGTAAAATCGGCCTGACGGGTGTGTCGTCGGACTGTGATATTGTAACCCTGTAAGATAGACGCCCTAAAATGAGCCTCCACGACTCTATTGATGACGTCGCTGGTAAAGTCTTAGGCCAGTATAGACTTCAGAGCGTAGTTTTTTACTTGTGTCATTTCTTCCAAGCTGCAGGAAATTCCTTCTCTTCCTAAACCGCTCATCTTGTACCCACCGAAGGGTATTTCCGAGTTAATGTAAAGGCCGCTACCGTTTATGACCACCGTTCCGCATTCCATTGCGGAAGCTGTCTTTATCGCCTTGCTTATATCCGTAGAAAACACGCTTCCGTTGAGGCCATATATTGTATTGTTGGCAATCCGCACTGCTTCCTCGTTTGTTTCAAACGCAATAACGGGGAACACAGGGCCGAATACTTCCATGTTTCTGGCAATATCCATTTCCGGGGTTACGTCGGTTAATACCGTAGGCGGGAAAAACGCTCCGTGGAGCCTCTTCCCTCCGTAAACGCATTTCGCCCCCTGGTTAATGGTCAGCCCGACCTGTTCTTCCACTGTCTTCGCAGCCTTCTCGCTGATAAGGCAGCCCATATCCGTATTTCTGTTCAGGGGGTCACCTATTACTACCTTGCTAAGCTTCTCTACTAGCAGCTCCGTAAATTGATCTCTGATCTGTTTGTGCACGATAAACCTCTTAGGAGCCATACAAGTTTGGCCCGCGTTCCATATTCTGCTCATGGCTTCCTTCACTGCTAGTTCCAGGTCTGCATCTTCAAAAATAATCATGGCATCGTTGCCACCAAGTTCCAGGAAAACCCGGTGCAAATATGGAGCAGCGCTTTGGGCTATCTCTTTGCCCACTTCGGTGCTGCCCGTTAAACTGACGGCATTAATCTTTTCGTTGGCCACAAGCCATTTCCCCACAGTGGAACCCTTGCCCGTGATCATTTGCAGCGCATTTCCCGGGATGCCGCACTCCAATAACAGTTCCGTCATTCTGATAAGGGTCAAAGGATCGTCGGTAGAAGGTTTGATGATTACCGCATTACCCGCAGCTAGGGCAGGAGCTATTTTTTGAGTGGCTAAGACAAGCGGGTAATTAAACGGTACAATGCAGACTACTACCCCCAGGGGTTCCCTCCTGGTAAACACAATATCCTGTTCTACTCCCGGCTGCATATCCGGCATGACTTCTCCGTATACGTGATTGGCTTTTTCAGCGTACCCTGTAAATTTATGGGCTGCGTCTTCCACATCAATCTCCGCCTGTACTATGGGTTTGCCCATCTCTCGCGCCAGCAACGTCGCCAGCTCGGTTTTATGTTCCAATAAGGCTTGGCTGCATTGCCTGAGTAAGGCGGTACGTACGTACAAGGGTGTGGTTCCCCATTCCTTTTTGCCCTCTAGAGCTTTCTCCAGGCAAAGGTTTACGTCCTCTTCAGTCGCCGCAGGAACCGTATCCACAACCTCCTGGGTGGCGGGATTAAAAACCTTAATTTCTTCCCCGGACCTGGAAGCAACCCTTTCTCCGCCAATGATCATTTTCATAAAGGAATCCCCTCCCCCGTCAAGTTTTTACCGCCTGTTAGTTGCCCTTGCGTTTTGATGACTTATGACTTTCTCTCGCTTATCACCGATAGAGATGGCTTTCTCCACCTCCTTTTCGCTTGCGTGATGGCCATTTGCCTTTAAGCGGGTGTCCCCCTAGCCAGCCTTCATTTCGAGGTCCTAGCGCTGTTTGTTATGTCCTTCAATCGTATACTTCTTTTCGCATGACTTTTCTTACGCCCTCGAATGTACCTTTCTCACTACCCCCCTCTCCCCTCTTTGGATTGGACATATTATTTATTTCTCCAAATTTTGCGTTATTCCTTCTTAAGCATAACGCTTTTTCTAAAAAAGTTATTTCCCAAGTCTCCCCCCTATGTTTACCATAAAAAGCCCGAGCGTCGTATGAGGGTTATACGCTTCAAAAGCGTTCAGTACAGCTTAAGGTTTTGATCTAGGCGTAGCTTGCGAAACCGTTACAAATGTTATAACGGCTTATAATAGCGTAATCCGGATATGCTTTAAAGCTAAGTACTCGTTTAAACCGTGGCGTGACAACTCCACTCCCAGCCCGCTTTCCTTCCAGCCGCCGTAAGGGAAGGCCACTTCTCCACCGGTAACATTGTTTACCCCTACCGTGCCAAATTGGAGATGTTCGCTCAAATGAAAAGCAGTCTTGAGGTTGCTGGTATAAACATAAGCCACCAAACCATAGGGGCTATCGTTGGCTAAAGCAACCGCCTGTTCCAGGTCAGAAAAAGTCATAATAGGCGCCAGAGGGCCAAAGGTTTCCTCCGTCATAACCCGCATTTGGTGATGGACATTAACCAACACGGTAGGCATAAAGAAATAGCCGGGTCCGGCGTTCTCCGGCCGTCTGCCTCCGTATATCAACTTAGCGCCCTTGTTTAGAGCATCTTGAAGGTGGGTGAGGGTCTTCTCCAATCCTTCTGCCGTAGCCATGGGCCCAAGATCCACATTGGGGTTCAGCAAACCATCTCCGATCGTTAATCTGCTCGCCTTTTCCACCACCCTCGCGCAAAAAGACTCAGCTACCCGCTCGTCAACATATATCCGGTTAATGGCGTTGCAGACCTGCCCCATATTGCGGAAAGAGCGGTAGACCGTGCCCTGTGCAGCAGCTTCAAGGTCCGCGTCCCGACACACGATGATGGGGCAGTTGCCCCCCAATTCCAGGGAAACCTTTTTGAGATAGGGCGCGGCCATGTTCATTATTTGTTTACCCGTCTCTGTGGAGCCGGTAAGGGTTACTTTCTTGACCAGGGGGCTGGATATAAGCGCGGGTCCGATCCTGGCACCGGAACCCAGAACTAAATTTACCACGCCGTCCGGCTCCAAACATTCGCCTATTATGCGCACGAATTCACAGGTGGCCAGGGGGGTATTGCTGGCAGGTTTGACGATTACGGAATTACCTGCAGCCAGTGCAGGCGCAATTTTCCATGCAGCTAACAACACGGGATAATTCCAGGGTACAAAGGCGGCAACTACACCGAGGGGCTGCCTTATCACCAGGCTTCTGGTATTATTCTTATTCGTAGGCAGTATTTCCCCCCAAATACGTTGCCCTTCTTCCGCATAATAATCCAGGGCTTGGGCCGCGGCCTTCACTTCTTCCCGGGCTTCCGCCAGGGGTTTACCCTGTTCCATAGTCAAAAGCCGGGCCATGCTGTCAGCCCTGGCCCTAACTTCCGCAGCGGCCCGGTGCAGCATTTCCCCCCTTCTGGCTGGACTTATCCTGGACCATTCCCGGTAGGCCCTGTCGGCGGCATTAAGCGCCAGCCGGATCTCGGTATCCCCGGCTTCCGGTAGGGTCCCGATGGGTTCCAGAGTGGCCGGATTGATGATCGGTTTCCTCGATAGGCTGGAACTTTCATACATGATTCTCCCATTTATTAGCATGAAGGCGTGTTGTTCCGACAAGAATGTTCCTCCCCTTTCCTGTTATGCTAATTTAAACATAACGCATGGAGGTATTTATGTCAAGATGTAATTACGTCTGTAAGTCTCAAATACCACCAACCTTGGTACCTGCCCTGGGTTTAGGAGATAATCTTCCTCAAGAAGACAGAAGACAAACTGCGAAATGGTGCACCTCCCATAAGAGCATTAGCCGCAGGTAATTATGGTCCTGGCTGCGTAAATATGAAAGCCATAGTGCACTTCCTTCCGGGAAATCCAGCCGGTGGCTGCCAGTAAAAGTAAGGGGGCAAGATGCGGGCCGTGCAGCACAGTAGCGCAGCTCGTCATCTTCACCTGTTCATGCACCGCAGCCTGGCCGCAGCTCCTGAACCGGTCCGTCCAGACCTTGATTGTTCTTTGGCTTCCGCAAAAATGTGCTCGATACGAATACGGTAACGATAAGTGCGGCGATATTCTCCACTTTGCATAAGCGTCCGGGCCAGGTTCCTGCCGCTTTCAGGCCTTGACTAAAGTGTTCCGAACGGGTAAAGGACTATTAAAATCCAGACCACAAAACCGCATGTGGCCCCAAATCCCCTGCGGGAGGATTGAGGTTGGACGTAGGTGGTTCAAGCCTTTAGGAAGCAGAGGTGCTCGGCCATAAATCCTACATAGGCCTTTGCCCCCACCTGAAGCTTTTCCTCCAGGACCCGATGTCCGACTACATAGGCGTTAAGTCTAGCAACGCCTACCTTCACCTCTACCATGAACACCGGGCCCATGTTGACCAGGCCCTTCACCTCACCTTCCCATGAATAGGGAAGCAGAAGGGGGAGACGGCTTACCCGTACATCCTCCGGACGCACGCCGGCCAAGAGTCTCCCCGGAGGAAAATCATAACCGGGGTTTACGGGGCGGCCCAACATGTACCACTCTCCCCCCTCCCACTCCAGAGGAATTAGATTGTTCAGCCCTACGAACCTGGCTACTTCTGGCGAGGTCGGCGCCCTGAACACCTCCTCAGGGGTTCCGACTTGCACCATCTGCCCCTCGAAGAGTACCCCAACCCGCTCGCCGTAAGAGAAAACCTCAGAAAAATCGTGGGTCACCATTATTACCGTCAGACCGAAGTCGCGGTTTAGGCGCTTAAGCTCTTTCCCTATTTCGCCCCGTAGGGCGGGATCGAGGTTGGAAAGAGGCTCGTCCAATAGGAGCAGGCGGGGATAAGCCGCTAAAGCCCTGGCCAGTGCCACACGCTGCTTCTCGCCGCCGCTCAGGGTGTGCGGGTAGTGAGATAGAAGAGACCCTATTCCCAGCACATCCACCCACTTCCGCCAAGTAAAGTCGGTCTTTGGCCGCCGGAAACGTAAGGCATAACGGATATTCTCTTCTACGGTCAGGTGAGGAAACAGGGCATAATCCTGGTAGACAATTCCGATGGGCCGCTTCTCCGGGGGGAGAAAAGTAATGTCTTTTCCTTCCATCAGAATCCTGCCTTGCCACGGGTGGTGTAATCCGGCCAGAGTTTCCAGTAGTACGGTCTTACCCGCTCCTGAAGGTCCAAGGATGAAGAAAAATTCCCCTTCGTACACATTGAAACTTATTCCTTTGAGGGTAAAAGAAGGTAGCCGCACTTCCAGGTTATCGACTTCTAACATGGGAACTTTCTCCTCCGGCCACTAACCGTACTAGGACGAAAACCAGGAGGGAGACTATCAGAAGCAGCACGGCTATGGGCTGAGCATAGGACAGGCCGTGCGACTCAAACCGCTCGTAGATGAGAACCGGGGCAGTAAGGGGGTGATATGCCAGGATTACCACCGCGCCAAACTCACTCACCGCCCGGGCCCAAGTGAGGATGATGCCGGTGAGAACACCACGCCAGGCCAGCGGCAGAGTTACGGTGAAGAAAACGGCCACGGGGCCGGCGCCCAGGGTCCGGGCTACCGCCTCCAGACGGACCGGTACCCGGACAAAAGCATCACGAGCGGCATTAATCAGGAAAGGAAAGCTGACGAAAAGCATGGCGATGGTGATGCCTGCGCAGGATTCCACAAACTCCAGTCCTGCCCGCTGCAAAAGGCTGCCCAGCCGGGTACGGGGGCTTGTGGCCATCAGCAGGAGAATTCCCGCCACGGTATGGGGAATCACCACAGGCAGATTAATAAGCCCCTCCAGCAACCCCTTCCCTCTAAAGTCCCGCCGGGCCAGTAGATAGGCAAACGGAACCCCAGTCAGTGTCGCTATGGCTGCGGCCACGGCGGCCGTTTTAAAGCTGGTCACCAGGGAGGCGACCACCTCCCTATCCCGGCAGGTATGGGCGAGAATTGAGGGGTTGGTAGTGAGGAAAGCATGCAGCAGAGGGTAAAGGAGAAAAGTCAAGGCCAGGCCGCCGCTCGCCATCGATAGCCAGTAAATCTCGTTTCTAACTCCCACAACAACCGCTCTCCCCCTCGTCGCTTATATGTCTCGTAATACTTTCTATTGAACCGGATGACCTTCCTCCTTTCTCACCAACGGGGCTATCCCCAGCGGAATTGCCGTAGGGTTGTCTGTTACCGCCGGGACAAAGGGGTGATGGTGTTTTTCGAATATCTTTTCGCCCTCCGGCCCAAGGATAAATCTTATGTATTCTTCGGCCCAGGATCGGTGGGGAGCATTCCGGGGAACGGTTAAGGCATAATAGATAGTCTTCCCTACCTGTTCACCTTCTACGGCGGCAAAACGCCGAAACCCGAACTCCACCTTCACTTTTTCGTAAAGCTCCTCCTGATCGGGGAAACCTAAGTTCACCTGCGGCGGCAGCTCGATAAATTTAAATCCGTGCTGCAGGGCTACACTGCGGTATTCAAAGGCGTAATCTATTGCTCCGGCCTCCAGCAGGGCCATTAGCTGGATGCTCCCACCCCGTAAAGAGAACCTCTCCCCGCGTGGTTTAATGACTTCCGGAAGCTCAATCGTATAGGTGCCTTTATCCTCCCGCACCAAAATGGCAGGATTAAAATGTTCGGTGATGGCTCGATCGAAGATCGTGGGGTCTTGATAATATATTTCCGCCAGTTGTACGGCCATCAAGGCCCGGTAGCCGGAGGCATCGAGCAGAGGGTGGGCCAGACCAATTTTCACGTCCGGACGGGATATAATTTCATACCAGTTAAAGCTGTTGATTTCCGACGCATATCTACTCTTCTCGGTATAGGCCAGTACCAGCCGGTTGCTGGCAAAGCGGATGAGCCAATCCGCGTAGTCCGGATACATCATGGCCGGAATCAATGTGTAGTCGGCTACCGCAAGCACGTCAGCCTGCTTACCCAAATCAGTGACGTACCTTATTACCTGGATGCTCCCGTGCCCCTCCATCTCTACATCCACGTCGGGGTGGAGGCTTTCAAACTGCAGTTCCACTTCTTCTAGCGGCACGATCAGGCTCCCCGCGTAGATGACCTTTAATCTAACCCTTTCTGCTTTCCGGAGCCCACAAGCGGCCGACGTCACTAGCAATGTCAGTGCCACGGCCGCCGCTACTATTCCTCTTACCCTCATTCGCCCTTGCCCCCCAACAAGGGCCTAACTTCTATTTTGTTCACCCACTTAACCCAGTAGTGCCCTTCGGTTAAAAAGTAACTGGGACTAACAATGGCGACACGCAAAGGTCTCCCTTCGTCCTCTGTCAGGAAAACCCCATCCTGTTCGTACATCAGGATCATCTTCAGGTCTTGAGCCGGCACTTCCTTCATAGTCTGGGGATCGTAGGCCACAAAATCCCCCTTTACCTGCTCATAAGAAAAAACCATAGAATAGCCGTCGGGAGCCCACACCCAGAGGCAGTCTTCGGGCGTAATCCCGCCGACAAGAGAGCAGAGATTTTCTACCAAAACCCCCTTACAACTGAATGGTCCGTTGACCATGCCCACGGTAGTAAAAAATCCACCCTGCCCTTCGCAGGCAGGCATTTTCGTTAGTTCCTCAAAGCTAATCTCCCGAGCACCCTCTTTGCCAATCAGGGTAAGCGTCCAGTCGATTTTTTCTGCAGTGGGATGGGCGAAATAAACGTAACCGGCAATGCCCAGAAAGCATAGGCCAATGAGAGCCAGGAAGATGATCAACCCGTACCTTCTCTTGTCATTTGCCATTTTGCCTCCTCCTGCCCGTTTAGCTGTCGTACACTCCAGCCGGTTATTTCCTCTTCATTTGTATCAGCAGATAGCCAGCAACCGCAATGACCGACAGTCCGCCAACGGTCAGGAACAGTATTAGCAGGTTCCGAGAGCGCGGTGCAGAGCTTTCTACTCCTCCGCCTGTTGTTTCCTCGCTCAAAGTTACCGCCTGATCCGGTGCGCCACCGGGATAAATAGCAATTTCTTTAACCCATTTTGCGGATAATCCATTAGTACTGGGATAAAGGTTTTCGTAATAGTACCAGTATTTTTCGTCGGTCATGCATTCCTTCATATCAATGTTGCCGAATACATACTTACCGTCGGAATTTGGTACCCTGGGCATAAACACCAGCCGCATTCCGGTGAAGTAATCCGGGACGTACCCCTTGCCCTGGCGCTCGCCTGCTTCCACCTCTTCGCCGTTATACCAGCACAGGACTATTGGTCCTTGCCTGTCAGGCGGCTGGTAAAGGTTTTGATAGCCGAACTTCATGTAATACCCATCGGAAGCTGAAATCACTACCTCGTCATCGGGAGTCATTCCCCCGACAAGCTCACAAAGATCCTTAATGTTGGTTCCTTTAACCGCACCTTTGTCTTTTAAGTTCTTGGTCCGGGTGGGGTCCCACTTGTCGCCCTCAAAAACAGGTCCCTGGTGGTAATAATGCGTTTTCCCGTCACCATAAACCGGGAGGTTGGCTTCCATCCACCGGTAGTCCACCTGTTTTACTACCACCACCGTTTGTTTGTCGGCAGCGTACTTCACCACCTGCACCGAAGTCGTAGGTTCCGCCGCATGAACTACCGGAGCTCCCAAGAGGCCGCAAACGAAGATTAAAGTTAAGAACTCAACCAATATGCGCCCCTCAACCGCCACCTTTCCCATGTTTCTTCCTCCCTAGAATTGCCCCGACAATTAGGCCTGCTACCAGGAAAATAACCACTACTATTAATCCTTTAGCCCCTCTGGTCAGTGTTTCCTCACCGTGGCCTGTTAGCTGGGCCGTTTCTTTCCTAACACTGGCTTGGATTTTTACGCCCAGGGCTACATTCCCTGAAGTAGTCCCCAAGAAAGTTATCCATCCGTAGTAGTTCCCCGGTTCAAGAGTTTGGTGCTCGTAAAGAGACAGTACGGTTTCCCGGTTCTTTTCACTCCCGTCCAGCTTAATCCGGGTGGGCTCTACCTTAACCGGTAGCCCCTCCGTGCCCACTAGAAGATCCCCTCGGTAGTTGTGGGAAGTGAGGTAGACTAGCGCCTTGCCAGCTCCATCGGTCGAGATTTCTACATCCAGTAAAGGAGGACCAACCGCAAACCCCACCCCTTCCGTTTCTCCGGCTTCACAGGGATTAATGGTTTTCCAATTAATGGTAGCAGAATCCACCATGGTACCCGGGATATAGGGGCCCCATAAGCTAACCTCCTCCCCCGCCGCCACCGCTTGCGACTCCGGGAGGGAAGGTCCGGTGAAGGGCTCCAGGAAAACCCAAGCCACCCAAACTATCAGACCAACCAGTGCTACTCTTATTTTCAGTGGTATTCTGCTGTCCACCCCAATGACTTCCCTTTCCCGAGTATAAGCAAAAAGAGGTTGAGGGAAGGCAGGGCCTTGCCCGCCTTCCCTAGGCCCTCCTCGCTGCTTTACCTACCGATGCGCCCAATACTCACCAGCAAACGCTTAAGCATGCCCACGGCCTCCGCCCGGGTGGCGTTCTCCTTAGGGGCGAGGCGACTGCCTTCCCGACCGCCCACGAGGCCCGCCTCTACCGCCTGGGCCACAGGCTGCCGCACCCACGAGCCGATTGTATCCTTGTCCGCAAACCGGGCCAGTACCCCTTCAGCATCGGCTACCGTGACCAGCTTGTCTGCCTTGGCCATGGCCCTTACCGCCATAGCCGTCATTTCCTCACGGGTGATGCCTTGATTGGGCTTAAAGCTCCCGTCCGGATAACCTCCTATCAGGCCCGCCTGCCTAGCAGCCTCTACCGCACCGTAATACCAGGCCTCAGGTCCGACATCCGTAAAGCTCGCCGCGGCGGGCTTGGTCTCCGCGATGCCCAGACTACGCACCAGGAAGGCGGCAAACTGCGCCCGGGTCACCAGACCGTCCGGATCAAACCGGTCGGCAGCCACGCCGCCCGCAATGCCCAGCCCGGCCATCAATTCGATGTCTTTTTGCGCCCAGTGGCCCTGGATATCGGCGAAGGTCTTGGTCGGCGCTGCCGGCGTCGGAGGCGCCATGGCTACCGAAACGGTGATCTTGACCACATTCTTTACATTTTCCGCTTTCTGAAGGGCAGAACCCGTAAGCCTAAGCGGCCATCCCTCCGCTGCCGTCAACGGCCTCCCGTTCACTTCGTTGGCCACGATGATATCGTTATTTCGGGTTACCACCTGGCTGCTGAAGGTTTTACAGTATCCGTCAGCGGCAACCACCGTAACATCGTAGCCGGCACTGGCCACATCATCGTTGAAATCGTGCGAATCGCCGTCGTCAACCCGCCCTACCAGCATCCAAAGAGGGATTCCGCTCCACTCGTTGCCGTTCTCATCTAAGTATACCGTCCGGTGGCAGCCCGCGCCGCTTTCAAATGTAGAGCGGTCCATGGTTTCAGTTATAGCACCTACCAGTTCCAGTTGCCATTCTTCCACTCCGCCCAAAATCTCAATTTGGTTTATCTGCTTAACCCAGAAGTGACCATCGGTTACCGGCGCTTCCTGCCCCACAAAAGCGATCCGCAGAGGGCCACCTTCTTCCAGCGGTATAGGGCTTCCGTTTTCTTCATAGGCCACAATCATAACTATCGGACCGGTAGCCGGCTCCTCGTCACCCGTTTTGGGGTTATAGGTGGTCAATTTTCCATTGATTTGATCGTAGGTGTAGCTCATGGAGTACCCATCGAGTGACGTGACCTTGATGCCCGAGGAGGCGATCCCCCCTACCAGATCGGCCAGATCGGTTATTTTGACCCCCGTATACTCGTAGGGCCCTACTATGGCGCCGCTGGACTTTTTAAACGCCCCCCTTGCAGTGTAACTCGGCAGGGCTTTGATTTGGTCCAGAGTAAAGGTCTGGGTTTTCTGCCCGATCAAGGTGAGACTTTTCTGGACCGGGGCGGGTTCCACCCCCAAAGTGATCTTAACAATGTTACCGATCCTCTTCCCGCCGCTTACTTCGGAACCGACTAGTTTTAACGGTGCCAGGGCCTTCCCTTGAGCATCGGATGCCGGTAAAGGCGCTCCGTTAAGGAAGCAGGCCACAATGTAGTTATTGTTTCTCGCTACGGTCTTCGAATCCAAGGTTACGGTGTACCCGTCACCGGCTATCAGGGTAACGGAGTACCCACCCTGGGCCAGCTGGTCGTTAAAGGCTCCCGAACCATGTTCCTTGCCGTCATCTACCATTCCCACCAGGTACCAGAGAGGTATGCCTTTCCAGGTACCACTATCATCCTTGTATTCCACCCCGTGGCACCGGACACCCTCTTCAAATTCCGCCTGGCTCATTCGCTTGCTAACCGCCCCGCTCAATTCCAGTTCCCATGCCGGTTCCTGTTCGGGTGGCGCCTCATTGCTGAAGATTATTATCTCATTGACGTATTTTACCGTGTAACCATTGCTGGTAGGGTACATCTCGTAATAATGCCAGTACTGTTCCGGAAGGCACTCCTTCATATCGGTGTTTCCAAAGACATATTGCCCGTCTTTGTTCTGCGTTTGCGCAAGGAAAACTAGTTTCATGCCGTCCCCGTACTCGGGTATGTATTTTCCGTTGCAGTACCAGGTAAGAACGATAGGGCCCTGCTCAGGGGGCGGGTTGTAAACGTTTGCATAAGGAAAGTCTTTCGAAAAACCGTCGCTCGCTTTAATCCTCACCGTTTCTCCGGGAACCATTCCCCCTACCAGCTCACAGAGATCCTTAATACTCGTTCCTTTAACTGCGCCTTGATCCTTTAAGTTTACCGTTTCCGAGGGGTCCCAGAGGTTGTTCTCATCAAAAGTAGGTCCCTGGTGATAGTAATGAGTTAATCCGTCGCCGTACACCGGCAGGTTGTCTTCCATCCACTGGTAGTCTACGTTTTTTTCCGCAACTACGGTTTTCCCGTCAGCCGCGTACTTTACTATACGCACCGAGGTAGTCGTCGCACGTGCCGGTGCCGGAAGGGCTAACAAGAAGCAAAAAAAAGCTATTATTAGCAAAACGGAAAGGGCGCTGCCCGAGGAAATTCGTGGAAGCCTCAAAAGCAATCGCTTAAAGGACATCTCCAGAACCTCCCATATTCGAGATTTCTCGTCAAGTCACAATCTTCATGTTCGCCAAAAAATCTGCGAGGCTAATTGGACTGTAAAACGGGTTGGGCCCAAAAGGTAAACCTCACCTCCTCTGCCCAGCTTTCAGGATAAGGCTCCTTAAGCCGAACAGAAGCCAGGCGAATATCTGCCGGCGGCACTCTGGCAATGGCCTGGGAGGGGTTGTAAAGTTTATCGTTAACATAAACCAGGGGGAGACCACCGTTAGCCAACGTTTTTCCCTCGGTGTTGATTACCAAATATACTTCTAGCTCCCTGGTTCCGATGTTGGTTATACGGACCGCTTCACCTCCTGAAAAGGCTACCTGGTTTCGGTCCACGGAAATACCCACGGTGGGCAGCTGTTCCGGGGCTCGGTCTGCCCCAGTTTCTGTCGCCGTTGCGGAGGTCTGTCCATCATTCCTTTGTTCAGGGGAAGAAGAACCCTTTGAGGCGTGTTTAGGCCCGTCCCCTGAAGACTCCTTAGGCGGGTGTAGCGTGGCTGCATTGGGGGTCCCCCCGGTAGTTTCCTTCTGGGTAGGGGGCATCTTGGAGTAAATGGCAATTTCGCTGACCCATTTAATGGAAAGCCCGCTGGAAGAGGGATATTTTCCCCCTCCGCTACTGTAAAAGTGCCAGTATTTTTCTTGAAGACACTCGTGCATGTCCCAGTTACCGAAGCAGTGGTAGCCTTGCCGGTTAGTATCAGCAAAGAAAACTAACCGCATCCCCTCATAGTAATTGGGCACATAGCCTACCCCCTGTCGTTCACCTCCCTTGCCCTCCTCGGCGTTATACCAGCAAAGAACCAACGGTCCCTGCCGGGCGGGTGGCTGGTACACGTTTTCGTAGGCAAACCACCTCGCAAAACCGTCGATGGCTTTAATCCTAAGCTCGTCACCAGGGGACATCCCGCCGACCAGGTCACACAGGTCTTTAACGTTGGTCCCCTTGACTGCCCCATAGTCCCTACTCTTGATATTGACTTTTTCCTCCGGGTCCCATGGGTCATACTGTTTATCCGGATAAATCTGCCGCCAGGCTTGCTCAAAAACAGGTCCCTGGTGGTAATAATGCGTCTTGCCATCTCCATGGACTGGAAGGTTAGCCTCCATCCACTGATAACTTACAGTTCGTGCGGCGAGCACTGTTTTCTTGTCTGAAGCATACTTAACCACCCTAACCTCTGTTGTCGGGCCACCGAACTGCGCGGCAGAGCTTCTTGAAGAGAAATGGCAGATTCCAACGAAAAACACTGGTAAGAGAAAAAGAAAGATAACTGTTTTGCCTTTACGAGTCGGTTTCAACCTAAGCGGGACCCGTACGTACTTGTACCTCACAGTAGTTATTTCCTCCTACCTGGCTCGTTGTGCCAACCTGCCAGTTTCTAACCCCATTGTAGATTCTGGAAGTAGCCGTCTCACGAATCCTCGCTCACAATGGCTGGTAGAATTAAACAACTACTTCGTTATGTTATTTCCAGCATAACCAATAACACCAAAATAGTCAAGCCCCAGGTGGTATCCATGAGACCCGTCTGTATTGTCAAAGAGGAAATACCAGGCCAACCTTCGAAGACCTGGAGGCTGCTCTTGAGGGAGAAGACCATTAAAAAGGCTCTGGTAGTCTGGTGGCCGGGCTGGTTCCACTGCCGACAGCTGTGGTTTCGTTCTGGAAATAAATGCCTCTTTATTGATGATGTGGTATTGATTAGCGACTGCATTTAAGTTATAATTCTTACTGTATGATTTCTAACTGCTTGCATAACCGAGACACAACTGCGCATGAAAATCATGAAAATGGAGCCCTTCCATATTTAAACGACCGGCGTTATAGGTGTTATAAGGGGGCAAAATCTATGAGCTCAGGTGCAGAAACAGGTGCAGGCATAGATAAGGGACTGGCCAACAAGTTACACAAGACCCTTATAAAGTTTTTCGGGCTGCACCACCAGAAATTCCTTCGCGCTTTTCGGGCAGGTGAAAGCTGTGAGGCGAGGCTGAAGAAGAACCAGGAAAAGCTAATCACCCTCCTTTACTGCGAGGGGCCGGCCACTCCCAGCGAACTCAGCAGGAAGCTGGATTTAGAAAAAGGAGGGGTTACCACACTTCTGGACTCCCTGGAGGAGGCAGGGCTTATCGCCCGTATGGAGGCCCCCGGCGATCGGAGGAAAAATATAGTGGTGCTCACCCCCGAAGGCAAAGCTCGCATGGAAAAGGTCATGGCCGAACACCAGGAAATACTCTTAAATATCCTTAAGAAGCTCGATAGGTCAGAGGTAGAAGAATTGATAACGCACTTAAGTAAAGCGGTAGAAATAATCGAACGCCTGTGAAAGGACGAGGTTGCTGATGAGCAAATTCTAGCTTAATTGTTTAGCTTAAAATGGAACCTTTTCCATGTGGATACATATTATGTTATTAAAAATTAAAATAAGGAGCGTTCCACATGTCTCAAGAGGCTAATACAAATACAATTTTTGACAAGATTAAAGAGGGTTCACCTGAAAAAAAGGACCTGGTATTGGAAGAACTGGAGTCTCTCATTAATGAGTTACAACGCGACGAGGATAAAAAAGACGAGGACGAAAAAGAAGATAAAAAAATTGGCATTGAGTTCGAGTGCGGCGATTGTTGCAAAAAAGTCATAAACGGGTCCAAATTATTTTTCATCCCGGGTTTTGTTGTTCTAGTTCCGGCGCATGGCGATTGCCTTTTCATGAAGGTATTCAGTGGCGGCAAGCTCGTTGATAAACAGATCATGAGGAAAATCATAATCCCTGTACACCGTATTTGTGCTATTGAAATTAACCCGGTGCAAATAGACCCCTAACCTAAAAACGCCAGGATAGCCACCTTCCTCTTCCTTCACAAAGCGCAAGCCGCCCAAGTTGGGCGGCTTGCTGCATGCGCCTAGTAATTACTCTCACAAAAATGTTTCTCTTCAGGATTATCCTTTCACCTACTCCCACCCTTTTTGCATACTATAGCGGACACTACTCTTGCAAAGGGGCTTTGCGCTGGACAATCGTTGTTTTTCCCATAAATGGGTGTTACAATGAAAAAGGTATAACTATGATCGCGGCCGCTATTAACGCCCAAACACTAGACTAGCTTATTTGCCGGAAGAAAAGTTGGCTCGGATGTTAAAAATATGGAGTTCAGCGAAAAATATATGGTACACGTGTTCAACTTTTTTACCGATGTCCCCCTCTATGATATAGCCACACACGGAGGGAATCACCCTTATGAGGCAATCACCCATGGAAGAAGCCCGAAGGTGGTTAGACCAGGCGCGAGAAGACCTGAAGTGGGCCCGCAAGCTGGCCGAAGACGGGGGCTATCATATTGCCTGCTTTCTTGCTCAACAAGTAGCCGAGAAGGCCATTAAGGCTTTTTTGTATGCTCAGGGAGAATTCCTTGTTTTAGGCCATGCGGTAAGTACTTTAAGCGAGAAAGCGGGCCAGTACGATAAGAGGATAGAAGAAAAGAGAGCCGCGTGGTCTATCCTGGACGGGTACTACATCCCGACCAGATACCCGAATGGATTGCCTGATGACATTCCAGCGCGGGTTTATAATCAGAAGACCGCTCGGGAAGCGGTAGCTCTAGCTGCTCAAGTGGTTGATACCGTGGCGGAGCTTACAAGGCTCTAATACCGCAAGACGAAAGAAGGTGTAGCATCCGGATATGGCAATAGGAAGAGATGAAGAGCGTTATAGGAAACTTTTAGAAGAAGAATTGAACCGCATGGTGGATAAGCTGCGTGAACTGGGGGCGAAGAGAATTATTCTTTTTGGTTCTTATGCCCGCGGTCGGTCTGATATGTTTACGGATTTAGACCTCATCGTAATTTTAAATACCAGTTTGCCCTTTGTGGAACGCACAGGTTACGTATACAGTAAACTGGCTCCTCGTGTACCAACGGACATCCTGGTCTATACTCCCGAGGAATGGAAAAAAATAAAAGGCCGGCCTTTTATTCAGCAGGCGCTAGCCGAGGGAAGAGTAATTTATTGAGAAAGCCTCGAGCTTCATACAAAATACAACCATTGTGACGGCAAACGGAGGATGTCCTAAACGTCGTGGAATTTTGGTAGCGGCCTCTTCCACATTTTTAGGTCGTTTTCACCTCCCGGGAAGTATTTGGTGCAAAAATGACTCCCTTTAAAGCCGTACTTAGCAGAGAAAGCTCGCGATATCCCTTTATTCGCTAAAAGCCTTTCGTAGCCTGAAGCAACCCAGCCACAACCCACCTTAATACCTGCATCCCATTTCGTCATCTCTTGATGTTCAGGCAAGCAGCTCAACTCCTAGATGTGACAGGCTAAAAAGTGGGATAGCTCAGGGACGCAGGCTGAGCTATCCCCAGTTTTTCTTCCAGGCCTGCTTGGCTTTCGCTCGCTTATGGCTTCCCTCGCGGGCCAAACTAGCGCTTGGCTCAAGGCTCCGGCAGG
>JAZHPA010000031.1:0-31449 GCA_051024685.1 Moorellaceae bacterium AZ2 | reverse complement strand
GCTTTGAGGCCGAGCAAAAGTCCTGCCCGCGAGGGTTTCTGGAGCGAGCGAAAGCCAAGCCGGCCTGGAATAAAAACGGGACCCCTCAGGCTGATGTCGTCTTGCCTGACAAGTATATCCATTATATAATAAATGATATAGTCATTATAGTCAAAAATAACTTCCAATAGGGAGGTGGTGAAGGGAATATCCAGGTAAATACAGCGAAATAAACATATAGAGTAAATTTTGGGCACTTAATATGTTGGGAGGGCAGACCTAAATCTTTCTATGCAGGTCGGGGACTCTATGCAGAGCGGGAGTGGCGACACTTTGAGTTTTCTAGAATGTAGGATTGACCTAGGGGGGATACGATGTCTGAAAAAGGCTTGAATTTTCAAAGAGGCGTCCGAACCTATATTAAAGGTCTCGGCCTTTGTTCCTTTGGCGTCGGTGCCAATGCGGCAGAAGTTGACGTAAAGGACGGTAAAATCCTTCGCATTCGTCCGCTGCGTTACGACCGAGAGTATAAGCCTGAACACATGAACCCCTGGAAAATCAAGGCGCGCGGGAAGACTCTTGAACCGACGATGAAATCGCTCTTATCTCCCTTTAACTATGTCTACAAAAAACGAGCCTATTCGCCCAACCGCATTCCTTACCCCTTGAAGAGGGTGGACTGGGATCCGGATGGTGAGCGCAATCCGCAAAACCGGGGCAAGAGCAAGTTCGTACGCATCACCTGGGATGAAGCTGCTGAGCTGATAGCTAAGGAGCTAAAACGGGTATGTGAGAAGTATGGGCCGACTGCGGTTTTGATACAAGGTGATGGCCACGGAGAGACCAAAGCGGTGCACGGTCCCCATGGTTGTCAACAACGCTTGATGGAGCTGCTTGGAGGTTATACCATCCAGGCGCGCCAGCCGGATAGCTGGGAGGGCTGGTACTGGGGGGCCAAGCACGTCTGGGGACAGGATCCGGTCGGTCAGGGGAAACAGACCAACTTAGTAAAGGACATTTCTGAGAACACGCAGATGATGCTTTTTTGGGGTTGTGACCCGGAGACCACTCCGTGGGGTTGGGGTGGACAGCAGGCCAGCCGCCTGTGCTTCTGGTTCAGAGAACTGGGCATCAAATCAGTATATATCTGTCCCGACCTTAACTACGGCGCGGCGGTACACGCAGATAAGTGGATACCGGTGCGTCCCAATACAGATGCGGCGCTGCAACTGGCCATCGCCTATACCTGGATTACCGAAGATACTTATGACAAGGAGTATGTGGCTACCCATACTTACGGTTTTGACGAGTTTAAGAAGTATGTACTCGGTGAAGAGGACGGCATTCCCAAGACCCCGAAGTGGGCAGAAGAACTTTGCGGCGTACCGGCCAGGGTCATTAAGGCTTTGGCCAGAAAATGGGCCAGGGAAGCCACGAGCATCGCTCACTGCAATGGTGGATCTTACATTAGATCTTGTTATGCGACCGAGCCGGGACGCTTGGAGGTACTTCTTCTGGCTATGCAGGGGCTGGGCAAGCCGGGCCGGGGGCAGCTCAAGTTCATTGAGTGGCAGTTGTTCAGCCTGCACGAACAAAACCCTATGCCTCGCAGTTCAGTTATCCCTACTATCGAGGGCGCCTACCAAGGTTTTTGGTTTCAGGTTCCCAAGCAGTTCATTCCTAAGACACTTATACCGAAGGCGATCTTAAGCGACGAACCCATTACCTGGTACGGCGTCACTTATGCTGGATGGCCGCGGGAGAACCAGTTTGTGGAGTACAAGTATCCTGCCGATGGATGTTCGGAGATTCATATGATATGGAGCGACAGCCCGTGCTGGTCCACCTGCTGGAACGGCGGCAACCTGTGGATAGAGGCCCTGCGCAGCCCGAAAATAGAGTGTGTTGTGGTCCAGCATCCATGGCTGGAGAACGACTGCCTGTTTGCGGACATCATATTGCCTATTAACACGAAGTTTGAGGAAGAGGACATCGGGGTAGATATATTTAGCGGCAACTTCAATTTGATTTTCTATGAGGGCCAGTGTATCGAGCCCATTGGGGAGTCTAAGAGCGACTACGAAGCGGTGGCGGAAGTGGCCAAAAAACTTGGCCTCTATGAAGAATATACCAGGGGTATGAGCGTAGAGGATTTGATCAAGGCCGGGTTCGAGCAGTCCGGGGTAAATGAGATGATAAGCTATGAGGAGTTCCGGCAGAAAGAATATTTTGTAGTGCCCACGGCACCGGACTGGGAAAATGACGCCCCCGGCTTTAGCGAATTCTACAGGGACCCGGATAACAACCCGCTGGACACGCCCACAGGCAAGATTGAATTTTATGCCACCGGTCTGGCCGAGAACTTCCCGGATGATAAAGAGCGTCCGCCGGTGCCGCATTGGATACCTTACGGGGAGAGCCATCAAGAAAGCCTGCTGCATCCCCGAGCCCAGAAGTATCCTTTCCTTATAGTTTCCAACCATCCCCGTTGGCGGGTACATGCCCAGCTGGATGACGTACCCTGGCTGAGGGAGATTCCCACCTGCAAGGTTAAGGGGCCCGATGGGTATTTATACGAACCTGTGTGGATCAATCCGGTGGATGCGGAGAGGTTGGGGATCAAGAACGGAGACGTGGTCAGGATATATAACGATCGCGGTTGGGTGCTCGGCGGGGCATATGTTACCGAGCGCATAATGCCGGGGGTAGTTTATCAGGATCATGGTGCGAGATTGGATCCGATAGTACCCGGTGAAAGTGACCGCGGTGGCGCTAATAACTTGATTTGCCCTACTAACACGACCTCCAAAAACTGTGCGGGAGAAGTTACGAGTGGTTACCTTGTAGGCATAGAAAAAGTGGATGTGGAAGCGCTAAAGAAACAGTATCCAGAGGCTTTCAACCGGCCGTACGATCCGTATTACGGAGTGCGTCTGGAAGCATGGATTGCGGGGTGATATACAATGAAGGTATTTGTGATCGATGTGGCCAGGTGTAATGGGTGTTACAACTGTCAGTTGGCTTGCAAGGACGAACATGTGGGTAACGACTGGTCGCCCTATGCCAAGGCTCAGCCGGATACGGGTCACTTTTGGATGAAGGTAAGCGAAACGGAGCACGGCAGCGTTCCCAAGGTCAAAATTGAATATCGCCCGAGGCCCTGCATGCATTGCGACAATGCCAGTTGTATTAAGGCGGCTGAGGATGGGTCGGTATACAAGAGGAGCGATGGTCTGGTTATTATTGATCCCGAAAAGGCCAAGGGGCGTAAGGATCTGGTAGATTCCTGCCCCTATGGAGCTATTTACTGGAATGAGGAATTAAACCTTCCGCAAAAATGTACGGGGTGTGCCCATCTGATAGATGCAGGAGAAGTACCGCGCTGTGTAGACGCTTGCGGGGTCGAGGCCATCAAATTTGGAGAGGAAGAGGAACTAAGAGATCTGATTGCCCGGGCTGAGGTTTTACAGCCCGAACTCGGTCTAAAACCCAGGGTATACTATCTGAACCTGCCCAAACTCTTTGTGGCGGGCGAGGTATACGATCCGGTTATAGATGAAGTCCTCGAGGGGGCGCAGGTATCCCTCGTAAACAAGGAGACCGGTCATAGCTGGACGGAGACGACTGACGATTTCGGCGATTTCTGGTTCAGGCGCTTGGACCCTGGCCGCTATACGCTTAAAATTGAGAAGAACGGTTACCGCCCCTACGTGGTGCAAGAGCTAAAGGTGGATAGGAGCCTTAACGTTGGTAGTATCGGGCTGGAGCGGGTGTAAGTGAGATCCACCTGAGGGGTGGGCCGTGACAATTTTGCGGTGTTCTTGTTGTTTGTACCTCTTGCGATGTAAATGGAGTCCTTGATTGCAGCAGATGGGGTACCAGTAAGAAGACCTGGAAAATTACTGGTACCCCACCCGGTTGCTCTGTCCAGGTAATTTTCGGGGTTCTTTATATGCAGGAACGAGGGCTACCCCAATAAATAACTTGTTTGGATAGAGTTTGAAGTTCTTGGGAGCCTAAAGGCAAGAAAGGGAGGTGACGCAAGTCGGGGGGCTTTACAGGTGTGCTAAGTGAAAATAATTATCAAAAGGATAGCTCGGCGAGGGGGGATTAATAAAATGTCGGAACGCCCATGGACCTGGGAGGAAGACGGTTATAGTCATTCGAGGGCAGGCCTGCACCGGGCCCTGCTGACGAAGAACTCGGAGTATCGCTACCTCAAAGAGAAGTTGCGGCAAAAGAAAATATCGGGTTTCGAGGACCCTCCGTTAAGCAGAGGGTGTTTTCTTGGTGTTAGCATGCCATCGAACTTGGCCACGTCATCCCGTTGCAGTTTCGACGATACATGAGCATAAGTATCAGCAGTAAAGGTATCCTGCGGTGCCCCAACAATTCTTGTACCACCTTAAGATCCTCACCGAGTTCCAAGAGTCGAGTAGCATAGGTATGGCGTAAGCCGTGAAGGTTTACGTCTTCTCCTAAACCTGCCTTCTTTCTTACTTTCTTAGTTCGTAAAACTTGCGGTTAAAGTTCCTGGGATTTATGGGGATGCCCATCTCTGTAGAGAAAACTAGACCGTTGTCTTGACACGTACTAGGGGGCTAAATGGACTGGTAGGTAAAAACCCTGTCCGGGTGTTTTTGCCGGACAGGGTTCATGAGCAAAATTGAGGTCATGATACTTGGGAAGATTGTGGTCAAATAGGACGAACAGCAACATTTAATACTTTTTCTCCAGCTCGTCCATGAACTTCTCGAACTCTTTTTCATCCATGCTCCAGCCATGCTCTTCTGCAGGATAGATCTCGCCCTTGACTTCGGCGTCAAAAGTCTGGAATGCCTTGATAGCTTCACTAAGGAATGATGCATAAGATTTTGCATGCTTAGCCATGGCCTCAGGGGGCAGGAATCCAAGCAGATCGAAGATCACTAGCTCAGAGCCGTCCGCGACACCGCCGGCTGCGACTCCAATGACAGGGATACGCAGTTTCTTGGCGATAGCATTGGTCACCTCGCGAGGGGTCATCTCGATGGTCATACCGACCATGCCGTTCTCCTGATATTCATAAGCCTGGCGGAAAATCTGCATGGCTTCCTCGGCAGTCTTGCCGACACGTCTGTATCCGCCGAACCGTCCCGTCTGCCAACCGGACAGGCAGCCCACATGCCCAAAAACAGGGATCTGGTTATCGGCCATGTATTTCAGGACCTCGTTGGTTATGCCCATGCACAGGACGGAGTCAGCGCCGTCTGCCATAATGATTGAGGCTTCCTTTACCGCAGTATATTTATCTGCATACTGTTGGGTCTGCATAACAGCGTTCAGACAAATGTTCGGAGCCATCTTGCGGATCTGTCTGGTCCACCAAGCGATATTCTTGGCGCGCTGTTCGCTGTTCTCACCAGGTGCTGTGTAGCGCACCAGATCGATACCCGCTTTTTCGCAAAGCATGACAAAAATCGGATCCATGTAAGCGGTGCCAACCATGCTAATCTTCTTGCCCTCATCCTTCATCTTCTGGAGATGCCAGATCGTCTTCCGCTCCATGGAAATTGGCACCATCTCAATATTGCTTCCTTTTACAGTTGCCATAGTATAATCCCCCTTCAAATTTTGTTTTTAACGTTGCCAGCTGGTTGTATCCGCGCAAAATGCCGGATTTGTCCAGCTCTACGGAAAATAGAGCCCTTTAGTTTATCGATTTTAATTTAGCAAAGTCGCTAAGAGGTTGAAATACGTAAAATTGAGTATTTATGATGGGACCCCATCCTGCCGGGTAAAGCAATGACCACGTTAATGGAGTATAGATTGCAATGAACGAAATTACAGTCACAGTAAGAGATCCTTGCACACGATAGCGTCGGTCAGGGCGAACTTGGAGCTGCAGGGTCTGTCAACATTTTTGTGTAAACCCCTTTAGGCACTTTATAGGTAACGCTCTACTCGGTTACCAAAGAGTATAATCAGCTGGGCGAGAATTAATCCCCAGTTGTGCACCTTAGCCGTCCACTTCTCCGTTACGTCCATGTAACGAGGTAAAGCAGCTTGAGTAAAGCCTCAGGTGAAAAGTTCCTCCCAGTTCCTACGCCAGGACTAGACCGCCAAGGCATATTTGGCCTGCCATTTCGCCTCCAGGCCTTCAAGTGAGGCATATGCTTCTTGTTCCAGTATTTCCCCCATGTTTTAAGTTGTTATCATAATTGTAAAAAGGAACGATTTCTGTGCAAATACTCAAAACTAGGTATTTAGTGTGATAAACACCTGTTGCTATATTAAAAATAATGGGTTCAGAAGACGGCACATTTCTCAAAGGAGAGGCCCATTTTCATGGGCAAATTTATTGAAGGAGGTAAAGCCAGTGAAACCAAAGACTTACAAAGCAGCGATCTACCGGGGTCCAGGCAATGTCGAGGTGGTAGAGCTTCCATACCCCCAATGTGGTGATGACGATATTATTGTCAGGAACCTGTTGGCGGGCATTTGTGGTAGTGATGTGGGGGCTTACACTAAAGGCGGCGATCTGCACATGATTTGGAAGGACCACGAATTCGGGCACGAGATGGTAAGCGAAGTCGTAGAAATCGGTAAAAACGTAAAAGGCCTCAAGGTGGGTGATTACGTATTTCCCAACATGGGCAATGCAAAAAGAGACAGAAGACGCATGGCAACCGTCGGTGGTTTCTCAGAGTATATTCACATCCCCAAGTGTGAAGTCGGTTTTAGCGTGATCAAAATCGACAAGAATATCCCCTTAAGAGCAGCAGTTCTTTTAGAGCCCTTTGTAATTGGTACCCGGGGCGCCAAAAACTTAAATCCCGGGCCGGGAAAAACTGCCATCGTGTTCGGCGCAGGTATTATCGGCATGAGCGCAGCGATCATGTTGAAATGGTATGGTTGTGATAAGGTCATGGTAGTCGATATTTCCGAGCTGCGGCTAGAAAAAGCCCGGAGCCTAGGTTTACTGACCTGCAATCCCGAGAAAGAAGACCTTAAAGGGAGGGCAGTCGAAGAATTTGGGGTCAAACCCAGTGTTGGCGGAGAAGCTTGCGGTGCTGATCTATATATAGATGCCGTCGGTGTACAGGAAGTAATAGATCAATTTTCCAGGCTTGCAGGACGGGAGGCGTCCCTAGGGATTATCGGCGTGCACCATCATCCCGGGACTATTAACCTGGTATCCCTCTGTTACAACAACTGGCATATCCATGGCTGTGGTAACATCCCTCTGGAAGAAGCTGCTGTCGAAGTCCTGGAAATGATGCAGTCAGGCCACTTCGACATCTCCAATTTAGTCACCCATGAGTATCGCCTCGATCAGATAAGCGAAGCCCTGAAAAAGGCGGCAAACCCCAAAGAAAGCCTGAAAGTCTGCATTTCCTACCTATAGTTGCTGCGTATACAGCCAAGAGCAGAGCGAATAGAGCTCTCAGCCCTTGGCTGTACGCGTGCGTTGCATTCTTAAAAAATTCGCAAAAAATTTTAACAAAGGGGGTTATTCTCTTGGCGATTGAGTACAGCAAAGCTAAAAAGGCCACAATTTTTATTGGCGCAATTTTTGTTCTTCTATCCCAGACTCTTAGCTCACAGGCCTTCAACACACTCCAGGCCGTGCTGTTATCAAAGTGGAACGCCATGTCCTACTTTGCTTACTTATCACTTCTTGCCACGGTTGGAACGTCTATTACTGTCCCTATTGCCGGTAAACTGTCAGATATTTTCGGTAGGCGCACCTTTATGTGGATAGGCGCATTTCTATTTTTAGTACCGAGCATAGTGTGCAGTCGAGCGGAATCACTTGGGGTTTTCCTTGCCTTCCGTGCTCTCATTCCTTTCGGACAGGGTATCCTCATGGTAGTACCCTTTGCTATTCTGGCGGGCGTGTTCCCTGGCAAACAGCGTAATATGGCTTACGGTTGTCTCAGCGCAGCGCTGGCTATTGGCTACTTCCTGGGCGGGGCAGTGGGTGGCTGGCTTGCTGATATTCATATGACGTGGGTAGCAATCGCCTATCCTGGTGTGTTAGCTTTCGTCGGCGCTGTATTAATGTGTCTATGCATAAAAGACGAAAAGCCTGATATTAGGCCCAAAATAGATTTTCTGGGCATCATCCTTCTTTCTGTTAGTATTTTTACAGTAACTTATGCCGCGAGCTTCGGCAGCAAGCTAGGTTGGAGCAGTCTGCCAATTCTGGCTACAATGGGTATCGCCATTGTTGCTATCGCTGCTTTTGTAAAAGTAGAGCAGAAGTCAGAAGAGACTTTACTTCCCGTCTTTATGTTTAAGAACCCCCAAATTGTCGCAGTAGTACTTATCACGTTCTTCACCGTCTTCTACCAAATCACTATGGGCGTATATGCGCCGCTTTTGATCCAGAAAGTACTAGGTATGTCAGCAGCAGCCTCAGGCACTGTTTTCGTCACACGTTCAATAACGAACATTATATTCCCCCCGATTATTGCAGCATGGCTTATAAAAAATCTTGACGCACGTACCTGGAAATCGCTCTTCTTTTGCGGTCTGCTTATCACTATTGCGTTCGTCATGATCGCGTTCACTAGTCCGCAAACTAGCCTTACCCTCTTCTTTATATCATTTGGCCTGCTCGGTATAGCAGAAAGCTTTAAGCAAACCACTATCACACCGTACATTCAGAGTTTCGTCGAAATGAAAGATATGGGTGCTGCTACCGCCGTCAACACCTTTTTTGGAGTCATATCCGGTACAATCTCGGGCTGTATCCTAGGGATTATTTATAATTCAATGCTACCCGACCCTCAGGACCTTGTCAGAATGAACCATACAATCAACACTCTCTTTTTAGTTACAGCCCTTACAGGTATAATTGTTATGTTCCTCTCTTTCTTCGTTGTGCGCGGAAAGAAACAAGGTAACGTCTCGTAGTTCGCAACCACGGGCGCGCGGTCTCTAAGTGTAGGGTGCACAAAAACTACAATAATGATTATAATTGACTTCTTCACTTAGAAAATGGGAGGTAAAGTAGAATATGGCTACTAATATATATGTCGTGGTCGGCGGAGCAAAAGTAGGAGGCATAGGAATTGCTGTAACCGAACTACTTTCTCAAAGCGGTAAAGTTATCATGACTGGATTCAACCAAGCAGAGGTAGACGAGGGTGTTCGGTATTTAAAGACCAAGAATATTGAAGTAGTCGCTCAGGTGTGTGATGTCTTAAAAGCGGATGACATCGATCATCTGGTAAAGACTGCTGTCTCTACAGGCAAGATTAAAGGAGTTGTCGTGGTAACAGGCTTAACGCCGACATGCGGAAATTGGAAATTGCTTATAGAAGTTTCTTTATTAGGGGTCATCGAACTGCTAAAAGCATTTGGGGCGGTTATGGAGTCAGGTTCATCTTTTGTACTTTTTGGTTCATCGTCACCATACATGCTAAAAAGAGATATACTTGATAAAGTTGAAGGTTTATTATATGAAGCTGATAATGACCCCGATTTTATGAAAAAGATAACGCCCTTTGCTCTGCAAGCTGGCGAACAAATGGCATGCAGCCTGGCCTACCCGATAGCCAAAAGAGGCATCCATCTGATGGCACGGAAATATGCGGTGCTTTTAGGAGAAAAAGGAATTAGAGTAAATTCCATATCCCCGGGATTGGCCGATACGGTACGTAACCAGGAAGAGTTGAAACGAGATAGCGAGACTGAAACCAAGAGAATGTGGCACATGGTGAATACTTTTACGCCTTTTAAGAGAATGGGTACTTGTCAGGAAATGGCAAACGTCGTCGAATTTTTATTGAGCGATAAAGCATCTTTTGTATCGGGAGTTGATATCCTGGTTGATGGCGGGTGTCTTGCCAATATGAGACTGAAGAAGCTCATTGATAATTAGCTAAATACCTAAAACTAAGTATTTATCAATAGACAAGGTCGGATCTATAATTTTTTGTAAAGGTTTCTGGTGTAAAAAACACCAAGATAAGCAACTTAAACCACGCTGGAAGGCTTTTTGACAACTTAAGAAACCGGGTAACTATGTACCTTTCGCCCAAGCAAACCTGTCCTGCAAAAAGTGGGGATAACTCAGAGAGAAAGGAGGTGTTGGCAAAAGACTACTGTAGGCGGTAAAATATACAAAAATATACAGTTGGTTTGTTCAGGATTAAAAGAAAAATTAAAAAGAAAATTGCTGCGGTGCTAATAGGTGAGGCAGGCCAAGACCGGTTAGAAAAAACAGGTGCTTTCGAAAGAGGGAATGGAAATAGACGGTAAGTAGCCAGGGGGCCAGTATTTAGGTGCCAAGAGGCCATAAGGCGTCGCATAATGCCCTCTAAGCTATCTTTAGAATCAGGTTTTGCACAGCTCAAAAAACCGGCGAAAGGCACGGGTTGGTCCAGGCGATCGCCTCAGATTTGGTAACGTATAAGTATTAAGCCCCAACCAAGCGGGAAGCGCGGAACACATAATGCATCAAGGATAATGCATCAAGGAGCGCCAGGGATTATCCAGGCGGAATACCCGCATGTTCAGCAGGGGTCTTGCCGTCCAGGACTTTCTGGGGTTGGGTGTTGTACCACAACGGGTTCGAAGATTTTGCTTCGAAAGCATCCATAACAACAAGTGGGGGGTATATAAAAATGCAATATCCGATTGTTTTTTCCCATATTGGCATTTCCGTGCCTGATATTGAAAAAGCCATCGAGTTTTATAAGGAAGTGTTCGGCTGGTATCACCTGGCTGGACCCTGGACGATTAAGCGTGATGGTGGCCCCACCAGCAATTTCTGCGATACTGTATTCGGCGAAAACTGGACCGGATTTAAAATGGCGCATATGTCTACCGGGGACCGTATCGGCATAGAATTACTGGAATTTGAAGGCGGCTATCCGCCTAAGGAATGGGAATTTAAAAAATACGGGCTTTTTCATTTTGGCATCACGGTACCCGATTACGAAGAGTTTCTTAAAAAATTAGAGGCGTATGGCGGCAAACAGCGCTCTCTGGTAAATAAAAGAGACGTTAGGGGGACAATTTATGCTGTCGTTTACGCTGAAGATCCCTTCGGTAATATCTTTGAGATCTACACCCACAGTTATGAGGTTATGAGCAAACCATAAAGTATTAAACGACGGACAGAAATCAGGTATCATAAATTCAACCTATGCGGTGCGGTCACGGGCACCCGGCAGGCTGGTGGGATAATAACCGCACCAGCCTGTAACCTCTTGCTATTTTCATTTTCTGAGGGTACTGCGCTAGCAGCATGAGGGTCTACCCAGGAAAGGGGGTACTCCTTTCGATGGGTACTTGTAACGAATTGCCGTGGCATCATATTCATAATTTTTTACTCGACTGTGGCAATGTAAGGGACCCTAGAAACTTTAGCAAACAGGTGGTAAACGAAATTAGGCATCTGGTACCATACGATCAGGCCCGCGTATATTATATCAACGACAACGGCGTGATATATGATGTATACCTCGTTGGGGTTGATAGAAAATGGGCAGAGCTTTATTGCGAATATTATTCAAAGGTGGAAAGCGGACGTTACGGAATATTCTACAATTTAGCTAGAAGGGATTACTATTTTATAACAGATATAGAAAATTGTGTTTACGACTGGATCAACCGCGAGCCTGACGAATTCGTGTTAGACTATATACGTCCGCAAGGGATACGTTTTTCCGTAGGTTTTGGGTTGTTTGACACTTATAACACCTTGAAATGCGTATGCATTCTAGACCGAACCAAATCTGACAAATTTACCGCCCGGGAGTTAAACATCCTCAATGTCGTCTGGCCACATCTGAATAACCTTTATAAGAACCTTTACGTAAATGCAGCAGATTGCAGCAAACGAGACGTTAAAGTAAATTATAAGAGCTGTCAGGCCCTTACCCCCAGAGAGAAGGAAATAGTAAACATGTTATGCAATGGTGTCACCCCGGCCAGTATAAGCAAAAAGATGCATATCTCCCTTTTTACGGTATACAAGCATATTGCACATATATACGAAAAACTAAACGTCTCAAACCGACAGGAACTACTGGTGAAAATTTACAGCGAAGGGATAGAAAATCCCTACCGGCAGGAGGCTAGCGCCAGTAGCAAGATTAAAGAAGCATAGCAAGAGGTTCTCGACATCCGCCTGGTAAGGAGGCGGGCGGGCCTTACCGGCCTGCCCCCTTACCTCCTCCGAATCTGCAACGGCCGGGTTTGTTAACATTTTCCTAGGAGACTGTTGACCAAACTACCCTAGCGGGGTAAGAGGGAATAAAGAAAGCCCTCAAAAAGGCAATAGTGGCTAAAAAAACTCAGGATTTTAATCTTTCATGACGAATCAATAAGATAAAGCCATGAAAGATGAAAAATAAAGACATTATGATGGGCAAAAGCGAGAAACCGAAGCACCTAACCTTTACAAGTTTAGAAAGCCTCAGCTAGGGGGAAGGGTTGCCCATAGTTCCAGAAGACAGCATTTATGCTGCTCTGGGCCGGATGGAGTTTTATTTTGTTGTTTTTGGGTCGTCGTTCGGTATTGTATCTTGGCGCGTTGCAGGGGAGAAGAAGTAAGGAAAGGAGGGAGAAACCACGAGTTAAACACTAATCAAACACTAAGCTTTGGGCCATAACATATTAAATATTTTTATTAAAAGGGCTAGTCTTTAATACGAGAGGAGGATCTAGAATGGAAGGGAAATACAAAGCAGAAGTTAAAACTGATGCAATGGTTGAGCCCTGGCAGGAGCCAGAGAAAACCATTGTAAGAGGTATAGCACCTGGAGGCGTGGGGGGAGAGCCATGTGCGGTCGATACCAAGAACGGGAAAATAGTTAGAATCAGGCCGTTGCGCTGGGATACAAGCTATACTAAAGAGGAACTTGCTTCTAGTTTGTGGAAGTTCGAGGCGAGGGGGAAAACTCTCGAATGTCCCATTAAGGCGGCGCCTTCTATCTTTGCCCTGGCGTACAAAAAGCGTGTTTACTCCAAAAACCGTGTGAAGTATCCGCTAAAGAGGGTAGATTGGGAGCCGGGAGGCGACCCGGCTAAGATTAATGCCCAGAATCGCGGTAAAAGCAAGTTTAAGAGGATTTCATGGGAAGAAGCAGCCGAGATTATAGCCAGTGAAATCAAAAGAGTGAAAGAAAAGTACGGTCCTTTTGCGATTCTTGCTATCGGCGAGGACGGTCACAAGGAATCAAAGGATATACATGCGGGTGGCGGCTGGCATGCGCATCTTCTGTCGAAATTGGGTGGCTATACGCGCGAGACAAGAACTCCGGACAGCGTGGAAGGCTTTTATTGGGGGGCAAAGCATGTCTGGGGACCGGGGTCTCACAATGGCTTGGGCGTAACCGCTCCTGACGAGAATGTAATTAAAGACATCTCAGAGCATACCGAGATGATTGTGCTTCAGGCTGGCGACTTGGAAACCACCCAAAACTACGCCACCCGGTTCTGGAGTACTCTCATTCGCTATTGGCTTGACCTCGGAATAAAGTTCGTGGTTATCGATCCGTTTTGCAACTATACCGCAGTAGCCCATGATGAGATAAAATGGATCCCGATTTTGCCCAACACAGATGCGGCCCTGGATTTTGCCATAATCTATACCTGGATCAAGGAAGGTCTCTATAAAAAGGATTATGTGGATACTCATGTTATAGGCTTCGACAAGCTTAAGGCCTATGTTATGGGCGAAGAAGACGGAGTGCCCAAAACGCCGGAATGGGCTTCCAAAAAATGTGGCATTCCGGAATGGACGATAAAGGCTCTGGCCAGGGAATGGGGAACCAAGAGGACAACCATAGCACATTTTTGCGGCTGCCATATCCGCGGTCCCTATTCACACGAACCGGGCAGGACGGAAGCCTACAAACTGGGAATGCAGGGGTTGGGTGGACCGGGTGTTCATCAGTTGCACCTGTTTTCATTTACCCCGGCAAAACAAAAACTTAAGAGAGGGTCTGCACCTTTCATGATGGCGCAGCGTTGCTATCAATACGTACCTACGGTGCAGGCGATTCCTAGGACCATGGTGCACTTTGCAATCGAGGAAGGCAAAATAGAGCATTATGGTAGCCCTCAGATTATCATGGCACCGGCTGAAGACCAGTTCAAAAAATACACCTATCCTGCACCTGCAGATCAGGGTGGCGGCGAAATCCGTATGATTTGGTCCGAAAAGCCCTGTAATCAGACTTGCTGGAATGGTGGCTTCAAGTTTCAAGAAGCCCTGCGCAACCCGAAGATAGAATGCGTCATTACGAATCATCAATGGCTCGAGAACGATAGTCTGTTTGCTGACTTAATTCTACCAGTTTCTACTTGCCTAGAGGAAGCTGATATCGTAGGAAGTGCGATGTGCTGTTCAATTGACTTTGCTGCTGTGCAAGATAAAGCTTGCGAGCCTGTAGGGGAATCCAAGAGCGATTACGAGATTGCTGTCGAGATTGGCAAGCGGTTTGGGCTGGAAGAAGAACTCACTTTGGGTATGAGTGTGGAGGAATGGCAGAAGTTTGCCTTCGACAATTCGGAATTACCTACAGAAATCAGTTGGGAAGAGTTTTCGGAGAAGGGTTACTACGTTCCCAAACTTGACCCAAATTGGCAGGATATCCCGCCTGGCTTAAGGCTGTTCCATGATGACCCTGAAAATAATCCTTTGCCCACGCCTTCGGGTAAGCTGGAGTTCTACTCCGAGGCATTGGCCGAGCATTTCCCAGACGACAAGGAGAGAGGGCCGATAGCCAAGTGGATCGAGGGCGGTCCTGAGTCTGAAGGCTGGACCCATGATGAAACTCCGTGGGGCGAAAGAGCAAAGAAGTATCCCTTGCTCTGTGTTGCAAACCCTCCTAGGTGGAGATTTCACGCTCAGGGCGATGACATCACGTGGTTCAGGGAAATCCCGACATGCAAGGTCAAAGGCTATGACGGATATATGTACGAGCCGGTCTGGATCAATCCAGCAGATGCCGAAAAGAGGGGCATTAAGGACGGCGATATCGTCAAGGTATTCAACGAGCGAGGTATTATTCTCGCTGGAGCCAAGGTTTCTGAGCGGATTGTGCCCGGCGCGGTAATGATTAACAAAGGGGCGAGAGTCGACCCGATAGCTCCTGGAATTGACCGAGGAGGGTCGATTAACCTCATTACCCCGGCTAAGCCTATTTCGAAGAACTGCTGGGGCTTTGCTGTTACTGGTTTTCTGGTTGAGGTGGAAAAGCTTGATCCGGCTGAGATGGAGGAATGGAAACAAAAGTACCCCGATGCTTTTGCTAGGGATTATGCCCCGGATACGGGTTTGATATACTCATCGTGGGTAGAAGGGGGCGAATAACATGAAAGTCTTTGTTATAGACTTAAAAAAATGTGTTGGGTGTTACGCCTGCCAGATTGCCTGTAAAGACGAGCATTGCGACAATAATTGGATGCCTTACGCGATGCCCCAGCCGGATACGGGACAGTTCTGGCTGCGGGTCAATCAGTACGAAAGAGGAGCCAGAC
This sequence comes from Moorellaceae bacterium AZ2, assembly GCA_051024685.1. Classification (GTDB taxonomy): domain Bacteria; phylum Bacillota; class DSM-521; order Neomoorellales; family Neomoorellaceae; genus UBA12545. The sequence continues at coordinate 15,984 of JAZHPA010000031.1, read as the reverse complement.
CTCATGTTAAGGTAACCTATCTCCCCGTGCTGTGCCAGCATTGCGATAATGGTCCTTGTATGCCTGCGTGTAAGGTAGGCGCAATATATAAGAGAGATGATGGCCTGGTCCTTATCGACCCTGCCAAATGTAATGGTTGCGGTGATTGCGTTGATGCCTGCCCGTATGATGCCATTTTCTTCAACAAAGACCTTAACATTGCTCAGAAATGTACGGGCTGTGCCCATCTGATCGATGGGAAACGGCCTATTGCAGTACCCAGGTGTGTTGATAACTGCCATGTCAATGCCATACAGTTCGGTGAGGAGTCGGAACTTGATCTCACTGGGACTGAAATACTCCATCCTGAGTATGGCACTGAGCCCAGGGTCTATTACCGGGGATTGCCTAAGAGATTTATCGCTGGAACAGTGTATGACCCGGTAGAAAAAGAGGTAATCATAGGTGCTGTGTGTACCCTGACCAGTGAGGACGGTACCTTTACTGCCACTGCCAAGACCGATAATTTCGGTGACTTCTGGTTAAGGGATTTGCCGGAAGCCGACTTCACCTTGACGATAACCGCAGGTGAAAAGACTAAGGTTTTGAAGGTTAGCACGAAAGAGAAGGACATTGGTTTAGGGGATATCCCCTTAACCTAGACAAGATTTGCGCGCGTACGAGGGAAGGCATTCCATGAGTTCTTCCCTCGTACGCAAGTTTGTAAATCATCTTTCTAGGGGATTTATAGGCTGCTTTTGGAGTTGAGTTGTAAAATGTGTTATCGTCCGGTAGGGTTAAACAGAAAAAAGTATTCCCCGCATAGTGATAGAACTCATGCTGAGGAAATAAAATATAATTTAACTGTATTCAAGGAATAGCAGCGGTTGGCGATGTGGGTATTTTCGGTAGCAGGAGTAACCCTGGGCCTTCCAGCTGTTATTCTTTTGGCTCGACTGGATCCCAAAACCAGCGCCTCATAGCTCCTGGATGCACTATCCTTGTCTCTGGCATTGGGCTTTAGCCCGGGGAGCAGGAACTATGCTAGCTGGCAGACTGGTGGAAGGCATAGGCTTAGAATTGATTGCGGTGGTGGCTCCAGCAGTGAAAGGCATGCCCCAAGCATGCTTTTCACTCGGCGAAGGGTGGCAATAAACTACCAAATATTTCAAGGAGGCAAACGGGAATGTGTTTTAGACCCACGGCTATATCGAGAAAGCTTAAATGTCCTAATTGTGGTAAGGAAGTTACTATTTTGGAGGGAGTCAAGCAGAAAAAGTGTCCGCACTGCAAGACAGAGCTGGATTCTGCCGACAGGAAGGGGTAAAGCAGCGGGCAAGGGTATAGGCGTGCCTGCCCCTAGCGCGGCACCGGTAGAACACCCAAATAGCGAATAAGGTATTTTCGGGGTAGGCGCTTCGGGGACCGCCTATTAGCGATACTCGGGGCGACCTGTACACCGTGGCTCATACTGGTATGAGGACGTCCTGCAGAACGAGGCTAGGGAGGCGAAGCAGGGCCGTAAAATGCACATCAGCCTGTATAACCACTGGGATTTGTGCCTCTAAAAGAGAGAGACTTATGTCTCGTTTTGGGAAAAAATCTTAAAACAGCAAGGCAGCCACCGCCAAGTGTACCGCTGCTTTTTCTTTTGATCTCAAGGCTCAAGCCCTATTTAGGGTGCACGGTGGCATGTTTCTTGCATGGAAGTCGGAAGTTGGTGGTGGAGAGAGTCTAGGTCTACAATTTTGGGTAGGGGGAGGGAGCTTTAGGGTTATGTACGGCATGCAGGGTCCAGAAGGTCCGATAAGGTATCCAACCTAGCTGAGGGGACGGAAAATCCGCCGTGAGCGGTGCCGAACTTCCGCGGAAAACCGATAAAATAGTCTTCAGGAGAGGTAGGACCGATGGAGGAACTAAAAAAGGCAGCTTGCTTTTTCTGCCACATGAACTGCGGGATGCTGGTAAAGGTGGTGGACGGCAGGCCGGTGGCGGTTTACGGCGATCCCGACCACCCCTTCAACCAGGGGGCCCAGTGCCCCCGTGGAGCATCGGCGCTGGATCACCTCTATCACCCCAACAGGCTCAACTATCCCCTTAAAAGAGTTGGGGCGCGCGGAGAAGGGCGCTGGGAGAGAATAAGCTGGGAACAGGCCATAGAGGAGATAGGGGCCAAGCTGCAGGAATTGAGGCAGAAGTACGGTCCGGAGAGCGTGGCTTCGGCGGGCGGCACGAACCGGACCGACGACTGGGCGCGGCGGAGGTTCTTCAACCTGTTCGGCAGTCCTAATGTTACCCATACGGCTCCGGTGTGCTGGATACCCAACTTCTTAGTGGAAACTGCCATGTACGGTTGGAGTGCCTTTGACTCGGAAGTCATGGGCAGCCGGTGCGTGATCGTTTGGGGCCATAATCCTGCTGCCTCCTATCTTCCCGAGATGCGCGGTCTGTTGGAAGCGAGGCAGAACAACGGCACGAAAATAATCGTGGTAGACCCCAGGCTGAGCGAAACGGCAGCCAAGGCGGACTTATGGTTGCCCATCCGGCCGGGAACCGATGTAGCACTGGCGTTGGGCTTCTTAAACGTGGTGATTAACGAAGAACTATACGACCACGATTTCGTGGAAAACTGGACGGTGGGCTTTGAGGAACTGCGGGAACGCGTACAGGAGTATACTCCGGAGTGGGCGGAGGAAAAGACGGGCGTCCCGGCGGAAAAGATCGTCCTGGCGGCCCGCATGTACGCCACCCTTAAGCCATCCTGCATACAGTGGGGGGTGGCTACGGATCAGCTGGGGCGGGCCACCAGCGCGGGTGCCCAGGCCAGGGCAGCCCTGCGGGCCATCTGCGGCAATCTGGATGTGCCCGGCGGTGATGTGATGCCCGGTCCCCACCCCACCCTGATAACAGACGTGGAGATGGAGCTGAACGAACTCCTGAAGGAAGAACAGAGGGCGAAGCAGCTGGGCAGCGACCGCTTCCGGCTGAACTCCTGGCCGGGCTATCGCCTCCTCCAGGAGAACCTGGTGAGGGTCTGGGGCAAGGGCATACCGGCCGAATGGTTTTGCGAAGCCCATCCTCCCACTCTATGGCGGGCGATCCGGTACGGGAAGCCTTACAGCGTGAAAGGGCTTATTGTTCTGGCCGACAACCCACTGACTTCCTACGGCAACAGTCGGCTGGTATATGAGGCACTAAAACAGCTCGAGCTTCTGGTAGTAATGGACTACTGGGTAACGCCGACGGCCATGCTGGCGGACTATGTGTTACCTTCGGCCTCCTGGCTGGAGAGGCCGGTGATTACCAGTACTTACGGGGTATCCGACTGGATCATCGCTTCCGAGCGATCCACGGCCCCCCTGTTTGAGCGCAAGACGGACTACGAATTCTGGCGGGCCTTGGGCCTCAAATTGGGCCAAGGGGAATACTGGCCGTGGGAAAGTCTGGAGGAGGCCGCCCTGCACCGGCTGGAACCCTTAGGTTATGAAATGGCCTCCTACGAAGATTTCGTCCACCAGATAAGATTTGATTTCGCCCCCCGCGAGTACTACAAGTACTTGAATCAGGGGTTTGCGACGCCGTCGGGCAAGGTGGAGCTGAAGAGCTCCATATTAGAGAGGCTGGGGTATGACCCGCTGCCCCATTACGTAGAACCCCTGCCTGCTTCGACGAACGCATCTGAGTATCCCCTAATACTGGTGGCCGGCGGCGGATTTATGCCCTACTACCACTCCGAGCACCGTCAGATTACCAGGCTGCGTCTGCTGCACACCGAGCCGAAGGTATCCATCAATCCGGAGACGGCCAAAGAATTGGGCATCAGAGAGGGCGAGTGGGTATGGATCGAAACCGCCAAGGGTCGGGTGAAACAGAGGGCCCGACTTACCCCCCAGGTACCCTCCGGCGTAATCCAGGCCGAGCGGGGATGGTGGTATCCGGAAAAGGACCCGCGGGAGCCGGTTCTTTATGGGGTTTGGGAGTCCAATATTAACGTGTGTGTAGATGACGATCCTGATAGTTGCGATCCATTATGCGGGAGCTGGTGCACCCGGTCCATACCTTGTCGGGTGTACCGGGTTGAGGGGTGATGGCGTTGCAATGGGGTATGGTGATTGACCTGCGCCGGTGCGTCGGGTGCTATGCCTGCACCGTAGCCTGTCAGATAGAAAACGGGTTGGATCTGGAGGAAAGGTGGAACAAAGTATTCAAGGTAGGGCCGGAGGGGCACTTCCCCTACCTCACCTACCATAATTTCACCGCAGCCTGCATGCACTGCCAGGAAGCTCCCTGCGTGGAGGGGTGCCCGACAGGCGCCAGCAGAAGGGAAGATAACGGCATTGTCGTGGTGGACGAAACTCGCTGCATAGGCTGCAAGTTCTGTGTTCTGGTATGCCCCTATGACGCCCGGAGATTTGACCATAAAAGGGGCATAGTGCGCAAGTGCACCCTGTGTATTGAACGACTTGAAAACGGAGAGCTTCCCCGGTGCGTAGAAACCTGCCAGCTGAAGGCCAGGCATGTGGGGGATTTGGATGACCCTGAGGGCGAGCTGGTGCAGATGATACGCAGGGAAAACGCCCAGCCCCTGTTCCCTCACCTGGGTACGAGGCCCTCAGTGTATTATATAATCCCGTAGGGGGTTCATAACTCATGCAAAGGCGTCAAAACGTATGGGGTTCTCTAGCCGTGGGATACTTCTTCTTGGCTTCCGTGGGCGCCATGTGCCTGGTAACAGGCGTGCTTCTCGGCCTGTGGGTTATGCCGGAAGATGTTGCACTGCCGGGATGGCTCGGCCTCTGCGGGCTGGTGCTAGCCGGAACAGGGGGGTTGCTCCTGCTGGCCGAGCTGGGCAAGAAATTCAGGTTTCCCATGGTTTTCCTGCGTCCGCGCTCGATCATGTGCCTGGGGGCGTGGGCATTAGGAGCCTTCCTGTTCTTCTCCTTCTGTTATACTTTCTTCAGTCTGGTGTTCCCAGGCTGGGGAGTGTTGCGGACGGTTGCCGGTGTGGCTGGATGTGCGGCCGCTCTGGTGTTGGTGGTTTATCCCGGCTTGGAGCTGGGAGAGGCCAGGGGTCGGCCGTTCTGGCAGCCTGCCGGGCTGGTTCCCCTCTGGGTGATCAGCTCCACGGTGGGCGGCTTAGCCGTGACCGGTTTGGTTTCCGCAGCACTGGGTGGCGCTTATGCCGCACTGCTGCCCGGTCTCAAGGTATGCGGTCTGTTCTTCAGCCTCTTACAGCTAATATTTGCGGCCGGATACGTTCTGGGAATGCTAAGGAGCGGCACCCGCGAGGCCCGCGAAGCCGCGGAAATGGTGGTCCGCGGTTCACTCAAACTGTGGTTCTGGGTCGGGCTGGTGATGCTGGGACATGTTGTTCCGTGGGCCCTGCTCGTGACTTCTGCGGTCAACTGGGCATGGCTTCTTTTCCTGGTGGGGGTGCTGGCCGTCCGTCATATAGTGGTGGCGGCGGGTTTACCCCTGGTTCTGCCGGGAAACCGGCATGAATACCCGGAAGAGGAGGAACTGGCTTCCTGGGCCGCAAAGTTGGAAGAGGCCTGGCTGCAGCAGACGCGTACCTTAAATTTATAGGCTCTCCAAGGCCCTAGCATAGCTCGAGGTCAGGCTCAGGCTGAGATGAGCCCTCAGGGTGCCAAACAATATCTGGTGGCCAGGGCAGACACTCCCAACATCGAGGTGAATTTTTCAGGCATTGGATACAGTAGACAAGTCGGGACTGGTGGTTATAGAGTTTGCGCGGCCCGAAGAAGCGGCTGAAATTGAGGAGCTGCTGGTAGGCGCGGGAATGGGCATATGGGGTTTAGCGGAGGAATATGTGGTTTTGAGGGAGGCCTCCCGCCCTTTGGGGTGTGCCAAGCTGGTTTGGACGGCACCAGACGCTTTCCATCTGGAAACCCTGGTAATGGGACCCGACGGGAGGGGCCGCGGTTTGGGGGGGAAGTTTATCAAGGAGCTTCTGAGGCGGCCGTGGGCTTACTGCCGGGGTCCACGTTCTCCGGCCCCTCCGGTGGAAGATACCTATAGCGTCACAGTGGTGGCCCGGGGAGGGGTGGCCGGATTCTACCGCCGGTACGGCTTCCGGGATTATACCTTTGAGGCCTTGCCCAGTCCCTACCGCGAGCAGTGCGACGGCTGCGAAGACTTTGTTAGTTGTAATCCAGTACCTCTAAGGTTCGCAGGGAGGGTGCGCTAGTTTGCGTATAGGGATAGTGCTGTTCACCAAGGTACCCGTAAGAGGACGCATTAAGACGCGATTATGCATCTCCCACGGAGGCATTTTGACGGAGGAGGAGGCGGAGGAACTATATACCGCCTGTCTCCTGGACGTGTGCGAAGCATGTATAGCGGCCGCCGCCGACCCGGAGGTAGACCTGTGGATATGCCACGATCAGGAAGGGGACCGGCAGAAGATCCTGGATTTGTTGCAGAAAACCTCTGCTCCCGCCCGCTTTCGGGATGTCTTCAGCGACCGGGGCGGCACCTTCGACGACAGGATGCAGTACGCTGCTGAGTGGGTCCTTCAGGGTGAAGGAGGGAAGCCTTTAGACGACGGAGTGGTCATCATCGGGGGAGATTTGCCCTCCCTGCAGCCTGCCACTTTACGCATGGCTGTGGAGCGGCTCCGCGTCCTGAGCCAGACTGAACACGGCTTGGCGGCAGCTGCCGGCCCATCTGGTGCCGGAGAAAGGGGGCCCCTGGGCGCTGCCCTGGTAGTCGGACCTTGCCAGGAGGGGGGCTTCTCGGTAGTAGGACTTACGAAGGCGACGCCCTTTGACTTTTACGGTGTGTTCTACAACCCCGGGGGAAGAACTGCCCTGGACATGCTGGTGGACAAAGCTGCGGCCGCCTCCATACCCCTGGCGGTTCTGGATACGGTGCCTGATGTGGATATACCTACCGACCTGGCCAGCATAATTCCGGTATTGCGGGCGCTGGAGCTGGCCGGCCGTACCGATCCCGCAATAACGGTGCCGCGGCGTACTCTGGACTTGATACGTCGTTTAGGATTTGAATCCGTAGCCCTGCCCGGCGAAGGGTCTGAAGGTACAACGCTATGAGGGGTGGTGACCGAACTGTGCCGGAGTGCGCCGGGTGCCTGGCATGCGCCGAAGACTGTGCCTTACTCCGGGGTTATGGACGTCCGATTTTTGAGGTGCCTTCGGAAGAAATCACCGGGGACCAAGCCTTTGCCTGTTTGCAGTGCGGGCTGTGTACGGCTGCTTGTCCTATAGGCTTAGACCCTGCCGAGCCCCTCAGGTTAAAGCGGCTAGAGATGGTGGATAATGGTGCCGTCAACCTCGAGGATTATAGCTACCTTTGCCCGGACGAGGAAGGTAACATCTGGGCCCTGTGCAGGGAAGTACTGGATATCGAGTACGGGGATATAGTACCTACCGCGGCCACCTCGACGCTGTTCTTCCCCGGGTGTACCATCGCCACCTACTCGCCCCGCCTCACGCGAGCCTTTCTAGAGTTCCTTGAAAGGATTTACCCGGGAGCGAAGGCGGTTATAGATTGTTGCGGTAAGCCTCTAAGATACATGGGACTGAATGATCGGGCCGACAGGCATATGGAACGGCTAGGTACCAGGATGGAACAATGGCACGTTTCGAGGATAGTAGTAGGCTGTCCCAACTGTTATTATGAACTCCTCGAAAGACTTGGGGGTACTGGCATAGAGGTGGTCGATGTCTATAGCGTATTGCATTCCCACCGTTCTCTTCTACCGGCCAGGGAGCGAGACGATTCCACCGTTTATACCGTTCATGATGCTTGCCCCGACAGGGAGGGAAGGGTTTTCGGCAAGCAGGTGCGGGCCCTGTTGGAGTACCTGAACATACCTGTAAGGGAAATGAGGCACCATGGAAAACATACTGTGTGCTGTGGTAGCGGGGGAATGGCCAAACACTTTGTGCCGGGCGCCGGGGACTGGGCGGCACAACTCCGGGCAAAAGAAGCACAGGCCAGCGGTGCGCAGGGGCTCCTCACCTACTGCATGAGCTGCCTGTTTAACCTGGCCGACAACTGCCGGGGAATACCGGTGGTGCATGCTCTGTCCTTTATGCTGAACATTGAGGATGAGGCCCTGGACAACCGGCGCAGGAGCCGGGAAGCCCTTTCTTGAATGTTTTCAAGTTGAAATAAGCCGCGCTGAAGCCTGGTGCCTCTGAATATCTGGTAGTGCCAAAGAGTTACAAGGGGCGATGGTCGATGCTTACAGATAACAAGGAGAAGGCGTTAAAATTAAGACAATTATTGTCCCTGCGGTGGGAACCGGTGGCGGTAAGACTGCTGCGCAGGGGAGAAAAAGTGCCGGACGGCCTGGGTGAACCCCATATGAGATTGAGATACTGCCAGGCGGTGATTGCGGCGCGGAGGGGCTATTCTATTTATCTGTCGCCCAAGTGGCATGCGTGCCCGGACGGGGCGGCCATACTTGGCCTGGTAGAGATGCCGCCGAAATTAAAGTCCGGCGAGTTGTACCTGCGGTTCCGGAAATTGCCCGACCTGGAGGTAGCCAGGCGGATGATCGAGGAGCGGCCTGTCTGGGAGGCAGGTGAGTATTCGGCGGTGGCCATAGCCCCGCTGGGCCGGGCCTCCTTTGAGCCCCACGTAGTCATATTTATCCTTTGGCCGGAGCAGGCCATGTGGCTCTGCAGCGCGGACAGTTATTTCAGCGGGGAGAGGCAGGTATTTGAAACCTCATCCTACAATTCGGTTTGTGCCGAACTGACGGTCCGCCCCATGAAGACCGGCCGTATGAATACCTCCTTTGGATGCTACGGGAGCCGGGCTTCCAGCGACATGGACGATTTTGAAACCTTCCTTTCCATCCCGGCCCGGCGCATGGAGAATATCCTGAGTGCTTTGGAGGAACTGGCCCGCAAGGCAATGGTGGAAGAGCGGAATAAGATTTATGCCCCCCCAGTGGTGGGTTTCGGCCAGGTAAAGGAGGGCCCGGACGGTCACCTGCGGAAGACCGTCACCGTCGTGATCAACAAAGAAAAGTGCCGGGGGGAAGGGATCTGCGTAGATTTCTGCCCCCACGGCGTTTTGCAGCTGACTCCCGGCGAATCGGGGCAGCCAGTGGCTTCCGCCGTGCGGCCGGACCTGTGCACGGCCTGCTATACCTGTGTGGGCCAGTGCCCGCAAAGGGCCATAAGCCTGGTGGAGGGTTAGGGCGGGGGATGTTGGGCGAAGAGAGTATGAGTGCTGCGGCCTTTCCTGCCGGGGGAAGTTGCCCGTCGCCTTTCTCATAACATACCTAGACACGGCTGTTACCCTTGGCCTGAATTACCCCATGGGGCCCTTCCGGCTGATGGACTTTGGCGGGGTTGATCTAGCGGTCACCATAGGCGAATACTTCTTCCGGGAGACAAAGGATCCCAAGTGGAATCTGCTTCATACTCTCAGGTCCCTGGTGAGGGCCGGGCGTGTCGGACGGAAGGCCGGAAAGGGTGGTACACGTACGAGACGACTGGCTAAGGGAGGCAAAACGGATTGTTGGCAGGAGACATTATCTGGGCAGGAGTCCTGGCAGGGGTTCTTGCCTTCGTAGGACTGCCGGAAACCAACAAGATATTTGTAAGCCTTACATTGGGTCACCCGTACTTGATGTCGTTTCTTAAGTTTTTCCTGCTGGCCACGATGGGTGAGCTACTCGGGCGGCGCATCGTGTCAGGCTGCTGGTCAAAGCCCCCAGGGCTCCTGGCCCGTATGGTGATATGGGGCTTCATAGGAATAAGTGTGATGCTTACCTTCGAGATATTTTCGGAGGGAGTAGAGGCTGCTCTAGCGAAAGGTCTTATTCCCGGAGCGGGCAACCGCCTCCTTACCGCGTTTTACACAAGCCTTGTGTGCAATTTGTGCTTTGCTCCAGTGTTCATGATCTTTCACCGGTTCAGTGATACGTCTATCGAGGTATTGTACGCTACGGGGAAAAGACCTTCGCTCGGTGAGATCATTAGTCTCATCGATTGGCACAATATGGTATGCTTTGTTCTGTTGACCACCATTCCGGGATTTTGGATACCAGCGCATACGATAACCTTTCTTTTACCGCCCGAGTACAGGATGATCTTTGCGGCGATCCTAAGTATCGTGATAGGAACGATTCTTTCCTACGCCAGCAGAAAGGGAAAAGCGGCTGCAGGGCCGCCGGCGAGCGGCGGTGTCTGCCGCTGACATCCGCCGGGTGCGGGGGCGTTATGCAGGTTTAGGCTCATCAATTTTTAGAATGGGGGCTCTACTGCTATGCCGGTTGGAACCTTCGACGCATAGGTTGAGCGTTGGAGGAAGAGGCGGCTAAAGGTAAATACCGGGGGCCAAAAGGTTGATAGAAGTGGAGGTGGGACAATATGGCCGAGATCCAATTGAAACTGCTGGGTACCGGCGCGGGACCGGGGGTCCCGGCCTTCTTTTGTGAATGCGCGGCCTGCCGGGAAGCCAGGAGCAATCCATCGGCCGCCCGGACGCGGAGTACGGCCTTGCTCACCGTAGACAACAAGCGAGTTTTGCTAGACGCTTCGCCCGATCTCAGGGTACAGCTGTGCCGTGAGGGAGTCCGGGATATCCACAGTGTGTTTCTCACCCATTGGCACCACGACCATTTTGCCGGGTTGGGGGAACTGGAGTACTATCTGAGATTGAAGGAGAAAGACCGCCGGCTGCCTATATATCTGCCGCCCGGGTACATGGGGGAGTTTACCTCCGGGTTTCACCGCCTGACCGAACTTGTAGACCTAAGGGAGTGGAGCTACGAACACCCTTATGATTTAGACGGGGCGAGCTTGACACCTTTGCGGGCCAACCACGGTATTGAAACGGCCGGTTTTCTTATAGAGGCGGGCAAGAAGCTGGCTTATTTTCCTGATACCTCCTGGCTGCCGGAGGAAACGCTGGCCAAGGTGAAGGGGGTAGACTATCTGGTGTGCGATGCTACTTTTTATGGAGAAAACTGGTATCCCGATACGCATATGACGGTAGCCCAGGCTATAGAATTGGGGAAAAGAGTGGGCGCCGGGCAAACTATTCTCACGCATCTTTCCATGCACTACAGCTCTCCGGTGACGGTGGAACAGTTAAATAAAGAGCTGGCCGAGTTAGACGGGGTCTTGGCCGGCTACGATGGGTTGAGCATTGAACTGTAGGTTTCTGGGGTCGGGTTGCCGCGTTAACTCACGGGGCCATTCACCCAGAGGGCACAACGGCAAAAAAGTGGGGGTATTTTCGCGCGGACCGGCCGCGCTTAAGGGGGCCCAACAACACGTAAAAACAGGGTTATTTTCGTACTAACGTACGGACTAGCGTACATGGGAACAATCTCGGAGGAGGAGTTGAGCGAGCTTGCTGCGGAAAGAGGTCCTCTATCTGGTGGATAAGGCGAAGTCGGGGGAGCTGCTCAACCGGGAAGAGATGGCAGCCCTTTTTGATATAGCTCCATTTACGGCCGAGTCGGCTTATATCCAACATGCCTCGAGAGAAATCAGTTCGAAGGTCAGCAATAATGTGGCGGAAGTGCATGCCCACGTCGGCATCAACGTGGGACCCTGCGCCCGGAACTGTAAATGGTGTTCCTTTGCCGCCGTCAATAAGGTGTTTGCCCGAGCTAGTGTGATGCCCATAGAGGAGATAGTGAAACGATGCCGAAAAATGGAAGAAAATGGAGCTAACGCCATCTATCTCGTGTCTACGGGGACCTTTCCTTTTGGACGGCTGCTGGAGATAATTCAGGAAGTTCGTCGCAACCTGAGCCCTGACACGGTGCTGATCGGCAATATTGACGATTTTACGCTCAAAGAGGCGTACGCTTTGAAGGACGCCGGCTTGAATGGAGTATATCATGCCGTACGTCTGAGAGAAGGCATTGAATCCTCTATTCCGGTAGAAAAAAGGCTGGCCACCATGCGCGCGGCCAGGGAGGCCGGCCTGGTTCTCGGCACGTGTGTGGAGCCGGTTGGGCCCGAGCATACGACCGAAGAACTGGTGGAAGCAACCGTCATCGCCCGGGAATGCGGCGCCGTGTATAGCGGTTGTATGCGCCGGATTGCCGTACCCGACACCGAAGTGGGGAAGCGCGGGATGATCACTGAAGCCCGGCAGGCGCATATTCTGGCTGCCATTCGTTTGTCCACCCAGCACGAAATAATAGGTATGTGCTGGCATGAACCCAGTGTAGCGGGCCCTCTGGTGGGTGTCAACATAATGTGGGCGGAAACCGGATCTAGCCCGCGGGACACTCATGAGGACTGCGAACGCACGCGCGGCCGCTCAGTAGCCGAAGTGCGAAGAATGTATTGGGAAGCCGGGTGGAGGGTGCTGGACGGCCCTTCGCTGATTTGGAAGTCGGAAGCCAGTACGCTGCAAAGAAAGGTGGTATGATCTCAGGCATGATGGGGGGGAAGAGAACAGCTTGGTCGCTGCTACTGGTGGTGGTATGGCTTTCACTGCTGGGTACCGGATGCACAAACCAATCCCCGAAGCCGGCGGAACAAGCCACACTAAAGGCCGTGCGGTTAGGTGTCGTGCCGCTGCCGCATTACGCCCATATGTGGATAGCGAAGAAAAAGGGGTATATCGACGAAGAGCTGGCCAAAGCAGGCTATAAGGTGGACTGGCAGCCCTTCAGTCTGGGTCCGATGGTAAGTGAGGCTTTTGCAGCCGGACATTTGGATGTGGGCGTGATGGGGGATTTTCCGGCATTTATCGGGCGCTCGGCCGGCACGGATTATCAAATCGTGTCTATCGCCTCTACGGCGCCTGATGCCCTGGCCGTAGTGGTCAGGAAGGATTCCAGTATAAGGAGTATCGTCGATCTGAAGGGCAGGAAAGTGGGTACAACGCGCGGTGCTTATGGCACTAAACTGCTCTTCTTGCTCCTGGATAAGAATGGGATGACTATGAATGATATCCAGTTTGTCAACCTAACGATGGACGATCTGGCTGTGGCCCTCGTTCGGGGAGATGTGGAGGCCGGAGTAATGTGGGACCCCTTGCTGACCCGGATGGAGGACGCGGGGGAGATACGCGTTATTGCCGACGGAACGGGCGTTTATCAGGGAACGGCGGTCATAGTAGCGGCCACGGAATTTACAACTCAGAATCCGAAAGCCATCGAAGCGCTGAAAGCGGCGTTCGCCAGAGGGGCGCAGTTTATCCAGGACAATCCCGACGAGGCTATCCAACTCCTGACCGAAGATTTAAAAATACCTCCTGACCAACTAAAGAAAATCGTCCGCAAGTTCAATTACGACGGCACCATTACCGACAGCTTGGTCGCTGAACTGAAGGACACGGAAGCTTTCTTGAGAAAAACGGGCCTGATCAAAAACCCGGTGGACATGGCGACATTCCTGCGCAAATAAGCGCCCAGCCGCACGGCGCGAGGATGGGGCAGGTACAAGGGTAGCCGGGACGGTACACAGAGTGATGCCTTGGAGATGGATCCAATGACATGAATGGCCGGTATCCTTGCAACGAAGCGGTGGAACAGCTTTTAGAACAGAACGGTAGATAGCGCCATATATGAATGCCGGTATCCGAAGCTAAAAAAGGTTGAAAATCCGGCGCGACTATACTTTGGGGAGGCGAAGGAACCGCCGGCGAAACCAGGCCCGGAGCCGGTGCCGAGGGCGCTGCTCCTGCGGTCGGCTGCTCAGCTCAGGTTGGGTATGTAGCCTTGGCCGGGAACCCCGCTTGGTGCGGTTAAAGGGTAGATATGTGGAACGTTGTTGAGCCACAAAATATTTGGGCACCGGCGGCCTACCGTGTAACATTTTACAAGGAGATCCCGGGGCTGCCTGAAGGGAGAGGCGTTATGGAAACCGTGTTAAGGCGGAGTTCTAGAGAACACCGGCGCCCGACAGTGTTAGGCTCCATAGGGAAAAAGGGGCTTATTCCCGTTCTGCTGTTATTGGTATGGCATGGTATAACTACCAGCGGGCGTGTCAAACCTATTTTGCTGCCTTCTCCCGAAAGTGTTCTTTGGGCGCTGGCCGAGACATTGAACAGCGGTGAGCTGGTACGCCATTTGGGAACGAGCCTGGTTCGTGTACTGGAAGGTTTTGCCCTGGCAGCTTTTCTGGGCATTGGCCTGGGTATGGCGTTGGGCCTGTCTCCGTTATTGAGCCAGATGATCGAGGGGATCATTCAGCTGCTGCGGCCGATTCCGCCTATTGCGTGGCTGCCTTTGGCTATCCTCTGGTTCGGCATAGAAGAGGGTTCAAAAGTTTTTATTATCACCTTGGGGGCGTTTTTCCCTATTTTCCTCAATGTCTTGCACGGTATAAGGCAGACGGATGAAAAAGTAGTGGAGGTAGCGCGGGTATTTAAGGTTCCCCGGTCAAAATTCATCCGTAAAGTGATAGTGCCGGGGTCCATGCCTTTTATCGTGGCCGGATTGCGTATCGGTTTGGGCTACGCCTGGATGTGCGTAGTCGCCGCGGAATTGTCGGGAGGAATGCGCGGTATCGGCTATATGCTTATGGATTCTCGGGCCCTGGCCCAGACTGACCGGGTGCTGGTAGGCATGCTGGCCATCGGAGTGGTGGGGAAAACTATGGATTATGTCCTGCAGCGGGTGGAAAGGAAGATCATTAGGTGGCGGAGCTTTTACACCGGAAACTAGGCTCGAGGGGAGACCCTCTCCTGATCCTTCGCAACGTGTCCAAGAAGTACGTGAATGGCGGTCAAGAATTGATGGTGTTGCAGGACCTTTCTTTTAACGTTTTCCCCCAGGAATTCTTGTGTATTTTGGGGCCTAGCGGGTGCGGTAAGACTACCCTGCTTAGAATAATTGCCGGCCTGGAGCCCGACTATCAAGGGACGGTTACTTTGGAGGGAGAACCGATCAATGGGCCCGGCCTGGACCGGGGTATGGTATTTCAGGAGCACCGTTTGTTGCCCTGGTTGACCGTAACCGAGAATCTGGAGTTCGCTTTGCAGGAAAACAAGAATGGCGGTAAACGGGAGTTGATTCGGAGCTATGTGGAGCTGGTAGGATTAAGCGGGTTTGAAGACTCCTACCCCTCCCAGCTTTCCGGCGGCATGGCTCAGCGAGTGGCCATAGCCCGGGCCTTAATCAACCGGCCCAAGCTTTTGCTTATGGATGAGCCTTTCGGCGCCTTGGACGCTCTTACGAGGTTGCGGATGCAGCAGGAGATTCTCAGGATCTGGGAAAAAGAAAAAACCACCGTAATTCTGGTTACGCACGACATTGAGGAAGCGGTTTATCTAGGAGATAGGATAATTGTACTTTCTCCACGTCCGGGAACCGTGAAAAGAATAGTGGAGGTAAATATACCTAGACCTCGAAATCGCTCGGAGCTGCAATTTTTGCAGGTGCGCCAGCAGATGTACGAGGAGCTAATGGAGGAATTGGGTAGAGGCCTGGGTTAAAGATCTTGGGACCCAAAACGAAGCCTGGTGGCGAGCCCTTTGGGAAGGGACACGCCAGCAAGGAAAGCAAGTATTTAGCCATGGGCACACCTATACAGAACAGAGGCAGAAGCCGGCGGGGGACGCAGGGCGCTCTGAAGAGGTGAGGTTCCCTTAAACGGGGCTGCGCACTAGAGGAGGCAAACGAATATCTCTTACCGTTTGGTATTGGCAGCTTTAAAATTCGCGGCCGGGATAAAAAAGCTTTCCGTAGTCGTGAGTAAGCTTGGCCTGGGGATGGAGGCTGCCTCGGTCCAGGCAACATAGCCTTCCCAAAGAAGAAAAGGAGTGGGAAAGGCAATGACAGCTTGGCGGTGTGAGTTGCCGAAAAGGTCGATTTTTTGTGTTGCAGATCGAGCTGTCTGCCGGTACTTGTAAATAGCATGATAAGCAGATTTAATTGGGTGGTGGTCTCTTACACGGGTTTTTACTGTAAGTTGGCAACCACCCATTTTTATTAAGTATGTTGTGGAAGGAATACTGAGTTATCCCCACTTTTTGCAGGGCAGGCCTGCTTGGGCTTGGAAGCGAGCGACTAAACCTGAGCGGTAGCCA
>JAZHPA010000030.1:0-31801 GCA_051024685.1 Moorellaceae bacterium AZ2 | reverse complement strand
GCAATTGAGACAGGAGGTCGAATTTGCCGGGAAGTCCGCCGGAGCTTGAGGCCGAGCACTAGTTTGGCCCGCGAGGGTTTCCGGAGCGAGCGAAAGTCAAGCAGGCCTAGAAGCAAAACTGGGGATGCGCCAGGACAGACCTCCCTTGCACCGGCGGCTCATAATATGATAGAATGGTGCACGCTAAAAAGAGAAGGAGGGGAGGGAGGATAAGTGGCCGGGCATTCCAAGTGGGCTAATATTAAGCACCGCAAGGCCAAAATGGATGAAAAAAAGGGCAAGCTATTTACGAAAATAGGCCGCGAGCTAATTATTGCCGCCAGGATGGGCGGCGGTGACCCGGAGGCCAATCCCCGATTGAAGGCGGCCATCCAGAAAGCCAAGGAAGCCAATATGCCCAACGAAAACATCCAGCGGGCCATCATGCGCGGCACCGGGGAGCTGGAGGGCGCTGCCTATGAAGAGCTGACTTACGAAGGTTACGGGCCGGGTGGGGTGGCCTTGCTCCTGAATGTTGCCACCGATAATCGTAACCGTACGGCCGCAGAAATCCGTTATATTTTTTCCCGCAACGGTGGTAATCTAGGGGAAAGCGGCTGCGTGTCCTGGATGTTCCGGCCCCGGGGCGTCATCACCATTGCGATTCCGGCGGGCGAGAAGCGGGAAGAAATCGCCCTTCAAGCTATTGAAGCCGGGGCGGAAGATGTGGACGACAGTGATGGTGAGATGTTGGAAATCTACACTGCGCCGGGCGAGCTGGAGAACGTCCGCCAGGCTCTGGCGGGGACCGGGATCGAAATTGCCAGTGCCGAGGTGCAGATGGTACCTAACACTACGGTGACTATCGAAGATTTGGAGACGGCGGCCAAGGTGTTGAAGCTGGTGGATCTCCTGGAAGATCATGATGATGTGCAGGCTGTTTATACCAACTTTGATATCCCCCAGGACATTATGGAACGGATAAGCTAATGGGAACAGAGTATAACAGGCCGTCCAGCCGGTGATGCTAGATTCTGGTAAGCAAGGGGAGGTTGGCTTATGGAATCTGGCAGCCGGCGTTTTTTGTTGCTCCTCTTTCTCCTGGCTGTGGTAGGAGTTCTTACGGTCTTCGGGCCTCAAGCGGTAACGTTTTGGAAGCTTCCCGGCCGTTCTGTTCCCCAGTTCTTACGCCCCCAGCCGGTGGTAGAAAGGGTGTATAAGGACTGTGGGCACCGGGAAGAGCTCCCGCTGCCCGTCGGTATGGATTGGAGGTGGGCGGGCAAGCGGGAACTGGAAGTTATCTTCCCGCCTGAGGAAGGGTGGGTCATCCGGCAAGATAAAGCCGGAAGGTTCGTTATTTCCCAGGAAATCCAGGGCCTTTGCCCGGCCGATGACCCCAAGCGCCACCTGGCTGAATTGGACGGCCGGGTGGCGGTTTACCGGGGGCCGGCAGGGAGCTCCGGCCCTCTGGAAAGGGTGCTGGACGTGCAGGTAGCTCAATTACCAGCCGACTGGCAGGAGCGGATACGCCGGGGTCAGGCGGAATTTCAGTCCGAGGAAGAGCTGTTACAAGCCCTGGACAGCCTGGATGAATACTCTTCAGCAGATGCGCGGTAGCTGGAGGCCGCTTAAAAGATAGAGTTCGCGCGTAGCGCCTAAGGAAGTCCGCAAGATTGCGCGGCCTGTTCCCTCCCTTATCTCTCCGATGACGGTTGCTTGTCGGCCTAAGGGGTGGCTCTGGAGGAAGGCCAGGACTTCACCGGCAGCAGTTCGATCAACCACCGCGCAGAACTTGCCTTCGTTGGCCAGGTAGAGGTAATCCAGGCCGAGGATTTCGGCACCCCCGCGCACGCTATCGCTCACAGGAATGGCTTCCTCCTCCAGGAATACGTCCATTTTAGCGCTGAGAGCCAGTTCCTTGGCGGCAGTGGCCAGCCCGCCCCGGGTGGGATCGCGGAGCCATTTAATTTCTTTAGGGAAGGCTTCCAGTAAAGGTAGAATTAAAGTATGCAGAGCAGCACAATCACTCTGCAGACCGGTCAAGCCAAAATTTTCCCTGGCGGAGAGAACAGCTAGGCCATGCTCTCCTACCGAGCCGCTCACCATAAAAACATCTCCCGGCCGGATGCGGTGGACCCCCAGGTCAAGGTTATCGGCTATCACCCCCAAACCCGTAGTATTGATGTAGATCTGGTCGCCATGCCCCCGCTCCACTACCTTGGTGTCTCCGGCTACAATACCTACACCTGCTTCCCTAGCTGCTCTGGCCACGGCAGCCAGGACCTCTTCCAGGGTTGGCAGGGGTAAACCCTCCTCTAAAATCAGGGCCAAGGTCAAATAAAGAGGCCTGGCGCCGCTTACAGCCAGGTCATTGACAGTACCGTTGACGGCTAAAGATCCGATATTTCCCCCGGGGAAAAAGAGGGGCTTGACCACAAAGGAATCGGTCGTTAGAGCCAGGCGCCCGGGAATAGCGGGGAGAAGGGCGGCATCGTTTAAAGGTTGCAAGGCTTCGTGGTCAAAGTATTTCAAAAACAATCGGTTAATCAGGTCATGCGTTA
The DNA here is from genome assembly GCA_051024685.1 of Moorellaceae bacterium AZ2. Taxonomy (GTDB): domain Bacteria; phylum Bacillota; class DSM-521; order Neomoorellales; family Neomoorellaceae; genus UBA12545. The sequence goes on along the minus strand of JAZHPA010000030.1, from coordinate 29,261 downwards.
ATTCACCCCCATCGCCGTGGGCTAAAGTAATAACACCTTTTAAACTATTGTATTTTTCCATACCTGTCTTATCCTCCATCCTTACTCCTCGAATAACGGTAATAGGCGGCGCAGGAGCCTTCGGAAGAAACCATACAGGGACCCACCGGCTCTAGAGGAGTACACTGGCGAGCAAAGAGGGGACACTCCGGGGGCAGGAAACGCCCTTTAAGGATGCTATCACAGCGACAGCCGGGCGGTGGCGGGACGGGCTTTAATTCCAGGGGCCAGCGCCGGGTGGCGTCGCATTCGAGATAAGGGGCCTTTAATTGGAGGCCACTTTCTGGAATATGGCTCAGCCCTCGCCAATTGGCCGTTCGCGGCACGAACACTTCTTTTAAAATTTCTTGGGCTTTATAATTACCAATTTCTGTAACCACCCGGGGATAAGCATTGATAACCTGCCCTTCCCCTTTTTTAATCTGGACCAGCAGTTCCAGCAGGGCGCCAAGGATGTCTATGGCTTCGAAGCCGGCAATGGCTGCCGGTAAATTATATTTTTCTGCCAGAAAAGCGTAAGCGCGGCGTCCCAGGATGGCGCTAACATGACCTGGCAGGAGAAGCCCGTCCAGCTTTAACTCGGGATCACCAGCTAGGGCGGCCAGGGCAGGCGGTACCAATTTATGAGCGTTAAAGATGGTAAAATTTCTCAGTCCGAGGGCGAAAGCTTCCTTAACAGTTAATCCTACTGCCGGAGCTGTAGTTTCAAAGCCTATGGCTAAGAAAACCACTTCTTTTTCCGGGTTTGAACGAGCTAGGTCCAGGGCTTCCCTGGGGCTGTAACACACCTGGACCTGGCAGCCTTCTGTTCTGGCCTTTTCCAGCGAACCCCTGCTGCCAGGTACCCGTAACATGTCGCCGAAGGTGGCTATGACAACTCCCGGTTGGCGGGCCAGGAACAGCATGTAATCAATGTCTTCCGGGGCAGTTACACAGATAGGGCAGCCCGGCCCGCTCCTTAGATCTAAATAATTGGCTAAAAGGCTGCGCAGGCCTGTACGGCCCAGGGCTACCGTATGGGTACCGCAGACTTCCATCACTACCGGACGGCGGCCCAATTTATCAGCTATCTCTTGGGATAGGGACTTAACCTTAGACAAGAGTCGGGCTGCCAGCTCCTTTTGACGATACATGCTCCATATATCCAATTTTTAGTCAACTCCTGTGCGTTCGCCACTTGCCATGTTCTGCCATAGAGTTAGTCGAGCCTCAGCTTCCTTTTCATCAATTATACTGATGGCATGGCCAGCATGTACCAGGACATAAGTACCAGGCCGGCAATCCTCGACCAGGGCCAGGCTCACCTGAGCCCTTATTCCCCAGCTTTCCACTGTGGCTTGTAGTCCATCAGGTTCAATAGTGATGATCCGGGCCGGTATCCCTAAACACATTCCTCAAATCCCCTTTCTCCAGGTGGCTCGGGCTACAGCAGCTTGGCCCAGGGCCAGGCCGCCGTCATTGGGAGGCACGAGACGGTGAATATAGACAATAAATCCTCTGCTCTTAAGACCCTGATTTACTGCTTCCAGCAGTAGTCTATTATGCCATACGCCGCCGCTTAGAGCTACCAGGCGCAAGCCGGTAATTTCCGAGGCTCTTTCCACGGCCTGGAGGATCATTTCTCCCAAAGTACGATGGAAACGGGCGGCTATAACAGCGCTGGGTGTACCGCGCTTTAGTTCTTCCCATATTGATTTTATCATAGGGGCTGGATCCATTTCTTCATCAGTTAAAATAAAGGGATAGGGTTGAAGTTTCTCCAGCTCACCGCAAGCCAGCGCGGCTTCCTCCAGTTCACAAGCCGCCTGGCCGTCATAAGTATTTTCCAGGCAAATACCGCAGAGGGCAGCCACGGCATCGCAAAGGCGGCCCGTACTGGAAGTGGGTGTAAGGTTAAATTTGCGGCGCAACATCTGCAGGACAACCTCTAAACGTAGCCCCTGCTGGCCGAATAGCTCACGGGCAGCGGCTTCTCCTTCTCCCGGCCCCAGGCAATGATAAAGATAGCTTACGGCCATATACCAGGGATGGCGGACGCCCTGATCGCCGGCCGGCAGGGGTAGGTAACGCAGGTGGAGGATCCTCTGAAAATCATCGTACGACCCTTTTATTATCTCGCCACCCCAGACGGCTCCATCCAACCCATAACCGGTGCCATCGCAGATTACCCCCAAAACCGGCCCGGTAGCACCATTTTCGGCCAGGCAGCTGGCCAGGTGGGCGTGGTGGTGCTGGACGTGGACGAGTTGGGAACTTAATCCTTGGGCCAACAGGGTGGAATAATACCCTGGGTGCAGATCGCAAGCCACTATTTGGGGATTGGCCCCGGTCAAAAGTTGTAAACGCTCCAGGGCTTCACGCCAGGCTTCCCGTGTTTCTAGCGCAGCCAGGTCTCCAATATGCTGGCTTAAGAAAGCCTCTTCCCCTTTAAGCAGACAGAAAGTATTTTTCAGGTCACCCCCCACTCCCAGGACATCCGGGCCCGTAGGCAAGCTCACTGGAATGGCCTGGGGTACATAACCGCGGGAACGCCGGTAAAAATGGGTATACCCGAGCCGCAAGGCTATTACGGAATCGTCACAGCGGTTTACTATTTCCCTGTTATGGCAGATAAAATAATCAGCTATTCCGGCAAGCTCCTGTAAGGCTTTTTCGTTTTCTTTAACCAGGGGCAGATCGCTGGGATTGGCGCTGGTCATTACCAGAAGGGGCGGTCCGGCTTTTAGGAGCAGAAGGTGCAGGGGAGTATAGGGCAACATTACACCCAGGGTACTTAAACCCGGTGCCACCAGAGGGGAAAGATCAGTTCCCGGGCGCAGGCCGAGGAGGACGATAGGAGCTGCCGGGGAAGAGAGAAGTGCGGCTTCGGCTTCGCTAATATAACAATATTGCTTTACAATTTCCAGGTCCCTGGCCATAACGGCGAAGGGTTTTCCCTGACGGCCCTTGCGCCGGCGTAAAGAACCTACGGCAGAATTATTGGTAGCGTCGCAGGCTAAATGGAACCCTCCCAGGCCTTTAATGGCCAGGATACAGCCTTGCCTGAGGAACTCCCCTGCCCGTTCTGCCCAGTCGCCGGGCACCCTTTGCCCTTTATGGTCTAAAAGTATCACCCGCGGCCCACAGGCCGGGCAGGCTACGGGCTGGGCATGGAAACGCCGGTTGCCGGGATCGGCATATTCAGCGGCACAATCCGGGCAAAGGGCAAAAGGAGCCATAGCCGTGCGGCTGCGGTCGTAGGGAAGGTTATAGATTATAGTGAAACGGGGGCCGCAGGAAGTACAGTTGGTAAAGGGGTAACGGTAATGCCGGTCGGCCGGGTCCAGCACCTCCCTCTGACACTCACCACATAAAGCTACGTCCGGGGAAGCTATTACCTGCTGATCTGTTCCGACTACGCTAGCCTCAATGGTAAAGGTTTTAAAGCCGCAAGGAGTTAATTCTTCTTGTTGCCAGCCGGCAATTTTGGCCAGGCGGGGAGGTCGGGTTAAAATTTCCCGGATAAAACCTTGCACCTGGCCTTCTTCCCCTTCGGCCTCAATACAGACCCCCGTGCTGGCATTATATACTACACCCCGGATGCCCCAACTTTGGGCCAGGCGATATACAAAAGGTCGAAAGCCTACACCCTGGACTATTCCTCGCAAGATTAAGCGGTAGCGCCGCACAGGGCGGACGCTTTCTTTTTGGAAGTCACCAGCTGTTTCAGCCATGAACACCAGTCCTCAAAGCCTTCTTTGGTGCGAGCTGAGACGGGCAGGACGGTCAGGTTAGGATTAAGTTTTTTAATATCTTGCCGGAAAGCTTCCATATCAAAGTCGGTATAGGGCAAAAGATCGATTTTGTTTAAAAGAAGAGCCCGGGCTTCCTGAAAAATAAGGGGATATTTTAAAGGTTTATCGCTTCCTTCGGAGACGCTTAAAATACAAACTTTAAGGTCTTCGCCCAGATCAAACTCCGCCGGGCAGACCAGGTTGCCCACGTTTTCGATGAAGAGCAGGTCCAGTTCCTGTAAAGGGAGTTCGGGTAAAGCGGCAGCAATCAAGGCCGCATCCAGGTGGCAGGCGCCGGCCGTATTTATCTGGACCACCGGTACTTTCCACTTGGCCAGGCGAGCAGCATCGCGGCTGGTGGCTATATCGCCTTCAATAACTCCGATTTTTATTTCTTCAGCTAAGTAAGCCACGGTAGCCTCCAGTATACTGGTTTTGCCTGCTCCGGGGCTGCTTATTAGATTGATGGCGGTTATACCGTTAGCAGCCAATCGGGCCCTATTTTCGGCAGCTTGTTCACGGGTGGCCTGGCGCAGATCTTGGGCCAGGATAACTTTAAACGCCGCCATTTATATTTCACCTCCGTAGGAAACCACTTCCATTTCCCGGCCTGATAGGAGCTGGGCGCCAGGGGATTGGCACCGGGGGCAGAGCAAAAACCATTCCTCAGGGCGGAACTCTATGCCGCAATTGGAACACAAAGCGCGGGCAGACGCGGTCTCGATATCTAGCCTTGCTCCTTCCAGTAGGGTGCCCTGAGTGGCGCACTCAAAGGCCAGCCGGAAGGCTTCGGGTAAGACGGCTGTCCATTCGCCTATTAAGAGTTTTACCTCCGTAACCTTTCTAATGCCTCTCCTGGCCGCGTCCTGGGCTACCAGGCGCACGGCTGCTTCAGCCAGGGCCAATTCATGCATGGGGTTCACCTTCTAGAAGCTGGTATACGGTGTCCACGGCTAAGGGCAGGGCGGCAGCTACCAGCGGGCTTAAGGCCCTTTGACCGGGTTTTATCTCCCCGATTTGTATGGCCACAAAGGTGAGCCGCGGCGGGAAAGTAGCCGGTTCTACTAAACGACCCAAAGCTAAGGCTTCAGCAATGCCCACACTATGAAGGGAGAGACTGCGAAAGGGAAGCTTAGCCAGATCCTTTTCTTGACAGCATATTATGGTGCCCGGCTCCTGGCCGGCATCCGCAGCATCGACGATTATAGCCTGTTGGGCTCCTCTTAGAAGCCCCAGGATAGTCAGGCCGGGGAGACCGGCCGGAATGGCCTTGACTTCCGGCGGGAGTCCCCGGCGCAGCAATTCTTCAATCACCCTTAAACCTATGCCGTCATCGCCGGCCAAGGGGTTACCGCAGCCAATAATTACTTTGGCCATGGCTTATTCCCTCTCGATCTCCAGCCGCAAGAAATGGACGGAGCAGGAGATACAGGGGTCATAGTTACGAATGACCATTTCGCACTTTAAGGTAGCCTCTTCTAACGGCAGATCCAGGACACCTGGGACGAAGGCCCGCAGGTCTTCTTCCATGTTGGCGACATTGTGAGCAGTGGGGGTAACAATATCCGCTTCCTCCACCAGGCCCTGATCGTTGATCCGGTAGCTGTGGTAGAGGGTGCCCCGCGGGGCCTCAGTTAGGGCGAACCCCTGACCCGCCTGGACGGTGTAGGGCACTTCCTCCGGCTGAGGATCCAGGCGGCCGATTATTTCCAGGCAGGTATCGATGCTATGCAATAGTTCTATGGCCCGGGCCACTATACTGTAGAAGGGATTAAAGGTGGGGAAGATCCCCGTGGCCTGGGCGGCCTTTTGCGCTGCAGGAGAAAGTTTATCCAGATTTAAATTAACTCTGGCCAAGGGCCCCACCAGGAAGCTTCCTCTCCCTTCGACATAAGAATGGAGAGCATTGGAGTGGGGGATGTGCCGCTCTTTGATATGGTTGCGGTACTGCCAAGCCGAAATATCCAGGCCTTTGGTAGAAATTAGCCGGCCGCTGTTGATGGCATAGGCATGTTCCTCAGATAAAGCCAGATGTTCACATTCGCGCTCAAAGGCAGGGATGGTTAGCGAATTCACCAGGTCTATGGTGGCCAGGGCATCCTCGCGAGCCTCATTTAATCTTTCAGCCATGGCCTGCAGTTCTTGACGACTGGGGACAGAAGTGAAGCCGCCGATGGTGGGAGTGACGGGATGGACTTCCCTGCCGCCTACCAGGGCGGTCAAGTCATTGCCCAGGCGCTTGAGTTTTAAAGCCCTCTGTACTGCCGGCAGATGGTCTTTGGCCATGGCAATGGCGCTCTCATAACCCAAAAAATCGGGCAAAGCCAGGAAGTAGATATGCAAAGTATGGCTCTGGATATATTGGCTTAGAGCTAAAAGCAGGCGCAGATCTTTAGTCTGCTGGCTGGGCTCAATACCTAAGGCGTCTTCCAGGGCTTGAATAGCCGTTATCTGATGAGACGCCGGACAGATGCCGCAGATGCGCGAGACTATTTCTGGAACTTCGTCAAATTTACGCCCGACCAGGAAGCCCTGGAAGAAACGCGGAGGCTCAAAAATTTTAAGTTCCAGCTCAAGTATATTACCGTCCTTGGCTTTAACTTTTATAGCCCCTTCACCTTCAACCCGGGCTAGGTAATCCACCTTGATAGCTAATTCGCTCATACAGCCTCCGCCCCTTTGCTAAATTCTGGCGTCATACCGGCAAACTTCCGGAAATGCCGGAGGATGTCGCTGTGGTGCAGGCCGTATTCGGCCATGGTCTGGGCCAGGGACACGGTGTTGGCATCGTTGGCCGGACCGCGACAGCCCTCGCAGGGTTTGCTGCGGGAAGGGCAGAGGGCTCCGCAGCCGGCTGAGGTGACTGGCCCCAGGCAAACTTTTCCTTCGGTAACAAAAAGGCAGATATTTTCGTGGAGCTTGCATTCTACACATACGCTATGGGGCCGCAAATAGGGTTTGATCCCCAGTAGGGCACCTTTGATAAATTCCAGGAGTTCTTCCCGGCTCACCGGGCAGCCTTTGAGATAAGCATCTACTGGTACATAGTAGTCAATGCCATAGGCAGTGGTAGAATGGATGGCGCTTAAGTCGTCGTAAACCCGGCTTTCAATGACGCGCTGAGGATGCCAATTTTTGATGGACGGTAGACCTCCATAACACGCGCAGGACCCTAAAGCCACAAGGTATTTACAGTCTTGCCTGGCTTTTTTCAGCCGCTCAATTTCTTCTCCGCAGGTAATGGCGCCCTCTACCAGGCCGATATCATAGGGGCCAGACTGATTTTCGCGGCGTGCCATGACGAAATAACTTATTTCCACAGCCCCCAGGAGGTCGAGAAGTATGGGTTCCAGGTTGAGGATTTCCAACTGGCAACCGGCACAGGAGCTCATTTTATAGACAGCTATACGGGGCTTGCTCACCGGGCCGCACCTCCTAAAACTTCTTCTGGTAGACTTAACAGCTCGGCATAAGCGAAGACCGGACCATCCCGGCAAACAAACTTAGGACCGATCTGGCACTTGCCGCACTTTTTAACCCCGCAGTTCATGCGCCGCTCCAAGGAGACATAAATTTGCTCCGGGCGGAAACCGCGAGCCAGCAACCCTTTAACCACAAAAGACATCATTATTTCTGGCCCGCAAGTGAAGACAATAGTATCTTCTGGGCGGGAAGACATATACGGGAAAAGCTCGGTCACCACTCCTACATGCTCCTGCCACTTCAAACCATCGGGCACACTGTCTACTGTCAGGCGAAGGTTAATGTCCATGTGGCGCCAGAGGTCATATTCCGCCCTATAGAGGAGATCGCCAGGCGTACGGGCACCATAGAGAATCTCTACTTGTCCGAAATCTTTTCGGCGATGGCATATTTCGTGAATAACCGGCCGTAAAGGAGCCAGACCGATACCGCCACTCACTATTAAAAGATTCTTAATTGGCAATACATCCAGAGGCCAGCCTGTCCCGTAGGGGCCGCGAACACCTACCACGTCGCCCGGCTGCATTTTGGCCAAGGCATTGGTTACATTGCCCACGTGGCGTATGGTATGCTGGAAGGTTTCGGTATTGGCCGGGTTGGAGCTGATGGAAATGGGCGCTTCGCCGATGCCAAAGATGGTGAGCATATTAAATTGTCCCGGACGAAAGCGAAATTCGCGGCGCACATCCTCATCTACAAAATTAAAGGTATAAGTAGTGGTATCCTGGGTTTCCCGTACAATCTCTTTGATTACTGCCCGTTCGGGCTTAAAAGGATTGAACACCCCTTATTCCCCCCTCAGGCGGCTGATAATATCAGTAATGTCAATTTTCTTAACGCAGGTTTTGATGCACCGGCCGCAACCGACACAGCCCAAGGTGCCAAACTGGGGTTCATAGTAAACCAGTTTATGATAGATCCTCTGTTTTACGCGGGCATCCCTATCCTTACGGAAGTTATGGCCGAGGGCTACCTGGGCGTATTCCAGCAGCATGCAGGAGTCCCACTCCCGCTGGCGCTTGCCGCTCTTCAGGTTCAGGTCAATTTTGTCTACCACGTTATAGCAGAAGCAGGTGGGGCAGACCATAGTGCAGGAACCGCAGGCCAGGCACTGGTGCATAAGTTCCTCCCAAAGGGGGTGGCGGAAGTTTTCTTCTAAGAGCTCGTGGAGGCCCTGGGTGTGGAGCTTCTTTTGAAACTTGCGCCGGGCAGTGTCTATTACCTTTTGCTTTTCTACGGTGGCTACCCGGGGGGCGGGAGTCAAGTCCAGCTCCAGGACTAATTTCTTACCCTGGGGGCTGCCTGCCTCTAACAGATAGCCCTGACCTAAATCAGTAAGCAGAAGATCATAACCCTCTTTCAAGGCTGGTCCGGTGCCTAAAGACAGGCAAAAACAGTTTTCCCCCGGTTCTGAACAGTTCAGGGCTACCAGCACGGTACTCTTGCGTTTAGCTATATAATAGGGATCGGGATACTCGGCTGTATATGCCTTATCTAAAATCAAAATAGCGTGGACATCGCAGGGGTGAATGCCAAAAATTATTTGAGGCCTCCCCGGAACAGGAGTTTCTACTATTTGATGTTCATGGAAGGCGAAGAGGACTTCAAAAGGCATATGAAGCAGTTTTTTGGGTGGCAACAAAGTGGTCCGGTAATGGAGAGCCAGGTCTTCTGCTTTAGTTATGGGTGCAAAAATGAATTCCTTCCCCTTGGCTACCGGGCCAAAGACATCGTAGCGCTTCTGCAACTCTTGCACAAAGGCGTTTAATTTTGTTTTAGGGAGGTAATAGAGAAGAGGCAACCCTACTTCTATAGGCCTGGTGTATGCTACCGACATGATTTACACCTCCTGAAGGATAAAATACTTAAAATTACCTTCACAAAGTTATCGCTAAACACTCGTTTAATTCCATTTTTTCGTATGTTTTTTTATCTTTACTGTGGGGTGGTGAAAGTATCAGCTAGTACTTTCTTTTTCACTCCTCCCTTTCCAATTATCTTTTTAATTTTTAACGTAATCTTTATTTGGGCGCCTGCGCAGACCCGAAAGGACTAATTGGGATAGTTCTTTTGGGCTATTCCTTTAACTTGACCAGGCCGTGCTGGAGGGCATAATGGACTGCCTGGAGACGATTTTTAGTCTGCAATTTTTCCAGTATATTGCGCAGGTGATTCTTTACCGTATTTTCGCTTATGTAAAGCCTCTGGGCAATTTCCCGGTTGGTAAAGCCCCGGGCAACCAGCTCTAATACTTCCTTTTCTCTGGCGCTTAACAGATGGTCTTTGGGAATAGAATTAAGTTTCGGCAGGATTTTTTTAGTTAAAGCTGAGGCTAAAGGAACTTCGCCGCGGGCCACGTCGAGGAGAAGATAAAATAGCTGTTGGGGTTCTACCGTTTTTAGCAGATATCCTTCAGCACCGGCAGCAAAAGCTGCTTCTATTGTTTCATCGTCATCCGCTATTGTGAGTATTACTACTTTTATTTCAGGCAGTAGGGCTTTGATACGGCGGGTCGCTTCCAGACCATTTAAGTGGGGCATATAGATGTCCATAAGGATAATATCCGGACGCAGCTTAAGGGCTAGCTCTATGGCTTCTTCCCCATTCCTTGCCTCGCCCGCTACTTCAAAACCTTCCCACTGGCCCATAAGCATACTTATACCCTTGCGGATCAAAGTATGGTCATCTACCAGGAGGACGCGGAGTTTAGAGGCCATTGTTCTTCTCCTTTTGTTCAAATAGTTGGTGACTAAGGCGAGTTATTGCCAACTTTCTAAGAATAATTATATCTTATAGGCCAGCTTGTACAATATGTTATACCCTAAATCGTAATCTTCAGATTAATGGTGCGCTAGAAGTCGATATCCAAACTAAATTATAGTAAGGAAAATTAACGGAAGAAGGAACTGGCACCGGGGTTGGCGAATTACCATTTTTAACAGGTTTGTGTCCCGTGGGGGACCGGGCAAATTTGGTTGACCGGCAAGAATTCCTTGGGTTTTAATGCAGGCTTTTCCCCCGAGGGCCGGGGTGGGACTTTGGCTATGCCTGAATGCCGGGGGCCCGGAAAACGCAGAGTGGTCAAAGTGTAAAGGAGACTCCACATGCGGATTTTAGGTATTGACCCGGGGACGGCCGTCACCGGTTACGGTTTAATTGAAACGGGAAAACAAGGCATGAGGTTACATGACTATGGTTGCCTTCGTACCCCGGCTAGCGACCCTCTACCCGTCCGGCTTGCCTCTTTGTATGAACAGTTGGTCGCCCTGATCCGGGAAATGGAGCCTTCATACATGGCTACAGAGGAACTGTTCTTTAACAAGAATACGCGCACTGCTTTGGCCGTGGGTCAAGCCAGGGGTGTGGTTCTACTGGCCGCTGCCCACGCCCGGCTTCCGGTGGTGGAGTACACCCCTTTACAGGTGAAACAAGCCGTCACCGGCTATGGCCGCGCTTCCAAGCAGCAGGTGCAGCGGATGGTGCAGGCCATCCTGAAATTGCCTCAGGTGCCCGCTCCCGATGACGCGGCCGATGCCCTGGCCGTGGCCCTGTGCCATGCTGCTTACCAGGGCTTCCGGGACAAGGTGGAGGGAGGCGGCGTCTTGTGATCGAGTTCCTGAGTGGTGAGTTACGGCAGGTAAGGCCGGAAGGGATTTTGCTGGCGGTCAACGGTCTGGGGTTTTTCGTCCGTACCCTGCCGGGTGCCGACTGGCCACCTGTAGGGAGCGAAGTAACAGTGTATACTCATCTGGCCGTTAAGGAGGATACACTGGAGCTGTACGGGTTTAAGACTTACGAAGAACTGAAGATGTTCCAGATTCTATTAGGCGTTAGCGGGATGGGTCCCAAAGGAGCCCAGGCTTTGCTGGCTGCGGCATCTCCCGAACGCCTGGGTCAGGCGATTATTCAAGAGGACGAGAGTTTTCTCAACGCTCTGCCGGGGGTGGGCCCGAAAAAGGCCAAACGTCTGGTGGTGGAATTAAAGGACAGGTTAGTAAAAGCTGGGCTGCAACTCAACAGCGTGGCCTCCGCCTCTGGTCCGGAAGAGGATGAAGTTTTAGCGGCCTTACTCGGACTGGGATACAATGCAGCCGAAGTAAAGGAGCCCCTCAAGAAAGCCAGGGAAGAGATGGGCCCGGGAGCCGGTAGCGGTGAGCTCCTGCGGGCCGTCCTGAAAAATCTGGGCTCCCTTAAAGGGCTGTAGGAGCTGGCAGGAAACCTTATTTAGGGAGCTTTGTTTAATAGTCGGGGAAGCTCGTTGTGGCCGTTTAGGCCCTTTCTCCAGGCTGCGGTAAGACTGGTGGGGGCGGAAGCCAAGCAGGCGCGGCATGTTTTCGGCAACCCCCTCGGCAAAGCTTCCGGGGCTGTGGCCGGGCTTGCCAGGGCAGGGTGGGGAAGCTTCCGACCGAACGCACCCAACTCCAGAGCAGTGGACATTTCAGGGAGAGGAGTTACAACTTTATGGAACGCCTGGTGGCCTCCACACCACATACTGGGGAACAGGAGATAGAAGCAAGCTTACGGCCCCAGTCTTTAGCCGAGTATATCGGCCAGGACCAGATTAAGGAAACTCTGCGCATTTTTATTGCCGCCGCCAAGGCCCGGGGGGAAGCCTTGGACCACGTACTTTTGTGCGGACCTCCGGGATTGGGTAAGACTACTTTGGCGGGCATCATCGCCCGGGAGATGGGGGTTCAGTTTCGCATTACCTCGGGACCGGCCATCGAACGCCCGGGCGATTTGGCAGCCATCCTGACCAATCTACAGCCTGGGGACGTGCTTTTCATCGATGAGATCCACCGGTTGCCCCGCAGTGTGGAAGAAATCCTTTACCCGGCCATGGAAGACTTTGGACTGGACATCGTGCTGGGCAAGGGTCCCGGCGCCCGATCCTTGCGCCTGGCGTTGCCGCGGTTTACCCTGGTGGGAGCCACTACTAGGACCGGCCTGCTCACCTCTCCTTTGCGGGAGCGTTTTGGTATTATGGCCCGGCTAGAGTTCTACCGGGAAGAAGAGCTGGTCGCTGTGGTGCAGCGTTCAGCCAGTATACTGCGGATAGAAATAGAGCCCCAAGGTGCTTGGGAAATTGCCCGCCGCTCCCGGGGGACGCCGCGGATTGCCAACCGACTCCTTAAAAGGGTGCGCGATTATGCCCAGGTAAAGGCAGCCGGGGTCATCACCTTACAAGTGGCGCGGGAAGCCCTTCAGCTGCTGGAAGTAGATGAGCAGGGGCTGGATACCTTAGACCGCCGCCTCTTGGAAACCATCATCGAAAAATTCGGGGGCGGCCCCGTGGGTTTAGATACCTTGGCCGCCAGTTTGAGCGAAGATCCTGAAACCTTGGAGGACGTCTATGAACCTTATTTGCTGCAAAAGGGGTACCTCCAGCGCACGCCGCGGGGGCGAGTGGCCACAGAATTAGCGTACCGGCATTTAGGGTTAAAATATAAGGGGGACGGAGCCATCCAGCTAACCATAATTTAGCTTCCCATAATTTAGTTCCGGGGCATAGCAGCTCGGGAGTCCCCAATAGCTGTGGGGCAGGCCGCGGAGGCAGAGGGTTTGAATCTTGTGGCAAGGCTTGCCGTAGTCCTGAGCTGGCTACAGCCTGAGAGAGTGGAAAGCTGGGAGAGAGTTCTGGACCCTGGGTTCCTATAACCGGTCGGCAATATGACGGCAGTCGGCATCCCATATCAGGCCTGGTCTTCCGGGTAGGGGAGGGGTAGCATTTTATGGGGGATTTAGGAGCTTTAGGCAAGATGCTGATAGGCGTGGGCCTGTTTCTGGCTTTGATGGGTTTAATGGTTTGGGGGATGGGCAAGCTCACCTCTCTGGGGCGGTTACCGGGGGATATTTATATCCAAAGGGGCAATTTCACCTTTTATTTTCCCCTGGTTACCTCCCTTATTTTAAGCCTAATTCTGACCTTGGTGCTAAATCTCTTTTGGCGCCGCTGAACTGTACCAGTACCCCACAAACGGGCGGTAAGAGCCGAATCTTCTTTGGGGAGAGGTGAAGCTGGTTGCAGCCGGAAGCAGACCCCAACCTGCTTCTTTCTTTGGCTCGCAAAGGGGATAATCTGGCGCGGGAAGAGCTCATCCGCAAGTTTACCCCTTTTATCCTGAAAATTGCTTCCCGGTTGAGCGGGCGTTTTATCCGTCTGGGCGAGGATGACGAGGCCAGCATCGGGCTTATGGCCTTCAACGAAGCCATCGATAACTTCAATCCGGAAAAGGGTATTTCTTTTTTAACCCTGGCCGAGACCATTATCCGTCGCCGGCTCATTGATTATTTCCGCCGCGAAGAGCGGCACCACCATAGCATCCCTTTTTCCATCCTGGAACAGGCTCCAGGGCAGGGAGAGGATGGGATGGTGGCTGGGATCGAGGACTATACTCTGGTGGCCGAGCTGGAGGACCGGCGACAGGAGGTCATCCGTTATCAGCAAGAACTGGCCCTTTACGGGATTACTTTTGCCGACCTGGTGAGAGTCTGCCCCCGCCATCAGGATGCCAGGGAGCGGGCTCTGGCCTGTGCTCGAGCCATCGTTGGCAATCCACTCCTCCGATGCCATTTACAGGAAAAGCGTGAACTCCCTCTAAAGGCCCTCGAACAGGAACTGGACACCAGCCGCAAGACGTTGGAGCGCCACCGCAAATACATTATAGCAGCCGCTGTGATAATGATGGGAGACTATGAGTATTTGCAGGAATACTTGGGTTGGAAGGAAAGAGGTGAGGGATATGGCCGGCGCTGAAAGGGGCGTGGTTTTAGAGGGACGGGGCAGGAGGGTTATTGTTCTCACCCCTGAGGGAGAGTTTCGCCAGGTACGCCTTGCCGGCCCCTTGCCACAAGTAGGGGAAGAAATTATGCTGTCTCCCCCGACTTCTCAAGGATTTCGCTGGCAGAAGATGGTGGCGGTGGCTGCGGTGTTACTATTTATAGTGCTGGTAGCACCTTGGGCCGCTTTCCTTTTCCGCGGGCCACGAGAGGTAGCATATTACATCAGCGTGGACATCAACCCCAGTATAGAACTGGCCGTTAACAGCCGAGAGAGGGTTATAGAAGCCCGGGCCTTCAACCCAGATGGGGAAGCTCTTCTCCAGGGCTTACATTTAAAAAATACAGAAGTACAAAGGGCTATAGCGGAATTGGCCCGGGAAGCCGTTAGAAGGGGTTATTACCAGGCCCAAGAGGAAGGGGTATTATTGCTGGCCGTGGTTCCGGTTACAAACGCAGAAGAAGGGTTGGAGGCCGGCGAAAACCTGGCCGCGCGGCTGACGACCACGGTTGAAAAGACCCTGCAGGAGAACAAAATTATACCGGTGGTACAGGCCGTTACCCTGAAGCCTGCCCTGCGGGAGCATGCTTCTCAGGCAGGTCTTTCTTCCGGTAAATATGCTGTGTTGCTGGAAGCCTTAGCCGAAGGTGTGACGGTTAGCGGCGAAAGTTTGAAGCAGCAGAGGGTTGTAGATGTGTTGCAGAAGTCGGGGGCAGACTGGCAGAAGGTTCTGCGCTCTCTGGGCGGCCATAATAATCTAGAAGAAAAGGAGAGGAGGGTAAAGCCCCTCCTGGAAAAAGCCCTGGACTCGAACGTCAAGTACGACCCGGCGGCAGCCGGGCCATCCAAACAGGGCCGGGGAGAGGAGAGGGACGGGTTGTCCGGGAGTCCTTTAAAGTCGTCGCCGAGCACCCCGGCGCGCACCGGGGACGTGGAAATTTTAGAGGTTACCCGGGAAGAAGGGCAGAAGGATAAAGGGGGGTTGGAGACAGAGGGGCATCAGCCTTCAGAGGCAAACAAAGCCCAGGAAAATAAGGGGAGGCCGGTAATGGGGGAAGATTATAATGAAACTCCCGGAGGAGCAGAAGTAAGCAAGGGGAGTATGAGCTCCTCTCAAGGGAAAAAGGAACCAAAAGGGTTGCGGGGAAAAAATTAGACGTCCGGGCACGGTGGGCGGCACCAGCAGAGAGATGAAACGCCCAACTTGGTCTGGAGATTTAGGTCTGACGAAGATAAGGAGCGAAGGCTGTACCGAGGACGGGAAGGCCCAGGATCGGCCCGTAGGGGGAAGGATGTCCCGAAGGTTGCTCCGCCAATAACGGGTATTTGAGCCGGCGGCCGACCTGCGGTGAGCGGTACTACCTCGAGTTCAATACCAGAGGAGAAACGGAGGAAAGAGCATTGCACAAAAAAAGCTTAAGATTGGGGGTCCTGCTTGTTTTCCTTTTGACGGCTACCCTTTTACCTTCTCCCGTGGGGGCAGGTGACCCGGGGTCACCTTCTGTGAGGGTGCTCCTGGATAAAGGCCTCGGCCGGATCAGTTTTGAGGCGGTCCAGGGCAGCTATCGGCTATTGGACGGGCAGGGAAAGGAGCTCGCCCAGCCCGGTATAGGAGAGTCCTGGGAAGTCAGGCTGGAGGAGGGGCAGTTAAAACTTTATAAGCAAGGACAGGCTTTACCCCCTATAAAGGCCGGAATGGTGGAATTCAAACCGGTGGATGAAAAGGCCTTTAATCTTTTCAAGTATCAGGGCAAACGCTACCGGGGGAGCCTTAAAATCGTCTATGAAGGGACGGGGCTGGAGGTCATTAACACCCTGGACCTGGAACAGTATCTGTATGGAGTAGTGGGAGCTGAAATGGGTACGAGCGCGAGCCTGGAAGCCCTCAAAACCCAGGCCGTCGTTTCCCGTACTTACGCCCTGAGCAGGGTAAAGCCGGAGGCTCCTTTTGATGTGACCGATGATACCTCCACCCAGCTTTACCATGGATACGAGGCCGAAGTGGCCCCAGGAGCCGACAAGGTAAAGCAGGCCGTGGATGCCACTCGCGGACAAGTCATCTATTATGACGGCAAGCTGATTGAAGCCTACTTCCATTCCAATGCTGGGGGGCACACGGAGGACAGTGAAAATGTATGGTCCGCGGCCCTACCCTATATTCGAGGAGTTCCTTCCCCGGAGGACGAGCATGCCCTGCAGTACAGCGGCTGGCCTGCCGATACCTACAGGTGGACTCTTAGCCTGACCAGGGAAGAGGTCCAGAGCCTGGTTCAGGCCTGGTTAGAAAGGACGGGCCAGAAAACGGACATAGGGGAAGTGTTGGATCTGGTCGTTTCCCGGCAACGGTCGGATGGGAGCGGCCCCACGGTATCCGGTCGGGTAACTCGGCTGGATATAATAGGTAAGAACGGTCAGGTATCTGCTTTCCGGGACGGCATACGGTCGGTCTTAGGACTGCGCAGTACCTTATTTACCTTGCAAATGGATTCTACGGTGGCTGTCCTGGACGGCCGGGGAAATAAGCGAGAGTTAAACTACGGCGGTGAACTGGTGGGCCTTGGTGTCGGCGGTGCAGCGGAGGCTCTAAACGGCACTGCGGGCGAATACATAGTGGCCGGCCGAGAAGGGAGCCGGACGGTGCCGAAGGTATTTCGTCAAGTAGTCATTCAAGGTCGCGGCAGCGGCCACGGCCTGGGGTTGAGCCAATGGGGAGCCCGGGGCATGGCCGAAAAGGGGTATAGTTACCGGGACATAATTGAACACTATTATAACCAGGGCCGCCGTGACGGAAAACTAGTGATTGCACCTTATACCGGGAGATACTATGCGCGTTGAGGAGTTTGATTACTACCTGCCGCCGGAATTAATAGCCCAGGAACCGGTGGAGCCGCGGGACGCCTCGCGGCTCCTCGTGTTGCACCGCCAGGACGGCCGCCTGGAACACCGCCGTTTTTACGATCTGCCCCGGTATCTGGAAAAGGGAGATATTCTGGTGCTAAACGACACCCGGGTCATACCGGCTCGCTTATTCGGTAGAAAGGCGGGTACAGGAGGCCGGGTCGAAGTTTTGCTCCTTAACCCTTTGGGAGGGGACCGGTGGGAAACCCTGGTACGGCCGGGCCGCCGGGTACCCCCTGGTACCCAGCTTATTTTTGGTGAAGGAGAGCTTGAGGCCCGGGTCCTGGCCTCCACTGCTGAAGGTGGTCGGGTATTGAAGTTTGCCTATCAGGGCAGCTGGGAGGATCTCTTAGCCAAGCTGGGTCAAGTGCCCTTGCCTCCTTACATTCACAGGGAACTGCCGGACCCTGAACGTTATCAGACGGTCTATGCCCGCCATCCCGGTTCGGCGGCGGCCCCCACGGCGGGTCTGCATTTTACCCCGCGCCTGCTAGAAAAGATAAGGGAAAAAGGGGTAGAAGTGGCTCATATCCTGCTGCACGTCGGACTCGGTACTTTCCGGCCGGTGAAGGAAGAGATTGTAGAAAAACACCGTATGCATGCCGAATATTATATAGTTTTGCCAGAAACCGCCGAGGCCATCAACAACGCCCGGGCCCGGGGCGGCCGGGTGGTGGCCGTGGGGACTACAGTAGTGCGTACCTTAGAGACGGTGGCTACCCGGGACGGCTTGATATGTCCAGGAGAGGGCTACACGGATCTTTTCATATATCCGGGTTATCACTTCAAAGCGGTTGACTGTCTCATTACTAATTTCCATTTACCCCGTTCCACCCTCCTCATGCTGGTGAGCGCCTTCGCCGGGCGTGAAAAGATTTTGCAGGCCTACCGGGTGGCCGTGGAAGAGGGCTATCGGTTTTTTAGTTTTGGCGACGCCATGCTGATACTCTAAGGAGTGACGGAAGTAGTGGCTGCTGTTACCTTTGAGGTACTTAAAACGGAAAAGACCTTTGGGGCCCGGTTGGGCCGTCTCATCACCCCCCACGGGGTGGTACATACTCCGGTTTTTATGGCCGTGGGCACCCAGGCTACGGTGAAAACCATGACGCCGGAAGAAGTAATGGAACTGGGCGGGGAAATCATCCTTAGCAATACATACCATCTCTACCTCCGGCCGGGAGCCGATATCATTCGCGAGGCCGGGGGACTGCACAAATTTATGAACTGGCACCGGCCAATCCTCACCGACAGCGGGGGATTTCAAGTTTTTAGCCTGGCCGACTTGCGGGAAATTCGACCGGAGGGGGTGATTTTTCGCTCCCACCTGGACGGTTCTACCCATTTCATGGGCCCGGAAGAATCCATGGCCGTCCAGGAAGCCTTAGGTTCGGACATAGCTATGGCCTTTGACGAGTGCGTGGCCTATCCTGCCACTTATGAAGAGGCCGAAGCCGGGGTGGAGCGCACGACGCGGTGGGCCGAACGCTGCCTGGCAGTGCACCGCCGGCCGGACCAGGCGGTTTTCGGGATCATCCAGGGGAGCACTTTCCCCGATCTCAGGCGACGCAGCGCGCGGGAAATTACCTCTCTCGGTTTCCCGGGCTATGGTATTGGAGGCTTGAGTGTAGGGGAACCTAAGGATGTGATGTACAGGATTCTGGAAGAGCTGCGCCCCCTGTTGCCTGAAGACCGGCCGCGCTATCTCATGGGGGTGGGTTCGCCCGATTGCCTCATCGAGGGGGTCAAAAGAGGCATCGATATGTTTGATTGCGTGCTCCCTACGCGCATTGCCCGCAACGGTACGGTGCTGACCAGCCGGGGCAAATTGGTGGTCCGTAATGCCGCCTATGCCCGGGACTTCAGGCCCCTGGATCCCGAGTGCGACTGCTACGCCTGCCGCAACTTTTCGCGGGCTTACATCCGGCACCTCATCAAGGCCAATGAGATCTTGGGTATAAGGCTAACTACCATCCATAACTTGCACTTTTCCCTGCGCCTCATGGAGCGCATCCGTCAGGCCATAGCCGAAGACCGTCTGGAGGATATGGCCCAGGAATTTTATGCCAGATATAACCGGGCAGGAGAAAATTTGTAGGCGCGAAAGGTGTTATCCTTCTTTTGTCGAAAGGAATAATGGGAGGTGATGTTATGGCCCAGGCCCAAGGATGGGGGCTGACTATTTTTTACCTGGTCTTCTTTTTCGCCATCTTTTACCTCTTAGTTATACGTCCGCAGCAGAAGCAGCAGAAAAAACGCCAGGAGATGCTCAGCAAGTTGAAGGTGGACGACCGGGTGGTTACCATCGGCGGCCTCCATGGGCGAATTACCAAGATAAAGGATGACACGGTTATGCTGCGTATTGCGGACAAGGTGGAAGTGGAAGTAAATAAGAACGCCATCTCTTATGTGCCCGGCCAGGAGGCGAAGTAATCTTTGGCTCCGGTAACCCTGGAAGAAGTTAAGAAGGACCCGGAAGTGGAAACCTTGGTTCAGCAAGGTAACCGGCACCTGGAAGTTTTGGGTTATACTGAACATGGCCACCGCCATTTGAGCCTGGTGGCCAGTATTAGTTATAACGTCCTCCACCGGCTGGGCTATCCGGAACGCATGGCGCAGTTAGCTTCCATTGCGGGCTACCTGCATGATATCGGCAATGTCATCAGCCGTGAAAATCACGGCCAGGCAGGAGCTTTGCTGGCTTACCATATTTTGTCCCGGTTAGGTATGGCACCGGAGGAAACGGCCCTGATCATGGGGGCCATAGGGAATCATGAAGAAGCATACGGCCAGGCGGTCAATGCTGTCGCTGCCGCTTTGATCTTGGCCGACAAGTCGGACGTCCACCGTTCCCGGGTACGAAATACGGAACCGGCCACCTTCGACCTCCACGACCGGGTCAACTACGCGGTGGAACATTCCTTTTTGCGGGTGGAAGAGAAGGATAAGACAATTACCCTAGAACTGAAGATCGATTTAAATATCAGCAACCCGGCGGAGTACTTTGAGATTTTCCTGACGCGTATGATGATGTGCCGCCGGGCGGCTGCCTTTTTGGGTTGCCAGTTTGGCCTGGTAATTAATAACGCCCGCCTCCTTTAAATTGACATAAGGATGGGGAGAGAGCTATAATAGCGTGGTTAGTTCAGGCGTGCAGTAGAGGGGGAAGGGAGTTTGACGGGAGGAAGTAGGAAAACCTTTAAGACGATAGCCGTTTTTCTTGTAATCCTGGCCCTAGGTGTAGGTGTTCTGCCCCCTTTAATCCGGTCCATGAAGCTGGGCCTGGACTTAAAAGGCGGCGTGCACATTGTAGTAGAAGCCAAGGACACCCCTGAGCATAAAGTTACCGATGAGGATATGGAGGCCCTGCGCCGGGTGATGAGCAGCCGGGTGGACGAACTGGGCCTCGCAGAGCCTATTATTCAGCGGGAAGGCAGCCGGCGCTTGATTATCGAGCTGGCCGGGGTTAATGATCCGGAAGAAGCGGTGAAAATCATCGGGAAGACGGCCCTCCTGGAGTTCAAGACTGCCGACGGTCAGGTGGTGGTATCCGGCAAGGATTTGAAAGACGCCAAGGCCATTATCGACCAGCAGAGGAACGAGCCCCAGGTGATCTTAAAGTTTAATGACGAGGGGACCAAAAAGTTTGCCGAAGTTACGGCGGAACTGGTAAAGCAATACAGCCGGGGCGACCCCAGGAGACATATTGGGATTTACCTGGATAATCAACTGTTGACCAATCCCGAGGTGAAGGAGGCCATTCCCAACGGCGAAGCGGTGATAAGCGGCGGGTTTGCCGATTTCAAGGAGGCGGCCGACCTGGCAGCCCTTTTACGGGGCGGCGCCCTGCCGGTTCCCGTCCAGATAGAGGAGCGCCGGGCTGTGGGGCCGACCTTAGGCCAGGATTCCCTCCTGAAGAGCAGGAACGCTATCGTCGTGGGGTTAATCGCCATTGCCCTTTTTATGCTCATTGTATACCGTCTGCCCGGTCTGGTAGCCGACTTCTCCTTGATCGTATATGCCGTTATTGTCCTGGCCGTTTTGTGGGCCCTCAAGGCCACTTTAACCCTGCCGGGCATTGCCGGTTTGCTTTTATCCGTAGGCATGGCAGTGGATGCCAACATTATCATTTATGAGCGCCTGAAGGAAGAACTGCGCAGCGGCAAGACTTTACGCGCTGCGGTAGAGGCCGGCTTTACCCGGGCTTTTGCCACCATCTTTGACTCCAATACCACCACCGTGTTGGCTGCCATAGTCCTTTATTTCCTAGGGAGCGGGACCGTCCGCGGTTTTGCCATCACCCTCGCCTTAGGCATCGCAGCCAGCATGTTTACGGCCATTACGCTGACCAGATTTTTATTGCGCCTGATTGTCAATATACCGGCCTGCCAGGACTTGCGGCTGTATGGGGTAAGGCCGGATGCGCCGGTTAAAACACAAATAAGGATGGACTTTGTCGGTAAGCGCAAGTTCTGGTATCTCATTTCTCTGCTGGTGATCGTTCCCGGGATTATCGCCATGGTTTTGAACCGGCCGGCGTTAAATCTGGGCATTGACTTTACAGGCGGCAACCTCATGCAGGTGAAATTTGAGCAGCCGGTGGATACGGCCCAGCTGCGGGAAGTCTTAAAGCAGTTTAACCTAGAGCAAGCCTCCATTCAGACGGTGGGACCCAACGAATTTCTGCTCCGGACCCCGGTGCTGACGGAAGAAGAAAGCACTGAAGTGCTTAATAGCCTGAAGGACAGGTTGGGCAATCTAGATATTAAGCGCAATGAAAGAGTGGGAGCAGTAATTGGCGCAGAGCTCACGCGAAAAGGGTTCTATGCCCTGGCCATAGCCTCCGGGTTGATGCTTATTTATATCGGATTACGTTTTGAATTTCTTTTTGGCGTCGCCGCAGTGCTGGCTTTGCTCCATGATGTGCTGGTAACCTTAGGCCTCTTTGCCCTTTTCCGGTGGGAGGTCAACAGCGCCTTCGTTGCGGCCGTCTTGACCATCATTGGGTATTCCATTAACGATACTATTGTAATCTTCGACCGGATCCGGGAGAACCTGCGGTTGCGAAAGAAAGAGAGTTTGGAGGAGCTGGTTAACAAGAGCATTACCCAGAGCCTGACACGCTCTATCAATACGGTGGCTACAGTTATTATGGCTCTGCTGGCCCTGCTGATATTAGGGGGAGAGACTACCAAAGTCTTTGCTTTGGCCCTTCTTATCGGTACCCTCACCGGTGCCTACTCATCCATCTTTACCGCCAGCCCCTTGTGGGTCGATTTTCGTAACCTAACTCAAGGGCGGAGGCGGACCTCCCGGGCCAAGGTTCGCCGGTCGACTTCCCCTTAAGGAGGGGCCGCGGGTGGCTTTTCTGTGGGGTCTGTTCTTAGTTTTGATCTTGGCCGCAGGCCTGTTCTATCCATGGACAGGCCTGTTCATCCTTCTTTCGGCCATTTTGGTTAACGCGCTTTACGCACCTCCTTCGGGCCTTATGCTTATACTGTTACTAGCAGGGGCAGTTCTAGCCGTGGTACTGGGGATTGCGGCTCGACTGATAGCTCCCTGGGAGGTTCCCGACCCTACCCGGGTGGTGGCCGCCGGCCTGGCCGCTCTGTTGGTGGGAGGAGCACTGGGGGGACCTCGTTGGGGCGTGGGCTTGGCAGGTCTGGCGGGAGGGAGGGAGTTTTTGCTCCTTAAGGAACAGGCCAAGTTTCACCAGTACGGGCTCCTGCTGGCTGCCTGGCTGGCCCCTCGGGTGGGGGTGATGATCCTGTGGATTCTCCATTTGACCCAGGTGGTCGGTTCTTTGGTGGGTTAACTGAGCTATCCCCACTTTTTCCAGGGGAGGCCTGCTTGGACTTGAAAGCGAGCGAGCAAGCCTTCGCGGCTAGCCCAGGCTTTAAGCTTTGGCCGAAAGCGGAGGCGGGGTCGAGGATAGAAGGTCCGAGACTGGCCCATCGGCAAGGACGCCGATTGGGCCGGGAACCCTGCCGGAGCTTGAGGCCGAGCAAAAGTCCTGCCCGCGAGGGTTTTTGGAGCGAGCGAAAGCCAAGCAGGCCTGGAATAAAAACTGGGGATCCCTCAGGTGGGTTAAATCTTGCGGGCCGGCGGTTTCAAGTGTTACAATGGGAACAAGGCTCGGAAATGAATACCGCCGGTTTTAAGGGGATAGGCCTGCCGGGGCTTTCCAAGGGATGATTAACCTTCGCGGGCGTAGGCCAAGACGGGGAAGCCCTGGCCCAAGATGGGGAAGTAGCGGGGCGGTAAGACTTCATCGGGACGAAGGATGAAGTCTAATTTTTTGAAGTTAAGGGGACGGTGTCCATGGATGAGCGGGCAAGAGCGGCCAGGATATCGGTTATGTCTAACGCTTTTCTGGTGCTCGTGAAATTAGCTACCGGACTGGCCACTAACTCCTTAAGTGTTATTTCCGAGGCCATCCACTCCGGACTAGACTTATTAGCGGCTGTTATTGCCTATTTTTCCGTGAGGGCGGCCAGCAAACCTGCCGATTTCGAGCACCGGTACGGCCACGGTAAAATTGAAAACCTGGCCGGAACTTTTGAAGCCCTCCTTATTTTTGGGGCCGCTATGGCCATCATAGGAGAAGCTGTAAAAAAGCTAAGGCTGGGGGCGGAAGTGACTCAACTGGGAATCGGTATGGCGGTAATGGGCTTATCTGCGGTGATTAATCTATTTGTTTCCCGCCACCTCTTTAGGGTGGCGGACAGGACCCAGTCGGTGGCCCTGGCAGCCGACGCTTGGCACCTGCGGACGGACGTATATACTTCGGCAGGCGTTATGCTGGGGCTGGCAGCCCTTAAGATCACGGGCCTTAGCTGGCTGGATCCCCTGGCCGCCCTGGTGGTCGCAGCCCTCATTCTGGAGGCGGCTTACCGGCTGACGCGGGAGGCCTTTACCCCCTTAATGGATGTCTGCCTGCCGGAGGAGGAAGAGCGGTTGATTAAGGAAATTATAAGCTCCTATGCCGACCAGTATGTGGAATTTCACAAGTTGCGCACTCGCAAGTCTGGCCGGGAGCGCCAAATCGATTTACACTTGGTAGTTCCTGCCCGGCAGTCGGTGGCCCAGGCCCACCACTTAAGTGACAGGATTACGGCAGAAATCAAAGCGGCCTTGCCCTATACAGAGGTGCTCATCCATATCGAACCCTGCGAGGAAGATGAGCGCTGCCAAGGCTGCAACAGCTGCCCCAGGGAGGAGGCCTAAATGTCTGCCGCCCTCTGGAAAGTTCACCGACCGGATTTTGTCCTCCAGGGAACTCTGGCCCGGGCCCTAAACATATCCCCGGTGACCGCCCAGGTCCTGATTAACCGGGGTATTAAGACGGTCGAGGAAGCCCGGACCTTCTTGACCGGAGGAATAGAAGCCCTGAGTTCGCCTTATGCCCTGCCGGGGATGGAGCAGGCCTTAGAGCGCCTGAGCCGAGCAGTACGGGAAAGGGAAAGGGTGTTGGTGTACGGCGACTACGATGTGGACGGGCTCACAGCGGCTGCTATTTTAGGGGAGACCCTTGCTAGATTAGGGGTGGAGGTGGAGTTTTATATTCCCCACCGCTTGGAGGAAGGTTACGGGCTAAAGATAGAAGGTCTTTCCTACGGCCTCCACCGGGGCTGTACCCTGGCAGTCAGCGTGGACTGTGGCATTACTGCTGTACAGGAGGCTGCGTGGGCCAGAGAACACGGCCTGGACCTAATTATCACAGATCACCACCGGCCTTCAGGGGAGCTGCCCGCCGCCCTGGCAGTGGTGAACCCCTGGCTGGCTCCAGGACGGAGCACCGCCCTGGCCGGGGCCGGAGTGGCCTTTAAGGTGGCCCAAGGGTTGGCACAGCTTTTTGACCTGTGCCCCGAGGGGATACCTGCCGGCTGGGCCCTGGACCTCGTAGCCCTGGGGACTGTTGCCGATGCCGTGCCCCTCCTGGGGGAGAACCGCATTCTGGTACGCGCCGGGTTGGAGGTGCTTAAGGAGGCCAGGAGGCCGGGGATAAGGGCCCTCCTCGAGGCGGCCGGCCTGAATCCGCTGGAGTTAAGCGCTGAAAAAATAGCTTTTGGCCTGGCGCCGCGGCTAAATGCGGCCGGGCGGCTAGGTTCGGCCCGGCCCGCCCTAGACTTGCTCCTGACTTCTTCCGCGCAACAAGCCTGGGAACTGGCCCAGACCCTGAACCGGGAAAATCAGACCCGCCAGCTCTTAGAAGAACAAGTGCTGGCCGAGGCTCTAGGCCAGGCTCAAGCGGCTTTGGAACGGGGAGAACCCGGGGTGGTTCTGGCCGCCCCCGGGTGGCACCCGGGCGTCCTGGGAATTGTAGCGGGCAAGCTGGCGGAACGCTTGGGCCGGCCAGCTATTCTAATCGGTCTGGGGCCGGAGGGCAGGGGCCGCGGTTCCGGCCGCAGTGCCATGGGCATCGATCTTTTTAGCGTTGTACAAACTTGCCGGGAGTACCTTTCCGCCTACGGTGGTCATGGACAGGCTGTCGGCCTGGAAATAACCGAGGACCA
Organism: Moorellaceae bacterium AZ2; assembly: GCA_051024685.1. Classification (GTDB taxonomy): domain Bacteria; phylum Bacillota; class DSM-521; order Neomoorellales; family Neomoorellaceae; genus UBA12545. The sequence continues at coordinate 3,774 of JAZHPA010000030.1, read as the reverse complement.
GGTCCCCCCCTTTCGAGAAGCCTTTCTTTCGGCCCTAGAAGCGGCTTGCACCAGGGAGCCACCCCAACCGTCCATACAGCTGGAGGCGGAAGTACTGTTCAGCCAGATCGACAAGCGTCTGGTGGAAGAACTGGAGTGTCTGGCTCCCTTTGGCGAGGACAATCCGCGCCCCCTCTTCCTTTACCGCGGGGCACAAATTGCAGCATTACGACCGGTGGGTGCCGAGGGAATACATATCAAGTTTCAGCTCCTGGCCGAGGGTCGAGAACTGCCGGCCATCGGCTTTAACATGGCCTTGCCCGAAGGCATGGGAGTGGGGAGCAAAATCGATGTGGCTTTCCGGCCGGTGATAGACCGGTATAACGGGCAGGAAGAAGTGGAACTGGTGCTGGCAGCCCTGCGGCCGGCGGAGTGCGGGCCTATCAGGGTGGTGAGGGAGGAAAGCCCGCACCATAAAGAGGGGCAAGAGGTTCTTACCTGGCTCGAAGAAACAGCGGCGGTCCGGGGACAGGGAACTGGGGAGTCGCCTACCTGGGCAGCAGCGCTCCTCGAAGAGTTGATCAAGCATTTAAAGGACGGCAGGAAAGCAGGAAGGTTGATATTTGCTTCGGGCCGGGGAGTCTTGGCTTGCTATCACGGGTTAAGGCGCATATTAACCTCCACAGAACTGCCGCTGCGGGCGAGAGGGCCCTGGTTGCCGGAGGAAGAACTCCGGCCCGTAACCCCTTCGCCGGGGATTATTCTTCAACCCCTGGAGTTGGTGAAGGTGGAAGGGATGGAACATGAGGGGTGGCAGCTATGGTCACCGGAGGCGGGCGGCAGCTCTCCGGGGGGGCAACCTTTGGGCCCCGGCGGCCGGTCTGCGGTAATCAGTGTTGACGACCCTTTAAGATGTGCCTTAGAGAACGCCTCCACGGGGAAGCGGGCGCTCCTTTACGCCGCAGATTACCTGCAGGCACGGAGGCTGGCCCGGTCACTGAGGCAACAGGGGCTAAGAGTGGTGCTGGACGAAGGGTTAACTGTCCACCAGGAAGTCTTGATCCATCATGCTTCCCTGGCCGGAGAGGTTCCCCTGCTGGTGGGGGTGGGTTCCAGGCCGGCGTGGTTCTACCCGGCGCAGACGGTAATTTTTGCTTACCTGCCGCGGGGGCGGGAAGAAATGGAGTTGAGCCTGCCGCCGCGACCAGCGCGGCCGGAAGTCTACCTGGCAGGTCGATTTTTAGACCAGGGGCCTCCGAAAGTCCCGAGCTTACGCCTCTTTCTCCTGCGCCTTTACCGACGTTTAGCAGTGTTAAGCCCCGGGCAACAAGGGGTTTACCTGCATAAGGCCATGAAAGGGAGGTACTTGCTTTGGTGCGGCCTGAATATCCTGGAAGAATTAGGGCTGATACAGGTGGCGGAAGAAATGAAGGGAATGAAGGTACGGCTCACGTCCGGGATAGAAGGGAAACGGGACTTATATAACTCGTGGCGCTACCGTCAACTCTGCCGGGATTATGAGCTGGCAATGGATTTATGGCGGGAGCTCAGGGGTTTAAGGAGGTGAAAATATGGACCTCCAGGGGTTGGAGAGGCAAATCCTCCTTTATTATCCCGACGCTGACTTGCAGCTTATCCGCAGGGCATACAACTACGCCAGGGATGCCCACGGGGATCAAAAGCGACATTCTGGTGAGCCGTATATCATCCATCCCTTGGCCGTAGCGGAAATCCTGGCTGAGCTGCAATTGGATATCGTTACCATTGCTGCCGGATTGCTTCACGATGTAGTGGAGGATACGGCGGTGAGCCTGGACGGTGTACGGGAGCATTTTGGGGAAGAAGTGGCCTCCCTCGTTGATGGGGTTACTAAGTTGAGCCGGTTGGAGTATAAGACCAAGGAGGAGCAGCAGGCGGAAACCCTGCGCAAAATGTTTCTGGCCATGGCCAGGGATATACGGGTGATTCTGATTAAACTGGCCGACCGCCTGCATAATATGCGGACGCTAAGGCACTGCCCACCCGAAAAGCAGCGGGAAATAGCCCGGGAAACCCTGGAAATTTACGCTCCGCTGGCCCACCGCTTAGGCATTTTTCGTTTAAAGTGGGAGCTGGAAGACCACGCCTTACGTTACCTGGAGCCGGATATTTATTACGAGCTAGTGAAAAGCATTTCCAAGAAGCGCCAGGAGAGGGAGGAGTATATCTACAGGGTAGCCGCCATTTTAAGGGAAAAACTGCAGGAAAGCGGGATTGAAGCGGACATTCAAGGACGGCCCAAGCATTTTTACAGTATTTACAACAAGATGAAAAAAGACCAAAAGGAGCTCAGCGAGATCTACGATCTTATTGCTCTGCGGGTAATTGTAGATACGGTTAAAGATTGTTACGCCGTGTTGGGGATTATCCATGCCCTATGGAAACCCATCCCGGGCCGCTTCAAGGACTATATTGCCATGCCCAAACCGAATATGTACCAATCCCTGCATACCACTGTCTTGGGACCCGAAGGGGAACCCTTTGAGGTGCAAATCCGCACCTGGGAGATGCACCGGACGGCCGAATACGGCATTGCGGCCCACTGGCGCTACAAAGAGGGTTATACCGCGTCGGATCACGAATTTGAACAAAAGCTCACCTGGCTGCGCCAGATACTGGACTGGCAGCGTGAGCTGCGGGATCCGAGAGAATTTATGGAGTCCCTGAAGATCGATCTCTTTTCGGACCGGGTGTACGTCTTTACGCCTAAAGGAGATGTGGTGGAGTTGCCGGCAGGGTCGGTCCCCATTGATTTTGCCTACCGGGTGCACACGGATGTTGGGCACCAGTGTGTAGGGGCGCGGGTGAACGGCAAACTCGTTCCCCTGGACTACCAATTGAAGACGGGTGACATCGTAGAGATTTTGGTGCAAAAGGGGAGCGGCCCGAGCCGGGACTGGTTAAAGGTGGTTAAGACTTCCCAGGCCAAGAACCGCATTCGCCAGTGGTTCCGTAAAGAGGAGCGGGAGAAAAATTTGGCCAGGGGCAGAGAGTTGCTGGAAAAGGAATGCCGCAAGCAGGGGCTGGATCCGGAAGAAGTTTTGAAGGCCGGTTTTCTGCAGGAGGCGGCCCGCAAGTTTAACCTGGCCACAGTAGACGACCTGGTAGCGGCCATCGGGGACGGAGCGGTTACCCCGGCCCAGGTGGTAGGGAGCTTAAGGGAGGAAAAAGGAGAAGAAACTCCCCGGGTGGAGACCCTGCCTACCGGGAAAGCCTGGAGCGGGTACAGCCGTCCTTCCCATGGAGTTCGGGTCAAGGGCCTGGACAATATAGTGGTGCGGCTGGCCCACTGTTGCCATCCCCTACCGGGGGATGCTATCATAGGGTATATCACCCGGGGGCGCGGAATCTCGGTTCACCGCAGCGACTGCCCCAACATTCTTCACCATCTGGACAATGAAGGCGAGCGCATCATTGAAGTGGCTTGGGACCGGGAGGCGGAGGCCACCTATGAGGTACAGATTGAGGCGGTGGCCCTGGACCGTCCCCGCCTGGCAATGGATATAATGTCGGCCGTGGCCGATACGAAGACTATTATCAATTCCATCCACGCCCGGGCCACCCGTAATAATATGGCTACCGTAGACTTGAAGATCGAGATCAGGAGCCTGGAGCATTTGCAGTATATCATGGACAAGATCAGGCGCATCAAGGATGTTATGGAAGTCAAGCGGGTAACACCCTGAGTTATCCCCACTTTTTGCAGGGCAGGCCTGTTTAGGCTTGGAAGCGAGCGACTAAACCTGAGCGGTAGCC
>JAZHPA010000029.1:0-33500 GCA_051024685.1 Moorellaceae bacterium AZ2 | reverse complement strand
AAAGTAATCCTCTCCCTGCTCATACTGACATTTTCACTGATGGATTTCACCCTGACAATATCACAGACGGATCACATAAACCCCGGTCCCCTTGACGGCAGGATTTTCATTGTGCTAAACTATTCGTAGCTTGCGGGCGTGGCGGAACGGCAGACGCGCCAGACTTAGGATCTGGTGGGTATCCCCCGTGGAGGTTCAAGTCCTCTCGCCCGCACCAAAAAATCAAGGCTTCCAGGGTTTCAGAAATCTTGGAAGCCTTAATAATGGAATTCTGATAATAATCCACATTATGGTGCAACAGAGCATGCTTGGACTGTAATTATTAATTTAAGGTTTATCCCACCAAGAATGCTCAGATAAATTGTTAAGGAAGTGAGCTAGTTCGGAGTAATTAACCTTCCCGCGGACAAAAGTGCGTCCAGACCAAAAACCGTGCAGTCTTATTTCACCATACCCATTCCATCCTTCCACTAGTGCAGCCAGGCTCTCGTCGGTTCCTTTCACCCAAAAACTGCTTACCGCTCCGCAACGGGCCAGGGTTTCCACTTGGTCCTTGAAGCTCGCCAAAGGGCAACTGCCCCATCCCCACAGGAAATTATGAGAGAGCATTCCGCGTTCTACTAACAAGGTAACGTTATTCGTGAGATAAAAAGCCGCTTTAAATATATTGTCTACTAGGCTTCCTCCCGCCGCCACTATAACCCAGGGAAGATCTGCAATTTCCTTCAAGCTAGCAAGCTCAGCCCACCAGTCCTGGCCATCTGGCGCACAACCGACACTTAGGAAGGCGCCGCACTTTTTCCCCTCTTGTTTTACATAATATATTCGGCTACCTCCTGCCAGCTCCTTTTCTTGCCAGGAAGCTGGAAGGTCATCCCAATACAGATCTACTGTAACCCAGTTTGTACTCCCCAATTCCAGCTTGCCAAATTCAACTATACTCCTTCCACCCAGGAACACCTGCAAAGCCGCTTTGGCAGCTGCCCAACCCCCTTTTGCTCTAATTCCCACATCGATCAGAGTCGGCTTGCCTTGAAATTCTATAAATTCGATGCCAAGCAGTTCTTTATTTTCCTGCATTGAGTACATGCTAATCCTCCTCACCCAAAAAGTCCTTCAATAAAACTTTGTTGTTTATACGCCCAGCAGTAAATCTATGGCCTGTACGAAGGTTAAAAAAGTTTACGCGAGCGGGCGCATCCCATTCTCGTGGCACTTTGGCCCAGGAACTGCCACATTTAATGAACAGGTTTTTAAAGGGGATTCCGTATATGTCGGTGTTCTTGCTAAAAGGCAGGTCTGCCAGAACTCGTTCGATCTCCTCATCCTGGCAATCTACCCACAGATTCGTTTCCTGACCGTAAAGTAGACAGTCGTTTACCCGGCCGTAGGCCTCTATCTCATTGTCAACGACGGCAATTATAGGCGTCAAACCCCAGGCTTGAACAATACAGCCTAAATTGAACCCCCGATCATAAAGGGATGGAAGAGTCTGTTCCACATTTCGGGCGGCCACCTGAACGGCGCCTACCAGGGAACCTGTCCTTGCCACCACCAAATAAAGGTTTTCCACTGGTATTTTCGCCCCATCTGCTATTACTTCAGCCAGACCTTCGTCTGGCAAGTCGGCAGATTGGATCATCGCCACCCCGCACCCAGCCTCCGTATCCCGGTAAGAGACGGCTCTGGAAAATACATCCGGGGCCTGGATGGCCCGAATCGGACCTGAAATCACCACGTCCTGCCCTTGGTATTGTAATTTCCAGTAGGCCACATGGGAACTCATCTCGGTTACCACGGGGTGAGTCACATATACGCAGACTGTCGGGACCAAATAATCCCCTATTTTCATTTTACTGTATTTGACTTCTCCCCGACCGCCCAAGCCGATTTCTACAAAAAGTTGAGCAGCGCTCCAGCTACCGGGGTAATTAATACCCATGTCCACCACGGTGGCACCGTTTCTCAAAACCCAGGCACCGATCCGCAATTCTTCGGTACGTGGCAGTACCTTTTGTTTTATAATACTTACTGCTGCCAGGTTGTAGCTAAACATTCCGTGTCTCCTCCAGAAACAGCATGAACTTGCGCACAATATAGTCCATGAGAATTTAACCTACCGAGTTGTTCGTGCGGGCCGTTAAGGCCCTTGCCAGTTCTACCCCGGTAGTAAAAGCTTCTACCATAACCGGGTGGTTGTGGTCCACGGGGGTCCAGGTAGTGTACGGCACCAGAATTTTGCGCCAGAATTCCGCATTGATGTCGTTAAAGCAGTGCCCGGCAACTTTGACATGGCTGTCGAACACCTCAGGACCCATACTGCCGCTAACTGCTACTAAGATTCCCAGTTTTCGCTTGGACAGTATACTGTGAAACTCCATGTGCCGCTCGCCCTTAAGAACTATCTTACAAAAAGGATAACAACGGTCTACAAATTGCTTGAACTGTCCTGTAATGTCACCATAATAGGTTGGTGTCCCTAAAACAACGGCATCGCTATCGACTATAGCCCGGTGCAAAATCGGCACGTCATCATCAGTTATAGTACACATATTTTTTTCTTCACAGTAACGGCATCCCCGGCATGGTTTAATCTTGTAATCATACAAATAAAAAGTTTCCGTAGTAATCCCTTGACTATTGGCACCGGACAGGACCTGCTTCACCACCCTAGCTGTATTGCCGTCTTTACGTGGACTACCTACAAACGCAACAATTTTCACTGAGGTCTTTTCCCCCTCTGTCAACTTCAGACTTCCAGCCCCTGGGCCAAAAGATGATAGGCTGGTTTCATTAATGTGTCCAAGGACCGGTAAAGATCAAAATAACGCTCATAAATTCTATGCGCATCCGAATTTACGGTCGTTACTTCATCTACCTCCAACCATTCATGCTCGATAGCATTAAAATCGGTGAAATATCCCAATGCGAATCCGGCAAAATAAGCGTTACCCAAAGCGGCATCTGCCTTTGCCCTATATTCCAAGGACATACCAAGGATATCGGCTATAATCTGGCGCCATAAGCGGCTGCAGGCACCCCCACCGGTAACCGCTAAACGCTTTACAGAGACTTTTTCTCGCTCATAGCAGTCGCGTATGGCGAAGCCCACGGCTTCCATAAAGGCCCGGTAAAGGTGCGCTCCGCCGTGGGCCGTAGTCAAGCCTAAAATCACTCCCCGCGCCAGCGGGTCACTCTCCGGCGTCCGTTTCCCCATAAAGTGGGGTAGGACAATAAGACCCTCGGAACCCGGCGGTATCTCTTGTGCCATGGCCTCCAAAGCTGCAAAGTTAGGCATCTCCTCGTCAGGGATTAGCTGCTCGCGAAACCAACGAGTTAGTTCACCTCCGGTGAGGATGTTGGCAACGAACCTCGCGTAGCCACCGCTAATTGCCGGTCCAGATGCCACTTTTTCCAGGTCAGTTAGACATACAAACATGGTGGCGGCTGTACCAAGATAGATCATAGCTTCATGGGCATGTACAACACCCGTACCAACAAGAGACATAAAGGAGTCCCCGTTTCCGGCAACCACCGGTATGCCGGGGGCTAAACCTGTAGCCCGAGCTGCTTCCGCTGTCACCCGACCTACCACGTCAGTTGGTCGGAAAATAGGGGGAAGCTTTTGCGGGTCCAAGCCCATGGCGCTAACCAGGTCGGTACGCCAAGTCAGCCTCTCACTGTCAAATATCCCTCCAAAGGTATTAGCCGTGTCACAGTCTGCGGAAGGTATTCCTGTGAGCTTATAAATTATGTAAGAGTGGGCATTAAGGATGACGTGCGTACGCCGGTAATTTTCAGGCTCCCAGCGCTTGAGCCAGAGTAGCTTGGGTACGACATCTGCCGCTCCCAAGGACAAGTTAAAGCGGCTGTTTAATTCTTGAACTTCCGCCACAGCCCGATTGTCTCTATAGAGAATGGCAGGTCGAACCGGTCTGCCGTCACTGTCGAGGGCACACAAATTGGGAACCATCCCACTCACAGAAACTCCGGCGATGTTCCGCGGGTCTACACCCGATTGTTGTAGGCAACGACGAACAACTAGAACCAGGTCGCCCCACCAATGCACTTCGGGATCATGTTCCGCCCAGCCGGGCTTAGGTTGGAGCAAGGTATACTTCGTGCTATGGCTCCCAAGAATACGGCCTTTCAAATCTACTAGGACTCCCTTACAGCTACTGGTACCGATATCAATACCCAGGAGATAGCGGCCATTGACCACCACCATGTCCCCCTTATTTGTCCATGGAAAGCACTATGCGGTATTGGCCCCCGGATAATGCAAGTTCAAAAGCGGCTTGGATCTCGGAGAAAGGTAGAACATCGGTCACCAAATCTGAAACTGTGATGGCCCCACAGGATAGCAGACTCACCGCTTCCCGGAAGCTTTCCTTGTCATGGCGGGAACTACCTAGCACATGATACTCCCGGTAATGCAGGTCGTTTGCATCGAGGCTCACGGTGCCTGAAGGATGCATAGATCCGTAAAGCATTATCTTCCCTCCGGAAGCTACTGTACGCGTGGCCTCTTCAAAAGCCCTCGCACCCCCCGCTGTGAAGACAACATGTTCAGCTCCTATAGGGTTCACCTTTTCGCGCACGAATCGTGCCAAGTCTTGCGTTAAGGGGTCGACTACGTAATCTGCACCCATTTTCATAGCTGCCTCACGACGGGCGGCCTCTGGTTCGCTGACGACAACCGTAGCCCCTCTCAGTTTACATAATTTTACATGCATTATTCCCATAATACCTGCTCCCTGTATTACAACCGTGTCCCCCAGGTCTATTTTCAACCGTCTGACGCTTCGGGTGCAGCAAGCCAGCGGTTCGGCAAGAGCTGCGTGGGTGAAGTCAACCTCCCGCGGGATTTTATAGCATTCGTAACTCCTTACCAAAAGATACTCGCCGAATCCCCGCGGCCCCCAAGGATAGCCTGGCAAAGGAGCTTCGGCGTACAGGCACAGGTTGTCCTGCCCCCGCCGGCAGAAGTAACATTCACCACAGCGGGTAAGCCGTGCAACGGCCACATGGTCTCCTACCTCCAGGTCGCCCATCACCCCAGGACCTGTTTTTTCTATCACTCCTGCAATTTCATGCCCACCCCAAAAGGGAAAGGACTCGGGTTTCCCATTCTTGTAAATCCGTTGTTCCCAGGTACAGATTCCCACGGCCTTAACACGAACTAAGACCTCACCCTTACCCGGTTCGGGCAAAGGTACGTCCCGGAATTCAATAGTCTGAGGTGCTATTATTATGGCAGCCCTATAAGTTCGTGGCATTCTTGTTGAGCCTCCCCAAAGTCACATCCCATTTCGATGACAACCGTTTGCCCATATCTCAGTGGTCATCCAGATAGGCCATGGCGGTGGCTACGTCAGCGTTTTCATGAACCAGCGCCGTTAAAACTCTCACTACCCTGGCCGGATGGCGGTGTCCCCATACATTACGACCAATGGCTACCCCTCTGGCCCCAGCCGCCATAGCCTCATGGATGTTAGAGAAAAACTCTTTTTGACTATCTGTTTTAGGCCCCCCCAGGACAACAATAGGAATGTAACAGGCGGCCGTTACTGCTTCAAAACCGGGAAGGTAAGGCATTTTTACCATGTCGGCCCCCCATTCAGCGGCTATGCGCGCCGCCAGTTTTAGGTTTTCAAGGGTCATCATTTCAGATGGCCCGTTGAAACCTCCCGGATACATCTCGGCAATGAGAGGCATACCGTAACGTTCGCACTCCTGGGCCACCCGAGCCAAATTACGCAAAGTTTTGCGTTCCACATCTTTGCCTGGACCGGCGGAAACAATAACGGCATCAGCGCCCAAGCGTACTGCTGTCTCCACCTCGATAAAAAGCTCGCAATCATGAACCCCTGATACCAGGTCGGTGGCCGGGAAGTCCAGTCGGATGATGAGCCCCGTTGACCCAAGAACGGTGGCAAAATTCGACGCCACACCGACGGTGGTCAAAATGGCGTCAGCACCACCAGTGATAACTTCGGCCAAGGTCGCAGCCGGATCAATGATACCCGGCAGCGGACCAGAAGTCCCACCATGATCCATGGCTACTATAACCGTACGACCGTCAGGACGCAAAATGTGCTGTAAACGTTTGTATTTACCCATTGTGTTCCCTCCCCATTAATGTAACCGTTTACATTTATTCTACATGGGTTCCCAAATTCCTTCCGAACTCCGTAAAAAGTGGCATAAAAATATCTTCCTGCCTGGAAATATCTAGCAAGATTCTCTTAGCACCAATTCCACCGGTAATAAAACTTTTTTCACGGGCACGTTATCCTGACCTAATCTCTCCAGTAGCAGCTTCGCCGCCTGCCGACCCAACTCCAGGCTGGGTGAATGAATCGTACTCAACCCTGGGCTGCAATAAGCCGCCACAGGGATATCATCAAAACCTATGATGGCCACATCCTCCGGGACCCTTAAACCGGCCCGTTGAGCTGCCTTGAGGGCACCGATGGCCAGAACATCATTAAAAGCGAAAACAGCAGTAGGTCGAGTCGAGCTCTTTATTAACGCATCCATTGCACAAGCTCCTGATTCCAGAGATGCGTAATCTCCATATACTATTTGGCCTTTGGTAAATGGAAGGTTATGCTCCTGTAAAATCGATTTTACTGCGCGCAGTCGCCGGGTGGTAGCTAGCATCGAAGGGTGACCCGCTATGACCCCAATCCGGCGATGGCCTCGGTTTATTAAATACTGGACAGCCATGGTCGCCCCCGCTTGATCATCAATGTATACGGAAGTGAACCGAGGATCTGTCGGCAAATGCTCTACCAAAACGGTAGGTATTTTGATTTGTTCGAGAATATAGGGGTAATCGTGAGGAAGAAAACCTGAGCCTGACAAGATCAGGCCGTCAATACGTCGCTGATCTAAATTGCCAATGAGAGACCTCTCTTTTTCAGCATAATCCTCCGAAATAAAGATGACCAGGTTATATCCATTGGGAATCAGGAATTTCTGACATCCTTCAGCCAACTGGCCAAAGAAGGAATTGTTGAGAGTAGGCACTACCAGAGCGATTAACTTCGTTTTACCGGTTGCCAGACCCTGGGCAAAAGGGTTCGGGGAATAACCCAAACTGCGAACAACAGCAAGGACTTTTTCCCTGGTGGCGGGCCGTACCATTTCCGGGCGGTTAAGAGTTCGGGAAACAGTAGCCACGGATACCCCAGCCTTACTGGCTATGGTTTTCATATCGATTCCCATCCCCGTCACCTCTCGTCTAAATTAAGCGGTTACATCAATTTTCAGCCACCTTCTTAATATATCATACATATTGTAGTCACTGAAGCAAGCCACTTTCCGGTACATTTTTAGCGTCTCTGGGAGGAATCGGGCAAGATAACGACGAATCAATACAGTGCATTTTATGTAAGGCCTTACAAAAGATTCTGGTTATTTTAGGTAGGGTGGGATCATGAAATGCAGGCGTTGGTAAAATATGCCCCTGGAGAAGGTAGTATGGAAGTACGAAACCTCCCGGAGCCCGAGCCCGGTCCGGGACAAGTAAAACTTAAGGTGGCCTTTGCCGGGATTTGCGGTTCAGACCTTCATATTCGTTCCGGTGCCATGGAATTAAAAAGTTACCCACTAGTACTAGGGCATGAAATGAGCGGAATCATTGCCGCCGTGGGACCAGGTGTTCAGCGCTGGCATGCGGGAGAGCAGGTGACTGTCGAGCACACTTTTTCCATTTGCGGCCACTGTACACACTGCCGACAGGGTGAGTACCAAGTTTGCCCTGAGAGGCGATCGCTAGGCTTTGATGTTGACGGTGTGTTTGCAGAATACGTGGTGGTGGCGGCGAGTATGTTGCATCGAGTACCCGAGCATGTTCCCATGGAAGCTGCGGCTCTATGCGAACCTCTGGCCTGTGCGGTCCATGCGGTAACAAAGGCCCACATCACATGGGGAGATGAAGTGCTGGTTATCGGGCCGGGACCTATAGGACAACTGGTCTCCCAGGTAGCCAAAGCGGCAGGTGCCACCGTTACAATTGTAGGCACCCTTGCCGACAAGAATCGCCTCGAAGTTGCCAAAGGTATGGGCACTGACCGAGTTTTAGCCGGGGACAAACCCACTCTTACGGAAGCAATTTTAGACTTAACTGGGGGACACGGACCTGGAGTGGTACTGGAATGTTCGGGAGCCTCCAGCGGGGCAGCTTTAGGACTCGAGGTTATCCGGCGCAGGGGGACCTACGTCCAGGTTGGTCTTTTTGGCAGGCCAGTAGAACTGCCTTATGATACGGTCCTCTACAAAGAGTTAACAGTAAGAGGTACATTTTGTCACAACTGGCACGATTGGGAGAAGGCCTTAGCATTGCTGAGTGCTGGAAAAATAGAATACCAGAGTCTAATAACGGCCTACTTACCGTTGTGCCGTTGGGAAGAGGGTTTCGAAATGCTGAGAAACCGCCAAGGCTTAAAAGTCCTGTTAACACCGCAAGAGGACGGTGAGTTCCGGTGCGAGCGGTAATTTTTGAAGCCCCAGGTAAATTAACCATACAGGAAGTGCCTTTACCTGACGTACAGGAAGATGAGGTGTTGGTCAAAATTGAAGCTTGCGGACTTTGTACTTGGGAAAGAACCATTTTTGAAGGCGTGGAACCGGCCCCATTCCCTTTTTGGGGAGGCCATGAAATATCGGGTGTGGTAGTGAAATCAGGTCCCAAGGTGACCCCTCCTGTGGATGCGGGCCAGATGGTAGCTGTTGCAAGTCTGACCCGATGCGGGAAGTGCTACTATTGCCAGCGGGGTCTGAATAATCATTGCCTTGAAAGTAACAAGCCGCCGGCTAGTGGGGTCCCTTGGGGACCGCGTGGTTTTTCCGAATACATGGCTGTCAAACGCTACATGGTCCACCCTTTAACCAATGTTACGAGCGTGGACGAAGGTATTCTGGCCGAACCCCTAGCTTGTGTAGTTAGGGCCTTGCATCGGGCTAACTTGAAAGCAGGCGATACGGTGGTGGTAATCGGAGCCGGTCTGATGGGTCTGCTGTTTACTCTGGTGGCCAAACACTATGGAGCCACAGTGATTGTGAGCCAGCCCAGCGCTGCCCGCCGACAAAAGGCTGTGGAACTTGGTGCTGATTATGCGCTGGATCCCCAGGAAAAGGACTTGGCGACATTTGTCCGCCACCATACCGATGGTTACGGAGCCAATGCGGTCTTCTATACGGCAGGTGGCACTCAAGCAATCCGTTCTGGCTTGCAGGCCTTGGCAAAGGGTGGACACCTCGTTGTTTACGCACCTCTACATTCCGAACCGGTTATGGAAGTTAGCATCAATGATTTCCATTATCGTGAAATAACCCTTACTGGTAGTATTATGCATGACGCTCAAAGTTTTGTAACTGCTGTCGACCTGCTTTCACGCGGTATAGTCAAATTATCAATGTTCAACATATTGCGTATGCCTTTTACTGATATCGAATTAGCTATAGAAAAGGCCAAGCAAAAAGATGTTCACCGGATCTTGCTTTATTGGTCCCGATAACATAAAGCCGCAGAATCCAGCGTAGGTTGCTCCGGGATTCTGCGGCTTTCGCCATCCGTAGTGTGTGGCATAGGGCTGGTGCCCTGATTGGCCTTTTTAATTCACCTATTTCCTACCCGCCATCAACAGCCCGATGGCCAAAGTATCCGCTTCCGCTGCCTCCATAGTACCCATCAACTTTCCTTCGTATATGACCCCAATTCTATCGCTTAGTCTCAATATTTCCTCCAGTTCCATGGAAACCAGCAAAACAGCGGCTCCCCGGTCACGTTCGGCAATCAAACAGCGGTGAATATATTCTGTCGCCCCAATATCCAGCCCGCGCGTAGGGTGAACCGCAATAAGCAATTGAGGCTGTCGGGATAAAGCCCGCGCCAGTATGACCTTTTGCTGGTTTCCCCCCGACAGGGTGTCTACGGTTACTTCACTGGAAGGGGTACGGATGTCATATTCTTTTACTAATCTTTCAGCCAGTTCTTGGAGTGGTCTGGGTTGCAGGAAATGGCATCGGGTGTAGGGCTTCTGATAGAAACACTCTAAGATAAGGTTTTCTTTAATACTCATGTCCATTACCAGGCCTTGCTTCTGGCGATCCTCCGGGATATGGGCCATTCCTAAATTGAGCAATTGTCGGGGTCGAAAGTTAGTCACGTCCTGGCCGCCAATCAAAATACGACCTGAGGTTACCTGGCGTAAGCCGGTAATGGCAGCGATAAGTTCCGACTGACCATTGCCATCCACGCCGGCCAGTCCAAAAATCTCCCCAGAATGGACCTTAAACGATATGCCCCGTACAGCAAGTAGGTTCTTCTCACCCCGTACGTGTAGGTTTTCTACCTCTAGAATCGGCGGACCGTGCCGAGGAGGGCGCTTATTTAGGTGCAGGTTCAATTGTCGTCCTACCATCAGGGATGCTAATTCTTCAGGTGAGGTCTCAGAGGTAAACGCCGTTTTCACTACACGCCCGCGCCGCAACACGGATACCCGCTGACTAATAGCCATTACCTCATTGAGCTTGTGACTGATAAAGATGATGGTTACACCTTTAGAGGCAAGCTGACGCAAGATCTTAAACAGATCTTCAGTTTCTTGAGGTGTAAGAACAGCTGTAGGTTCATCCAGGATCAAAATTTTAGCATCGCGATAAAGGGCCTTCAAGATTTCAACCCGCTGCTGCTGACCTACAGATAAGGTGGCTACCGTAGCCTCCGGATCAACTCTTAAACCGTATTGTTCGCTGAGGGTTCTAACCTTTCGGACCTCTTCCGAGAGGTTGAGGCGCTGAAGGCCCCCGTTGGTACCCAACGCAATATTCTCGGCGACTGTGAGAGCGGGAATCAACATAAAGTGCTGGTGGACCATACCAATGCCGAGCTCTATGGCTTTACGAGGAGAGTCGATGTTTACTTCTCTCCCGTCAAGAATAATTCGCCCCGCATCAGCGCCGTAAAGTCCGTAGAGAATATTCATCAGGGTACTCTTGCCGGCACCATTTTCTCCCAAAAGGGCATGGATTTCGCCGGGGTAAATGTCTAGATCGATGTGGTCGTTGGCCAAGACTCCCGGAAACTGCTTTGTGATTCCACGCAGACTTATAGCAGGCTTCATAAGTTCGCCCCCGATTGCGGTACATTTGTAGAGTGTCGACGTTGGCCGCGAGCATTATCTTTAACGTAAGGCACACCGCTCGCCGCCGGTCCCCTGGCGGGCCCCATAAAGAAAATAAGGGCTATCAATGTTAATGCATATGGTAGCATTAAGAAGAACTGATAGGGCAGCTGCAGATTAAACGCTTGTAAGCGCAGCTGCAGAGCCTCCCCGGTGCCAAAGATGAATGTGGCGAGCGCCGTGCCTAGGGGGGTCCACTTCCCGAATACTATGGCAGCAAAGGCGATAAAGCCTCGTCCAGCGGTAATATTATCATAAAAGGTGTTAATGCCGCTTAAAGTGATAGCCGCTCCCCCCAAACCCGCCGCCAGACCGCTGACAACTACCGCAACATAACGCACCTTTATGACATCAATACCGGCTACGTCCAAGGCTCTTGGATGTTCACCGGCTGCGCGGACTGACAGACCCCAGTAAGTACGGTAAATAACGTAGTTAACCACGAACACCAGAGCTATAGCAAAGTAAACCAAGGGTACTTGTTCAAAGAAAATATGGCCGATGAAAGGGATCTTACTCAAAGGGCCAAGATTTACAGCCACCATGCCGGGCGCTTCCACCTGCTTGAGATCCGTACCAAAAATTAGCCGAAAAAGGGTGCTGGTGACGCCCAGAGATAACATATTCAGGCCTACGGCGGTAACGATTTGGTCTACCTTGACGCTAATGCTCATGTACGCATGGAGTAGGCCGAGCAACCCCCCGCTCAGAGTAGCAACCATAAGGCCGATGAGAACACTTTGAGAATAAAGGGCACCCAGGTAACCAAAAAAGGCTCCCATAAGCATCATGCCCTCAAGGCCTAGGTTGAGGACCCCTGCACGTTCGCTTATAAGCCCACCCATAGCCGCCAATAGGAGGGGAGTAGTTAACCGAATGACAGCGTTATAGAAATCTGGGTCGGTAAGGATATGCAAAATTAACACTCCGTGTCCACCTCCCGTGGCGCAAGAAGCCGAGTGATATCCAACTTCCATTTGCTAAACCCCAACACACAAAGAATAATTACGGCCTGAATAACATAAACGATGGTTACCGGAACACCCATGATAATTTGCATGGTGTTAACGCCGTTCCTCAAAGCACCGAAAAAGAGGGCTGAGGCTACCGTACCCAGGGGGTGTAATCGGCCTAGAAGAGCAACGGCAATGGCATCATAGCCCGTATTGGGGGAAAAATCTTGGAGGAGGATATTTTGGTAGCCCAAGATCTGAACGGCACCGCCCAGTCCGGCCAAAGCGCCACTGCTAACCATAGCTAACATAAGGGTGCGGTCTACATTTATGCCCGCAGTACGGCTGGCTACCGGATTAGATCCAACCGCCCGCAACTGGTAGCCCCAATCGGTCTTGTACAGGAGCAGGAAGAGCAGCACTGCAAGCAGAAGCCCCAGGAACAAGCCGGCGTTAAGTTCTGACCCCGCCACCAGTTTCGGTAATCGGGCTGTGGGCGCCACCGGAGGAGATTGAGGAGCAAAGGTAGCCGGGTCCTTCAAAAAGCTGTGCACGGAATAGTTGACAAAATGCACACCTATATAATTTAGAAGAATCGTTGTAATAACCTCGTTAAAACCGCGCCGTATTTTTAAGTAACCCGGTATAAAAGCCCACAGGCCGCCTACAACACCGCTAGCAGCCAGCGCCAGGGGAAGATGTATGGCCAGGGGGAGACTGTGAACCTGGGAACCAACGAAAGTAGCAGCCATGGCGCCGAGGTAAAGCTGCCCCTCGGCGCCAATATTAAAAATACCTGCCCGGAAGGCCAGAGCAATACCCAGACCCGCTAGCATTAAAGGCATAGACAGGACCACGCTTGCCCCGAAGTTATCGAGACCGCTGAAGGCACCCTGGAATAAGGCTGCGTACGCCTCCCACGGCTTGGTACCCTGCCAGAGTAACACAAAGGAACTTAATACCAGGGCTATTACTATAGCCAGCGTAGCTACAATAAGGTAATTCAGGGTATCCAGGAGCTTGCTTCGCACTTGGTTACCCGTAACCCGTCACCCCTTAGTACATAGTCTTGATGCTGAACTTTCCAGCCAAGTAATCATCAATCGCGCTCTGGACTTTATCAACTACGTCCTGCGGCACGTTCTTAAAAGGTGCCAGGGCTTGTGCCCCATCCTTCATACCAAAAACATAATTTTTGGGCTCCAGTTTCCCCTTCTGGGCAATTTCTGCCACCTTCAGATATAGGGCTTCCACAGATTGCAGGCCGCTGGTGACAATGGTTTCCGGAGCCATGAAATTCTGGTCGGATACCCAACCGATGGCCTTGGCATTGGCATCCTTACAGGCCTGGAAAACACCGATGCTAAACGAGTTACCCATAACCAACAACACATCATTGCCCTCCGACAGTAAAGCCTTAGCTGCTTCTTTGGCCTTAGGAATGTCCTCCCAGCTCCCCACATAGGTCACGGCCACACTGGCTTCAGGATTGACTTTCGCCACGCCCTCTTTGAAAGTGTCGATATCGGCTGTAACTGTCGGCGCAGCCATAGGTGCAACAATACCGATCTTGCCGGTCTTCGTAATTAAGCCTGCCGTCATACCCGTAAAGTAGCCCAGTTCACCAAATTTAAAATTGGTGGACGCTAAATTCGGTCCGGTAACGCTGCCATTGACTACTACAAATTGGGTCTCAGGAAATTCCGGGGCCACCGTTTTCATCGCTTCGTCAAACTGGAAGCCGTGACCAAAGATCAAGTTGTACCCCTGACGAGCGTAAGTGCGGATTACTTGAGCAAAGTCGGCTGGGGCAACCTTCTCTGTAAAAGCGATTTTGGCTCCCAGCTTGGCTTGAATGTCATTAAGGCCTCTAAGCGCTGAAGCATTCCAGCCGCCATCATTGACCGCACCCGGGGCAACAAGGGCTACCTTGAATTCACTCTTTTGGTTAGTGTCACCTGCCGTAGGGGCATTACCAGTCCCCTTGGCTTCACCGGTAGGCTTGCTACCGCAGCCAACCAGCAAAGCAAGCACTAACATAGCCGTACATGCCACTCCCAAAAGCCTTCGCAAGTTGTTGTTCATTTCCTTTCCTCCTAACCTCTTAAGATTTAGCAGGATCCTGAGCTTCTCTTACAATACGGCAACCGGCATATTCAACAATGCCTCCGATTGCCACCGAGGGTTTTTTTACGGTAACCCGCACTTGTTTGACGGGATGAGCAGCCATAATTTCATCAGCGATTCGTTGAGCTATCCTTTGGACTGTTTTATGGTGTTCTCGGGTTACCACTCGCTCTGTAATAGCATAAACATCCATGTAGCTTAATGAACCTGTCAGGTCATCGGTTGCACAAGTCCGGCTCATGTCCATAGATACTTCAACGTCAATGACAAAACGCTGGCCCAACTTGTTTTCCTCAGGAAAATATCCATGTTTAGCCCAAAACTGCATACCGCTGACCAGCAACAGATCTTCCTTTTCCAAACAGCTCTACCTCCGAGTAATAGATTTGGGCACCGCAGGAAAACCCTCTTCCTGCTTGATAGCCAGGGCGGCCTCAGCAACCCGCCGGCCTATGATCTGAGCATTTGTAAGCCCTATAACGTCTTCCCGGGCACCTTCAACCCCTCGGTCCTGACTCCAGACGGCGGCTCCGTGATAAATGCCCAAGCCACCACTGACCACAAGAATGCCGTGGGTATAATAAAAACCAAGGAGAAAGTTTAAAGCGATTTCCTGGCCGCCATTGCGCGTACCACCAACGGTAATGGCACCACCTACCTTTTTAGAAAAGAAATTAGGGTCCTTTTTTAACAAGGTATAAGTGGGGCGAAATCGGTTTAGGAAGGTAACCATTTGCCCCGTGGGCCCCATATTGTAAACCGGTGAAGCCAGCAAATATGCATCAGCCTCATAAAAGGTCTTGTAAAGAGGTCGCATGTCATCGTCAAAGACGGGACAGTAATCTAATCCAGTTTTAATACAGCGGTCACAATGCAGGCAGAAATTTATTTTTTTGCTACGTAAGGTTATCAGTTCTACACTCACACCATCAATGGCTGCAGCTGCTTTTAAGGCTTCGGTGATTACGTATTCGGTAGCCGCTTTGCGCGGACTACCGCAAACACCTAAAAGCTTAATCAACACAGGTGCCTCCTCAGTTTCAAGTAGCTAAACCAGGGTCTTTAACAAGCAACTTCTACGCTGATCACCTCCCCATCTAGAAACCGAGGCATATAAAGTCGTACCGCTGAAGCTGCACTTGATATGAAATTGTTTTTCCCGTACAGATCCCCTATTAAAACAAATGACACGATTTTTAATAAAAATAATATTAATTATATCCTCTCATTGTGTGAAGGCTACTGGTGCACGAGAAACCGTTAATAAACAGTTATTATATAAGTCTATGAAAACCTTTACATTGTATCTTTTAATTCGACATTGCTCTCTTAAATCCTTCTGGGTACCACATACCTATTAAAAAAATTTATCAGTTGACATAGAACACGTAGTAATAATATTATAAAATGACGACCAAAGGTAGCTATATTAGGAGATAAAACTTTACCGTCCGGGAGGTAACTTGGTATATGGATATCAGGACTATCGCTGCTAAGGCAGGTGTATCTATTGCTACGGTTTCCCGAGCATTAAACAAGCCGGAAATGGTTAGTCCTGAAACCCGGGCCAAGATTATAAAAATTGTTAATGAATTGGAGTATAGCCCTAATCCTGTGGCTAGAAGTCTCTTAACCGGACGGACATACACGATCGCACTAGTTTTTCCCACTTTACGCAATCCCTACTTCAGCCAGCTCGCCGAAGGATGCGAGGAGGAGTTGTCGGCAGCAGGTTATATCACCTGTATTTTTTCGTTTGAAGAAGAAGTAGCGAAACAACGGACAATATTTAATAACATCGTTCAACGACGGTTGGACGGCATAATTTTGGCGGGTTCGGGTTCCCTACAACAAGGCTACCAGCAAATCCTGGCTGGTTTGAAAATACCGATAGTTGTTGTTGAGGATATGCCAGATTTGGATTCTATTGCGGTTCAAGCGGGTATTAGCTGTATAAATATCGATGATCGCCGTGGAAGTCGGATGGCCATAGAATACCTCTTACAAAAAGGCCACCGCGAAATAGGCGTTATCACTGGCGAACCCCAAATGCTTATTAGTCAACGTCGTCTGGGCGTCGTTAGATCGGTTTTGCAGGAAGCTGGATTGTCTTTAAGAAACGTGGCTAACGGAAGCTACATTTCCATAGAAAGCGGTTACCGTTGCATGGTCGAGCTCTTGAATAAGGTTCCCTCACCTACTGCTGTCTTTGCCCTGAACGATGTCCTCGCCATCGGTGCTTTGAATGCGGCCCTGGATAAAGGTATGCGAGTTCCCGCGGATGTTGCCCTAATAGGCTTTGATGATATTCCCATTGCCGCTCACACCCGGCCGCCCCTGTCCACAGTTCACTCTCCCAGTAGTGAGATCGGTGCTCGAGCTGCGAGGATGTTGCTGGAACACATTAATAAGCCGGAAACCCCAAGGTGCCGTATCTTGGTACCCCCAAAACTGGTCATAAGAGAAACATGTTAGCTCTCTTAATGCCCCACCGCATGTCTAACCTGCTGCAAGGCTAAGGAGAGCAACCTTGTTCTTATACCTGTAGCCCAGGTAAAATTTGAGTGCTGATAAAAACCCATCTACACTACAGGCACGTCTTTTCCCCTGGCCGCTAAAAATACGTTTGCTCCAGGTTTGTGGCCAGCTCCAATTAGCCACAGTACCAATCCGAAGAAAAAGCCTTTAAAAAGGTCGTGACTTTAACCTTTCGAGAACCTAGCCAACCTTCTCTATGCTACCGAAGCTTCCTAACCCCGCTTAAATGCTTTCCCGATCTCAAGATTCCGAATTATTGGACAGACTTGCTTCTTAGTTAATACGGCGGCACTGGGGGAAGACTGGCGGGGTAGAGAGCCCGGCGTCAGCAATCTAGCGTATGTCAACTCGTGCCTCGACATCATCACGGGTATTATCTTGAAAGGTCAATTGCCGGAAGGAGGCCACGGCTACCAATAAAATAACTTATGAGCTACCCTTACGGCACCGGGAACGGCCCGGGTTATCCTCTACGGCTATGCGGTGCCACCCGCTGCCAGTAGATTGTGAGCCGCTTCCGGATTGCTAGCTATGCATGGAGTCCAGTGAAACAACACCTCTCCTTTTATCCTTTCCTTGTTTCAGGGGGCTTCTTGTCACGGCTAGAACGGGGACCAGTGGGATGGGTTTCGAAATCGTCGGGGTTCTGGCCGCCCGCGTCTATCCACTGCTGCCTTTGGTATTCTCTCCATACCTCAGGCGAAACACGCATTTCCTTTGGCCCACTTAATTTTTCTTGCAAGAGTTACCCCTCCACTTGCGGTGGTAGCTGTTCTGGCACGCTTATTGGTGGTTATTCCTTATTTTCTCCACTCGAAATGGCTAAATACCTGGAAATAAAAGGCCCAAGCTTTTTACGGACGCCCAGGCTGTTACGGGAAACCGGGAGGCGCGTTGCACAAAGGAAGTGTTTCTATCTTCAGATGGTGCCACGCTCCGGACGGGCACCTAACATTTCGCTAACCGTTTTAGCCGCCTTCAAAACTAATCCGGCATAATCTTCAATATGCTTCTCCCCCAAGGTAATGGCTACTGCCGCCACGCTAATGCTACCTATGACCTCATGGGTATAATCAAAGATAGGGGCGGCTACACAGCGTATACCGAGTTCATGCTCTTCCATATCCAGGGCATAACCCCGGCTGCGAATGCGCTTTATCTCTTCCCATAATTCCCCGGGATCGGTGATGGTATTGGGAGTAAACCTGATCAATCTTACCTCCTTTAAGAAGGCTTGAATTTCTGCATCCTTAAGAAAAGCCAGGATGGCCTTGCCTACTCCCGTGCAGTAAAGGGGCGCCCGCCTGCCTATCATCGAGTACATCTGGATAGGGTTGGTGCCCGAAATTTTATCAATGTATACTACCTCGTTTAAGTCGCGCAGCCCGAGATGGACGGTATGTCCTGTTTGTTTCTGCAGGTCCTCCAGCACTTCACGTGCCGAAGTGCGGATGTCCATCTGATCGAGGAGCTTGCTGCCCAGGGAAAAAACTTTCATGGTGAGGTAGTAACGTTTGCTCCTCGCGTCCTGTCTCACATAGCCTTCCTGCATCAGCGTTTCCATTAACCTGAATACCGTGCTGCGATTAACCCCCAGCTCTCTAGCTATTTCCGAAGCCCCGGCACCGTGTTGTGCTCCGGCTAGGCGCTCTAATATATACAGCGCACGGTGCACCGATTGAATACCTTCCCGCATGCCAAACCACCCTAAGCAAAAACTATACCTTAAATTTTGTTGTCCAGTAGACAACGTTGTTATTCTTTGTGATAACAATTCTACATCCCTTCATAAAATTCCTTCCTACCCGGAGTCTTTGATGAGGAAGGTAGTTCGGTTATAGAAGATTGTTCTGACAGGAACCCGTTCGGGGGCTGTACTAATCTTCTTTGGCATTCAATTGTTAATACTAGAAAATCTTTGCAGGGACTCCTAAGGTTGATGTCGAACAATATCTGAGAGAGGCCTATATCGTAGCCCTGTAAGGGCGGTGGCGCAAGCCCTCCTGGCCCGGCTGACTGAAATAAAGCGACAAGCAAAGCAAGTAACTGAGTTAAGGAGTTGGTATCGGTGATCCGGAAACGGTGGATAAGTTTGAGTTGCACCCTTTTTCTGCTGGTCCTAGGGGCCCTGGCTGGTTGCCAGAGCAAAGAGGCGGTCAAAGAGTCGAGGCTATTTGGGGGCTTAGTCACGGCGGCCCAGGAAGGGGATAAGGAGATCTGGACAGGATGGCTGCGGGATAGTCAGGGGAAAGAGGTAACCTTGTTTAAGTTTACGGTTTCGGACGCCCAAGTAAAGCAAAATTATTCCCTCTTCCCGCGGCGGTTTTTCGCTTGGGGACCTAAATACCTGGCCCACTGCGGCGCGGAACAGAAAGATGTAATCCTCATCGACTATAAGACTCAGAAAGAAATTTTCCGCCAGCAACTTCCTGAAAGAGCTACTTATCTTAGCGCCCAACCCCAGGGGGACAAGTTTCTCGTAGCTACCGAAAAGGCTCTCTATCTTCTCCAGCCGGGGGAAGGATCGTCTTTTACGCTAAAGCGGCTTAAAGAGGGGGTCTTCCACTGGCCCGCCCTTTCTCCCGACGGCCAGCAAGTAGCGGCTGGCAAAGAGGGCGGGAAAGAACCCAAGGGACCATCGGTGGAGAAGAAACTATCTCCGGACCAGGTGGGAAAGAGGCCAGGAGTAGCACTGGTCATCCTGGATGTTTCCAGCGGTGAAGAGAGGGAGATGCTTTCCCCCTTTCTGGATCGCCAGGTGCCGGACACAACTTACCGGATCATTACTTCTGTGGCCTGGAGCCCTGACGGGAAGCGGGTGGTTGCGGGCACTACTTCCCCTGCGGACCCGCGCATTGAGCGGCTGGTAAGTGTTGACGTGGCGAACGGGCAGGTACATGAACTCCTGGAAACCACTCAGCTCTACACACCTCCCGGGTCCTTCACGCCGGACGGCAAGTATTATCTTTTCTCTCAAGGCAAGCCTGATTACCGGGAGTTTTTAGGGGAAGGGGACCAATATACGGGTCCTAGGGTTTCTGAACCCTTCCGGGCGAAAATTGGCCTTTTGGAAGTGGAAAGCGGGAAAATTAGCTACCTCCAGAACATCCCTCCGGACTTACACGCTTATTGGCCCCTGACCGAGGCTAAGACGGATCTCTACTTCCACGACAGTGACCCTGGAGGATACATCTACTTCCTCGACCAGGACCATTATAACTGGGTCCGCTTTCTACCCGAGGGTTCTCTGCCTGCTACCGGGGTCTACCGGGTACCCCTTCAAGGGGGCCAGCCGGAGCGTCTTTTTGAGGTCAGGGGGCTGGTGAGCTATGCGGTGTTTCTCTAGAGGGATAAGTTAATAAATTTTTATAGAAGGATTTGGAGGTACTTCTGGAGAAGGCTTCCTTAAGAAATTTAAGGGGAGTGGGATGGGTGGCTAAGAAGGGGTTAGCAGTCTTGGGTTCGGTTTTAATAGTGTTAGCCGTGGCCACGGCAGCCCTGGCTACAACTGACTCCGAGAAACCGGAAGGGATAGGCGTAGAAGGGGAGGTCAAGGTTTTCTTGAACGGCCAGGAGATCACCTGGGAGACACCCCCATCTTTTTACCGGGACGGTCATCTCCTGGTTCCATTAAGGGACTTGGCCCGGGCCGTGGGAGCGGAGGTGAGCTGGGACGAGAAGAAGCAAATGGTGCTGGTCACCTCTCCAAAAGCTACCCTTCGTTTCCAGATAGGGAGCAGCGAGGCTATGGTAGACGGGGAGAAAGTTACCCTGCCTTCGCCCGTAATATTGAAGAACGGTCGGACTATGGTGCCTTTGCGCTTCTTAGCCCAGGTCCTGGGGCTGGCAGTGAACTGGGATGAAAGGACCCAGACCGCAACTTTAATCGCCCCGCCGGAAAGGGTATACTGGGGGGCTTTCCCGGCACGGGTGGCCTTCACTGCCAACAACAACCTCTGGCTCCTGGACGGCAGCCAGGCCGGTGCCCAACCGGTCCAGGTGACGAAAGACGGCTCCGTGCAGATCCTGGGCTGGTCTCCTGATGGCCTGTGGTTGGCTTACCTGCAGCGGGAGACGCCAGAGCCCTGGAAGAGCAAGCCTTATCTCTGGGTAGTGAAGTACGACGGTAGCGGCGCTGTTCAAGTAGACCCGCGGCCGGTCGTAGGGGAGCCCCAGTGGTCTCCCCGGGAGAAGATCTTGGCCTACAGCACCCAGGCTCCCGGCGCTGATTACGCCCTGGATGGGAATCTTAAGCTGGCCACTGTAACCGAGAAGGGGGTACAGGTGAAGCTTCTCCTTCCCGACCATAGCTTGCCGGTGGAAGATTGGGCCTGGGCCCCTGACGGTCAGAGCCTGGCTATTTCCCTTAGGCGCACAGCAGAAGAGCCCTGGAGGATTGACCGCCTGACCCTGAGAGGGGAGCGCAGCAACCTGATAAAGGGAACGGAAATCGGTAACCCTCTAGGAGAGGTTTACTTCAGCCACGCAGTGGGTCTGAAGTGGTCCCCCAACGGCCGCTACCTGGCCTATTATCTCCGCTATAATGCCGCTTCCCTCTCCACCGACGGCGTGCCCCTGGAGGTTCTGGACCTGGAAAATCCGCAGAAGCCTCTGAACCTGGGCACCTGCCTACCTTATCGCCAGTGGTTGGCCTGGTCCCCGGACGGCAACAAATTGGCCTTTATCCAGGGGAGCGGCCGGGAAGCGACTTACAATAAACACCTAGCAGTAGTAACCCTGCCGGAGGGTCGGATTACCTCCTACGGACAGCCCGGGACGGTGGACAGCCAGCCCCATTGGTTGCCAGAGCCTCAAGAAGGGCTCCTTTTCTGCCGGGGCTTGGCCACTACCACCTGGGATAAGCGGCATCCAGGAGTTTGGGTGAGCGATCAGCGCATCTGGCTGGCAACAGGGGACGGTCAAGCTAAACCCCTTACCAGCAGTTCGCCTGACCAAGCTGATTACTACTCCTCCCCTTCCCTTTATGGCCGGGAGCTCTATTTCCTGCGCCTTAACAGCGCCCTCAGTGGCTCCCTCAGCCGCCAACCTTTAACCGGGGGGTCAGCGGAGGAACTGGTGCGCAACATAACCGGCTCGCCTGGCTACTACGGGAATTACAATCCAGCTGGGGTGAGCATTTATCATTTGCGGCCAACAGGGGAGGCGGAACCCTTGTCCTTTACCGGCAAACTGATAGAAAGTTTTATCGAAGGCCGCCACCTGGAGCTGGAGACGGACCGCCAGGGCGTCCTGGTTATTATCCCGGCTAACCCCCAGGTGGCTGCCGAGTTGGAGAAGTACCTGGGGCAGAGGGTGACCTTAGAAGGGACCCTTTCCCATGAGCCCAACATTTACATGCGGAGTCCGCTTTTGCAGGTTCAGTCGGTGAGACCTGCTGGGGGAGTGGGGGAACAGTAACCCCAGGGTGTTCATACCGCCAGCAGACAGTTGCTATCTGGTTTGGTCCTCGGCCAAAGCCAAGCCGCCTCCCTTCTTTGCTCATTCCGCTACGTTTGCGGGAATCGGGGCAATACTCTGGTTAACGAACTGGCCGGGACCAGCCCTTCTAGCCGCTGCCCAGTTATGTTGAATACTTAAGTACGCCGTTCCATGGGGCCGTTAATATTTACCGCCTATCAACGGAAATTATGCTGCTGGAGGAAAGCTTGAGCAATGGTCCGCCTTTGCCCACCGCAACCCGGCCCAGGACCTCCGGCTCCATGCCTACCGGGGCTACCTCGGTTCCCTGCTCGGGTGAGGGCGGGGACCATGCCTCCGACCCCTTCTGGATTTCCCAGGGAACATTTCCCTCCAACTTGGCGCCACGGGCTTCAATCTGGACCCGAACGCTGGGACTGAGAGTCACCTGTATGGGACCCGAGTTGTTAATGGACCAACTGGCTTCTAACTCATCTATAGCTAGAGCCAGGGCAGATCCGCTCCGCCCGGTCACCTCTACTTCCACATCACTGGGAAGTACCAGGGTGCTAGTCGTTATATACGAAGTAGGGCCCCAGCTCCTAAAGGACGCCACCTCCCCCAGTTGCAGGAAAAGGGTGTCTCCCGCCTGGTAAGTGTGCAGGCCGGCCGTGCCGACCTGCTCCCTGGCCTCCTCCTCGGAAGCGGCAGCAACCCGCGCCAGGCCAAAGAAAGCTACCTGGCCGCCTGAACGGCCGGCGCGGATCTGCAGGTTCTGCCACGCACCACCCTGGCCTTGGATCACGATCTTCCGCACACCTTCCGGAACCGCCAGCCTTGCTTCCGGGAGCTCCACCGTAAAGCTGGTGACGGCCAGTACCCGGGCTAATCTATCGGCCAGACCGCTGGCAGTAAGCCCATAAAGCCCGAGGCTGACGCACCCGGCGAGAAAGACCAGGACAATGGCCGGAAAATCGTACTTTATCCGGGGCACCTCCTGCCGGCCAAAGTACCCCGCCAGGAGGACCTCCAGCCCGAGCAAAACAAGGGCTAACGGCCACCAGTTGAGCACCAGTCGGGGAACGGCGGCTGGATCTCTGCGCCACCCCAGGAGCACTACCCCCAGCAGAATGAGCACCAAGGCCATGGAAAAGGAGCCTACTCGCCACTGCCGCACGGTTTTTCCTTGTCCCTGCATTCTACATCCTCCATCTTACTGTTTTGGACCGCAATTTTACTTCCCCAAGCCAGCCTTACGCCGCCGCCGATAAGTAGGGCGGCAACGAAGCCGGTCTTGATCATACTTACGATCTGGTAAGTCAAATAGGGGGCGATCAGGCGCTCGAAGAGTATCAGGACGCCCAGGGCAATTAGGCCGAAGCCCACCCACCGCTGCCTTTCCGCCAGCCAGGAAAATAGGGCCCCTTCCGCGTCAGGAGCCGTCCTGGTGTCTGAGGACGCCAGCTTCAAGGCATCGAAGAAGCTGTAAAACCAGATCATAGGCAGCATGAAGAAGAAAAGGCTTAAGTGAACCCAGTCCATGAGAAACAGATTCAGGAAGAAGATGGCCATAAAGCCCAGCCCCCGCTGCTGCCACCCCAGATACATGTGCCCGGCCCCCGGTATAATACTGAAAAGCAAGGCCGCAAGCTTGCTCTTATATCCATTGGCCAAGCTCTTCCCCAATTCGGCCAGAGGGGAAACATCCGGAATTGTTTCGCCGGCCTGCATCCGGCCGTATAAATGCAGGGCATCGAATAAACTGTAGAGACCGATGATGGGCAGCAGCACCAGCAATACCATGAAATTACCTGACATAATGGCGCCCAGCAGGACCAGAGCGGTCCAGCCCAGGAAGGCCGCCATGAAAACCAGGCCCCGGTTCATGAGCCCCAGGTAAAGGTGCCCCAGGCCGGGGAAGGCAGATAGTATGAAGGTGATAAACTTACTTTTTCCCATTTGCCTCGGCTCCCTCCTTTATATTGATGATCGCAGCCAGTGCTCCCGTAGCCCTATCCACCAGGCGTTCGGACCAACCGGTGGGTATTTTCTCTTCAATATTCTGGGTCAAGAGGGTTATCTTTTCCGGGCTGCGCGCAGCTCCTTGGGCCAGGAGATCGAACCACCCTCCGGCCAGAAGGAGAAGAGTAATGGCGGCCGCTATAGTGTAGTACAGAAGGGACCTGGTCAACGTAACGGTGTCGGAGACGGTGCGGGGAGAGGGACGGCTGGCAAGGGAGGCCAAACGGCGGGCCACCCTAGCCGAGAAGTCTGGAGAAAGGACGGCTGCGGCTTTCACCTCGTCCTGCCGCTCAAAGGCGGAAAGGTAGGTATCCAGGCATTTCTCGCAAAAACGCAGGTGTCCTTCCATGGCTTCTCGCACCTGCTCCGGCAGCAGCCCATCTTTATACAAAAGCCATTCCCTACGGGAATAGTGCGCCATACCGGTTATCTCCCCTTCCATTTCTCCTGTAGCATTTTTCGGGCCCGGTACAAACGCGATTCCACCGTTTTAATGGTTACACCTGCTTCCGCAGCTAAGGTCCGGTAATCTTTCCCTTCCAGATAAAACCCGATTAAGGTGCGCCGGTATTCCTCCGGCAGCTCGCCGCTCAAGTTCAGCAAATAAGTCAGGGATTCTTTGCAGACTACTTCTTCTTCCGGCGAAGGGTATGAGGTGGAAAAGGAGTCTATCCGCCCCAGATCCTCTACCAGGGTTTCCGGCCGGCGTTGGTGCTGGCGTTTCCAGTCAATGGCTTTGTTGACGGCGATGCGGGCCAGCCAGCGCTTGAAGCTGCCGCCGCCATAGCTAGAAAGATAACGGTAAACCTGCACAAAAGTTTCCTGTAAAATGTCTTCTGCCGTTACCGGGTCCCGCACCACCGGCAGTATCACGGCCAAGAGGAAAGGACTAAAGCGTTCTACTATTTGGGTGAAGGCATAGTCGTCTCCTGCCGCGGCCCGCTGGATCAACTCTTTTTCCAGATCGCCCAACCCCCCTTTCCCCATTAGCCATCCCCATTATATATAGACGTTGAGTATTAAACCAACCCTGCGTTAGATAGGACCTTTAAAAAAGTAATCCACCCGATCACAATTTCCTGTATCCCGGAGGTGTCTAGACTTCAGGAGACAGGAGGTAAAGGAGAAGTGATTCGAGTGGAATCAATACCAGCCTATCAGACATCTTTACGCAGTTGAAGGCCTATCTCAAAGGGCTTATACAAGCCAAGTAAAGTCGAAAACAATTTTTTTATTAAAACAAGTGTCGTCTAAAGGTTGCCTGGCACCAATAATTGGCTTGCTTCTAATCCCATGCCATAGCCAATATCGTCATCCTCGTTTTGAAGAGCCTACAGGTCGCTGCTATTAGTCATAAGGCTAAGCTTGAAGATTGGATGCCCAGGGCCTTATTAAGGGTCATCGAGGGCTTCAGCTACCGACTATTTACCAGCAACGGTTTCCCCTTGCCCCTGAACCCGGTCTATACGACCCCTCCGGGGAAACGCTTGCCGTGGTGCAGAACACTGCAGGTGAGGCGCAATTGGAAGCCGCCGGCGCGTTTATCCTTGATTTAAAGACAGGGAAGAAATCGATGCTGGCGGACCGCGCTCTCAACGTGTTTGTCTCCCCGAGGCGACTACCTGGCAGTAGGCAAGGTGGACGGGGTTGAGATACTGACTGCTGCCGGAGATCTAAAACTTAGGTTACCTAGCCACAACTTTCAGAGTGTTGCAGGCTGGAGTATCGATGGATGGTATTTGCTGTTTAAGGAGTTCGAGCAGTCAGAATGGGTAACTGAGCTTGGGGAAATCGATAGCGGCAAAGAAAAGAAAATACCCGGTACCCCTCTGGGTTTTGACGCCAAAGGGAGCCTCTACTTTATGGGTAAATAAGGATAGAAGACCGCGACCTCGGGCGAGCATGGTATTGCCCTTGATTTGTAAATAAATTTCTATGATATTTGTTTTACTTCTCTGCCGAACCAGTGAATATACCCGCAACGGCTACAAATTAGCGTGGTGGCAGATTCATTTAACCAATCTAGACCAAAAAACGTCAATCCTCTAGTGTTTAATAGGGCATTTCCCTTATGAAAAAATTCGTATTTGCAATGAACACAGATAACTTGAACACCGTTTTCCGATTGATATTTATAGCCCCTGGTCTCTTCCTCTTGCTTTTTTAGTAGTTCCTCACCTCGTTTCCTTATTCTTTCGAGTTCTTCTTTGCTATAATACAATGGATACCCCTCCCATATGATTTCAAGAATTAGTTCACTATATGAACAAAAGACTCCTTGCATAATTGTGTTTGCTAGAAATTGTAGCAAGCCAAAAAGAGAGACTGCGCAATATCTATCGTGAGCCCAGGTATTGCTCCAATGAACACAAGAGCAGCGTTGCAATCTCTAAGCCCAGTATTCGTATTGCGTATATTGAGACGGCTATTCTTATAGCTTCCAGGTGCGTCTTTCCTGGATCATTCGTACTTTACCATCTTCGCTTGTGGAAACAAGGTCCAACCATACCATACCTTGCTCTAATTTGGCTCCTGTTAAAATACCACCCGGCAGGTTAAAAGTATCACGCTTCAACAGCTTTTGGTCATTAATCATATATACCTCTACTTGAGAGCTCGTGCCTGGCAGGTCAACGGCAATAAATTCTTTCTCTGTAAGCCAAAAAATACGTTTAGCCTGGGAAATTTCTCCTCTAACGTTGTTGCCTTGTAGGTCGTAGATGAGGGTGAGGGGTTTTTCCCCTGTTAATCCTTTAATTAAGGCTAGGTATCTCCCATCAAGGGAAGTGTTAATAAGCTTGGCATCTTCGAAAAGAAGGTGTAGAACACCATTATCCAATTGAAACACTCGATGCTTGCCTTCAACATCTACATCATAGTAGACGTTGTCTGTTAACCCCCATGCTATCCGGTTGGTCAGGGGGCCAGTGTTTACCGGCTCTTTAAAGGGGTGGATTTGAGTGGCAATAACTTTGCGGGTTTCTAGATCTATGACTTTTATAACTCTATTATTGTTGCTATCCTTACCTGTCAGCGCCAATTTGGTTTTATCAGGAGATACTTTAAAAGAAGAAGCGTATCTTAGTTCTCCCCATAAAGGACGAAGGGCCTCGACTTCACCAGAAGTTTTAATTACTTTCTCTCCATTTATAATGAATTCATCTTGACTAAGCCATACTACATAATCTTTCGCTTCTGCCTCTGCCGGGGAGGCCATAAGAATTTTTTCCGGAATTTCTTTTTCGTTTCCTTCAGAGGTCTTTAAATAAACGTCATACACAATACTTCCATCAACGAAAAACTCGGGTTGCGCCTTGAGTTCTACTGCATATCTGTTGTCAGGCGAAAAAAATACCGTATTCAGGCTATCACTCGGTTTGGGATTGTCTACCATGAATGAAGAGGCGTATCCAATTAGTGTCACTGAAGTAACGCATGCAACCAATAAGATAATAATTAAACCTGGTTTCTTTTTGCAATCCATTTTTCTCCCCCAATATTTTTGTGGTTCTGGCAACTCCTAGGCATTGTCACTCCAGCCCTTAAAAAAGCTTTTATCATTTCTCCTCATTCCCCAGAACATGGAAAGCATTTGGCATCAAAAATGCGGTCCTTTTCCCCTCCACTTGCTGGCACCCACTCCTCTCTAACCCCTGGGACTAGCAACTTCCAATGATTTGGCCCACCCTTTCTTAAGAACTGGATCGTAGTAAATAAAGTAGATTTTGAACGGTTGGGGTTGCCCGGAACTGCTTCTTTTTCTAAATGCCAGACTGGTGAAACCTTGTTCAAAAGAGGTGGCATGAAGCACCCAGGCAAAACGTTCTTCACTGTTTTTGACCCAATTGTATTCTGGAAGATATTTTAAAACATTGTCGATAATATCGTAAGGTAAAGATCTAACAGTATGCAGGTTAATTACACTTTGCATGGTGCCCGCATATGTCCAGTACGCTTGATTAGGGATAATTAGGATATATGGTGGATAATAGAGTTTGTTCTCATCTTCGAGACGCTTTTGCGGACGCAGTTCCCAAAAGACAGCTACTTCTATTGCCTGTTTCATTTCGTCCTCATACTCATCATCGGTACGACCATAGTCTATGAGGCCAAAATAGGAACGATATCTGCAAACAGAGTTAAAGGGAGAAACTTTAGCATTGAATAAAATATCCTCTGGCTGGGGAATGGTATGAGTGGTAGAGCAGCCGCCTAACCAGAAAAGGCTTGTTGAAAAAATTGTTACAACAATAATAACCCGAACAAAAAATAATGAGTTTCTTGACATATTTACTTCCCTCCTACAGCAAAGCAAGCCCCATAGCTCAACTCACGCAAAATAAATAGCAGGTGGTAACCCCTGTTTAGAACCTCTACTCTTATTGAAACAGGGGTTAACACTATCTCAGATATAAATTATTTTTTGCTCTTTAAAGTAAAAATCATTCCGGCGTAAACACATAGGCATTTGGTGCAACCGCATCTCATCTATTTTCTAGCTTATGTAAATTTGGTTTCTATAAATTTAAGATAAAAATTAAGGCCTGTTGGTTCCCATAAAAGTAGTATTTTAGTTTTTTTCTTTCCATAATCTGTATCTCATCCATTATATGGATAGAGTGGAATTAACATGTTACAATATAAGCAAACAACAGCTGCCTCTCGAGGTAGCCCAGAGGGGGAAGCAAGGTGTTTTTCCGAAAAGAACAAAAAAGGGGCTGCTCTCCGGAAGTGAAACAGCTTCTGTATGAGGCCTATTTCGACCGAATATACCGGTGTGCCCTGTTTATTACCCATGATCCTGCAGCAGCGGAAGAGGTAGTGCAGGAAACTTTTGCTATAGCCTTCGAGAAGTATAACCAGTTGCGTGATCCTGCCAAAACCGGTGCCTGGCTTGTCGCCATAGCGATTAACGTTATTAGAGCAAACCGTAACCAAAACAAAAAGTTAGTTCTTTTAACCCCGGAGGACATGGCCCAGCTTCAGATTTGCTCAATTATGGAAAACCTTGAAAACACCCTGGAACAGCGAGAAATAGTGGAGGCGCTCAAAGCCGCCATTCGTAAGCTCCCCGCGGAGTTCAGGGACATTTTAATTCTAAAGTACTATGCCGAATTAGAAGTTGAAGAAATAGCGTCAGTTTTAGAAATTCCAGCAGGCACCGTGAAATCCAGGTTGAATAGAGCCCGAGAAAAATTGTGCAAAACGTTAACCGATAACAAGCAATTTACTGACTGTAAGGCAAAGGGGGTGAAGTAACAATGTTGACTGACCAACAGATGGATAAATTAATTAGAGCCGCCATTCGTGAGGAAATAGACGGGCAAGAGGTGCCCCCGCAGGCCAGGGAGAGGGTACGGAAAGCTTTAGGGCTGAATCAGCCAAAGTTGCACAGAAGAAGATTCAGTATAGTCGCTTTTGTGGCCGCGAGTGCATTGTTCCTAATCCTGTCTGCCTGCCTAGTTTTCCCCAACAAAGCCACGGCCATCGGCATATCCCTGATCAGGAGGCTGGAATACCTGGTTAAAGACAGGCTGTATAATATTTCCGAAACGTACAGTGCAGTTCCGAGCTCGCAAGCGCCGCCCC
Source organism: Moorellaceae bacterium AZ2 (assembly GCA_051024685.1). Classification (GTDB taxonomy): domain Bacteria; phylum Bacillota; class DSM-521; order Neomoorellales; family Neomoorellaceae; genus UBA12545. The sequence continues at coordinate 3,658 of JAZHPA010000029.1, read as the reverse complement.
ACGCCCCGGACATTGACAGAGAAGAAAAGGTATCTTTAGACGAGGCCCGCTCCAGGCTACCTTTTGTGCTCTTAGTTCCCAAGTATCTTCCAGAAAGCAGTGTTTTAACAGACATTAGTCTCTCGGGAAGCAAACCATTGATGGAAGTCACCCTGGTCTATACTGGTAAGACAGGGGTATTAAAGATCAAACAAAGCGGGATAAGCGACAATATAGGGATGGGAACCGGTTATGATGGAGACGATACAAAAGTAGAGAAGGTAAGTATTAGCAATGTCCAAGCAAACTTATTAACCAATAAGGCTGGGAATACTCTTTTGTTTTGGCACGAGCAAGGGGTCACCTACCGGATTGGGGGTCCATATTCTCCGGAGGAGATTATAAAAGTTGCGAACAGCCTGTCCCCGTAAGACTTAGAGGATTACATAAAGACAGAAGGTTGGCCGGGAGGAACTTCACATCCCCCGGCCAAGTTGTACTGGCCCGATGTCTGCAAAACCCGTACAAGCCTGCTAACAAGTTATTCATTTAACAGCCCATCGCCGGGAACAACACGTAAATGAAGGGGTCCTTAATCGTATTGTCTTCCCTTATCTCGAAGTGGAGGTGAGGTCCCGATGAATTGCCGGAGTCTCCGGACTTACCCAAATAGGTTCCTTTGCTTACGGATCTTGACCCAACAAATACTTCCTTGGAATTGTTACCCCAAGATTTTCTAAACTTAGGATATGTGCAATGAGGGTAACCGGAAACGAACTCGGACATGTGGGCGTAAATTGCCGTCTTGTTGCCAAAGATAAGTTTGGCGTAGTTACCGTAGCTTACGGTATAATTGGTCCCGTCTATGTTTTCCCACCGATACCTATATTCCACGGTCCCGCCGTCAATTGCATACTGGGAGGCTCCCGTGGCTACCGCAATATCGATACCCGTGTGATTCCCACCATAATCCTGGCTCCTGGTGCCGGTCCTGATAGGCCTTTAATCGTAAGTAAATGACGGCACCCTTATGTTGCTTGTGGCCACGTAGCCCCGCTTATTCCCATTGCTGGTCTTGTACTCAATAAAGTACCAGGAGGAGGCCTCCGTTCTCAGGACGGTTACGATTTCCCTGTTGTAAATACTGCCGATACTGGCATAAGAGGTCCCTGGCCCCCCTCTTACGGTCAACGTGCTCCCGTAGACATTTAACCCCAACTTGTTGATACTATATGTTGCGCTGGGAATCGTCCCGCTCACGCTGACCGCAGTTTGGGGCACGTATCCTCTGGTAGGGCCGCTGGAGGTGCTGTACTGGATGAAATAATAACTACCGTCCTGTTCAAGTACGGTTACGCTGGTCCCGGAGGCGACGGTCCCGAGACTGGCGTAAGAAGATGAAGGTCCACCCCTCACTGTGCTTGAAGTTGTTATGGTGCCGGTGGCCTGGGCAAGTATTTGGGCTCTCTCCAAAAACTCCGGCGGTACCTTCGAGGGTTCGGGCATGCTCTGGTCGACTTGATAGCCGTGCTTTATGGCATCCTCCACGGTGTCGAACGGATAATCATATTATGTTATGATTAAAGGCTCCGTGAGCCCTTGACCCCCAGCGGTATCAGGCGGTTCGCTTGAAATTTTGTCAGTAGTAGCAGCTATTGACCCTGCGCTGGAAAAGAATAATAGAAACATAAGCGTCAATACTGATAATAGTCTTTTCATTTGGATTCCTCCTTCCACCAGATTTTCCCATGGGCACTCAAAGAGTTTACACTATACCTCACGACTTTACATCCTCACAGCAACCATAAACATCCCTCCTCGCTAGGTCAGAAAATTTGCCAGTAGCGGCCATCTTCAACGGAGATTCTTAAACTCCACTTTCACCGGAGTGTACCGGCGCTCGGTGGTACCATCATTCAGGGTTCCAACTTTATTTCCACCCCACCCGTAAAACTCTCCTGATTCGGTCATAATGAAAGTATGAGCAGCTCCCGCCCACATCTTTTTTATCCTCACGTTGCCTGTATCCAGCTTAACCAGGGTAGGCAGGTTACGGGTTTCCGTCGTGCCGATGCCCAGTTGCCCAAAATCATTCCATCCCCAGGCATAAAGCTCCCCGGTCTCCATCAAGGCCAGGACGTGGCTCCAGCCCGCCGCAATGTGCTTTACTCTCCCCTCCAGTTTCACTAATCCCGGCTTGCCCCGGCCTTGGCTGCTGTCATCCCCAAGTTCACCATAATAGTTCCTCCCCCAGGAATAGAGCTTGCCCTCCTCCGTCAAGGCCAGGCTAAAACCGTTGCCCGCCGCCACCTCTTTTACTTTGCCGTCCAGCTTTATCAAAACCGGGGTTAACCGGTGCTCGTCCCGGCCGTCCCCTACCTCCCCGTCTTCGTTCGACCCCCAGGCGTACAGTTCGCCTTCTTCGGTTACGGCCAGGCAATGCCCTCCTCCTGCCGCCACCTGTTTGACTTTACCGCCTATAGCTATCTTTACGGGTACATACCTGTTCTCTTTCGTACCGTCTCCTACCGCCCCACATTCGTTTGACCCCCAGGCGTACAGCTCGCCCCCCTCGGTTACGGCCAGCGTCTGGATAAAGCCTGTGGCCACCTGCTTAACTCTCTCGTTGAGTTTGACCCGCACCGGCCGGTACCTGTCCACCGTGGTGCCGTCTCCGACCAGCCCGCAACCATTGGCTCCCCATCCGTAGAGTTCCCCTTCCTCGGTGATGGCAAAGGAGGTTTTGTCCATTGCGGCTATATTTTTCACCTTGCCGTCTATGGGTACCAGGGTAGGGGTAAGCTGTACGGTGGGTTTTTGTGGGTCATGTTCCAGCCCGATGCCCAGGTTGCCATATTCTTCCATCCCCCAAGCATAAACCTTGCCTGTTTCCGTCAAGGCCATGGTGTAGCTGTTTCCCAGGGCCAGTTCGACCACCTTTTCTTCTGCCGGGGTCTCGCCACTCCTATTGCTCTCCTCCCGGCAGCCCACCATAGAGAGCAGGAGGCCGAGAATAGCCAGCAGAGGGAAAAGTTTAATGGCTGTAAGGCAAAACCCCTCTTGCTTCCACTTCCTGGGCGTTAACCCCTTCTTTTTTAAAGTCATGATGCTCGGTCTCCTTCCTTGGGTAAGTAAACACGTTTGGCTTTCCGTAACAATAGCTCCCTTTCAGACTTTAGGCCCCCTCCTTATCTACCCATTTCTCTTCCCTTTCTCTCTCTTCTTTCTCTAAATTTTTCCTCTATAAATTAAGATAAAATTAGAGGGCTGTTGGTTCCCGTATAGAGTACCGTTCTGGCAAAAATTTTTATGACCAGGAACCTTATGCCCTTTATTTTTATCTAAGTAATATCTAATAGAGAAGTTTAACAAAACAAGTTTGAGGAGGATGGAGATGTTGTTGAGGAAGGCATTAATACTTATCGTTTCTTTCCTGTGTTCTGTAGCTTTATCAGTGACTCTAATGGTTAGCCCTTCGCTTGCGCAGGCTGCGCTGCCGCCTCCGCCGCCGGTGGAAGAAAACACAAATATTGGCATAGAGGCTCTGCAATTAATCGCTTTTTACGGAAATGAAATCGCTTAGAAGGTCAAGGCGATGAAGGACTGGCGCATCCCCAGTTTTAAATTTCCGGTATCAAGGAAGGTAGGAGACACAATAACCGGCGGCAACCTACTCTGA
>JAZHPA010000028.1:0-33533 GCA_051024685.1 Moorellaceae bacterium AZ2 | reverse complement strand
GTCTCTACGGCGGTACCCTTAAGCAGTCGTTTGAAGGTGGCTGCTAGCCCCAGTTCTTCCCACAACCTGCGGAAGATGAGCACCGGTCCCCAGGTTCTGGCCTGTTTAACCTCTATCTGCCGCGCTTTCTCAAGTACCCACTGCCGCCGGGAAAACCGAATTAACTGCTCAATAAGCCGGTCAAGAAGTCCTGCCTGGAGCTCCTCAATCCGGCCCAGGTTGGCCACGACTCTCTGGCGTACCCTCTTGCCTACACGTTCACTGGTAACCAGCTGCAAGTAGGTACGAGTACTGCCGTCCTTGTTGCGGAAAACCTTGGTCCTGACGAACATGGCAGTTATATTATACCTCATAGAGCCAACTACTACAAGTCAAATTCACGTTAAACGTGGCAGCACATTTTTATGGTGACGGCAGAGGTAATCTAGATTTTTCAAGTATTTGTCGGCCTCGTAACACTAAAAACCTAGGGTTAGGTTTCAAACTTCAGTCACAAGGAGAACAGGTTTTACCAAGGAATAACTCTTTCCCAGCAATCTCCTTGAGAAAATCCGGCGATCCTGATTTTCGGGGAGAGAAGTTCAGCAACGCCACACATCGTTCCACCACTGACCCAGAAACGAGGATATTACGCAAGGGTCGTAGGAAAGAAGCGAAGCTCAGCTATCTAGCTTATAACCTCATAGATGTACGTTCTGGTATTATACTGGAGGCCATGGCTACAGCAGCCAACGGAGCTATGGAGCGCACAGCCGCCCTCAAGATGCTAAAGAAAGTGACCCCTTTTTACCACCTCTCTCCCAGGAGAGATGGGCACGTTGTGGGTTGCAGCGGCAGTTAAGGCAATGGTGGAGAACATCATCTTCACCTGTTCATCTACCGTAGCCAGCCCGTAGCTCCTGACATGGTAGTCCCCGCATTCATCGGCAGCTAGGCAAGGAAGGTATTCACTGTGGCAAAAAGAGAGGCGAACGGCTGATGAGAGAAGCGGGGCTCCAGGCCATCCAAAAACGCAGATTCAAGGTGACCACCGACTCTAAACACAACCTTCCGGTGGCCGAAAATATCTTAAACAGGGAGTTTACCGCTAATAGCCCCAATAAGAGATGGGTAACGGATATCACGTATATCAACACCGATGAAGGCTGGTTGTACCTGGCGGCGGTTATGGACCTCTATTCTAAAAGGATTGCAGGTTATTCGATGCAGAAATATCTGACCCGAGAACTGGTCATTGAGGCCCTCCAGATGGCCGTCACCAACCGCCGTCCGGTCGGGGATTGGTCATCCATTCCGACCGCGGCAGCCAGTATGCGAGCTACGATTATCAGCAACTGCTCCGGCAATATGGTTTTATCTGTTCCATCATGAGCCGTAAGGGAGATTGTTGGGATAATTCCCCTATGGAAAGCTTCTTCACAACCTTGAAGACGGAACTCGTATACCATCGCCGTTTTAAAACCCGGGCAGAAGCCCAACTGGAAATCTTCGAGTATATCGAGGTTTTTTATAACCGTTTCAGATTACATTCAGCCCTTGGTTATGAGAGCCCGGAAGAATTCGAGAAAAACCATGAGAACCTGATAAAAGTGGCTTAAGTTGGTGTCCTATTAACCGGGGGAAGTCCAACCTCTATTTGTATCCAGGGCGCCTATGAGGGCGAAGGGGATTTAGATATCACCTTCGGTTTTAGCAAAGATCGTCGTCCAGACCTCAAGCAGTTTCTCATCGGCTTGGCCGTAAATAGAGATGGGTTACCCCTTTTGACCCAGAGCCTGGGCGGCAATACCAGTGATAAGTCCTGTACCCCCAGGTTATCGAGGAATTGGTCCAAACCTTAAGCCCGGGAAAGCTTAAAGAGGTCATTTTTGTGGCGGACTGCGCCTTGGTAACTAAGGATAACCTGGCTCTTTTGATGCGGGAGGAAGATAACAGACCTGCCCGCCGATTTATCTCCCTGTTGCCGGAGAACTTCGGCCTTAACAAAGAGATTAAGGCCGAGGCCTTCCGTCTCGGTTCCTGGCAGGAGATCGGGAAACTTGTTCCCAAGAAAGAGGCTGCCTGCTATGAAAGCCAAAGCTTTGTCCGGGAAATAGACGGCCATAACCGGTTAATCGTGGTCCACTCCACCATCCTAGATAAACGCAAAGAAAATAGTCTCTTAAAAAAGTGGGCTAAGCAAAGAGAAGTTCTGGAAAAGGCCGCCAAAGATCTTTCCCGTCGTCCCTTCGCCTGTGAGGCCGACGCCAGAAAAGCCATAGAACTCTTTTGCCAGGAATACCGCCACCAACCTTTCATCCTAAAGGGCACAGTTAAAGAAGAGATAATGAGTAGCTTCGCCCGACCTGGCCGGCCCAAAAAAAGGAGAACAGCCACTAAACACCATTGTCTACCATGCCCACATCCAGATAGAAGAAGATCGGGAAGTAATGGCCCGGGAAAAAGACCTGGCTTCCACCTTTGTCCTTATTACCAACCTCATGGATACCAAAGCCTACCCCGACCGGGAGGTACTCAAGGAGTATAAGGAACAGAATGCTGTGGAGAGACAGTTCCGTTTCTTAAAACAGCTGTTTCTTCTGGGGCCCATCTTCCTCAAAAACAAGAACCGGGTAGAAGCCATGTCTTTTGTTTTCCAATTAGCCCTTCTGGTGGCAGCCTACTTGGAGTATCGGGTTAGAAAAAGTCTTAAGCAAGAGGAGTCCTCCTTAATTCTGCCGGGGAAACGTAAGAGTACTAATCCTACAGCCCGGGCACTCCTGGATATGTTGGGTTATCTCCTGGGGGTTAAACAGGGTTCGGACCGGGCGTTAATCAACTACCAAGGACCGAAGGTGATCAGAGCCCTTGAACTTGCCGGCTTCGGTAAGGAAATCTACCTGTTCCCACCCCGCGGTGGTGGATAAGAGTATTTTTTAGCGCTTCAAGAAAACGTTGACATTTATATCCAAGGGTGCGCAAGAAATGTTTTAAGGCTTATTTTTAAGGCTTAAAAGTAATACAGCTTCTGCCGGGTGAAAATAAAGTGGGAACGGTGACGTCCCAAAAACAAAAGCTCGCAATGGGGATGGTTTTCCAAAGTAAAGGCCCCTCCCTGTCCTAATAATACACTTCCTCCGGCTATTACACCAGAAAAATTCCAAAAAATTTCATCTAGTTGTCGAGTATGCAACAGGTGCCACACAAAGGTGGGCGATTCAGCCAAAAGTCTTTTAATGCCTAATAAACGTAAGGCCCTTAATAATTCTTGGGTGTCTGTAGAGTCCTCCCGGCCCGTCACCACTATCGGGATAGTACCCTCCTCCTTGACCCTATAGATGTGATCCTTAAAAGGGTTCTCAAGTATAATAAGGGGATAGGGCATGACCTGACGGAGATATTCAGCTCCCCTAGGAGAGGTAGCGATCCATATCTCCACATCAGGGCACTTAAAAATAGTATGATCTACGGGTATGTCCGTCCCATCATAGGATACTACAATATTAATAGGGGCCACATTCTTCTTGCCCAGCACTTCTATTCTATCCCTTATCAGATCTCCATCACATATCCAGGCGTAGCCGTCCTTTTCCACTTGAAGGGTACGCGCACCCACTATGACGGCATCGGAATAGGCACGTAGCATATTGAGCACCCAAAAATCGGCCAGAGCGCCGTCAGGATCCCTCTCATTCCCCTTAGCTACCAGCGGCCCGGCTGCCTGATCTTGAAAGCCAATCCGGCCATCCATGGACAAAACTAGGGAGCTAACGGTATAAGGACGGATATCGGGGGCCGGTGGAAAATCTACTTCCCCATATACTTCCCTCACTTTTTCTGGAACAACTTTCTCTGGACTAATCTCTTTCCAGGAATTAAGCACTTTAAAATTTAAATAGCAGGGATCTATCTTGATTTTTTCCACTGGAAAATCGAGCAAGGGTAAAATATATCTCTCCCCTTTCTTTTACTAGCTGTCCTCTTAGCATCCTGCAAAGATATCTATAAGCCGCACAACGCGCGCAGCCTTCGGGCTTGTTCCTTGACTTGTATAACTGTTTTTTCTTCATCCAGGTTAGTAAAAACTCCCTTTTCGAGCACCACCTTCCCACCGACAATTACCGTCTCTACATTGGAAGGCGTACTGCTATAGGCTATTCCAGCCAGCACCTCGTTTAAGGGTGTGCAAAAAACTGTATCAGGATTAAAAATTACAATATCCGCTTTTTTACCAATCTCTAAAGAACCCAGCTCTTCTCCCTGACCAAGGCACACTGCCCCTCCTAAGGTCGCCATTCTGATGGCTTTACAAGCGCTTAACGCCTCAGGATCCCCGTAAGCTGCCTTTTGCAGTAAGATGCCAGTCTTGATGACTTCTAACATATTCTGGCAACCATTGCTAGCCGCCCCATCCGTAGCCAGGCTTATATCTAGACCGGTTTCCACCATATCCCTGATGGGGGGGATTCCCGAGCCCAGGATCATGTTGGAGACAGGATTGTAGGAAACCTTTACCTTGAACTCCCGCAATATCCTTATCTCTTCCTGGCTTACCTTTACACAATGAACAGCCAGAAAATCCGGCCCCAGCAAACCTGTTTCGGCCAGAAGGGGTATAGTATTTTTGCCATATACTTCCATGGCGTAGCGATCATCATCCTCTGTTTCTTTTAGGTGCATGGTCAAAAATAAACCATAGCTATTAGCTAAATCGCGTAATGCCTTAATTTCAGAGGTGTTTTTGAAATCCCATATTATGCCAGGAGCCAAAAACAAATTTTCTTTATCCACCCCCCGGGCCAGGAGATTCTCAACAGCTTGGAAAAACATTTCCCAATTCTCGATCTTCGGGCAAGCCGCAGCCCCTGGTATACCGCTTACATCTGTATATCCGCGGCCCAGTATACCCCTGATACCTGAGTCCCGGAAGGCTTGGAGCACCGCTGCATCTAATCCTTCCCTTGTGTGAACGTACTGATAATCAAGGATTGTAGTAGTTCCGCACCGCAGTGCTTCCAGACAGCCCAGCAATGCCGACCAATACAACATCTCCGCATCAATATAGGGCAAGGCCCTGCGTACCGAACAGTCCAGCCAGTCCAACAAGTTTTTGTCCTGTCCCAATCCTTTCAACAATCCTTGAAAAAGGTGGGTATGGGTGTTGATGAAACCTGGTAACACCACGCGGCCTTGAGCATCAATCACCCGGTTGGCCCGGCTTGCTATATCGTGGTCGGGAGTGCCTGGGCCGAGGGCCATGATCTTGTCGTCTCTTATGGCCAGCCAGCCGGAAGGAATTATCTCCTCCTGGCAGTTCATAGTCACCAGGATCCCGCCGGTAATCAATAGATCAGGTGCGATTTTGGTCTCGGGCAGTCCCATCACTCCGGTCACCCCTCCATCTAGATTCATGGTGTCATATGGACTTATCTTAATCTTGTCCTAATCTTGTCAAACAACTCGTCGACGGTAAGTATAGTTTCCTCAATCCCCAAATACGGCCTCACGGCAGCGGCTACCCGCGTTATCTGGGGTGGACCCACATAAGTCTGTTGCAGGATATAGGGCTGGCCGAACACTTCTCTCGTTTATCCATCGAGTAAATAAAATACTTCCTTGAGAGAAAACAATAGTACGCGCGCAGTACTCAGTAACCAGATGCATGTTGTGAGTAACCATCAAAATCGTATGCCCTTTCTCATTCAAATCCCGGGCAATCTGCATTATTTGGTAGCACCCTTTGTAATCCTGCCCCGTAGTCGGTTCGTCGAGGATAATAATTTGAGGTCGCATGGCCAGCACCGAAGCCACAATAACTTTTGCCCGGTCTCCTTTGCTCAAGGAAAGAGAATACTCTTTTGCTGCTCAGCTCAGGCCCACGGCCTCTAAAGCTGCAGCAACTCTTTTTTTACCTCCTATCTCAATAATTTGCTTCTAACTCGTTAAATCGCCTGCTCTCTTAGATTTTCATTTTTTATGATGCAGTCCAAGAGGGCAGACTAAGCCTCCAGCATCATTCACGATAACAAGACGATGGCTTAATCTTTAACCGGACTTTCGCCACTTGAGGCCGCAATGCCCGTCGTTGCTGGGCTTGGGGAAAAGTAGGGAGTGTATCTAACCTGGTGCCTGATACTGGGCCAGATCGAAGATCTCCCACAAACGGCTCTGCACTGCCGATAGACGGGCGATCTTTCTGACCACCCGGGGGCCGGGGTAGAGCAGGGCAACCTCGGTGATGTCGTCAAGTTCCTCCAGGAGCAACGGGATGCTCAGCTGCTCCCCCGCCAGCCACAGACGGTACTGCAACAGCCTGACCACCAGCAAGGCCAGGACGCACATGAGGGCATGCACCCGGATCTTCTGGTCCGTCCAGTGATATACTGGCTCAAAGCGCAGGTAATGCCGGTCCTTGAGAAATCGGAAGTTCTCTTCGATCAGATATTTATCGTTGTAGGTCTTCATGATCTTTTCGCTTGACCAGTCCTCGCGGTCGGAAAAGAGGATGGTCTTACCAAAGGTCCTTCCCTTTTTGGCAATGGCTCTTTTGTCCGGTTTAATCTCGAGGAGCGAAAGACCGTGCTTGTCGGTCTTGATCTGCAGCCGCAGGTATTCGGCAAGCTTCTTTTCGGCAAGGTAACGCCGGTATCGTTCCAAGAGTACCTCTTCGTCTGTACCGCTAACACGGTCGGTAGCAAACCTGCGTTCCAATTCTTGGGTGGCATCTTTAATCTTGCGGTGGAAAAGTTCCCGCTGGCGGGCGAAGGTCCTAGGGTTGTAGACAACTACTACCACCCGCTGGCGCTCGAAAATCATGGCTTTGGTGCGGTAAAGGCGGCACTCGCCCGCTCGTTCCTTAAATCGGCTTAAAGGCACATCTAAAAACTAGGGAAAGTAGCTGGGTTTTAGGCTCCCGAGGCAAAAAACCTTGTTCATTTCGGCCCATTCCAGGTTGGCGGTGGAGTTGTTGCCCTTATCGAAGACCAGGGTTACATTTTCGGCCTCGGTGTGTAAGCGCAGGTAGCGGGCTACAATCTTCTGCATTAGCCCCGGGAAAAGCCGGGCGTCGTGGCAGTTGCCCTCGTAAACTTGGTGCAAAAACGGTAGGCCCAGTCCTTGAGTACAGGCCAGTGTCAGGCCCACCAGCCGTTGATTGGTGCTACCTTGCTTGGCCTTACCCCGCCTGGGAAGCTCACAAGGTGTAAGGCTATCGATATGGGTGGCAAAGTTAGTCGTGTCATACAGCAAAACGTCGGTGAGCACATGGTATTGCTGCAGGACACGCAACCCGACCCTTTCCTCAATCTCGGCAATATGCTCTTCCCGGACGAGGTCCATGGCGTCCCAGAAGCTTTGGCTGTCAAAGGCATCCGCCGGTAGGCCCAACAAGCGCGGTAGAATGCCTTTGCTCATCCACTGGGGAATACCATTTTTGCTAGTCGGGTCCAGGGCCCGATTGATGAGCCCGACCACCAGGTAGGTCCCCACGGAGATCTGCCGGCCGGACCCCTGGGGCACCACCTCGTCGATGATCTCGCGAAGGCCCAGGCGCTGAACCTGGTCCCACAAGGCCGCTACGCCGCCGAAGGCGAGCTTTTCCACCTCCAGGGGTTCCGGAGCCTGGGCCGACATGAGGCGCCGGTAAGCCCAAACTCCTTGGCACTTCTGGATTCTGGACGCCTGCATAATTTCCTGGCGATCCGGATCTAATCTCTTTGATTGTTTCCTCGACAAAGGTTACCGCAGCATGCCTGCGCCCAAAGCCAGCGAATACAGCTTGGCTTGCCAGGAATCGGCCCGGGAAGTCAAAACAATGGGCACCTTGGCTCCCACCACCACTTGGGCTGTTTTAGCCCCCGCAAAATAAATTAGAGACTTAAGCAAAACGTTGGCCACCTCAATATAAGGAGCGACTAATATGTCTGCCCTACCCGCCACGGGGCTATTTATTTTTTTACATCCGGCCGCCGCCGGAGAAACAGCCAAATCCAGGGCCAAGGGACCGTCAATGAAGGCCCTCAACTTTTTTTCTCTAAACATCTCTACCAGTTGAGCGGCTTCCACTGTAGCGGGCATTCGCTCATCTACGGCCTCCACTGCCGCCAACAGGGCTACTCGGGGATTTTCTAGACCTAGCTTATGCCCTACTTCTATAGCATTCTCGATTATGCCCACTTTCTGGAAAAAATCCGGTGCTATATTAACGCCGCTATCAGTCAAAATAATCAGGCGGTCTAAATTTTTTACCTCCAATAGCGCCACATGGCTCATAATGCGGCCTGTTCTTAACCCACTTTCCCTCCGGACCACTGCTTTCATTATCTTGGAGGTAGGAATCAAGCCCTTCATTATTATGTCGGCTTTCCCCGAATTAATCAGGGAGATCGCCAGTTCTACCATTATTTCCGGCTGTTCCTCCTCCAGCATAATGGCTGAATCCAACCCGTACCCGATTTCCGCGGCTCGAGATTTTATCACCGAGGAATGGCCTATAAGGATCGGTTGTATCAACTGCTTCTTTGTAGCTTCTTTGATAGCCCTTAACACTTCAGGCTCATGGGGGGCTATAACCGCAACCCTTTGAGGATGGCTTCCTTTAGCAAGTTCCAGTAATTGCTCTAACCTTGTCATCTCTCCTCACCAAAGCAAACGTCAGTGAAATTTATGAGGCCGTCCGGTCTGTGCCGGAAAAATTCCAGCAGTTCTTCATATCCCCTGGGAATCAATCCAGCTATACAATCGGCAACCAGGACCACCCTATAGCCCAACTGCAAGGCATCCACCGCCGTAGCCCGCACGCAACCCTCCGCCACGATACCAGTAATGTATACTTTTTCCACCCTTAAACCTCTCAATAACAGGTCTAAATCCGTTCCGAAAAAGCCGCTAAAACGTCGCTTAACGACTACATAATCCTTTTCATCATCCATATCCCGCCGTAGTTCATCTATAATTTTGGCCCCTTCTGTGTCTTCAACGCAGTGTAAAGGTGAGGTGAGGAGCTCGAGGCCGTAATCCACCTTCTGGCGCCGGTGTTCCTGGACAATATGGATAACCGGGATATCATGTCTCCGGGCCTCCGCGCTCAGCCTGAGAATCTTGGGTATTATTTTCTCTGAGCCAGGTACATACATAGCCCCCCAAGGCCGGACAAAATCGTTCTGCATATCTATAATCATAAGTGCGCTCTTCAAACCGTACTTACCTCCCAAAATTAACTAGTTCAGTGCTCCTGCCGGGATGCCGTCTAAAAATGCTCCCGGCAATCCCGGCAGGACTAACGTATTTACCGCTTTGTGGGCAGCAATTGTTCAATACTTAATTTCCCTGACTTTATATCCTCGACGTATTGCGTTATCTTCTTCATGGCTTCCTCGGGAACTACACTCTTCATTTTCTCATTCCACACTATACCTGTGGCCCCCTGGGGCAAGTGAGCCAGATAGTTCTTGGCTTGGAACCGGCCTTCCATAATTTCTTTAAACACATAGGTCATGGCTGCCGGGTAGGACAAGATCGAACTGGCTATTACGTTGTTAGGCGCCAGCACAGCCTGGTCACCAGCATATCCTATTATACGGGTGTTTTTCTCTACAGCGGCATTAATTACACCCAGAGAAGCCTGATCGGCGTTACCCAGTAACACATCGGCACCTTGGCTAACCATAGTTAGAGCCATTTCCTTAGCCTTAGCCGCATCTTCCCAACTGCCGATATATCCAACTTTAACCGTAACTTTTGGATTTATGGTTTGGGCCCCCTTTTCAAATCCCAGGGCAGGCTCTTTAATGGGGGGTATCTCCATTGCTCCTACATAGCCTATAACATTGCTCTTCGTAACCGCCCCAGCTACCAAGCCGGCAAGAAAACCTGCCTCATTACCCGGAACTTGTAGGGAGGCTACGTTGGGTTCTTGGCTGGTGAGGCTACTATTAATAATAATTTTTACGTTGGGAAAATCTTTGGCTACTTTCTTAGCGGAGTCCTCGAATTCAAAGCCATGGCAAAAAATTACGTCATAACCTTGGCTAGCGTAAGTACGGATAGCCTCAACTTGGTCGGATTGAGTGACGCTTTCCCTGTAGGCTGTCTCTACTCCAAAGGTTTTTTCCAGGCTTTTTAGCCCCTCGTAAGCAGTAGCATTCCAACCTTGATCATTGATAGTACCGGGAAGCACAAGGGCTACCTTGAGCTTGGGGGATGACTGGGAGGTACTACTCTGAGGCCCACTAGAGCTTTCGCCTTGTTGGGATTTCTCCTTTTGCTCACCACACCCACCTAATAAGAGCAGCGCCGAAACTAACGCTATAACCAGATAAGTTAAATATGCCCTGCCCGTTATGCGCACCATTTTTTTGTTATACCTCCCACTTATTGTTTGGTTATGGCCCCCGTCTGATCGTCTATTTTGATCTTCCCACTTTTAAGATCTTCCAGGGCAGCTTCAATCTTCTTCACAGTTTCCGGAGTTAAGCCACCCTTCATTTTTTCATTCCAAATTATACCTGTACCGCCTTCATTAATACCTGCACGATAGTTTTGGGCTTTAAAGTTACTGTTTTGTACTTCTTTAACCACCATCTCCAACGGATAATACAGGAAACTGCTGGCTACCACAGTATTGGGATAGGACTGAGATTGATCGGTAACATAGCCAACCGCCAAAATATTTTTCTCTACCGCCGCCTGGAGCACGCCTAAAGTGGCTTGGTTAGCATTGCCCAGTACCACATCATTGCCCTTATTTATAAGAGCCAGGGCCATCTCCTTGCCTTTTGCTACATCCTCCCAGGTTCCTATGAAGGAGATATTCACCTCTGCCTGAGGGTTAACATACTTGACGCCCGATTCAAAACCTAGTGCCGGCTCTTTTATGGCCGGTATATCCATACCTCCGATATAGGCCACTTTCCCGCTCTTAGTAACCGCCCCGGCCACCACTCCGGCCACAAACCCCGCCTGGGCTCCTGGCACGTAAATAGAGGCTAGATTGGGTTCTTGGCTAATGGTGGAACTAGTCACCACGAATTTAATTTGGGGAAATTGTTTAGCTACTTCTTTAGCCGCATCCCCAAATTGAAAACCGTGGGCGAAAATAATATCATACCCTTGAGTGGCATAGGCCCGGAAGGCCTCAACCATATCAGACTGGCTCACATTTTCTCTATAAGTGGTATCTAATCCCATGGCTTCAACTTTTTTCAAACTGGAGTAAGCCAAAGCACTCCAACCGTTATCATTAATGGGACCAGGTAGAAGCAAGGCAATTTTCATTTTGTTAGAACTGGTCTCTCCAGGTTTAGTCCCTTTATCTTGCAAGGCACCTTTAGAACCGCAGCTAGTAAAGGCGAACATAGCCAGTATTATCGCAACCGTCACAATGGCTGCTCTTTTCTTTAGCATTGCTTAATACCTCCTTACAGGATTTGCTTGTTATTACAATTTTGTAATGTGCTAAGCTACTGATCCTTCATAACATCCCTCCTTATTCTTTTGAAGTAGAATGTTACATACAATGTAGTTATACTATTCATTTCGCCTTCCTTTTGTATTTTCCTGCTGTAACTCTCGAAATTTTCAAGACCTGCTACAAGCCATTCTCAAGGCCATCTTGGCCACCCTCAAGGCTACTGTACAGGCATTTTTCATTCCTATCTCGTCTTCCCTGGCACCCTCTGCCTTCCGGTCTTTGCTCCACACACTTGCCCCGCTATATATACCAATACCCCCATTTACTACATTAATGCCGTAGGTGTGATAAACTCCTAGCAAGCAATTAATAGTAGCCTCTTGACCCCCGTTGCGGGTACCTCCCACGGCTATCGCTCCTCCCACCTTATTAAAGAAAAACTCTGGGTTGGCCTTTAGCACCGTGTAAAGGGGGCGAAAACGGTTAAACAACGTGGCCATCTGCCCAGTCATACCCATCAAATACACTGGAGAGGCCAAAATATACCCGTCGGCTTGCAGGAATTTATCTAGAATTTCTTTCACGTCATCGTCATGTACCGGACAATAGAGCACACCCTCGGTTATGCACCGATCGCAATGAAGGCAAAAATGCAATTTTTTCTGCCGCAAAAGCACCATTTCCGTCTCTACACCATCTAAGGTCCGGGCTACTTCCAAAGCCTTTTCTAATACATATTCAGTAGCCCCTCGGCGTGGGCTCCCACAAATACCCAAAATCCTTACCATATGGCCTCCGCCTCCTCTCCTAGGCCTGTCTTTAACTTAATGCTTTAAATCCTTCACTGGCGGGAGCCCGGCCTCCCGCCAGTGAAGAACCTCCCCGCTAATTGCCCGATTTCTATCTTATTCCCAGGTAACTTCATTCTCCAGCAGAGCTTTAAAAGTATGCATAAATTGAGCTGCCACTGCACCGTCGATCAAGCGATGGTCATGGGTCAGGCTTAAAGGTATTATCTCCTTGCGGCGCAGCTCTTCTCCCTCATAAACTGGAACCTGCTTAAGGCTGCCAATGCCCAAAATGGCGGACTCCGGATAATTTAGAATGGGGGTAAAATAAGAAACACCGTACATGCCCAAATTAGTTACCGTAAAAACTCCACCCTGGAGGTCTTCCTCAGTAAATCGCTTGGCCCGTACCCTGGCCACCACATCATGTACTTCTCTGGCCAAATCCCTTAAACCTTTATTTCCAGGCGTTTTTATAACTGGTACCACCAGGCCATTATCTAGGGCTACTGCCAGCCCAATATTCACCTCAGGGGCCTCTATTAAGTCCTCTCCCTCAATCCTACACTTAAATATGGGTAACCTCTCTACGGCTAGAGCAGCAGCTTTTACAAAGGCAACAGTCAGAGTTAGCCGTTCTTCAGGATAACGCTCTTTGACCTGGCGGTACCTAAACAGCAAACCGGTAGCATCTATTTCCATGCATACGGTAGCCTGAGCAGTTAAGGCCAGGCTTCCCGCCATCCTATGGGCTATAGCTTTGCGCATGGGAGAAAGTTTCCGTGTCACCGGACCCGTACTCTTTTCTACCATTACCCCAGCCCCCGCCTTATTCCGTTTCAATTATCCCTATTACCGCGCCCACCGGTACTGTCTCGTCCACCCCTGCTACTATTTTCTTCAATATACCGTCGGCGGGAGCTTCAACTACATTGGTAATCTTCTCCGAACCCACTTCAGCTATCGCTTCTCCCTTGGTTACTTTCTCTCCTTCTTGTTTAAACCAAGCAGTAACCGTACCTTCCTGCATGGTTAAACCCAGTTTTGGCATAGTGACTTCAATTTCCATAGCTATTCTCCCCCCTTTTGTCCCACTAACTTCTTGACTGAGCGCACGATATCCTCTTCGGAAGGCAAAACATAATCTTCCATGACCGGAGCAAAAGGAACCGGTACATCCAAGGAACATACCCGCCTAATAGGAGCTCGGAGATAATCAAAGGCTTTTTCTGCAATAAAGGCGGCTATTTCCGAGGCGTAATTGCCGGTCTTGGGACCCTCAAAAGCCAAAACAACCCTTCCGGTCTTTTTGACCGAAGCTAGGATAGCCTGTTTATCATAGGGTATCAGGGTCCTCAAGTCCACAACTTCAGCTTCAATTCCCTCAGCCGCCAGCTTTTCGGCTGCTTTCATGGCTAAATGAACCATTCGCATGCTGCTGATAATAGTAACGTCACGACCTTCTCGCTTAACGTCGGCCCGGCCAATTTCCACAGTGTAGGGCTCGTCAGGAACAGGACCTTTTAAATCGTAAAGCATTTTATGTTCCAGATATAGGACAGGATTATCCTCTCTTATGGAGCTTATCAGAAGACCTTTAGCGTCATAGGGGGTGGAGGGGGCTACAATGATTAATCCAGGAACGTTTATAAGCCACGCCTCAATCATTTGAGAGTGATGATAAGCGGCGCGGAAACCTGCCCCCGGAACCGTACGCACCACAATGGGGCACTTAAGTTGGCCGTTGAACATATAATGGGCTTTGGCTGAGTTGTTGACTAATTGGTCGTAACACTCGGTTATAAAGTCGGCAAACATAATCTCGGCTACCGGCCTTAGGCCGGCAAAAGCGGCTCCATTAGCCAAACCTAAAATAGCTGCCTCGGAAAGCGGAGTATCTTTTACCCGCTTGCTGCCAAAACGCCTCCACAACCCCATGGTAACGCCAAAGTCGCCACCCATCTTACCCACATCTTCTCCCAGCACAAAAACCCGCTCATCTCTTTCCATTTCCTGGTGCAATGCCTCATTTATAGCCTGCCGAAACGATTTATTCTTCATCTATTTCCACCTCCCGGCCTACGTAGACGAAATTCAAGGCTTCTTGTGGTTCAGGGTCCGGGCTCTTAAGTGCAAATTCCAACATGGAAGCGATTTCTTTTTCCACCGCCTCTTCCTCCGCCCGGATCTGGTCTTCACTCACACCCATTCCTAAAAGCTTGTTCCGGGCCTGCTTTATAGGGCACTTCTCCTCTTTCCAGTAACGCTCTTCTTCCTTGGGCCGGTAAGAAGCTGGGTCGCCGGCAAAATGTCCCTGCCAGCGGTAGGTTATAAGTTCCAACAAGGCTGGGCCCTTACCGGCACGTATGTCGGCTACAAGCTCGCAGGTAGTTTCATAAACTTTTTCCACATCATTCCCATCTATGGTGCAGTAAGGTATACCGTATCCTTCAGCTATCCTGGCCAGGGGTTCCTGAGGATGGGCTTCGTTGTATCTGGTGGATATGGCATATTGGTTGTTCACTAAAACGTACAAAATAGGCAGTTTCCAAAGGGCGGCCAGATTAAAACTTTCATGACACTCGCCGCGCCCTAAAGTGCCGTCGCCGAAAAAGACAGCTGTAATATCATCCGTGCCGTAATACTGGGAGGCAAAAGCCGTTCCTAGACAGGTAGCCATGATAGAGCCTTGAATGGCGTTGTTCCCATAATTTCGAACGGAAACATCGGCTATATGCATACTCCCGCCTTTGCCGCCACAGAGCCCAGTTTTCTTGGCAAAAATCTCGGCCATAACTTTCTCTTTGTTCGAGCCTGCTAGCAGGATTATGCCGTGGCTCCGGTGATCGGGAAACTTGTAATCGCTGGTTCTCAAGGCCCTGATTATACCCACCTGGCAGGCTTCCTGCCCCACACTTAAATGTATAAATCCCGGTACTATTCCCTTCTTGGCATATTCCTCGACTGTTTGCTCAAAACGTCTCACCAGGACCATATCCCGGTACATAGAAAGCAATAGCTCGCGAGTTAACATTTTTTCCCTCCTTGTCCCAAAAAACTGGACAATACTATATCTTCTTCCACCTGCCCGGCGGCAAAGGTTTTTCCTGATCTAATGTTCCGTAATTCCACCCTAGCCACTGCATGGACATCCGGGTGCATACGATAAAAATCACATCCCGCTTCCCGGTAAAGCTGCCCAAAGGGCGTTCCATAGCCGTGGTTGGCAGAGATGGTGAGCCGGGGTACCACTTCCTCCAGTACTACATCCTCCGCCTCAACCCACAACTCCACTGTGCCGCCGTACATAAAGGCATCATTAATGCGGCCCATATTCTCAATTTCGTCCTCGACTAAAGGAGCGATAGGAGCGCTACCCCGGGCATAAACTACACACCGTGGGTCTAGCCCCTTTCTTATCATTTGGTACATAGTTGTTTCAATAAAACGTGCCGCCACTTGCACCGCTGTTACCAAACACGCATTCCGGGCTACTACTAGATATAAATTCTCCGGTTTTACCCTGCAGGCCTGGGCTACAAAAGCCGCGAGGCCTTCATCCGGTAGCTCGGCCATCTGCAGGCAGAGGACCGCTTCCTCGCTATCGTCGTTGTAAGATACATATTTCAAATGCTCATCCTCCGGCACCCTGGCCAGAATCCTGGCCGGACCAGCACCAATAGCCCTAACCTCCCCCCACACTACTGGCCAGCCGGCAATCTGCGCCCCCAAACAGGCCAGAACTGGCTCATGGGTAAATACATTAATGGAAGGAAAGGAATATCCTTTTATAATTTTTTCGCCAAAACTAACCGTAGCCAGGCCACCCATTGTGAGCCGGGTATAAATCAACCCAGCTTCCATGCTCCCCTTAACTTTTACCCCCATATCTATAAGTACAGTCCCGCTTTCTAATCTATAGGATTCAATCCCCAAAGCCTCTTTGTTTTGGACAGCTTCTCGTGCAATAGCCGCAGCGATTTTATTCATGCTTACCATTTACCCAGCTCCTTTCAGAGGCGATTCCCGGTAACTTCCACTACCGCACCGTTTATTCCCCGGGCTTCTTCGGAAGCTAGAAACAAAATGACTTCAGCCACTTCTTCAGGCTGCAGCCACGTATGGGGATCACTGTCCTTAATTCTTTCCCGGGAATATTCGGTATTAACCAAACCCAGACTGAGGGCATTGACGCGAATATTAAAGGGCTGCAATTCAACCGCTAGGGTCTTCGTAAGGCTGTTCATACCAGCCTTAGCGGCCGCATAAGCGGCAAATCCCGGAAAATAGTGATAAGCAGCGGTAGAAGAAACATTAAGGATAACTCCCTTATTCTGTAACCTCATATACTTTACCGCTTCCCGGGCGCAAAGAAAGGCTCCTGTTAAATTGACCTTTATCATCCGTTCCCAGTCCGCGGTACTCATCTCCCATACAGGCACAGCTTTATGCACCGCAGCGTTGTTCAACAGAATATCCAGCGAACCGCAAGTCTCCCAGGTGGTCTCGATAGCTTTACGGGCACCTTCTTCTTCGCTTATGTCCGTAACGCAATAAACAGCCTGGCCACCACCGGCATTTATTTGGGCCACGGCTTCTTTTAGTCTCGCCTCATCGCGTGCCACAAGTACTACCTTAGCTCCTTCCGCTGCAAACCTTTCGGCCACATAACGGCCCAGACCGCGGCTGGCTCCAGTGACCAAGACAGTCTTGCCTTCAAAGCGCATCCCAACACCCCCTTTGCATATATATGTTACATGTAACATTCGACATCAAATACAAAAATCCTTCCTCCGTCCCCTATTTTATTTTCTATTTATTTATTAAAGCTTCTTCGCTGTTATAACCGGCAAATTGCATATTCTCCTTCAGAACTCGTAAGCAATGCTGTACGTGAACGTCCAGCATCTGACTGGCTTTGGAGAAGTCACGTTCCACCAAAGCGTCAATTAATTTCTCATGGTCCTCCCATAAGGACAATAATTGGTCGGCGGCGGTGTCCAATTGAGCCGCATACCAGCCCTCATAGTCCCACAACTTCTGATGAAGTTCCCGCAAACGCCAGGCTCGAGCAATAGTGTATAAGGAGAAATGAAATTCCTTATTCAGGTGATAGTAACGCTCTTTATCCTTCGTAATTATGGCCCGGTGAATTTCCCGGGACAGTTGGCGCAACCCCTCGATTTCCTCATCGCTGGCCTTCTCTATAGCCCATTTCAGGGCCAGTCGTTCCAGTTCACAGCGTATGCACATTAGTTCCTGGATGTCCGCCCAGTTAAGTTCTCGGACCTCAAATCCTACGTTGGGTAAAATAGTCACAAAACCCTGTTCCGCCAGCAGCTTAATCGCCTCGTTCACTGGCGTACGGCTAACCCCTAGCTTAGCCGCGATCTCCGAGGCGCTGCATCGCTGGCCAGGCCTCAATTTCCCCGAGGTTATCTGTTCCTTAAGGGTTTCATAAACTAGCTGCCCTTTGGTCAAATACTTTATTTTATTCAAGGACACTCTTCCTCTCTCTCCTCAACAAAAACTTATCCCACCAGGATGCAAAAGCTTCTTTTAGTAGAGGGGGTTTAACATTATATCCGGCTCTCTCTAGGCTGGTAACAAAGTCCAGGTGTTCCCTACCTCGCCGATAGTCCGGCTCTCTGGGGGGATGGTTAAGATATCGTGGGATAAGCTCCAAGGGGCAATTTACCAACAAAGACGCTTGATACAATATAATATCTCGACGATTATATATGCTAGACCCTAATATTTTCCGCTCCCCTAAGCAAACATCACCGTATCCTTTCACACTGGCCTCTTTTATGCCGAGATTACCTAATACATAGCACCATTCCTTTCCCAAGGCATGTAGCCAGTAAGAAGGATAGGCTTTACTGTCCGCCCGGAGTACTACCGTAATTATAAGCATCCCCGGGGCTAAAACTACAGCTCCACCACCTCCCTTTCGACGCCACAAGGTGATACCATCTCGACGGCAGGCATCTATTTTTATCTCCTCTTCCTTGCTTCCGCGACCTAAAACAACGCTTATTTCTTGGGGTTCGTACACCCAGAAGAGCTCTTGTTTTTCTTCCTCAAAAAGTTTCAAAGCTTGTTCGTCACCGGGATAGGTTCTTATATCCATTCAACAACCACCTGACTGCTACATGGGGCAAGTATTAGTAAAGAGCCAGCTCTCTAACAAAACATTATCACGTAACATGCTAGTATGTCAAAAAAATAATGATGAGCCGCCTTCCCAAGATCTTGGTAAGTGCTGCCTCCAAATTTTTTACGGGACAGTCACTATGACCCGCTTAGCCAAAATACTTTGAGCGTGAGCTATAGCTTGTTTCACCGCCTCCGAAGCCGGACCTCCTGGTACCTTACGACGTTCAACGCAGGATTCAACCGTCCAATAATCGCCAATGTCTTTCTCAAAAGCAGGTGAATATCTCTTGAGCTCTTCCAAGCTCAAGTCATTAAGTTTGCAACCTTTCTCCAAGCAATACAATACAAGGGCTCCAACTATACTGTGGGCCTCCCGGAAGGGGACCCCCTTCATTACCAGGTATTCGGCCACGTCGGTGGCATTGCTGAAGCCCTGCCGGGCGGACTCCCGCATGCGCTCTTCTTTAAATTTGGCCGTGGCCAGCAGGGGAGCCATGACCAGGAGGCAGCCCTTCAGGGTGTCCACGGTGTCGAAGACAGCCTCTTTATCTTCCTGCAGGTCCTTGTTGTAGGCCAGGGGAAGGCCTTTCAGGACCGTCAAAAGTCCCATGAGGTGGCCGTAAACCCGGCCGGTCTTGCCCCGTACCAGCTCGGCCACATCGGGGTTCTTCTTCTGGGGCATCATGCTGGAACCCGTGCTGTAAGCATCATCCAGCTCCATAAACCCGAACTCTTCCGTACACCAGAGGATGATCTCCTCACTCAGGCGGCTCAAATGCATCATGATAAGGCTGGCGGCAGCCAGGAATTCAACAGCAAAATCACGGTCGCTCACTGCATCCAGGGAATTGGCGGAAATCTCCTTAAATCCCAGCTCCCGGGCCACCAGGTCCCGGTCTACGGGCAGGGTGGTCCCCGCCAGGGCGCCGGATCCCAGAGGCGATACATCCAGGCGCTTCAGGCAGTCTTCCAGGCGCCCCTGGTCCCGTTCCAGCATTTCAAAATAGGCCAGGAGATGGTGGGCCAGGGTGACCGGCTGGGCCTTCTGCAGGTGGGTATAGCCCGGCATGATGGTAAAAATATGCTTTTCGGCCAGGTCCACCAATACTTTCTGCAACTGGGCCAGGAGGCGGGATATTTCCCGGATCTCATCTTTGAGGTAGAGGCGCAAGTCCAGGGCCACCTGGTCGTTGCGGCTGCGAGCGGTATGCAGCTTCTTACCGGCTTCCCCGATCTTCTCCGTGAGGAGTTTCTCAATGTTCATGTGAATGTCTTCCGCGCTTACATCAAAGGACACCCGGCCGGCTTCAATGTCGACCAGAATTTCCTCCAGGCCCCGGACGATTTTGTCGGCCTCTTCCTGCGAAATAAGCCCCACCGCCGCCAGCATGCGGGCGTGAGCGATGGACCCGCGGATGTCCTGGCGGTAGAGCCGCTGATCAAAAGAAAGGGAGGAATGGAAATCCTCCACCAGCCTGTCGGTTTCTTTACGAAAACGCCCGCCCCAGAGTTTCATGCTTTCCTCAGCCCTGTCCTGGCCTCCATCATGGCCCTCACCTTCAGGGGCAGCCCGAAGAGGTTGATAAATCCCGTAGCATCCTTATGGTCGTAGTCTCCGCCGGCCCCAAAGGTCACCAGTTCTTCGCTGTAGAGGGAATAGGGCGATTTGACTCCCGCCGGGGTGCAGTTGCCCTTATAAAGTTTTAGGCGCACGGTGCCGGTTACGGTTTCCTGGGTGCTGTCCACGAAGGCATCCAGGGCCTTTTTCAAGGGGGAATACCAGTTGCCGTCGTAGACCAGTTCGGCATATTTGGCGGCTACCATTTCTTTAAAATGCATGGTCATGCGATCCAGGGTGAGGTGTTCCAGTTCCCGGTGGGCGGTATAGAGGACGGTGCCGCCGGGGCATTCGTAAACGCCGCGGGATTTCAGTCCCACCAGCCGGTTTTCTACTATGTCCACGATGCCCACGCCGTTGGCCGCCGCCACCTCATTGAGTTTTTCCACCAGGGAAACGGGGTCCAGCCGCTCTCCGTCCACGGCCACCGGCACCCCTTTTTCAAAATCAACGGTAATGTAGGTGGGCTTATCCGGAGCCTTCTCCGGCGGTGTGATGATGAAATACAGGTCTTCCCCGGGCTCGTTCCAGGGATCTTCCAGGTCGGCGCCCTCGTGGCTCAAGTGCCAGAGATTGCGATCCATGCTATAGGGCCGCTCTTTACCCACCGGTACCGGGATGCCCCGCGCTTCAGCGTAATCAATGGCCTCCTCCCGCGAGCGTATGGACCACAGGCGCCAGGGAGCGATGACTTTCAGTTCAGGCTTCAGGGCTTTAACGCTTAATTCAAAGCGCACCTGGTCGTTCCCCTTGCCGGTAGCGCCGTGGGCTACGGCCGTAGCCCCCTCCTTTTCCGCAATCTCCACCAGGCATTTGGTAATGAGCGGCCGGGCAAAGGAGGTTCCCAACAAGTATTTCCCTTCATAGATAGCTCCCGCTTTGAGAGTGGGCCAGATAAAGTCCTCCACAAACTCCCGTTTTTTGTCCAGGATATAAATTTTACTGGCGCCGCTTTTCAAAGCTTTCTCCTCCAGGGGAGCCAGCTCTTCTCTCTGTCCTAAATCCACAGTTACCGCGATGACCTCATAACCATAAGTTTCTTTCAGCCAGGGGATAATAATGGTCGTATCCAGGCCCCCGGAATAGGCCAGCACTACCTTTTCCGCCACAGCAAAATCCTCCTTAATTTTGAGATAATCTCTTTGTAAGCAAGGGTTGAACCCTACCTTTACCTTCGTTTTGAGCCTGCCTTGACTATTGAACTCGCAAGCTAAAACCTCCGCCGGCAATTCAACTTAAACTTCGGTCACAAGTACCAGCCCGGGAGCAAAAACAGGCTAAGAAAGGTGGGGGGGGTTAGAGCAAAGCTGCCAGGATGGCCTTATGGGCATGCAGGCGGTTTTCCGCCTGGTCCCAGACGGCCGACTGGGGTCCATCCATGACTTCGTCGGTAATCTCTTCACCCCGGTGGGCCGGCAAACAATGCAGTACCATAGCATTCGGCTTGGCCAATTTAAGAATCTCGGCATTGAGCTGGAAGCCGCGGAAGACCTGGCGCCTTTTTTCCGCCTCTGCCTCCTGCCCCATACTGGCCCAGACGTCGGTATAGAGGATATCCGCCCCTGCGGCTGCCTCCCGGGGATCGTTGGTCACTGCAATGTGGCTCCCGTTGTCCGCGGCCATGCGCCTGGCTTCCTCGACCACCTGGGGCAAGGGTTCGTAGCCCGCAGGGCAGGCAATGGTAATGTTGAGCCCTACTCTGGCTCCGCCGTACATAAGGGAATGGGCCACGTTATTGCCATCGCCGATGTAAGCTAAGTTTAATCCCTTCAAAGTCCCCTTCCATTCCCGGATGGTCAGCAGGTCGGCCAGAACCTGGCTGGGATGGAGGAAATCGGTCAGGCCGTTGATGACCGGTATACTGGCGTAGCGCGCCAGCTCTTCCACCTCTTCGTGGGAATAAGTACGAATCATGATGCCGTCCAAATAGCGGGATAAGACTCGAGCCGTATCGGCAATGGTCTCGCCCCGTCCTAGCTGCAAGTCATTTTTGCTCAAGTAAAGGGCATAACCACCTAGCTGGTACATGGCGACCTCAAAGGCTACCCGGGTGCGGGTAGAGGGCTTGGTAAAGATCATGCCCAGGGTTTTGCCGGCCAGAAGGGGATGGGGTTCGCCCCGCTTTTGCTTGGCCTTCAAGCCGGCAGCCAAGTCCAGAAGGTAAAGGATTTCTGCCGTCGTGAAATGTTTCAACGACAGAAAATCGCGTCCCTTTAAGGGAGAGGTCGATTCCTTCACCTCTACCGCTCCTTTCCTCAAATACCTGTTGAGATTATTTTACTCATCCGAAGGCAGGCTTGGCAACCTGCCTATTCCTTTGGCATCCCTGCCGGCGCGGATCATGGGAGTCGGCCGGAGATAACTCCCCATGACTGCTCCACCCTCCTTGCCCCAGGTTAGCCCTTAAAGCAAATCCTTCATAGCCCCTTTAAGGATGGCCAGGGCGGCGTCGATTTCCTCCTGTTTAACCGTCAGGGGAGGCAGGAAGCGCAGGACCCGGCCGTGGCTGGAATTGACCAGCAGCCCCCGTTCCAGGCACACCCTGGCTATCTCATCAGCCGGGCCGTCTATTTCCATGCCCACCAGTAAACCCCGCCCCCTTACTTCTACTATTTGAGGGAACTCGGCGGCCAGAGACTGCAATTGCTCCCTGAGGTATTCCCCCTGTTGTCGGGCGTTCTCCACCAACCCCTCTTCCAGGAGAGCCCTCAGGGCGGCTACACCGGCCGCTGCCGCCAGGGGATTGCCACCGAAGGTGGAGGCATGATCGCCGGGAGCAAAGGCGGACGCCACTTCCTCTTTGGCCAGCATAGCGCCGATAGGCACACCGCCGGCCAGGGCTTTGGCCAGAGTCATAATATCCGGCTGCACGCCATAATACTGGTAGGCAAAGAGGTACCCGGTACGGCCCAGGCCGCACTGGACTTCGTCAAAAATCAAGAGGATACCTTCTTTATGGCATAATTCTCCTACGGCTTGCAAGTAATCCGGTTCCGCAGGGTACACCCCTCCTTCACCCTGAACCGGCTCCAGCATGATGGCACAGGTCTGGCTGTTGACTGCCTCCTGCAAAGCTTCCAGATCGTTAAAAGGTACATAGCGGAAACCGGCGGGCAGGGGCTCAAAACCACGCTGAAATTTTTCCTGCCCGGTGGCCGTCAGGGTGGCCAGGGTCCGGCCATGGAAGGAGCGGCGCATGGTGATGATTTCGTAACAGTCCTCCCCCTTGTGTAACTTGGCATACTTGCGGGCCAGTTTGATGGCGGCTTCATTGGCCTCGGCCCCGCTGTTACAAAAGAAAACTTTATCCAGATCCGAATTTTCCACCAGGAGCCGGGCCAGCTCCACCTGGGGCTGGATCCAGTAAAGGTTGGAACAGTGCAGGAGCTTGCCCGCCTGTTCCCGGATGGCCGCCACCACTTTGGGGTGGCAATGTCCCAGGGAATTGACCGCCAGTCCCCCTACAAAATCAAGGTATTCCCGCCCGTCGGCATCCCATACTTTGAGCCCCTCGCCGCGCACCAGGGCAATGGGGTAACGGGCATAAGTATGCATGACATACTGCTGGCCCAGGGCCATAATCTCGGCGTTGGTCATGAGCGCCACTCTCCTAAATCAAAGATTGCTGGGGCCTCGGCCACTTTGGCGGACCAAGGAAGGTCCCTCTATAGTCAAAACAGCCTCTAAACCGAACCTAGGGTACCACCATGGTGCCGATCCCTTTATCCGTAAAGATTTCCAGTAAAATGGCATGGGGCAGGCGGCCGTCGATAATATGGGTGGTGACCACGCCGCCCTTCAGGGCCCGCACGCAGCACTGCACCTTGGGGATCATACCTCCGGAAATGATGCCGGCCTCGATGAGCTCCGGCACCCTGCCCACCTCGACGGTGGGGATAAGGGAGGAGGGGTCTTTTTGGTCCGCCAGGATCCCTTCCACATCGGTGAGGAGTACCAGCTTATGGGCCTTTAAGGCTACCGCCAGCTCGCCGGCTACATAATCTGCATTGATGTTATAGCTTTCGCCCTCCGCTCCCACACCGATGGGAGCCACCACCGGTATATAACCCTCGGCAATAACCGTTTCAATAATACCGGGATTGATTTGTTTCACCTGACCTACAAAGCCCAAATCCGGGCCGCCATCCTCCTGTTTTACCGCCTCAATGAGGTTGCCGTCTTTGCCGCATAGGCCGATGGCTTTGCCTCCAAAGCGATTGAGCTGGGCCACGATTTCTTTGTTCAGCTTGCCTACCAGGACCATCTCCACAATTTCCATGGTTTCCGCATCGGTTACCCGCTGGCCCCGGACAAATTCGGATTTCTTGCCCAGCCGCTCCAACATATGGGTGATTTCCGGCCCTCCGCCGTGCACCAGGACCGGCCGCATGCCCACCAGGTGCATGAGGACTACGTCCTGCATAACGGCCCGTTTTAGCTCGCAGTCCAGCATGGCATGGCCGCCGTACTTGATAACTACGGTTTTGCCGTAAAACTTGCGGATATAAGGCAAGGCTTCAATAAGAATACTGGTTTTTTCTAAAGGGGAAAGTTCCAAAGCTAAGGCACCTCGCTCCGCCCAAAAATAAAAAGAAAAGATTTAAGTCCGGTAAGAGGCATTGATCTTCACATATTCATAGGTCAAGTCGCAGCCGTAGGCCTGGGCTACAGCCTGACCCTGGTGGAGATGAACTATAATCTTTACTTCCTCCGCCGATAAAATGGCGCGGGCCCTCTCCTCGCTGAAAGCCACCGGCTGCCCTCCCGCAGCCAGCTGCTCCCGGCCGGCGGCGCTTTGGATGAAAATATCCACCCGGTCCGGGTCCAGCTCGGCTCCGGAATACCCGGCGGCACAGAGGATGCGGCCCCAGTTGGCGTCCGCACCATAAACAGCGCTCTTCACCAGATTGGACCGGGCAATGGCCCGGGCGATGGCCCGGGCATCCTCCCTCGTCCCGGCACCTTGCACTTCGACTTCTATGAGGCGGGTAGCCCCTTCCCCGTCGCGGGCAATGAGCCGGGCCAGGTAGCGGCAGACGTGCTCCAGGGCCCTGGTAAACAGGGCATATTCGGCTTCTCCTGTGGGCCCTGCACCGGCCTGGCCGTTAGCCAGAATGACCACCATATCATTGGTGCTGGTGTCACCGTCCACGGTTACCATATTGAAAGTGGTGTCTACTGCGGCTACTAAAGCCCTTTTTAAGTCCACGGGCGAAATCTGTGCATCGGTGGTCAGAAAAGCCAGCATGGTGGCCATGTTGGGATGGATCATCCCCGACCCCTTGGCTATACCGCCTATCGTTATCTTCCGGCCTCCTAAATTAAAGCGGATAGCGATTTCTTTTACCCGCCCATCCGTGGTCATAATAGCTTCGGCCGCCTCCCGGCTGCCCCCCGCAGATAACTCCTGAGCTGCCTGGCGGATACCGGCGGCAACCTTTTCCATGGGTAGGGGCACACCGATGACGCCGGTAGACGCCACCACCACTTCTTCCGGTCGGCAGCCCACCGCCTGGGCCGTAACTTCCGCCATGTGCCGGGCATCTCGCAATCCCTGCTCGCCGGTACAGGCATTGGCATTCCCGCTGTTTACTACGATAGCCCTGGCCTGCCCGCCGGCCAGGTGTTCCCTGGTAACTTTCAGGGGCGCAGCCTGCACCTTATTGGTCGTGTAGACCGCCGCTGCGGTAGCCAGATTATCGCTGACGATAAGGGCCAAATCTTTTTTGGCTTTCTTTAACCCGGCATGCACCCCGGCTGCCCGGAAACCCCGGGGAGCTGTTATACCGCCGGGTATCACTTCCCAGTCCATAAAGTTACTTTCATCCCCCTTCTCCACCAGGTAAAAGTATGCAGGCCGCCCGAAGGCCTAGTCGTCGTACCGGCCCGCCGGTAAAGACGCTTTCCTTAAGGGCAAAGGCCCGGGTACTCCAGCCCGGTGGTTTCCGGCCAGCCGAACATGAGGTTTAAATTCTGGATGGCCTGTCCCGAAGCCCCTTTGGTCAAATTATCAATGGCGGAGGCCACAATGACCCTGCGGGTGCGCCGGTCTACGGCCAAATTTAAATGGCAGAAGTTGCTGCCGTAAACCCAGCGGGTGTGGGGCCACTGGCCGGGCGGGAGCAGCTTGACAAAGGGCGCCTCCCGGTAAAATTCCTGGTAAAGCTGCCGCAAATCTTCCTCCCCCACCGCTGCCTTTAAATTGACATAAACAGTGCTCAAAATGCCCCGGCTCATGGGTACCAGGTGGGGGGTAAAGGAAACCCGTACGTCTTCCCCCGCCAGCCGACTCAATTCCTGCTCGATTTCCGGCGTATGGCGGTGACCGGCCACACCGTAGGGGTGGATGTTCTCGTTACATTCCACAAAAAGGTTGGTCAGTTGAGCCTTGCGGCCGGCACCGGAGACTCCCGATTTGGCGTCGATGATAATACTCTGGGCTTCCACATAGCCCGCCCGCAGCAGGGGTGCCAGGGCCAGGATGGCGCTGGTGGGATAGCAACCGGGATTGGCCACCACCCGGGCCGAAGCAATTGCTTCCCTATAAATTTCCGGCAGGCCGTATACGGCCCGGGCTGCCAGTTCGGGATTGGTATGCTTAAGGCCGTACCATTCTTCATAAACCCTGGCCTCCCGGAAGCGCAAATCGGCCCCCAGATCGATGACCCTTACACCCCGCTTCTCGGCCTCCTCGGCCACCGCCACAGCATGGCCGTGGGGGAGGGCCAGGAAAACCACCTCTGCCCGGGATAACACCTCTTCAGGGCTTAAATCCTCGCAAACAGCCTCGCTGAAACCCTGCAAGGAAGGATATACCTGGGCCATAGTTTGACCGGCAAAGCTCTGGGAAGTGAGGGCCACCAATTCAACCCGGGGGTGGCCTACCAGAAGGCGCACCAGTTCCGCCCCCGTATAGCCCGTAGCACCGATGATAGCAGCTTTAACCACCTGTCACACTCCTCAAGCCTGGGTTCCCGGTACTCTCTCCTAAGCCCTGGGGCCGCAACGGGAGTTTTTTCCCCACAGATTCGGCGCACCCCTCAAAGCCCGGGTTTGTGTATAATTATACGCCGAGAATGTATAAAAATGCAAGAAAAATTTTGGCGTAAGTTATCCCCATTTTTTGCCGAGAAGGCCTGCTTAGGCTTGAAAGCAGAGGAGCAGGTCTTCGCGGCAGCCAAGCTTGAACTTGGGATGAAAAAGGAGGCGGGGGGCGAGGGCAGGATGTCCGAGACCGGTCTTATCAACCAGGAGGCCGGTGGGGCCGGGAACCCCGCCGTAACCTTGGAGGCCGCATAGTAGTCTGGCCCCCAAGAGAAATCATGAGCGAGCGTGAGCCAAGCAGGCCCAGTTTTACACCAGTTTTACAAGTAGGAGCAACTCAGCCCCAGTACCCAAAAAAGTAGGAGTACCCTCCTCATAACGGAAATTTGACCGCCTCCTTGAATACGAAACCCACCTTGCCCGCTGCCGTCTTTACGCGGTAAAACTGGGTGGCTGCCCCTCCTTCGGCACTCCAAACTTCCTCTTCATCCAGGACGGCCAGCCTCTCCCCGGCCGCCAATTTTTCTAAAGGTACATACCGGTTGCCCTGCCTGGCCTGCAAGAAGGCCTCCTCCTCCAACATGCCTTCCCCCAGGATTATGGCCGTCCAGCGGGGCTCCCAGCGGTATACCCGGGCCCACGACCGCTCTCGGGTCTCAGCAGGCGGGCTCCCGGACTCCGGCCCCTCCCAAAAGACCCGTTTTTCCCGGGTCTTGATGACCAGCTTGCCCTGTTCCCGCGCAAATTCCACTTCTACGGTATCTTTGAGGCCCTGCCACCCTTCACCCAGACCCAGCCATTTCTTCTGCCAGCGCTCCTCATTGCTCAAAACCTTGCGCCAGATCTCCTGGCAGGCTCCGTCTTGATACAGATAAAGGGTATAAAAAGCGGTGTAGAAATAGGCACCAAACCTTTCATCTAAAAGTTCCCGCAGCAAAATACCCTGGCGCCCGGGTTCCAGCTCGATGACCTTAAGCTCCTGTACGGGTAGGGTGGTAAGCCGGGCCAGCAGGCGGGGCTGGCCACCCGCCAGGGAAAAGATGCCCAGGGCTCCCTGGTCTTTAGAGAGGCTCACCCCAATGATCACCTCCTGGCCAGGCTCCGGCGCCACGTCTCCCTCAGCTCGAAAATAATGAATTCCCTCTTTTGGGCCCTGGAGGAGCTGCTGCAAGAGCTCCTCCGGCGCCACCTCCCCGGCTGCCATGACGGCCAGGGCCCGGGCTTCATAGGCCGTAGGCAGCACGCGGAGCGGTACACGGATTAAAGAAAGGCCGCCTAACAAGCCAAAGGCCAGGAAAAGCAGGCCTGCCGCCAGAATCAGACGCCCTTTAACCATAGGGCTCCCCTCCCGTCCGGTTTTCGCCATTCTCCTCTTACTCCATACTTATTCCCGGATGCTTCCAAAGCATTCCCCAAGTCGGGACGCTGGCGCCGGCTCCTGATGGGCTAGCCGGCATCCCCGACATTTTTCATTTTTGCTTCGGAAGCACCTATTCCGGCGGAAGCCCAAAAAGGATAAAAGGGGTAACGGGGTCGGATACCAGTTCACACTTCTTGAGATCTCCCTCGGAACTCCGCCCGGATTTGGGCCAGGAGCCCGGTGTCTACCAGGACGTCGGCGGCTGTCCAGGCTAGGGCTTGGGCCGCCAGGAGGACCAGCTCTTTCCCGGCCTCTCCCCGGGCGGCCCGGGCGAATTCCCGCGTATGGGGAACCACTTTTTCCCGGCCCAGGGCCAAATAGGGGTGAATGGACGGAACCACCCGGCTCACGTTGCCCATGTCCAGGGAACCCCGGATGCGCCGGGGAGGTGCAAATTCAGTCACACCCAGGGCCAGAAGGTTTTGCCTAAAGGCCCCGGCCAAGGCTCTGTTCGTGATCATGGCCTCATAGGAAAACTCATAACTGCGGTGGGTGAAGGTGGCGCCCGCGGCCAGGGTTGCCGCCCGGGCACAGTTTTCTATCCGCCGGATGACTTCCTGCAGGTCTTGCCGGGTTTCGGCTCGGACATAAAAGCGGGCCACCGCCCGTTCGGGAACAATGTTGGGCGTTATCCCCCCCTCGGTAATAATGCCGTTTATATGCACGTTGCTTTTTAAATAAGGCCGGAGGCTGTTAATCAGGTTAAAGAACTGGATAACGGCCTCCAGGGCATTGACGCCCTCCTGGGGGCCGGAAGAAGCATGGGCTGGCCGGCCGTTAAAAACAAATTCTAAGGCTTCCAGGGCCAAGGAGGATACTTCCAGCACGTTGGCATCCCCCGGATGAAACATAAGGGCCGCATCGATTCCTGCAAAGGCCCCTTCTTCCACCAGAGTCACTTTACCGCCGTTGCTCTCCTCAGCAGGCGTACCGAAAACAACGACTTCTCCCGGCAACTCCTCCCGGACTGCCCTGAGGCCTAGGGCGGCCCCCAGCACTCCTGCGGCAATCAAATTATGGCCGCAGGCATGGCCCAGGCTGGGCAGAGCATCGTATTCGGCCAGCAGGGCCACCCGGGGGCCGGGGGCCCTGCCCCTCAGCACGGCGCAAAAACCGGTAGGGAGGGCAGGCAAAGGATAGGTAACCTCATAATCGTTCTGGGCCAGGGTGCGGCTCAAAAGGCTGGAAGCAAAGAATTCCTGATGGCCTATCTCAGGGTGGTCGAAAATTTCCTCCGCCACTCGGCTGATTTCCTCCCAGCGCTCCCGGATAGCCCGGGCTATGCGCTCCTTAAGGTGGTCTGCCATAGGTAATTACCTTTGTACCTCCCGGGCATAATAGATTTAACAAGGACACAAAGGGTGTTACAGGAGGCGACAGCAGCCCGTGCCCCTGGTAGTTTGCGACTGCCCGTGCAAATTCGGCCGCGACGGCCAGTGCGAACTGGACAAAGTCTTGGACTTGGGATTACCTCCCTTCTGCCCTTACCGCCGGCGTTCTGACGACGTAAGGGGCTACCGGGAGGGATTCCCCTTAATTTAAAGTCTACATGATTATAGCCAATTTCTCGCCGCATTGGCGGCAAGCCCCTTCTTCCGTCAAGCCCATCAGGGAAACCATATAACCCTTTCTCCTTATGACCAGGCTGCCGCAGTGGGGACAATAAGTATTATTCGCCCGGGGATGCTCTACATTGCCCAGATAAACATAATGCAATCGGGCGCAGGCCATCTCCCAGGCGCGCTCCATGGTTTCCCAAGGAGTGGGCGGCAAATGCAGCTTGTAGTGGGGGAAATAGCGGGAAAAGTGCAGAGGCGTATCCACCCCTAGTTCAGTCTTTACCCAGCCCACCAGCTCTTCCAGCTCGCCCAGGTCGTCATTCAAGCCGGTCACCAGCAAAGTGGTCAATTCTACGTGGCAACCAGCTTTTCTGGCCAGAAGGGCCGTCTGCAGGACCGGCTCGTAGTCGCCGCGGACCACGCGCCGGTAAAATTCCTTGTTGAATCCCTTGACATCGATATTCAGGGCATCAATAACGGGTAATAGCTCCTGCAAGGGCTCCGGCCGGATAAAGCCATTGGTCACCAGGACGTTTTTTAAACCCGCCTCCCGGGCCAGGGTGGCCGTATCCAGGACGAACTCAAACCACACTATGGGCTCCGAGTAAGTATAAGCTATGCCCAGGCAATCGATCTCCTGCGCCTGTTCCACCAGCAATTGGGGGGTTACCGGCAGCACTTCCGGCTCGCCGTGGGCGATCTCCCAGTTCTGGCAAAACTGGCAAGCGAAATTGCACCCCACAGTGCCCGCGGACAGGATGAGGCTGCCGGGGTAGAAATGATAAAGGGGTTTCTTTTCGATGGGGTCCACGGCTAGGGAAGAGCAGAGGCCGTAATTGCGGGCATAAAGGTGGCCTTCCCGGTTCTCCCGCACCCGGCAGAGGCCCCGGCGTCCGGGGGTCAGGAGGCAGGTGTGGGGGCAGAGGCGGCACTCTACTTTCCCCTCTTCTAACTTAACATAATGTTTTGCCTCGTGCATAGAATTCACCCCCCGCCCTTGGTCATCAAAACCCCTGGCGGTACCGGGTCACGCGAAACCGCTCCAGACGGTAGGGTTCTCCGGGGCCAATACCGGCCTTGCGTTTAGCAATGGCTACCTGTTCCTCTGGGGTATCGATGCCTTCCAGATCAGGCAGCAACAAGCCCCGCTTGCGCCCGTGGGACACGATAACCCCATAGGTACGGGGGTCCAGATCCTCCAGGCCGTCCACCGGTTCCGGCTCCTCCAGGATATCCACGGAATACTCCAGGAACGGCAGCTCTTCTTTGGTTACCGGGGGGAAGCGGGGATCTTCCAGCCCGGCGCTCAAAGCGTTGTAGATGATTTCTTCCGCAATATTGGACCGGGTAGGGCTGATGGTCCCGATGCATCCCCGCAGTTCTCCTCCCTTTTTAATGGACACAAAAACGCCCGCCCGGCGGTCCAGCCCCGGCGGCGGAGGTTCGGGT
Source organism: Moorellaceae bacterium AZ2 (assembly GCA_051024685.1). Lineage (GTDB taxonomy): Bacteria > Bacillota > DSM-521 > Neomoorellales > Neomoorellaceae > UBA12545. Next base: position 2,107 of record JAZHPA010000028.1, on the reverse strand, counting down.
GCCGGGAGAACTTGTCCTGTCAGGAGGTAATGCTCCAGGCTTTCCTTGGCCAGGCGAACGGGCAGGGGCAGCTCTTGCTTTCCCTTATCCTTGAGCAGGCTGCGGGCGGGATCTTCTTTCCCCGGCGTGAGCCTGGCCACCAGATAGCCCACGCCAAAGGGGCCTTCATAGGATAGGACCTCCCCCGAAATCTGGTACCCGTCCAGGGCCCCCACGGCCATGATAAAGGAGCGCAGGCCGCATTCCCCGGCCCGCTCGGCCAAGTCTTCCGGAAGGGTCAATAGCCCCTCTACATCCAGAGCAGCCACCAAGTCCTTCAACCGCTGATCGAAAACCTGACCTGCAGGATCATAACCTGCCGGCGCCCCCGGCAGGAGGCGATGGGACAAGTCGCCGCTGGCCACCAGCAGTACCCTTCGCAAGCTGGCCCGGATAGCCCTTCCCAGGGCGGCTCCAAAGGCATAAAGCTCCTCCCGCCCCAGAAAGGCCATACCCAGGGCCACCAGGGGAACCTCTATGCCCGCTTCCCGGAGATAATAAAGGGGTACCATCATGCCGTGGTCTAGCTCCGGGGTGAGGCCGTAGCGCCGGCTTGCTTTTTCGTCCAGCCAGGCCACCCTGATTCCGTTCTCCCTAGCAGCATCGGCTATAGCGCGGCTCAACTCCAAATCCAGGGGATACCTGAAGGCGACCTCCCTGGCGCCAAAGGCCCCCAAATGGCCCCTTAATTCCGGCACAGCCCATATACCCACTGCATCGCGAAAAACCGGGCCGTGGGGAGAAATGATGACCACCGCCTCTGGGCGGCGGGCCGCAAGCTTAGCGGCCAATTCCCTGGCGGACTTCACCGTCGCAGCAATCTTGGCCAACTCACCACGCCCCACTTCCGGCACCATGATAGGCGGGTGGGGAAGCAAGGCAACGTCCAGCAATTGACCCATGTCCATCACCCCTTTTCGTCTTACCGGTCTTGAGGTCCCGGAACTATTCCTTAATATGGCTCAAGACCCCCATCTTTAATGTAAGTCTTCCAGGTTTAATTTACCACATCAGGCAACAATTCGGCAGGGGGGCCCGCCAGGTAACGGGCAATACCCGCATAGATGGCAAAGGCCATCTCCCGCTGGTAGGAAGGATTGACTAAGAGTTTTTCCTCCCGGGGGTTGGAGAGAAAGCCCACTTCTACGATTACGGCCGGAATTTTTTGTGTGCGCAGAACAAAGGCATCCAACCCCAGGGCTTCCCTCTCAGTATTTTTGAGCAGGCGTCGTATTTCTGCCTGAATGGCTTCGGCCAGTTTCCTGCCTTCCTGGGAAGCGGGGTCAAAAAATACCTGGGCACCGTGTTCCCGGTCATCGAAGGCATTGGCATGAACGGAGATAAACAGGTCGGCTTTAACCTTCTGGGCCAGCCTTACCCGCTCCACCAAGTCGTCTCCGCTCTCCCCTTCTATAACGCTATCGTCCTGGCGGGTAAGAAATACCTGAGCTCCTCCCTGGCGCAAGAACTCCGCCAGGTGCCGGCTTATGACCAGCACGATCTCGGCTTCATTGGTGCCTTTGGATCCCCTGGCCCCTACATCGATCCCCCCGTGACCGGGATCCACCACTACCACCTGCCCGGCCACCGCCCAGGAAAGGGTAGCCACCGCCCTGCGTTCCCTATAATGCCGCCAGGTGTAACTCCCGGCCAAGATAAGCAGAACTGCCAGCAAAAGTACTGCAGCAGTCCTAAATTTTCTAGGCCTGCGGTTACTGGCCATCCCCTCCCAACCCCCTGCCTTATGCATATGAAAATGGTGAATTGAATAGGCCAGCCAACAATTTCCTCGCCTTCTCCCTGTGAGTAACCGCCCGGGCAACTGAGTTATTTTCAGGTGTGAAAAACCACAACCCTGATTTTGGGTGATTTTTCTTCTCCTGTTTGCTTGGCTCCAGCTCGCTAATGATTTCCCTCGTGAGCCGACCTGTGCAACTGACGTATCCCCAGTTTTGATCCCAGGCCTGCTTGGCTTTCGCTCGCAAAGGCCCCCCTCGCGGACCAAACTAGCGCTTGGCTCAAGGCTCCGGCAGGCTTCCCGGCAAATTCGACCTCCTGTCTCAGTTGC
>JAZHPA010000027.1:0-36107 GCA_051024685.1 Moorellaceae bacterium AZ2 | reverse complement strand
ACCTTTAGCCAAGCGCTAGTTTGGCCCGCGAGGGAGGCCTTTGCGAGCGAAAGCCAAGCAGGCCTGGGATCAAAACTAGGGATACGTCAGGGCCTAAGATCATTTAAGGTAGGGATGCGCCGGGTCAAATTTGCCTTGGAGGTCCCTTTTTATCGTGCTATAATAAGCACCAAAGGACGGAAGAGGCGGGAGTTAAAAAAGTGGGAGCAGAAGGTGGCCGCCGGGCGCCTTTATGGGAAGCTTTAAAAGAATATCTAGAGCAGGGATTGGCTTCCTGGCATACGCCGGGGCATAAGGGCGGCCGGGGAGCCTGGCGGGATTTTTACCGCCGCCTGGGGCCGGCGGTCTTTCAGGTGGATTTGACCGAAGTGCCCGGGCTGGACAATCTACAGCACCCCCAAGGCGTCATCAAGGCGGCCCAGGAGCGGGCGGCAGCCTTCTTCGGGGCGGGCCGCACCTTTTTCCTGGTCAACGGGGCCAGCAGCGGGATTATGGCCGCCCTCCTGGCTACCTGCCGGCCGGGCGATATAGTCCTCATGCCCCGGTATGCCCACCGCTCCGCCTTTGCCGGCCTGATTTTAAGCGGTGCGCGGCCCGTTTACCTGGAAGCCGCCTGGCTCCCCGAACTGGGCATGGTTTTAGGAGTTGAACCGGCTGCTGTAAGGAAAGCCCTGGAGGATTATCCCCAGGCTAAACTTCTTTTGCTGGTACATCCCACTTACGAAGGATTGGTACCACCCACCCGGAGCCTGGTGGAGCTGGCCCATGAGAGGGGATTAAGGGTGCTGGTGGATGCCGCCCACGGAGCCCATTTCGGCCTGGACCCGCGGCTGCCTCCTTCACCCCTGGAAATGGGGGCCGATTATGTGGTCCACGGCACCCACAAAACCCTGGGAGCCTTTACCCAGGCAGCTATGCTGCACCTGCGCCCGGGGTTGGAAGGCCGGGAAGTGGAGCAGGCCCTCGGCCTGCTGCAGACCACCAGCCCTTCCTACCTGCTCCTGGCTTCCCTGGATGCGGCCCGCCAGCAGGCGGAAGAAGCGGGAAGGAGACAGTGGGCCCGGGCCGTGGACAGGGCCTTGGAGTTGCGGGAAGGATTGAAAAGGCTCGGCCTCCCCTCCCTGGAAGTAGAGAACGTACGAGCAGAGGCCGTGGCCGGAATGGATGTCACCAGGCTGGTGATTTCCACGGCTCCCCTGGGCATGACGGGACAGGAGGTGGCCCGGGCCCTGCGGGAGCGGGGCCAGGAAATGGAGCTAGCGGCCAATAAATATATAGTAGGGATTCTTACTCCGGCCCAACGGAAGACAGACCTAAAGGAGCTTCTCCGGGCACTGGTACATATCAAAAGAGAAGCCCGCCGGGTAGCCGGCCGCCCGGCCAAGGCAGGACATACCCTTCCCCCGGTAGAGCCCTGGCCTCTACCGCCGGTGGCCCTAACGCCCCGGGAGGCTTTCCAGGCCTGCCACCGCAGCCTGCCCCTCAAGGAGGCGGTGGGCCGGGTGGCCGCCGAGCTGGTAGCGCCCTGCCCGCCGGGGATGGCCCTGGTGGTGCCGGGGGAAGTGTTGACGCTGGAGATAATTGAGAGGCTGGCTTTCCTTTTAGGCCGCCAAGCTGAGATACGGGTAGTGGACGCATGAAGGGCATCTTTATCACCTTTGAAGGACCGGACGGCTCCGGCAAGACTACCCAGATGGGGCTCCTGGCCAGGCACCTCGAGCGCAAGGGGCGCCGGGTCTTATGTACGAGGGAACCGGGGGGGACACCCCTGGCAGAGGCGATTCGCCGGCTTTTGCTATCGTCGTGGCCGGAGCAAGTGCTGGGAATTACCGAGGTCTTGCTTTACGCCGCCGGCCGTGCCCAGCATGTGCAGGGCAAGATCCTGCCTGCCCTGGAAGCCGGGCAGGTAGTTCTGTGTGACCGCTTTGTGGATTCGACCCTGGCCTACCAGGGTTTCGGCCGGGGCCTGAACCCTGAGCTGGTGCGCAGGATTAACGACCTGGCTACCGGAGGGATTACACCCCACCTCACCCTCCTTTTGGACCTGCCGCCGGAAGAGGGTTTGCGGCGCAGCAGGGACGGCGAAGGGGGCAGGGCCCTGGACCGCTTTGAGCAGGAAGACCTGGACTTTCACCGGCGGGTGAGGGAGGGCTACCTGGAGCTGGCCCGCCGGGAACCAGGGCGTATCAAAATCATTGATGCTTTGGGGTCTAAAGATGAGGTTTTCCGGCAAGTGTGGGGGGCGGTAGAGACCCTGCTTTAGGCCCCCTGAGGCGCCAGAGAAAATTGACCGGATTTCATTATCAACATGTGGCGGCCGGAAAACCTGTTTTAGACCCCTTGAGGAGCTAGAGGAATTGAGATTTAGGGCGTGAATTACGGCCCTTTAGGAGCTGAACTCCGGTGACGGTGCAAGCGCAGCTCGAACAGGCCCTGGCGGCCGGCCGCCTCAGCCATGCCTACCTCCTGATCGGCGGCGAGCCCGAGGAAAAGTTAAAAACAGTGCGTCGGATTGCCGCGGCCTTAAACTGTGCCCACAGGGAGGGGGGCCGGGCCTGCGGCCGCTGCCCTTCCTGCCGCCAGGTGGACGGCGGCAATCACCCTGATTACCACTATATAGAACCCCGCGGCGCCAGTATTAAAATCGACCAGGTGCGGAAGCTAGAAGCAGAACTCCGGCTGAAGGCCTTCCAGGGGGGAGCTCAGGTGGTGGTATTCCACCCGGCCGAAAACCTTACACCGGAAGCGGCCAACTCCCTGCTGAAAATCCTGGAGGAGCCGCCGGGAGACGTTTACTTCTTTCTCCTGGCCGTCCAGCCGGCCCTGCTCCTTCCCACCATTGTTTCGCGCTGCCAGGTCTTGCGGTATGCTGCGGAAAAAACGGGGGAGAATAAGGCCTGGTCCTACTGGGAGGAGGTGCTAAGTTCCGACCTGGCCCGGCTAATGACATCCGTTCTCCCGCGGATGGAAAAGGAAGAAGATGTGCTGTCTGCGGTGGACGGCCTGATGGTGGCCTGCCGGGATCACCTGGTATGGCAGCTTACCGGGGAGAAGGGGCTCCTCCTGGATCCGGCCCGGCTTCCTGCCCGCCCGGCAGGGACCGCTCTGCCGCCGGCCGTCCTCTGGAGGTGCTACCGCCACCTCCGGCGCACACGGGTTTATTTGGAACAGAACGCGAACCGCCGTCTAGCCCTGGAGGTGCTCCTTCTCAACCTTCACCGCGAGCTGAATCCTGCTTAGGCAGGCGGCGGGTTTGCCCGGGAAATCCCAGGGCCTAACAGGTGGACACCAAAACAGGCCGGGGTGACTGTAGCTCCTTCCGGTTATCTTATGGGGAGAAGGAAGGGAAAGATAGATTGTCCACGGTTGTGGGAGTGCGCTTTAAGAAGGCGGGGAAAATTTATTACTTTGATCCCGACAATTTGGAGCTTAAGGTGGGGGACAAGGTTATCGTGGAAACGGCCCGGGGCCTGGAATACGGCGAGGTGGTGGTCGGTCCCCGGGAAGTGCCGGAGGAAACCATCGTCCAACCCTTAAAACCGGTAATCCGGAAAGCCACCGCGGCCGATGAAGCCCAGATCGACCTCAACCGCCGGCGGGAAAAAGAGGCCTTTGCCATCTGCCAGCAGAAAATTGCCGAGCACGGCCTGCCCATGAAATTGATCGAGGTGGAATTTACCTTCGACGTGAGCAGGATCATCTTTTACTTCACGGCCGAAGGGAGGGTAGATTTTCGCGAATTGGTGCGGGACCTGGCCTCCATTTTTCGCACCCGCATCGAATTGCGCCAGATAGGAGTGAGGGACGAGGCCAAGATGTTGGGAGGCCTCGGCTGCTGCGGGCGGGAAATTTGCTGTGCCTCCTTTTTAGGGGAATTTGAACCGGTCTCCATCCGCATGGCCAAGGACCAGTGCCTCTCTTTAAACCCTGCCAAGATCTCCGGCCTGTGCGGGCGCCTCATGTGCTGCCTGCGTTTTGAAAACAACGTTTATGAGGAGGCCAAGCCCCTTTTTCCCGAAGTGGGTGACCAGGTGAGGACTCCGGCGGGGGAGGGCAGGGTAACGGGCCTCAATATCCTCACGGGCATGGTGGCGGTGGAACTGCCCGAGCGGGGGGTTATGGAATTCCGGCGGGAGGAAGTGGAAAGAATTGACTGAGGACAGGGAAATCCAAGCTGGGGAAGAGCAGGGGGGCGATAGCCTGGTCGTAGCCCTGGCGGCCCTGGAATTCAAACTGGCGGAAGTGCAGCGGGAAATAAAGCGGCTCAAAAACTACGCGCGGGGGCTGGAAGAAGAAAACCAGCGCCTGCGATCCATGATGACGGAAGCCGTCACCGGCATTCAAGGGCAGGAAAGGCTGCGTCTCCTCTACGAACAGGGATATCATGTTTGCCCGGCCCAGTTCGGCCGGGTTCGGGGGAGCCAGGGCTGCCTGTTTTGTCTGAGCTTTCTAGAAAAGAGAGGTTGAAAAAAGTGGCGGGCTGCCTTTTTCTGGTGGGTACTCCCCTGGGGAATCTTGAGGACGTCACCTTGAGGGCCCTCAGGGTTTTGAAGGAAGTGGACCTGATAGCGGCCGAGGATACCCGTCATACCCGCAAGCTGTTGGCCCATTACGGCATTGCCACTCCCCTGACCAGCTATCACCAGCACAACCAGGAGCGGAAAGGTCCGGTCCTCCTCCGGCTCCTTCAGGAGGGCAAGAAAATAGCCCTTGTAACGGACGCCGGTATGCCGGGTATCGCCGATCCCGGAGAAGAATTGGTCCGGCGGGCCGCGGAGGCCGGAGTGGAGATAGCCGTTGTTCCCGGGCCCAGCGCCGTTATTGCGGCCTTGGCAGTATCCGGTCTCTCCACCGGGCGCTTTGTTTTTGAAGGGTTCCTGCCGCGGAGAGGAGCGGAAAGAAAAGAAAGGCTGGAGGAATTGGCCCAAGAAGGCAGAACCCTGGTCTTCTTCGAGGCACCCCACCGGCTGGTGGAAACCCTGGAGGATATGGCGGAGATTTTCGGCCGGGAGCGCAAAGTGGCCGTGGGGCGCGAACTGACCAAGAAATTTGAAACGGTTCTACGCAGTACTCTGGAGGGCGCTCTGCAGCACTTTAAACAGGAACCGCCGCGGGGAGAGCTAACCCTGGTGGTGGAGGGTGCCAGGCAAGAGCGGCCCCTGTTCGTACCCCGGGAAGCATCTCTCCTGGTGGCTGCCTTGGAAAAAGCAGGGCGACCGCGCAGGGAAGCCCTGGCTGAGGTAGCCAGATTCTACGGTCGCCCTCGCCGAGAGATTTATAAAGCCTGCGTGGTCGAGGAGTCCTAAACTGCTATAGAACTCATAGCCATGGCGCAGTCGCGGCACACGTTCTTGCCCCGGAAATTGGTCACATTTTCCGCATTGCCGCAGAAAACGCAGGCCGGCTCGTACTTCTTAAGGATGATCTTTTCCTGGTCCACATAAATTTCCAGAGCATCCTTTTCTTCAATACCCAAGGTGCGCCGCAATTCGATGGGAATCACGATACGGCCGAGCTCGTCCACTTTGCGGACAACGCCAGTGGATTTTAGCAAGACTTTCCTCCTCCTTTTCTACACGTTTCGACAACCTAGCTATATGGTACCACCTTTTCCAGTTCTAGTAAAATCGAATAACACGGGAAAAACGGCTATTTTGACCCTTTTTAGGCAAAACTTGACAGATTGCTGGATTTTTTAATATAATACTCCTGAATTTGCAGAAAGGGGACGGCCTTTAATGGGGGATAAAGTTTTTTATGTAACTACCCCGATATACTATCCCAGCGATAAACTCCATATTGGCCATGCCCTTACCACCACCATGGCCGATACTCTGGCCCGCTATAAGCGGATGCGGGGTTATGATGTTTTTTTCCTGACTGGTTCGGACGAACACGGGCAGAAGATCCAGCGCAAGGCCAGGGAGGCGGGCCTGGAACCCCTGGAATACGTGGACCGCATCGTGGCCACCTTCCGTGAGTTGTGGCGGCGGCTGGATATTTCCTACAGCGACTTTATCCGCACCACCGAAGAGCGCCACAAGAAGGTGGTGCAGGACTTGTTTCGGCGGATTTACGAAAAAGGGGATATCTATAAATCGGAATACGAGGGCTGGTATTGCACCCCATGTGAGACCTTCTGGACCGAGCGCCAGCTACAAGAAGGGAAGTGTCCTGACTGCGGCCGCCCGGTGGAGCTCTTGCGGGAGGAGAGCTATTTCTTCCGCATGAGCAAGTATGCCGACCGGCTCCTGCAGTATATCGAAGAACATCCCGACTTCATCCAGCCGCCTTCCCGGCGCAACGAAATGATTAATTTCATCAAGGGCGGCCTGGAAGACCTGTGCGTGTCCCGTACCACCTTTGACTGGGGCATACCGGTGCCCGTGGACCCCAAACATGTGATTTATGTGTGGTTCGATGCCTTGACCAACTACATCTCGGCCCTGGGCTTCGGCACCGAAAACGACGATCTCTTCCGCAAATATTGGCCGGCCGCCGTGCACCTGGTAGGCAAGGATATCGTTCGCTTTCATACGGTTATTTGGCCGACCATCCTCATGGCGGCGGGCATCGAACTTCCGCGGAAGGTCTTCGGCCACGGGTGGCTGTTGGTTGACGGGGGCAAGATGTCCAAGTCCAAGGGCAATGTAGTAGATCCCATGCTCCTCATAGACCGCTACGGGTCGGACGCCATCCGCTACTTCCTTCTGCGGGAAATGCCCTACGGGGGCGACGGATATTACTCCGAAGAAGCTTTGGTCCACCGTCTAAACAGCGATCTGGCCAACGACTACGGCAACCTGCTGAGCCGCACCGTGTCCATGATAGAAAAGTTCTGCGGAGGCCTGATCCCTGCGCCAGCCGGGGAGGAACCCCTGGACCGGGAGCTTAAAGACCTGGCCGCCCGCATCCCGGACGAGGTGGATGAAGCCCTGGAGCGCTTTGAATTCGCCCACGCCTTAAGCGCCATCTGGCAGCTCATCAACCGGGCCAATAAATATATCGAAGAAACGGCTCCCTGGGCCCTGGCCCGGGACCCGGAGAAGAGGCCCCGGCTGCAGACCGTCCTTTATAACCTCGCCGAAGCCGTTCGCCAGGCTACGGTCATGTGCTCTCCCTTCCTGCCGGGGGTGCCACGCCGGGTTTGGGAACAGCTGGGGATACAGCATGCCTCTCATGCCCAGACCTGGGACAGCCTGAAAGAATGGGGAGGGGTGCCGGCCGGCAGCCGGGTGAAGCGGGGTGCTCCCCTCTTCCCCAGGGTGGAATGGAAGGGAGAGGAGGAAGATGATGCAGTGGTGCTGAAACAAGAGCAGTTCCCCAAGCCGGGGCAGGAGGCTCCGCCGGAAGGGAAGCCCTCCGAACCCGAGATCAGCCTGGAGGAGTTTTCCCGCCTGAGATTAAGAGTGGCCCAGGTGGTGAGGGCCGAAAGGGTGCCTCAGACCGACAAACTTGTTAAGCTAGAGGTAGACCTGGGGGGAGAGAGGAGGACGGTGGTGGCGGGTATCGCCCGTTACTACCAGCCCCAGGACTTGATAGGTAAAAAAGTGGTGTTGGTGGCTAACTTAAAACCGGCCAAATTGCGCGGGATCTGGTCGCAGGGCATGGTGCTGGCAGCGGTGGATGGGGACAGCCTGAGCCTTATCACCCCGGAGCGGGACATCCCGCCCGGCGCCCAGGTGCGCTAATAGGGGAGAACCGGGGATGAGCTTGGAACTAATCGATTCCCATGCCCACTTAAACGATCCTGCCTTCAGCCATGACCTGCCGGAGGTTATCGCCCGGCTGCAGGAAGCCGGAGTGGCGGCGGTCATCAACGTGGGCTACGACGTCAAGTCTTCCCGGGAAGCGGTCGCCCAGGCCCACAGCTGGCCCTTCCTGAAGGCGGCGGTGGCCGTCCACCCCCACGACGCCGCTACCTTTGACGAGGAGAGCGCGCGCATTATACGGGGTCTGGCGCTGGACCGCCAGGTAGTGGCCATCGGCGAGACGGGGCTGGATTATTACCGCAATCTGTCCCCCCGGCGGCGACAGGAAGAGGTGTTCCGCTGGCACCTGCGGTTGGCCAAACAGCTAAACCTCCCGGTTATCATTCATGATCGCGACGCCCATCAGGATATGCTGCGCATTTTGCGGGAAGAAGGCCGGGACCTGCCGGGAGCGGTTATGCACTGCTTTTCGGGGAGCTGGGAAATGGCCCGGCAGTGCTTGGACATGGGCTTCTACATCTCCTTGGCCGGCCCCATTACCTTTAAGAACGCCGTGAGGGTGCGGGAGATCGCGGCCCGGGTGCCCCTGGACCGCCTCTTAATCGAGACGGACGCTCCTTACCTCACTCCTGAACCCCATCGGGGCCAGCGCAACGAGCCGGCCAACGTGCGCCTGGTGGCCGAAGGGGTAGCGGCCGCCAGGGGGGTGGCGGTGGAGGAGATCATAGAGGCTACCTTCCGCAACGCCCAAACCCTGTTTAGATTGAGCTGAATCCGGAGTGTTCCTCGTGGGACCCGGGCCCGCCGGGAAGGGGGCCCGGGTCGGCTTTTTCCTGCGGCCGACTTTTTCCTCCTTACCCTTCCTCTTTCCCACCTTTACTTCCGCAGATTTTCGCCATCCTCCCCCAGGTATCCTATCGAAGACCGCTGGCTTCCGACCGACGGCCGGAATGGCCCTTGTCGGCCGTCGCGGACAGCCTGCCGGCCGTTCCCTGGAGCCCCGAAGCCCTAAGGACAGGTTTAAATTGAGAATAATATGGCAAAAATTATCGCCAAAAGACAAACTGTGTCCTTAGGGCAAAGGGAGTGAAAAAATTGGTACCAGATCTTCGATACCGGGCCACGAGGGCAACCCTTTTGCTGGTTCTGACCCTTTGGTCCCTGGTATCGATAGGATGGGCAGAGAGAGAAATCCAGGTCCAGGTGGACGGGCAGGTCATACAGGTGGCCACCCGCAGCTGGACGGTGGCCGGCGCCCTGGAGGAAGCCGGCATCCGGCTGCAGCCGGAGGACCTGGTCATCCCCGAACCTTCCAGCCCCGTCACCCCAGGCTTGGTGGTGAGCGTGGAGCGGGCGGTTCCGGTGCGTGTCCAGGTCGACGGCCAGGAGCAGTTGGTCTGGGTAGCGGTACCTACCGTGGCCCAGGTGCTGTCCGCAGCAGGAATTACCCTGGGGCCCCTGGACCGGGTAGAGGCTAACCTCGGCGGCAAGGAAGATGAGGCCTTCTTGCGCGTCTTGCGAGTCCGGCAAGAGATCGAAGTGCACCGGGAGGCCATTCCCTATAGAGTGGAACGCCAGGCCGATTTCAGGCTGGATCGCGGTGAGCAAAAAGTGGTGCGCGAAGGACGGGAAGGGGTACGCTGCTATAAGTACCGGGTGACCAAAGAGGACGGCCGGGTGGTAAAGCGGGAACTGCTGGACACCTGGGTGGAAGCCCAGCCCCAGTCCAAGATCATCGCTTACGGTACCCGGACCCCCGAGGCCGTGGCTACCGTGGCCGGGGCGGGTAAAATCCTGGAGGTAGAGGCTACCGCTTACACTCATACCGGCAACCCCACAGCCACGGGTATTTACCCTTACCGGGGAATTGTAGCCGTGGACCCCAAGGTTATCCCCTTGGGGACTCGGTTGTACGTTGAGGGTTACGGCTATGCCTGGGCCCAGGATACGGGAGGGCTGATCAAGGGTAACCGCATCGACGTCTTTATGGAAACTGAAAAGGAAGCCCTTCAGTGGGGACGCCGCCGCGTTAGGGTGCATATCTTAGAATAAGGGGGGCTTTTCTTCCAGCAATTTACCAGCGGCGGTGGCAGGAAAATCTTGCTCGGGCGTCGAAATAATGATGGCCACTTTGGTAGCAAGGAGGTGACCCCTTGGACGGGTGGATCACCACCTGGAGACAGGAAAAACGGGCGAGATCGCGCCGCCGCTTCTTTTTTTTATTTTTGTTGGTCTTTCTTCTCCTGCTGGTGGGCACCGGCTGGGGAGTAGCCAATTTCGGATGGAAAAAAATAGTCCTAAAGGTGGATGGCGAAGAAAGGGCACTGCGCACGTGGGCCCGGGACGTCCGGCAGTTGCTGGAGGAGCAGGGGATAACCCTGCATCCGGGGGATGAGGTCGTTCCTCCCCTGGCGACCCCCCTGGCCGGGGGTATGGGCGTGGAAGTTAAGCGGGCAGTAGAAATTACCATTCTGGCGGACGGGGGTGAGAAGAGGCTGCGCCTTCTGCCCACCACCGTCCAGGAAGCGCTGGCTCAGGCCGGCATTGCCCTGGGCCCTGAAGACAGGGTAGAGCCCGACCGGGAAAAGGTCATCGGCCAGGGAGACACTATAAGGGTGGTACGGGTCGCAACCCGGACGGAGGTAACGGAAGAAGAACTGGACTACAGGGTCGTCCGCCGGCCGGACCCACAACTCGAGAAGGGCATTACCCGCCTGGTCCAGCGCGGCCAGAAGGGGATACAGCGGACGGAATACCGGGTTACCTACGAAGATGGACAAGAAGTCAAGCGAGAGCTGGTGAGCCAGACGGTCCTAAAGGAGCCGGTTGCGGAAGTAGTGGCGGTGGGGACCCTGAGCGAGGTTTCCCGTGGCGGCCATATTTTTCGTTTTAAGCGCGTCTTGTGGGCTACGGCCACGGCCTACACCCATACCGGCTGGCGGACGGCGACAGGGACGGTCCCCCGGGTCGGTACAGTGGCCGTGGACCCTTCGGTCATCCCCCTGGGCAGCAGGCTTTACATCGAAGGCTACGGGTACGGCAGAGCCGAGGATGTGGGCAGCAGCATAAAAGGGGACCGCATTGACGTTTTCTTGGACAGTGAAGAAGCTACCCGCCGCTGGGGAGTAAGGCGCGTTAAAGTTTATGTCCTTGAGTGAAATAGGCTTTTTCTTGGTCATACCGGGGCTTTTGTAGTATAATTAAGACTAGCGGAGGGAGAAGATAGTGAATCCGGTCGCCAGCCCCGGTAGACTTATATCCTTTATGCAGACGAGGGGGTTAAGCCCCCGCAAATCTCTAGGCCAGAATTTTCTTGTGGACGCCAATATAGCCCGCAAGATTGCGGAGAAGGCCCAGCTTCAGCCGGAGGACGTCGTGGTGGAAATAGGGCCGGGTTTAGGAGCCCTGACCTTGGAATTGGCCCGGCGGGCGAGGCTGGTCGTCGCCTTAGAGATAGACCGGGACTTGGTGGCGGCCCTGCAGGAAATACTAGTAGACCGGCCGAACGTGCGCCTCGTGGAAGGCGATGCATTGAAAGCCGACTTCGATAGGCTGGTCGAGGAAGCTCTGGGATTGAAGGATAGGGGGAGGTTGCCTGGTTATAAGGTGGTGGCTAACCTTCCCTATTATATTACTTCACCCCTTTTATGCCACTTATTAGAAAACAGTTTTCATATCCAGTATATGCTGCTTATGCTCCAGGCCGAGGTAGCCCGCCGACTGGTGGCTCACCCGGGCGCCAAGGAATACGGTGCTCTAACCCTGTTCGTCCGGTATTTTGCCCGGCCCCAGATTGTTATGCAGGTGCCGCGGACGGTATTTTTTCCCCGGCCGGAAGTGGACTCGGCGGTGGTGCGCCTTGATCTGTATCCCCAGCCGCCGGTGAAGGTAGGGGATAGGGACTTTTTCTTCCGGGTTGTAAGGGCGGCCTTCGCCCAGCGGAGGAAGACTCTGGCCAACGCCCTGCGCAGCCTGACCGGTGCGCGGGAGCCGGTGGAGGCGGCCCTCGCGGCGGCGGGCATCGAGCCCTTCCGCCGGGGAGAAACTCTGTCCCTGGAAGAATTCGCACGCCTAAGCCGCTGCCTGCAGGCCTATGTGGGAAGAAGGTGAAAAAATGTATTTCATCAGTCCCAGCAAGGGTCGCCTTAGTGTAGAGGAAATGTTTCAGGATATTATGGCCTTTATTGAGGCTACTCCCGAGGCCCAGTACAAGGTTATCATCGGTACCGATTCCCAGGCCCGGCTGAATACCTGTTTCGTTACGGCGATCATCATCCACCAGGTGGGCAAAGGAGCCCGCTATTACTACCGCAAGAAATACCAGCGGAAGATTACTTCTCTAAGGCAAAAGATTTTTTATGAAACGGCCCTCAGCCTGGAAATCGCCAGTTTCCTGGCCCAGAAGCTGGCGGCCAACGGGCACCCGGAACTAAACGTAGAGATACACCTGGATGTAGGGCCTAACGGCGATACGAAGGAGCTCATCCGGGAGGTCGTAGGCATGGTGGTGGGGAGCGGTTTTGCGGCTAAAATAAAGCCCTATTCCTGCGGCGCCTCCAAGGTAGCGGATAAATACACCAAGAGCAGCTAGGAAGTAATACCGACCAAAAAAGCCGGCTACTCGTAGCCGGCTTTTTTGGTCTCTGTTGCTCCTTCGCTGCTATTTCCCCTTGTGCCGCCTTCCCCGTTTTAGATGGCAAAAACATGGTTGCCGATGACGGTGATTATCTGCCGGGTCCATACCCAGGGGCTGGTAGCGGTGGCCGGATTCCAGAAGAAGAGGGCTCCTCCGCTGGGATCCCTTCCGGCCAGGGCCTCCCTGGCAGCCTGGTAGGCGGTAGTATTGGGTTGCAGCCAAAACTGGCCGTTGGATACACACTCAAAGGCATCGGGTTCGTAGATTACCCCGGCAATAGTGTTGGGGAAACGCCCGTCGCGTACGCGGTTAAGGACCACGGCAGCCACGGCTACCTGGCCGGCATAGGGCTCGCCCCGGGCTTCGGCATATACCAAGCGGGCCAGCAGATCCACATCCTGGGCCGAATAGCTTATACCTCCCCGGGAGGCGCTGCTTCCCCTGGAAGCCGCAGGTATGGCGACCGAGCTCCCACCGGTGGGGATCCACAGGGCTTGTCCGGGATAAATATAAGAGTCGGACAGGCCGTTGGCCCTCATAATCTCCTGGTAGGGCACCCCATACCACTGGCCGATTAGGAAGAGGGTATCGCCCGGGCTCACGACATGTACTTTGCCCTGCCCGTCGGGCACCCAAAGGACCTGGCCGGGATAAATCCACGTATCCGGTAAACCGTTGAGTTGCTGTAGCTCCCACGCCCCGATTTTATATCGCTGGCCGATCAAGAATAGGGTATCTCCCGGCTGGACTGTGTAAGTAGCTGCTTGGGCGGTACGGGAAGAGAGGATCAGGGTGAAAAGGAAGGCGAGCACCGCACTGGCAAGAAGGTACTTTCTTTCTTTCCTAATGGCCATCAACTCCTTTACTTTTGGATACCAACTGCCAGCTTGGATATTATTATACAGGTTGAGGCCGGGACTCGTCATTGAAAAATAGTTGCCAGGGAAGGTATTTTATGTAAACTCACTCTACTCGGACTTAGAACCTTCCTTTCCTTGAAGCATAAACTAATAACAGGCAGAAAAGGAAGGGAGGGGGGATAATGCCGGACATCAAACCGGGGGATATAGTAGCTCGCAAGTCCTACGGCAAGGACATTTTTTTCAAAGTGAAGGCCATCACCATCACCGACAAAGGGAAGTCCACAGCCTTGCTCCGGGGACTGGACGTTCGCCTGAGCGCCGATGCTCCCCTGGAGGACCTGGAAGTACAGCCGGCGGATCAGGTATTGCGCTATCGCCACCGGGATATCGAAAAATATCGGTGCTGCTTCCAGCGGGTGCTGGCCCGCCGGGCGGCGAAAATGGAAGTCAGCCTGGCTCGGGTAGGTGGTGGGGGAGTGTATGAGTACTCCCTCACCAGAGAGGAGAAAGGTGGGACAGAAGACAGCAAGGATTTTTTTGAACTCCCCGGCAGGGTAGTGCACCTTGACGGTGATGAAGAATATTTGGAACGCTGCCTCCACGCCTACAAGCAACTACGCCTGCCGGTGGCGGGTTTTTTTGTGGCGGAAGAGGAACAGGCCGAAAAAGTACCCCACTTTCTGGCCCAATACACCCCCGACATCTTGGTTCTCACCGGGCATGACGGTTTGATCCGGGAGAAAAAGGGCCTCACCAATTTAGACAACTACCGGCATTCCAAACATTTTATGGCTGCCGTGCGGGCGGCCCGGAGATTAAGGCCCAGCCACGATGACCTGGTTATTTTCGCCGGGGCCTGTCAATCCCACTACGAGGCCCTACTGGAGGCCGGGGCGACCTTTGCCAGCTCTCCTGGCCGCGTTTTGATCCATGCCTTTGATCCTATCCTGGTAGTAGAACAGGTGGCCTACACCTCTATCCAGGAAATTGTGCGGCCCCATGAAATAATTAAGGATGTAGTTACCGGCGAGGGCAGTATAGGGGGGGTAGAGATCAGGGGGAAATTCAGGCTAGGCTACCCTTCCTCTTCCTATACAGAGTTCTCTAACTTGACGGGGAAGGAAGCATAGCACTGATAAATCTAGAAAAATGCCGGCCGCCTTTAATAAAATCCTAATAAAACCGCAATAAAGCCTTAACATAGGGCTATCTACCCTTGACAGACTGGGCAGGGTTTAGTAAAATAAACAGATATCTTGACACCCTGTCCCCGGCATAGTATAATATACTATGTATGCGGGGAAGGGGTGGTTTTATGGCTGGTAAGGAAGTTTTGGCCACTATAAGGCAGGATTTAGAAGCCCGGGTGGGCCAGAAAATTAAACTGCGGGCTAACCGCGGGCGTAAAAAAATTATAGAGAAGGTCGGCATTCTAGAAAAGACCTATCCCAACATCTTCATCATCCGCCTCGAAGAGCATAAAATCCCGGAACGACGTATCTCCTTCAGCTATGCCGACGTGCTGACCGATACCGTGGAACTTATGGTGGAAGGGGAAGAAGGGGATATCAAAATAGGCGCCAAGTCCTGAGGAGCTTTTGGGGAAGCCCGGAGCTCCTCTACTTTTGTTGAGGGACCTTAAGGACCTTTTATTTTTGACCCTTTGGGGGCCGGTCCATATCCCGGGGTTGGAGCATAAACATGTTTATAAGAAAGGGGAAGGCGAGGCCCCATGATTAGAGAACAAGAGCTATCTACCGTGCTGGCCCGGTGGCAACCCGTCCTGCTGCAGAAGGATAACGTGGTGGCCGTGGGCTCAGGGTACAAAACCCGGGGCGGCCGCCCGACGCCTATCCCGGCCATAATCGTTTACGTCACGCGCAAGGTCCCCCTCAAACAGCTTGCGCTCCACCAGCGCATCCCGCCCAGGGTGGAAGGTATACCCACCGATGTGGTGGAAGCGGGGGAAGTGCGGACGATAGAGGCAAATGACTGCGGTCCAGGCAGCGGCAATGTCGGAAAAGAGTGACGCATCCCAACTTCTGAACTAACCCCGTTGGGCTTTTCGTCACCTAAGGTTCCCTCAGGCAAAAGGAACACCGGCTTTCCTTGTCCTAGGGTTTTATGCTGCAGGCCGCCGGAGGCCTCATCCCGGCCGTAAGGAGAAAGGCGGGATTCGATTCTTAACGACCGTGGCGAGAGGCCTGCTGTGATTATAGAATAAGGATAAAGGTGGCTTTACCCAATCTGGGGAAAAGAGGGTGGGATCATGACCAAGCGTATCGGGCTGGACCCCGGTCACGGCGGTGCCGATCCGGGAGGGGTAGGGGTGAACGGGCTCTTAGAAAAGGAAGTTACCCTGGCGGTTGGTTTGCTACTGGGAGACCTGCTCCAAAGGACGGGCACAGAGGTGGTATTTTCCCGTAAGGAAGACCTAAACGTATCCCTGGCTGAGCGGGCGGCCCTTTTTAACCGCGCCGGGGTGGATCTGGTGGTCAGCCTGCACGTCAACAGTTCGGAGAATCCCCAAGCTGCTTACGTGAGCGCCTATATTTTAGGCTTCGGGGGTAGAGCGGAAAAGGCGGCTGAGATTATCCAGGATGAGCTGGTCCGGGCCTTAAAATGGCCGGACGGCGGGGTGCGGCAGGCCGACTTCTATATCTTGCGGGAAACCGAAGCCCCGGCGGTACTGGTGGAGATGGGGTTCCTGAGCAATCCCCAGGAGGCCGAGGCCTTAAAGAAACAAGAAGTACGTCAGGCCCTGGCCCGAGCCCTGGCCCGGGGAATAGCCCTCTACTTAGGGCTCGATCCCGGAGTATTTTCACCCGGCGGGGATATTGCCGGCCACTGGGCGGAAGACGCCATCAGGCGGTGCCTGGAACTGGGCATTATGCACGGTTACCCCGACGGCACCTTTCGGCCGGACAATTTCGCTACCCGGGCGGAGCTTGCGGCCAGCCTGGTAAATCTTCTGGACAAAGTCAAGGCCAAGGACTTATAATAAAACTAATGGTGGAGAATGGGCTCGTTCTGAGGTGGTTTGGTTTCATTGCAGGTGCGCTACAAGATATGGCTGGAGGAAGGAGAGCATATTTTTGGCGAGGGGCTTTTTGCCCTCCTCCGGGAAATAGAACGGCGGGGCTCTATTAATCAAGCTGCCCAACAGCTGCACATGTCTTACCGCCAGGCATGGGGCCGGATTAAAAAAGCCGAGGAGCGGCTGGGTTTTCGCCTGCTGGTAACCAGGATCGGCGGCGAGGCCGGTGGCGGGGCGGAACTCACCCCGGAGGGGCGAAGGCTGGTGGAAAACTATCACCGCTTCCGGGAAGAAGCGGACCAGGCCATTCGGGACGCCTTCGAAAGAAATTTTGGCTATCCCCGGTAGGGGGTATTTATTTTTGGGGCTCGTTATGTTATTATGAGCATAAAGGTTATTAGGAACATAGAGGAAAGGGGATAGCCGTGTACTTATCTCGCTTGCAACGAAGGTACTTAAACCCGGTGGTGCTGGGAGTTTTGCTGATTAGTCTACTTGCCGGCTGCGGCCAAAAGACCAAAGTAGGAGCCCCGGCTGCAGCACCGGCCCGAAAAACGGTGATCCTGGCTACCACTACCAGCACCATGGATACCGGCCTGCTGGACGTGCTGATACCCTTGTTTGAAAAAGAGACGGGCTATACGGTAAAGCCCCATGCTGTAGGTACGGGACAGGCCCTGGCCATGGGAGAGCAGGGCAATGCCGATGTGCTTCTGGTGCATGCCCCGGAAGACGAAAAAAAGTTGGTGGACAAAGGCGTAGTGATAAACCGCCAGCTGGTCATGCATAATGATTTTATTATTGTAGGTCCGCCGGAGGACCCCGCCGGGGTCAAAGGGGCTGGGGACGCCGCGGAGGCCTTCCGGAGAATTGCGGCCGAGCAGGCCCTGTTTGTTTCTCGAGGGGATGATTCCGGTACCCATAAGAAGGAAAAGGCTATTTGGAGCCGGGCCGGGATAGAGCCTTCCGGCCAGTGGTACCAGGAGGCCGGGGCCGGCATGGGCCAGACCCTGAATATCGCTTCGGAGAAGGGGGGTTATACCCTCACTGACCGGGGGACCTACCTGGCCTTGAAGAAAAATTTAAAGCTGGACATCTTGCTGGAAGGAGAAAAGTCACTCCTGAATATCTACCACGCCATGCAGGTTAATCCCGACAAGTTCCCGGGTCTGGAGATCAACAGCGAGGGAGCGAAGGCTTTCATAGACTTCCTTTTGGCGCCGGAAACCCAGAAGATAATCGGCGATTTTGGCAGGGACAAGTACGGCCAACCCCTCTTCTTCCCGGATGCCGGCAAGGATGAAAACAGCCTGGGGAAGTGAGAGCGGTGGGAGCGGCCTGGCAGGGGCTGGTCAGGGGGGTTGAGCTCCTCCTCCGGCTAGACCCCGGGGTAATGGAGGTGGTGTGGCTTACCCTCAAAGTCTGCGGGCAAGCCACCCTCATCAGCGTATTGATAGGCCTGCCCCTGGGTGCCATTCTGGCCTTTCGCCGGTTCCCCGGCCGGGGCCTGGTTGTAAGCCTGGTAAATACCTTTATGGGGCTGCCGCCGACGGTGGTCGGCCTGTGGGTGAGCTTCCTCTTGTGGCGCAGTGGTCCTCTGGGCCGCCTGGAGCTAATCTACACCCCGACGGCCATCGTCATAGCCCAAGCGGTCATCGCTGTTCCGCTGGTAACGGCCCTGGCCATGGCGGCCTTCCAACAGCTGCCCCGGAAATTGCCGGCCCAAATCCTGGCCTTGGGGGCTTCCCCGGGACAGCTTTTTTGGACCCTCCTTAAAGAGGCGCGGCTGGGGCTGCTGGCGGCCGTTATAGCCGGTTTCGGCGGTGTAGTTTCCGAAGTCGGTGCGTCCATGATGGTGGGAGGGAATATCCTCCACCAGACGCGGGTGTTGACTACGGCCATTGTTATGGAAGTGAGCCGGGGCAATTTTGCCATGGCCTGGTCTTTGAGCTTTATCCTGCTGGGTCTGAGTTTTACGGTTACGGCCGTTCTTACTTTCCTGCAACAGGGGAGGCGCAGGTATGGGGATTAGCCTGAGGGCAGAAGGCATCAAAGTAGTCAAGGGCCGCCGCCCGGTACTGGCAGTGGAAGAATTGAACATCGCGCCGGGCGAGATCTGGGGGATCATCGGCCCCAACGGTGCGGGCAAGAGCACCTTGCTCCACGTGTTGGCCCTGCTGGAACGGCCGGATGAGGGCGCCGTCTATTTCGACGGCCGGCCGGTAAGCTGGCGGCGGCAGGAGATATTGAAACTGCGGCGGGAACTGGCAGTGGTTTTCCAAGATCCCCTGTTGCTCAACACTACAGTATATCAAAACGTAGCCCTCGGGCTGCGCTTCCGGGGAATAAAAGGACCGGAAATCGGCCGGCGGGTACAGAAGTGGCTGGAAGTTCTGGGCATAGGCCACCTGGCCTTAAGGAAGCCCTGGCAGCTCTCGGGCGGTGAGGCCCGGCGGGTAAGCCTGGCGCGGGCCCTGGTGCTGGAGCCCCAGGTGCTTCTCCTGGACGAGCCCTTTGTGGCCCTGGACGCACCTACGCGGGCCGCGCTCCTGGCGGAGCTGCGCAGGCTTTTAAAAGCCCGGGGCATTACCGCCCTCTTTGTCACCCATGATTTTACCGAGCTGCCCCTGCTGGCCGACAGGGTGGCGGTGCTTCTGGAAGGCAGAATAGTGCAGATCGGCCGACCCAGGGAGATTCCCTGGCCCTCCTGGGGCCCCCACCCAGCCGAGCTTTCGCAACAGAGCCCCTACCTCCTGGCCCTCGCAGGTGGGGTCTGGACAAGAAGTAAGAAGGCAAAGTAGAATCAGCCTAGGAGTAAAGTGCTTTGGGGGCCCGCCGCATTCCCGGTTACGGCCGGGGCGGCCTGCCGGCCGAGCGTAAGCAGGGCAGGCCTGACCTCATGAAGCAGGATTGTTTCAACCTGCTGGGGCCTGGGGGCAAAAGGCAGGGGGAGGAAAATGGCAGCCAAAATCCTGGTAGTGGACGATGAACCGGCCATCCTGGAGCTGGTAACCTACAATCTGGAACAGGCCGGCTTTACCACCATCACCGCGGCTGACGGTGAAACGGCTTTAAAACTGGTAGAAACGGAAAAACCCGATCTCGTCATCCTGGACGTTATGCTACCCCAGATCGACGGCTTCGATGTCTGCCGGATCTTGAGGGCCCGCAGCAACACTCCTATTCTCATGCTCACCGCCCGGCGGGAGGAGGTAGACCGGGTGCTGGGGCTGGAACTGGGGGCCGACGATTACCTTACCAAGCCCTTCAGCCCCCGGGAGCTGGTGGCCAGGGTGCGGGCCATCCTGCGGCGGGTGGCGGAGAGGAGCAGACAGCACCAGGGTACTGTGGTGGCCGGCGACCTGGTCATCAACCCGGAGAGTCACGAGGTAAAAGTGCGGGGGAAGCCGGTGGACCTCACTTTAAAGGAGTACCAGCTGCTGAAATTCCTCGCGGAGAACCCCGGTCGGGTCTTTACCCGCGAAGCCTTGCTGGACCGGCTGTGGGAAGGCGAATATTTCGGGGATACCCGTACCATCGATGTGCACATCCGGCACCTGCGGGAGAAAATTGAGGAGGACCCCGGCAATCCCCGCTATATTTTGACGGTGCGGGGCGTGGGCTACAAGTTTCGCGAGGGATAAGGAAAGGGCCCACCCCCGGTAGCCCTACCCGCCGCGGGGGTTGGGGCTGCCCTTCAAGGCCCAAGGGCATGGACCCTGCGCCTTGAGACCCCGGCGTAAAAAGCCAAACCCGCGCCCTGCTTCTTCTAGTGGCGCGGGTTTGCTTTTACCTGCATTAAGGCCTGGGTGAGGGCAGCATAAATATCGGCCCGGTATTGGGCCTCCAGCATGGAAATCTTGGTGTAGACAGCCCCTTGGTCCCTCACCACATAGCGGGGAGGGAGCCGGTTTAGGGCCAGGGCCGCAATATCGTGGCGGCAGATTTCACAGCCGCAGGCTTCAGGGTCCTTGGCCAGTACCTCGTCCAGCAGTTCCCATACGCAGTCTTCCATATAGTTTTTGAGGGTGATTTGTCGGGCCATGGTCTCCCCCCATCTCTATGTTTAAGGAGATTCGCCTTCGGCGGGTACGTTTCCTGCCGGAAGGAAAAAATAGTAGGGGAGGAAACGCCATGGCCCTGTATATTATTGGCGGTAACGAGGACAAAGAGGGGCGCTGTATGATCCTGCGCCGCTTTGTCGAGGCGGCCGGAGGAGAGAAGGCCGTCCTGGCCGTAATGCCGGTGGCGGCCGGGGACATGGCCAGGGCCGGGGAAGAATACCGGCGGCTTTTCACCCGGCTGGGTGCTGCGAGGGTGGAGGTCGTGGCCTTTGCTTCCCGCCGGGAAGCCGGCCATCCTGCCCTGGTGAATCTCTTGGAAGGCAGCACCGGCATCTTTTTGACCGGCGGCGACCAGCTGCGGCTGACGGCCCTTCTGGGAGGGACGGAGCTGGACCGGGCCCTCCACCGTGCCTATCGCCGGGGCGCCGTCATCGGGGGTACCAGTGCCGGTGCCGCGGCCATGAGCGCCACTATGATTGTGGAAGGCGCGGGGGAGGAGACCCCCAGGGCCGAGGTGGTGCGCATGGCCCCGGGGCTGGGGCTCATTCGGGAAGTGGTGGTGGACCAGCATTTTGCCCAGCGGGGCCGCCTCGGACGGCTGCTGGCGGCCGTGGCCCACAATCCCTACATCCTCGGCCTGGGCATCGACGAAGACACGGCGGTGCTGGTGGACGACCGGCAGCGCTTTAGGGTCTACGGGTCGGGTGCGGTGACGGTGGTGGACGGCCGCCGGATCGAGCATTCCGACATCTCCGGTGCCGGGACCGGCCCCTTGGCCTTGACGGGCCTCCAGCTACATATCCTGCCCGCCGGCTACGGTTTCGACCTTGCCCTCCGGTGCCCCCTTTTGCCGGAAGTATAATTTGCATCGGGGTGGTTAAACTAGCAATTGGCAGAAGGGGGAATAAATGGATTAATGGAGATCAAGGGCCTTCGGGCCCTGGAAGGGCCCAATATTTTTTGCCTGCGCCCGGTGCTGGTGGCCAGGTTGGATTTAAAGGACCTGGCGGGGGTGAAGACCAGCAGCCTCCCGGGCTTCGTGGAGCGCCTGCTGACGGTCCTCCCCGGTCTGGGAGAACACTACTGTTCTCGGGGTTATCCCGGCGGTTTTCGCGAACGCCTGCAACAGGGGACCTACCTGGGCCATGTGGTGGAACACGTGGCCTTAGAATTATTATGGGTGGCGGGAGAGGATGTTTCCTACGGCAAAACGCGTACCACCTCCCATCCCCGGGAAGTCGAAATTGTTATAGAATACAACTGCCGACAGGTGGCCGAAGAAGCCCTGCACCTGGCGGTAGACCTGGTTTCTGCTGTCCTGGAGGGCCGGGACTACGACCGAGGCCGCGCTCAAGAGAAACTGGCCGGTCTCCTGGACAAATACCGGCTGGGACCCAGCACCGCTGCCATTGTGGCCGCCTGCCAGCGTCGTGGTATTCCGGTCCGGCGCGTCGGAGATGGAAGTCTCCTCCAGCTGGGTTACGGCTGCAAGAGCCGGCGGATGCAGGCCACCGTAACGGAGAACACCGGCTGCCTGGCAGCCGATATAGCCGGTGATAAAGCCCTGACCAAGGAGCTGCTGCAGGAATTCGGGCTGCCGGTACCCCGGGGAGGCGTGGCGGGAAATGCCGCCGAGGCCGTGGCTCTGGCCGTGCAGCTGGGCTTTCCGGTGGTGGTCAAGCCGGTGGCCGGCAATCAGGGAAAAGGGGTGGTCACCAATCTGCAAAATCCGGAAGAGGTGAAACGCGCCTATGGGGAGGCGGCCCCCGGCGGCGGGCCGGTCCTGGTGGAGGAGCACCTGGCCGGCCGTCAGTACCGCCTCCTGGTGGTCAACGGTCGCCTGGTGGCAGCGGCCGAGCGCTTGCCCGCCAGGGTGATAGGCGACGGCCACCACACCATTGAAGAGCTCGTCCGACTGGCCAATAAAGACCCCCTGCGGGGGGAGGGACACGGTCGGCCTTTGACCAAACTCCCTCTAGACCGGATTACCCTCTTCACCTTGGAGCGCCAAGGATGGGGTCTGAAGGATATTCCTCCGGCGGGGACGGTGGTGCTCCTGCGCGAGAGCGCCAATCTGAGCACCGGCGGGACGGCCGTGGATGTGACCGACCGGGTCCATCCCTACAACGCCTACCTGGCGGTGGAAGCGGCCCGGGTGGTGGGCCTGGACATAGCCGGCGTGGATGTGGTCTGCCCGGACATCGGCCGGCCCATCTGCCGGGGTCAGGGGGGGATTTTGGAGGTAAATGCGGCCCCGGGCATCCGCATGCATCATTTCCCGGCCGCCGGGCGGCCGCGGGACGTGGCAGGAGCCATTGTGGCCGGACTGTTCCCGCCCGGGGATGACGGCCGTATTCCCCTGGTCTCGGTGACGGGAACCAACGGCAAGACGACCACCGCCCGCCTGATCGCTTATATGTTGGGGCTAACCGGACGCAGGGTGGGCCTCACCACCACGGACGGCATCTACATCGGTGGCTGTCTGGTGCAGCCGGGGGATGCCGCGGGGCCGGCCAGCGCCCGGCGGGTATTGGCGGACAGAAGGGTAGAGGCTGCCGTGCTGGAGACGGCCCGGGGGGGGATTCTCCGCTCCGGCTTGGGGTACGACCGGGCCGATGTGGGTGTAGTGCTCAACATAGCCGAAGACCACCTGGGCCAGTACGGCGTGGAAACCCTATCCGACCTGGCCCATGTTAAGTCTCTGGTAGTAGAGGCCCTCAAGGAAGACGGCTATGCGGTCCTCAACGCCGACGATCCGCTAACCGTTCAGATGCGGGAGCGTGCCCGGGGACGCGTCATCTTTTTCAGCCTCCAGGCCCGGAACAAGGTGGTGGAAGAACACCTGGCCTGCGGGGGACAGGCGGTCTTCGTGAAAGGGGGAAATATCCTTATCGCCCGTGGGAAGGAGCAAAGGCGCCTGTTGACGGTCCGGTCCGTGGCCTGCGCCTGGAAGGGCCTGGCCCGGCACAATTTGCAGAATTCCCTGGCCGCAGTAGCGGCGGCCGTGGCCTTGGGTCTGTCGGATGAAGTCATCACCAAAGGTCTCCGGGAATTCGGCCGGGAACCTGGCCATAATCCGGGTCGTCTCATGTACCTGGAGCTGGGCGGGGTTAAAGTGATCATCGACTACGGCCATAATCCGGCCGGTTATGAGAGCGTGCTCAAGCTGGCCACCCGCCTTTCGCCGGAGGTGATAGGGGTTATCGGGGTGCCGGGGGACCGGCCTGATGCCTCTATCCGCAAAAGCGGAAAGGTGGCCGGATGTTTTTGCCGGAAAATCATTATCAAGGAGGACGGCGACCGGCGCGGCAGGCAGCCCGGAGAGGTAGCCCACCTCCTGCGGCAGGGAGCACTGGAGGCCGGCCTGGCGCCGGACGCCGTTTATATAGAGCTGGACGAACGTCAGGCGGTGGCCACGGCCCTCGGTTTGGCCGTACCGGGGCAGGTAGTGGTGATTTTTTATGAAAACCTGCCGGCGGTATTGGAAGTAGTGGATAAGCCCTTCCAGGTCACCGCGGGAGCCGGGTAGAGGCTTTTTGTACTCCAAAAGAGGATTTTGGTCGAATATGATGTATAATTAAAGGGCAGGAAAAACATATTCATCCCCTACCTGGGAGCGAGTTTCTTTGCAGGGGATCGAGCTCCAAGCCTATGCCAAGGTCAATTTAACCCTGGAGGTTAAAGGCCTCCGGCCCGACGGCTACCATGAGATAAGCACCATTTTTCAAAGCATTGACCTTCACGATACAGTTTTCCTGGCTCCTGGCGAGGGAATTGAGCTGGAGGTTCGGGGCCTGGCAGCGCCGCGGGGTGCGGATAACCTGGCCTGCCGGGCGGCTTTTTTGCTTAAAGGGAAGTATCCTTTTCCCGGCGTCAAAATAATCCTGAAAAAGAGGATACCCCTGGCCGCGGGCTTGGCCGGGGGAAGCGCGGACGCGGCGGCGGTCCTGGTGGGGCTGAATTACCTGTGGGGCCTGGGCCTGACGCCTGGGGCCCTGGCCGGCATAGGGGCGGAACTGGGGGCCGATGTGCCCTTTTGCGTTCTGGGCGGAACGGCCCTGGGGAGGGGGCGGGGTGAACAGCTAACCCTTTTACCCCCGCCGCCCCGCCTCTGGCTGGTGCTGGTGAAGCCGCCCTTCGGGGTTAGCACCGCAGCCGTCTACCGGGGATGGGATGCCGGCCTGGCGTCGGGATGGGAGGGCGACCTCCCCCGCGAGGAGGAAGCCCTGGTTGCCCTCCACCGCCGGGACCGGGAAGCGCTGGTGAGCTCCCTGGGAAACTTTTTGGAAGGAGTCACTTTCCGCCTGTACCCGGAAGTAGCGGCCATCAAAGGGCGGCTTATATCCCTGGGAGCGGAGAAAGCTGTTCTGTGTGGCAGCGGGCCCACTGTTTTCGGGGTGGCTCCCACCAGGGAAGATGCGGAAAGGATAGCCGCGGCCCTCCGGCAGGACTATCCGGAGACCATGGTCACCTGCACCCTCTCCTGGTAGGCCGGCCCGGCCGCTGGCCTTTTGGGGTAGAACCGGCCCTCTGGCAGGGAGGTGATAAAGGGAATGAAGAATTTGCTGGCAGGCAAGCTGGAGAATTATAAGCCCCTGCGGGAGATAGTTTTTGAAACCCTGCGGGAGGCCATCTTAAGCGGACAGCTCAAGGCGGGAGAGCGCTTAATGGAAGTCCAGCTGGCCGAGGAAATGGGCGTGAGCCGTACACCGGTGAGGGAGGCCATTCGCAAGCTGGAATTGGAGGGCCTGGTGGTCATGGTGCCCCGCAAGGGTGCTTATGTGGCGGGCATCTCCACCAAGGATATCACCGAAGTCTTTGAAATCCGCTCCGCCCTGGAATCCCTGGCTGCAGCCCTGGCCTGCGAGCGGATCACGGAGGAAGAGCTGGAAGAACTGGAGCGGCTGCTGGTACAGGTGGCCGAATGCGTGGAAAAGAACGATCTGGAAACCCTCATCCAGGTAGACACCCGCTTTCACAGTGTACTGTACCGGGCCAGCCGCAACGAGCGTTTAGCCCAGATCATCAACAACCTGGGCGACCAAATCCAGCGTTTCCGCACCACCTCCCTGGCCGCACCGGGCCGCATGAAGGAGGCCCTGGAGGAGCATAAGGCCCTGGTGGAGGCCATTACGGCGCGGAATGTTGAGCTGGCTCAGCGCCTGGCCCAGGAGCATATTGAAAATGCCGAAAACCGGATGATGGAGGCCATCATGAAGGAAATGAATTCCCGCCAGGAAGAGGAAGCCTCCTGAGGTTGCGGCGGGAGGGGGCTGGCATCTTGCTGGTAGACGGAGTAGTACTGGCCGGGGGGAGCGCAGGAAAAGGGGACCGGCTGGGAGTCGGCAACGAGGCCTTGGTGCCCGTCGCCGGCCGGCCAATGGTGGCCTGGGTGCTGCAGGCCTTACGGCATTCCGGCTGTTTGGGGCGCCTGGTCCTGGTGGGTCCGGAAGAACTGGCCGGGCTGGCAGAGGAAGAGAAGGTAACGCTGGTTCCGTCCGGCCGGACGGCGGTGGAAAGCGCCCTTAAGGGAGCCGAGGCCTTGCCCGGAGCAGAATGGATCCTTCTGGTTACCGCCGACATTCCTATGCTCACGCCGGAAGCAGTCCGGGATTTCCTGGAACGCTGCCGGAAAATCCCGGCCGACCTTTATTATCCCATCGTCACCCGCCGGGACAGCGAGACGGCTTACCCGGGCGTAAAGAGAACTTACGTACCTTTAAAGGAGGGGACCTTTACGGGAGGGAATATGGCCCTTCTTCGGGCCGGCGCCCTTCCAACCTGCGCCCTGCGGGGGCAGAAACTGGTGGCATTGCGTAAAAGCCCCCTGGCCCTGGGCTGTCAGATAGGCCCCTTCTTTATCCTAAAATTCGTCCTGCGCCGGCTTTCCCTGGCGGAGGTGGAACGGCGCTTTTCAGAGCTTTTAGGGGTACGGGGGGTAGCGGTGATAACTCCCTACCCCGAAATCGGGGTGGATGTGGATAAACCCGACGACCTGGAATTAGCCCGCCGGGTATTATCCGCCAAAGCTGCCTCCGATCCCTTGCCGGGCCCCATAGGCTCTTCTTGATGGCCCCTATAAGGCCCGAATTTTGGGGGGAGGGTTTGCTCCAGTGTCCAGAGTGGTGGCCGTCGTTCTGGCGGCCGGTGAAGGGAAAAGAATGCGTTCCGGCTGGCCCAAGGTACTGCACCGGGTAGCAGGCCGGAGCCTGGTGGAGCACGTCCTGGCCGCGGTGGAGGCGGCCGGCATTCAGGAGAGCATCCTGGTAGTAGGCCACGGCGGCGACAAAGTCCAGGCTGAGCTGGGACCTAAATTCAGATACGCCTGGCAGGAGAAGCAGTTGGGTACCGGCCATGCCCTGGCCCAGGCCCGGGATCTTGCCCGGGGAGCGGAGACCGTTTTGGTCCTTTGCGGAGACACACCTCTCCTGCGTCCTGAGACCCTGGCCCGCTTGGTGGCCGAGCACCAGGAGCGGGGGGCGGCCGCCACCCTGCTGGTAGCCGCCGTGGAAGACCCCACCGGTTATGGCCGGGTAGTGCGGGATGAGGGAGGCCGGGTGCAAAAGATTGTAGAAGAAGGCGATGCCGACGCCGCCACCCGGGCCATCAAGGAGATCAACAGCGGGACCTATTGTTTTGCGGCCTCCCTCCTGTGGCCGGCCCTGGAGGAACTCAGGCCGGAAAACGCCCAGGGCGAATACTACTTGACAGACGTCATCGAGCTCTTCTGCCGCCGGGGGGAATTGGTCCACTCCCTCCTCTGTCCGGACCCCGAGGAGGTGCTGGGAGTAAACGACCGGGTGCAGCTCGCCAGGGCCGGCCGGATTTTGCAACGCCGCATAAACGAGGAGCTCATGTTGGGAGGAGTAACCCTGGTGGACCCGGACAACACTTATATCCACGCGGGGGTGGAGATAGCAAGGGATACCGTTATCTGGCCTTTTACTTTTTTGGAGGGGAAAACCCGCATAGGCTCGGGCTGTGTCATAGGGCCCCAGGCCAGCATCAGGGACAGCCAGATAGGCGATGATACGGTTATCAGTTATTCTGTGGTCCAGGGAAGCATCATCGGCAGCCGCTGCCAGATCGGACCCTTTGCTTACCTGCGGCCGGGGACCGTCCTGGCCGACCGAGTTAAAGTGGGGGATTTCGTGGAAATCAAGGCTTCCTGCGTGGGTGAAGGCAGCAAAGTACCTCATTTGACCTACCTGGGCGATGCTACGGTAGGCAAAGAGGTGAACATAGGTGCCGGCACCATTACTTGTAATTACGACGGCCTGCATAAATGGCCCACGGTCGTCGGTGACGGCGCATTTATCGGCAGCAATACCAACCTGGTGGCTCCGGTGGAAGTCGGTGAAAAGGCGGTCATCGGCGCCGGGTCCACCATAACGGAAGATGTTCCTCCGGGGGCCCTGGCCCTGGGAAGGGCCCGCCAGGTGAATTTGGCCGGGAGAGGATTAGATAAATTAAACGCGAAGGGTCGGGTGAGGGATGAACAGCGTTAACGACATGCTAAAGATCTTTACGGGCAACGCCAACCCCAAACTGGCCGAAGAAATCTGTGCTTACCTCAACGTACCCTTGGGCGCGGCCAAGGTGGGGCGTTTCAGCGACGGGGAGATCAGCTTAGTCATCGACGAGAGCGTGCGCGGTGCGGATGTTTTTGTTATCCAGCCCACCTGTAACCCCGTTAATGACAATTTGATGGAACTCCTGATCCTCATTGACGCCTTGCGCCGCGCCTCGGCCTGGCGCATAACGGCGGTGGTGCCTTACTACGGCTATGCCCGGCAGGAGCGCAAAACCCGCGCCCGGGACCCCATTTCCGCCAAGCTGGTGGCCAACCTGATTACCGCCGCCGGGGCCGACCGGCTGCTGGCCATGGATCTCCACGCCGGGGCCATCCAGGGCTTTTTCGATATTCCGGTGGACCACCTTACGGCGGTGCCCATTTTAGCCGACTACTTCAACAGCCTGGGGCTGGAGGACGTGGTCGTCGTTTCGCCGGACGTGGGGGGTGTGACCCGGGCCCGCAACTTTGCCGAAAGATTGGGGGCCGAGATTGCCATCATCGACAAGCGGCGCCCTGAGCCCAATGTGGCGGAAATCATGGACATTATCGGTGACGTGGAAGGCAAAACGGTGATCATGATCGACGATCTCATCGACACGGCCGGCACCATTTGCCTGGGCGCCCAGGCATTGAGGGAACACGGGGCCCGGACCATTTATGCCTGCTGCACCCACCCGGTGCTGTCGGGGCCGGCGGTGGAGAGGCTGCGGGAGGCTTCCCTGGAGGAAATAATAATCTGCAATACCATTCCGGTGCCGCCGGGCAAAGAGATACCGAGGCTGCGGCGCCTCTCGGTAGCCCCCCTCCTGGGAGAAGCCATTATGCGCATCCACCGGGACGAGTCCGTCAGCACACTTTTTGACTGACTACCCGTCGTTTTTGTTGTTCCAGGGCAGGCGCTGGAGGTAGCTGCTCAGGCGGTGGCTTATTTTCTCCCCGGCGGCCGCGGCCCTTTCCCAGCGGGCCAGGGAGGCGAGGCTTTTAGGGCGCTTAAGGGAGTTCTCCGCTCCTGCCTGGGCTATCAGGGCGTCGCGGCCACAGGTACGAATGACCTCGGCCGGCAGTTGGCTTTTGCCTTGCAGCAGGTGGCCTTTTAATTCCAAATAGCGTATCTTGCCGTCTTGGGGTTGGAAGAAGAAATCTTCGACCACTCCCAGCACGGCTCCGTCTTCGGTTATTACCTTGGCCCCCAGAAGGGGTATCGGGTTCTTGGCCAGATTCTCCAGTTCCGGCACCGAACTCAACTTCACTACGGCCGATGCCTGGTCTACGGTTACGGCATGGCTGCCCACGTGGTTGACGTGGCTGTAAGGGATCACCGCCTGTTCCTTGAACCACCCTTTGCGGTCCAGGATCAGGCCGGCAATGGCCAAATTCTGGTGATCTATGAGCAGGCGTCTTATGCGGCCCAGGGCTTGCCCGTCAGCCAGGCTGATGACCGGCATGCCGGCGAGCTTTTTACTCCTGTGGTACAAGCTTCTCACCTCCCGGATAGAACATGGGTATGCGGGTGTCGCCGATTTTATGCCTGCTCGTTAGCCGGGTGAGAGAATTACTAAAGGGAAAGGAGTGGATATAAATGGAAAAACCGTGCTTGACTCTGCGGGTCAGGGAAGGTGTAGGGAAAGGACCGGCAGGGCGCCTGCGCCGCCGGGGCCTACTCCCAGGAATACTTTACGGCCGGGAGGTGGGCAACCTGCCGGTGGAGGTCGACCTTAAGGAGATGAAAAGAGTCCTGGGGCGGGAAGGAGAAAGGGCGCTGGTCCAGGTGAAGCTGGAAGAAAACGGTGGGATCAGGGAATATACTGCCCTGGTGCGGGAAGTGCAGCGCCACCCCATCCGGGGCGAATTAGTACACATCGACTTTTACCAGGTACCGGCCGGGGAAAAGATCACTACTACCGTACCGGTAGTGCTGGAAGGGGAGCCCCGAGGTGTTAAGGTCGGCGGCATTCTGCAGCACGGCCTTAATGAGGTGGAAGTGGAATGCCTGCCTGAAGACCTGCCGGAGGCCATCACGGCGGATGTAAGCAGCCTGGATATCGGCGACCACCTGACGGTGGCCGATCTTACCCCGCCGCGAGGAGTAACCATTCTTTCGGAACCCACCGGCCTCATCGCCACCGTCGTCAGTGTCAGAGGCTCCGAGGCCGAAGAGACCGGCGAAGAAGGGGAAGAACAGGCTGAGGAAGGCGCCTCCTAGGACCGGGGCCGCATAAAACTTCGAGCTGGCGGAGAGGATAAGCTGTGAAAATGGTGGTGGGTCTAGGCAATCCCGGGCCCCGTTATGAGACGACGCGCCATAATGCCGGCTTCATGGCTCTGGACCTATTGGCCGACGACCTGGGCATCCACCTTAGCCGGAAGAAAAACGAGGCCCTCGTAGGCACCGGCCGCGTGGGGGAAGAGCGAGTGCTCCTGGTCAAGCCCCTCACCTTTATGAACTTGAGCGGGCAGGCCGTCGCCCCCTTGGCCCGGTGGTACGGAATCGGCGCGGGGGATATCCTGGTTCTCCTGGACGACCTGGACCTGGAGCCCGGCCGGCTGCGGGTAAGGGCCAAGGGCAGCTCAGGGGGGCATAGAGGCTTGGGTTCGGTGCTGTCGGCCCTGGGCACCGACATGGTCCCCAGGGTGAGGATCGGCATCGGCCGCCCCCCGGCGGGCCAAGACCCGGCGGATTATGTCCTGGAGCCCTTCACGGACGAAGAATGGTCCCTGGTCGGCCCGGTGCTCCTGAAGGCTGCGAAGGCCGCCCGCTTCTGGCTGGAGGGGGGCGACATGGAGGAGGTTATGAACCGCTTTAATTGTTAGAAGGAGCATACCTGCTGACGGGCCTGGTGGCGGCTGCTCTGGCGTGGGCAGGCAACCGGTTTTTACTTTCTTTTCTGAAATTCGACACCCTCCTCTGGGGCCCCTTGCTGGAGGAAGCTTTGAAGACGGGTCTAGCCCTGGCCTGGGGAGCCCCCCTGCTGGTGGTGCACTTCACTTTCGGCCTGGCGGAGGCGGCGTGGGAGCTTAAGAGGGCCCGGCGGGGTGCCGCCCTGGCGGCCGTAGGGGGGCATGCCCTCTTCGGCGTAGCGGCTGCCGGCCTCTGGGAAAGCAGCGGGCAGGCCGTTTTAGCGTGGGGTGTCGGGTTCATTCTCCATTTTGTCTGGAACGCGGCTGTTTTCCGCTTACACCGCAAAGGGAACAATAGCCCCGACCGGTAGCGGGAGCGGCGCCTGAAGGGAAGGGCGGCGGGGTTGAAGACAGGGGGGCCACGACCGCCCCTATGGACAAGGAGGCCAGCAGATGAGGGAACCCCGCCTTAAGCTTTGAGGCCGAGCAAAAGTCCTGCCCGCGAGGGTTTTTGGAGCGAGCGAAAGCCAAGCAGGCCTGGAATAAAAACTGGGGCTAACTCAGGACCGCCTTGCCTTGACGGCAGGAGTCCGGCTGGCTTATAATGAAAAAAGGGGCCCCTGTAAGCAGCGGGCCTTTTTCTGGTATGGACAGCGAGGGACCATGTACAACCACGGATTATTACAAATTGTTAGAGATAGTGCACAATTTCACATCTTGGCGGAAGGCCTGCGCAAGGGGTTGCCGGAACAGCAGCTCTACGATTTACCGGACGGCCTGAAGGGCCTCTGGGTGACGGCCATGGCGGACGAATTCCAACCCCTCTTGGTGGTTACCGCCGGCCCGGAGGAGGCCCAGCGTCTGGCCGCCGATGTGGAAGCCTTCTGGCCGGGTGGGGGCATTGATTACTGGCCGGCGGCGGAACTTTTGCCCCTGGGCGTTTATGCCCACAGCCCGGAAGTACCTGCCCAGCGCATCCGGGTGCTGGAGGACCTGGTGCACGGCCGGGTCCGGGTGCTGGTCACCAGCATCGGGGCCCTGGCGGGCAAACTCCCGCCCCGGGAGGTTTTCTCCCGGGCCCTGATGACCCTGCAGGTGGGCCAGACTGTGGAGCGGGAGGAACTCCTTGAGCGCCTGGTGCGGCTTGGTTACCGCCGCGAAGAGATGGTGGAGGCTCCCGGTCATTTGGCGGTCCGGGGCGGCATCATCGATATCTATCCCCTGGGGGCTGAAGGGCCGGTCAGAATTGAGTTTTTCGGCGACGAGATCGATTCCCTGCGCCCCTTCGACCCTGCTACCCAGCGTTCGGTGCATGAAGTGCAGGAAACCGTAATTACCCCGGCGATGGAAACAGTGGCGCCTGAAGACCCGCGGCCGGGCCTCGAACTTCTCCGGAACGAATTCCAGCAGACTCTGGGAAAGTTAAGAAAGACGCGGCCCGAGGCGGCCCGGGAACTGGAAGAGCGCCTGGGTTCTTTAATAGCCAGGTTGGAAGCCGGAGACTGGCCGGAAGGGGTAATCCCGCTGCAGGCTTTTTTCTATCCCCATCAGGCCAGCCTTCTGGAGTATTTTGCCCGGCCGCCCCTCATCATTCTCGACGAACCGGCCAGGCTTAAGGAAGAGGCCAGGCGCTTGGAGAGGCAGCGCGTAGAGATCTTCACCCAAATGCTGGAGGGCGGCTTGGCCCTGCCCTCCCAGGGTCTGGCCTACGCTACGGTGGAGGAACTGGAAAATATTGTCGCCAAATACCAGCGCCTTTATTTCACCCTCCTGCCCAGGCGGGCCGGTCTCCAGGTACGCCAAACCATCGGCGTGGGAGCCCAAAGCATCCCTGCCTTCCAGGGCAAGGTCAGCCTCCTAGCCCAGGAGCTGGGCCGCTGGCGCCGGCAAAACTACCGCATTGTGCTCATGGTGGCCGACCCCGGCCGCATTGAGGCCCTGCGCCAGAACCTTGCCGCGGAAGGGCTGGAGACCGTTTCCTTGAAGGATATTTCCGCTCCACCCCAGCCCGGCCAGGTGGCAGTGGTACCGGGCAGCTTGCGCCAGGGCTTTAGCTGGCCCCAGGCCAAACTGGTCATCCTGGGGGATACCGAGCTCTACGGCCCTGTGCGACGGCCCCGGCGCCAGAAGATATCCCGGGAAGGGGGCAAGATAAGCTCCTTCACCGACCTCAAGGAAGGGGATTACGTCGTCCATGTCCACCACGGCATCGGGCGCTACCTAGGCATCCAGCAGCTGGAAGTGGGAGGCGTAAAAAAAGACTACCTTCTCATCCAGTATGCGGGCAACGACCGCCTCTATGTCCCCGTTGACCAGATCTCCCTGGTGCAGAAATATATCGGAGCCGAGGGCCACGTCCCCCGCCTTTACCGTTTAGGCGGCAACGAGTGGGCCAAGGTTAAGGGCCGGGTGCAGGAGGCGGTACGGGCCATGGCGGAGGAACTCCTCACCCTTTATGCCACCCGGGAGACGGTGCAGGGGTACGCTTTTTCCAGGGATACCCCCTGGCAGCGGGAGTTTGAAGAAGCCTTCCCGTATACCGAAACACCGGACCAGCTCAAGGCCATTGCCGAAGTCAAGGCCGACATGGAGCGGCCCAAACCCATGGACCGCCTTTTGTGCGGCGATGTGGGGTACGGCAAGACGGAGGTGGCCCTGCGGGCGGCCTTTAAGGCGGTCATGGACGGCAAACAGGTGGCCGTGCTGGTGCCCACCACCATCCTGGCCCAGCAGCACTATACCACCTTTACGCAGCGCTTTGCCCCCTATCCCATCAAGGTAGCGGTTTTGAGCCGCTTCTGCTCCCCCAGAGAGCAAAGCGAAACCATCGCCGCCCTGGCCCGGGGGGATATAGATATCATTATCGGCACCCACCGGCTCCTTTCCAACGACGTGGCTTTTAAGGACCTGGGCCTGGTCATCATCGATGAGGAACAGCGGTTCGGGGTGGCCCATAAAGAGAAGCTCAAGCAACTGCGCTACACGGTAGATGTACTCACCATGACGGCCACTCCCATCCCCCGCACCCTGCACATGGCTCTGGCCGGCGTGCGGGACATGAGCCTCATCGAGACGCCGCCCGAGGACCGCTTTCCGGTGCAGACCTACGTGGTGGAGTACAGCCCGGAGCTGGTGCGGGAGGCCATCAAGCGGGAACTGGATCGCGGCGGCCAGGTTTATTACGTCCACAACCGGGTGGCCGACATCGACCGGGTGGCCTTTACCCTGCAACAGCTGGTGCCGGAGGCCCGCATCGCTGTGGCCCACGGCCAGATGGCGGAGGAAGAGCTGGAACGCATTATGCTGGATTTTATAGATGGCCACTACGATGTCCTGGTCTGCACCACCATCATTGAAAACGGGCTGGATATCCAGAACGTCAATACCCTCATTGTGGATGAAGCCGATACCCTGGGCCTGGCCCAGCTCTACCAGCTCAGGGGGAGGGTGGGCCGCACCAACCGCCTGGCCTATGCCTACTTCACCTACCGGCCGGATAAGGTGTTAGGGGAAGTGGCGGAAAAGCGCCTGGCCGCCATTCGAGAGTTTACCGCCCTGGGTTCTGGCTACAAGATCGCCCTGCGGGACCTGCAGCTCAGGGGGGCCGGCAATCTCCTGGGACCGGAACAACACGGCCACATGCTGGCGGTGGGCTTCGACCTTTACTGCCAGCTGTTGGAGGAGGCCGTGCGCAAGCTGCGGGGGCAGGGGTTGCCCGCCCAGGAACAGGCACGGGGAGCCAATGTAGAGTTAAATGTGGACACCTATTTGAGCGACGACTTCATTCCCGATGCGGCCCTCAAAATGGAGTTCTACCAGCGCCTCATGGCCGCCAAAGAGGTGGCCGAGGTGGAGGAAATTACGGCCGAAATAATCGACCGCTTTGGTACCCCTCCTAGGGCCGCGGAAAACCTCCTCCTCATGACCCGCATCCGGCTGTTGGCCGGGGAGCTGGGCATCCTGCACGTTCAGCAGCGCGCCGGTGAAGTGGAGCTGAAGTTCGGCGGCGGCAATCACCTGAAGGGAGAGAAACTGCTTCAGTTATCCCAACTATTTCCAAAAAGACTATCTTTTTCCTCGGCAGGGGGATTAAGCATCCGGGTACGGATCAGGGATCTGGACCAGCACGGCATCTTAAAGCTCTTGGAACAGATTTTGAGCTGCATTAAGGAGATGAGCCGGGCGTAGGCCGGTTAAAGAAAACATGAATAAACCCCTGGGAGGGGTTATATACTAACAGTAAAAGTTAACATTACAAGGCCACCCAGGGGAGGAAAAGGGGGGATAAACAGCAGTGAAAGCTACAGGTATTGTTCGCCGCATCGATGATCTAGGGCGCGTAGTAATACCCAAGGAAATACGCCGCACCTTACGCATCCGCGAGGGTGATCCGCTGGAGATTTTCGTGGACCGGGA
Source organism: Moorellaceae bacterium AZ2 (assembly GCA_051024685.1). Classification (GTDB taxonomy): domain Bacteria; phylum Bacillota; class DSM-521; order Neomoorellales; family Neomoorellaceae; genus UBA12545. The sequence continues at coordinate 965 of JAZHPA010000027.1, read as the reverse complement.
AGGAGAAGTGATTTTAAAGAAATACTCTCCCATTGGTGAACTGGGGGACTTCGCTAAGGAATATGCCGACTCCCTTCATGAGGCCATTGGCCACATAGCCTGCATCGCCGACCGGGACAACATCATTGCCGTAGCCGGTGCCCCCAAGAAGGAATTTCTGGATAAACCCATTGGCCCAGCAGTGGAGAAAGTCATGGAGGAACGCAAGCCGGTGCTCATCAATAACCCTGGCGAGCACCTTCTGTGTAAGGATTGCCCTATAGATACCGAGGGTGAGGGTTGCAAATTCTCGGCTGAAGTCATCGCACCCATCATAGCTGAAGGGGACCCCATCGGAGCTGTTATCCTCTGCTCTAAGGACCCCAATGTAAAGATGGGGGAGATGGAACTTAAGCTGGCGGAGACGGCCGCGAGCTTTCTGGCCAAGCAAATGGAACAGTGACAACTCCAACTCCAAACGGGATCTCACCGTGCCCCTTAAAAAAGGGGCTTGTTTTTTTTAGAAGTCCCGTTGGACAGTTGCCAACCCGGGTTAAGCAGCGGTTGAGCTGACTAGGGAAGTCATAAGCGGGCGTGAGGCAAGGGGGCCGCTAATCAAAACGGAAAGCGGCAAGGTGGGGCAGAGGTTCGACTCCCTTACAGAATGTGGTATCATATAATTGGGGTGTTCTGGGTGCTGCCGGAGGTTAAAGAAATGCCCCTGTATCGCCGCTATGAAGTGCTGGGCAAAGCTTTAGCCAAGGTAATGCAACCTATTGAACCTCTAGCCTGCACTCCTGCAGAAGTGCAGGTTGACAAATTAAGCAGGGCCAGCTTCCTTTACGACGTTCTGGTACGGCAAAAAACCATAGAATACCGGAGTTAAAAAGGATAACCGCCGGCGCCTGACGTATCCCCAGTTTTGATCCCAGGCCGGCTTGGCTTTCGCTCGCAAAGGCCTCCCTCGCGGGCCAAACTAGCGCTTG
>JAZHPA010000026.1:0-37914 GCA_051024685.1 Moorellaceae bacterium AZ2 | reverse complement strand
AATTTGCCGGGAAGCCTGCCGGAGCCTTGAGCCAAGCGCTAGTTTGGTCCGCGAGGGTTTCTGGAGCGAGCGAAAGCCAAGCAGGCCTGGGATCAAAACTGGGGATGCGGCCAGAGCCGGAAGGTATTGACACGGCAGCTTTCGTGATGCTAAAATAGCCCTACAAGCCATTTAAGTACCCTAAAGGCCGTGAAGGGGAAAGTAGGCGGCCTGGCGGTTTGCAGCGAGCCGGGGAGGGTGCGAGCCCGACAACCGCGAGCCGACCGAAAGCCACCCCGGAGCTTCCTGCCGAACGGCTTTTCACACCCAGAAGCCCAGTAGGCCAGGACGGAGGAGCCCCGTTAAAGGCCAGGCGCCTTTTTTGGGCGCGCCGAGGTGGGCCGTCCAGGCCAAAAAGGGTGGTACCGCGGGAAAGCCTCCCGTCCCTTAGGGACTGGAGGCTTCAATATTTTTGCGCCCCGTAACAGGGAGGGAGGGGAAACATGCGGTCGAAAATACTCCGCCTTTTAGAGGGCAACAGCCGTCTTTCAGCCAAGGAAATAGCCGTCATGTTGGGGCTGCCCCCCGACCAGGTGGCCCAGGAGATTTCCCGTATGGAAGAGGAAAGGATTATCTTGGGCTATTCTACCCTCATCAACTGGGAGAAGGCGGGGGAGGAACAGGTAGCGGCCCTCATTGATGTAAAAGTGGCCCCCCAACAGGACGTCGGCTTCGACGAAGTAGCGGCCCGCATTTACCGCTATCCTGAAGTCAAGTCCGTTTTTCTCATGTCGGGCGGCTATGACCTCTCCGTGCTGGTTCAGGGTAAGAGCTTAAAGGAGGTAGCCGACTTCGTAGCCCGGAAGCTGGCCACCCTGGAGCATGTACAGAGTACCGTTACCCATTTTATTTTAAAGCGCTATAAGCAGGACGGGATCATCTTCGATGACCTGGAAGCCGACCGCAGGCAGGTGGTACAACCATGACCGTTACCGGCCGTTTTGACCCTCAGAAATTTATCTCCCCCGCAGTCAAAAGCCTCCAGCCCTCCGGGATCCGACGCTTTTTCGAGCTGGTGGCCAATACTCAAGGCGTCATCTCCTTAGGAGTGGGTGAGCCGGATTTCGTCACCCCCTGGCATATCCGTGCGGCCTGTGTGGAATCACTGGAGCGGGGTTATACCATGTACAGCTCCAACTACGGCACCCCCGAACTTCGCCGGGCCATTGCGGAGTACCTGGAGGAGCGCTTCGGCCTTTCTTACCACCCGGAGAAGGAAATCCTGGTCACCATAGGGGCGAGCGAAGCGGTAGATCTGGCCCTCCGCACCATTCTTTGCCCCGGCGACGAGGTGCTTATTCCCGAACCGTGTTACGTTTCCTACCAGCCCGTCACCCAGTTGTGCGGGGGCGTGCCCGTACTGGTCCCGACGAGCCGCTCGAGGGACTTCATTATCAGCGTCGGGGAATTGGAAAAGTACATTACCCCTAAGACTAAGGCCCTGGTCCTCTGCTACCCCAACAATCCGACGGGTGCGGTACTGAGGCGGGAGGATATGCTCGCCATTGCCCGCCTGGTAGAACAGTACAACCTTGTGGTGGTGGCCGATGAAATTTACGCCGAACTGCGCTACGACGGCCCGCCCGTATCCTTTGCTTCTCTGCCGGGCATGCAGGAGCGCACCATTCTAATCAGCGGGTTTTCCAAGGCCTTTGCCATGACCGGCTGGCGCATAGGGTATGTAGCGGCCCACCCCGAATTCCTGGCCGCCATGGTGAAGATTCACCAGTACACTATTCTCTGCGCCCCTATTATGAGCCAGATGGCCGCTTTGGAGGCCCTGCGTAACGGACGGTCCGATGTCGCCCGCATGGTGGAACAGTACGACCAGCGGCGGCGTTTGGTGGTAAGCCGCCTGCGGGAAATGGGGCTGGACTGCTTTGAGCCCCGCGGCGCTTTCTACGTCTTCCCCTCCATTACCGCGACCGGCCTTACCTCGGAAGAATTCGCCTCCCGGCTGTTGCAGGAGGAGCGGGTAGCTGTGGTGCCGGGCGGCGCCTTCGGCCCCAGCGGGGAAGGCTTCATCCGCTGTTCCTACGCGGCCTCTTTACAGGAACTTACCGAGGCCATGAACAGGATGGAGCGCTTTGTAGCCCGACAAATGAAATACAGGAGAGCCGTGGCCCACGGTTAAAGTCGTCTACCGGGCCAGGTGTTTCACCGTAATGTTTACGGCCTTTACCGGCAGGGCAGTCATATCCTCGATCCCTGCCTTCACTTTTTTCTGGGCCGCCAGCAGGAAAGGCCTCCAGGCGACACCGTAACGACCGGTCACTTCAATATGGAGAATAAGGCCTGAGGGGGTATTCTCCACATGGACCCGGGGTTCGCCCAAAGCTTCGTTCTTTACGAGGTGGGCTGCCAACTGTTCGATTACGTTATTCGCTACGTAAAAATGTCCCCAGATATTAAAGGTGGGTCGCACTATAGTTTGCTCTACCCAGAGATTCTTGCTCTTGCCCGGCTGGGCATTGCGCCGCCGCAAAAAGGTGCGTAGGGGCTCAATGAAGGGCCCTTTGAACCTGGGCTTGACTTCCACCGTCGGGACCGGGATCACGTGCTTGCCCATTCTCTTGCGGATCTGCTGCGCCCGGGCAATCTCCCGCGGAGTCGCTACCTCAGTAATATCGATAAACAGACCGGGTTGGGGCAACTCCAGGTTCTGGGCAATACGGCAGGCCATTTCTCGGGAGGTGCTGATGAGGAGAATCCTGGAGGGTGCCAGGGTGGCGATTTGAGCCTTTACCTCCGCCGCATGCTGGGGATCGAGGAACAGGGCTGTCTTAATGGCTCCAACGCGGGTGGGCTGTTCCTTGGCCGATACCCCGGCGAGGATACGGCTTCCCCGTATTAAAAGTCCGTCGTCAATAATAAGGTCGGTCTGGTAATCATGGGCCACGGCCAGTGCCCGGTGGCTCTTGCCGCTACCGCTGGGGCCGATAAAGGCGATAATTTCCATAGAAAATCCTCCTCGAACCTGGGACAACTAATACCCAGCTCCGGAAAGGCCACATAGGCCGGCCACGGGCTTGTTCCCTCGGTAAGCCAAGCAGGCGCCCGGGTTCCCCACGGGGATACACCGGATGAGGTGCTACCTTGGACCTGCTTTTCAGTAATGCTATAATAATCCTAGAAACAATCCCGTCCAGGGCAGGAGGGAACCAGGATGCCTACATCCCGCCGTTGGCCGGCCGATCTTTTAGCCACCTTATTTGAAGACGGCATTGTGACCATCCCGAATCCTTTACTTCAATATTATACCCGCCTGGGCCTCTTAGAGATAGAGGTTATGGTCATTATCCATTTGCTGCGGTGCCGCCAAATTGAGCACGACCGCTTCCCCTCCCCGGAGAAGCTCAGCCAGTACATATCTATAGACAGTGAGGAAGTCAAAAACGTCCTCGCAGGCCTCATAGAAAAACAGCTCGTTACGGTGGAACCCTACTATAACCCGGATACTGGCCGCTGGTTCAATGCTTTTTCCTTCCGCAACCTGTGGAACCGCCTTCTTCAAATTATGGCCGCCGAGGGAGGGGCTCTAAACCCCAGGGAACCCGATTCCTTGCCTCAAGAGGACCGCGCCGCTGCCCCCGAAACAGGCCTGGGCGAGATTTACCGCACCTTTGAAAAGGAGTTCGGGCGCCCCCTGTCGCCCTTTGAGAGCGGCCAAATTGCCGATTGGTACCAAAACCCCGACCTAAAACCGGAATTGATTATAGAGGCCTTAAAAAGGGCTGTTTTGCGCGGAGCCCTTAATTTTCGCTATATCGACTCCATCTTGAAGGATTGGCTGCGCCACAATATCCGCACGGTGCAGGAGGTCGTCGCCTACGATGAGCGGCTACTGAAGCAGAGGCCGGGTAAGAAAAGACGCGTGGACCTTCCCACCGAGGATAAATACCGCGAGCTCTACCGCCTAGAACCTGGAAAATAAAGAGGAGGTACAGGGCCTATGCAGAAGCTGCAAGTACCTGCCGAATTTTTGCAACGACCATCTCCCGGCGCCGAAGCCGGTCCTCCGGCCTCCCATGCCGCCCCTCCTTTCTGCCCGGAGTGCCGGGATAGAGGTGTGATTCTCCGCGAGGGCCGTGCGTACCGCTGCAAGTGTATGCAGCTCAAGGCCTGGCAGAACCGCCTCCGTTCCGCTCACCTTACTCCCCACCTGAGCCGTCATACTTTTGCTAACTTTGACCTGCGGTATTATTCGCGACAACGGTACGATGAATTGACGGGCACCACCTACTATGAGGCGGCTCGTCGCTGTTTAGAAGCCTGCAAGCAGTTTGTCAGCCAGTACGTCCAATGCCAGACGGCGCGGGGGCTCTTCATCTTCGGGCCGGTGGGTAGCGGCAAGACTTTTCTGGCTGCGGCCATTGCCAATGCCCTCACGGCCATGCAGAAAGAAGTGCTCTTTGTAGTCGTGCCCGACCTGCTGGATGAAATTCGCGCCACCTATGACCGCCGGCCTGAAGCAGAAAGCCCCACTGAACAAGAATTGCTTACCACGGCCAGGGATGCCCGGGTCTTAATTCTGGACGACCTGGGAGCCCATAACTATACTGAATGGACGCGAAATAAAATATTCTCCTTGATCAACTATCGTTTAATTCACGACCTGCCTACCGTCATCACCAGCAATTTGGATTTGCAACAGCTGGAAGAATACCTGGGCGAGCGCACGACTTCGCGTTTGCTCCAGCTCTGCCGGTCCTACCACCTCCCGGTGGAACAGGACATTCGCTACGTCTTGAGCAGGGAAGAACGCCGCTAAGCGGCGCATATTTTTTGCGCCAACTTATTGACAATGGTTTTCAATTACTCTATAATGGGAGCAGGTCAATGAAAATCTTTTTCATTTAGGTGCGTCGGGAGGGAGAGCCATGACTCTGGACCAGGCGAAAAAGGGACAGCTCTATCGCCTTATTCGCTTGCCCGGCAAAGAAATACGCAGCCAGGCTATCCGCTTCGGCCTTTGGGAAGGTGCGGTGGTCACCTGCAAAGAGGTTATTCCCGAGGGGCCGGTTATCGTGGGCCGCAATCACCAGGAAATTGCCATCGGCCGGGGTCTGGCCCGGCGGATCCAAATAGAGCCCGTAGGGGAATACCAAAAGGCATGTTAGGTGAAAGAGGGAAAGATTGTGAGTTGCCACAGCCTTAAGCCGGCCCTCAATTTGCCACCTGCAGGCCGCCGAGTCGTTTTGGTAGGCAACCCCAATGTAGGTAAATCCGTTTTTTTTAATGCCCTAACCGGCTTGTACGCCGATGTTTCCAACTTTCCCGGCACCACCCTCGAGATCCATCACGGCCGGGTAGGCAACGACTTGATTATCGATACCCCCGGCATTTATGGTGTGTCTTCTTTCAATGATGAAGAGAAAGTTGCTCGCGATATTATTTTAGAGGCTGATGTCGTAATTAATGTGGTGGATGCCGTTCACCTGGACCGTGATCTCTTCCTTACCCAACAGTTGATCGATATGGGCCTTCCGGTAGTGGTAGCCCTTAATATGGTAGATGAAGCGGCCCGGGAAGGGATCAAGGTAGATCATGCTAAATTATCAGAGCTATTAGGGGCGCCGGTGATTCCCACCGTGGCCACTAAAAAGCAGGGTTTAGAGGAACTGAAAAAAGCGGTGGCCCACGCCCGACCGGGCCATGCCTTGCCTGAACTGGAGGAAATGCTCCGACCCATTTTGGCCCAAGTCCATAACCGGGCGGAGGCCCTGTTAATTTTGGAAGGAGATCCCTGGGTGGCCGTCCGCCACCGCCTGAAACCCATGGACAAGCGGGAGGAAGTTTACCTCCTACGGCGGCGGCGGGTGGACGAGGTGGTGTCGTCCGTCGTCCGGGGAGATATGTCCCGAGCCTCCCTTAAAACCCATCTGGGGCACTGGATGCTCCAGCCCTTGACCGGCATACCCCTTTTACTGCTTACCCTGTATCTCCTTTACCAATTCATCGGGGTGTTTATTGCCCAGACCGTCGTGGAAATTACGGAAGAAGGGATCATGCGGGGGTATTATGAACCCTTTGTCCGGGGGCTGCTGGAACCTATTCTGGGAGATACTGCTTTAGGCACCATCTTAATCGGGGAGTTCGGCCTTCTTACCATGACGGTCACGTACATTCTGGGTCTCCTGCTGCCCCTGGTAGTAGGTTTTTACTTGAGCCTGTCCCTTTTGGAGGATTCGGGATATCTGCCCCGCATCGCCGTTCTGGTCGACCGTGTACTGATGCACTTAGGCATGAACGGCAGAGGGATCATTCCCCTTATCCTAGGAGCCGGCTGCGTGACGGCAGCTACCATTACCACCCGCCTGCTGGGAAACCCCAGGGAAAAGCTCATCGCCACTTTTCTTCTGGCCCTGACCATACCCTGTTCTGCACAATTAGCGATCATTACTAGTATGCTGGTTCCCCTGGGGTCCCAGTATGTTCTGGCCTATGTAATCATCATTTTGAGCATCCTGGCGGCCACGGGTACCGCCCTTAACCGGCTCCTGCCGGGGCAGCCGACTGACCTGTTTATAGATCTGCCCCCGCTGCGCTGGCCGCAGCCGGAAAATGTCTTAAAGAAAACCTATACCAAGACTTACGTGTTTATCCGGGAAGCTACTCCCTTGTTTGCCGCCGGTGCTCTCCTCATAGGCATACTCCAGGTTAGTGGTCTGTTATCTCTCATTCAGGCCTTCCTCGCACCCCTGACGGTGAACTGGCTACAGCTGCCCCGCGAAGCGGCCACGGCCTTTATAATGGGATTTATACGCCGTGACTTCGGCGCTGCAGGGCTTTACTCCTTACCCCTCTCGCGGCAACAGACCCTCGTGGCCTTAGTGACCATTACTCTCTTTGTTCCCTGTATTGCTTCCGCCCTGGTCATTTTAAAAGAGAGGGGGCTGCGCCAGGCCGTGACCATCTGGTTTACTATTTTGGTCCTGGCCTTCCTCCTGGGGGGTATAATATCCCACATCCTCATATAGGACTCATATCAGGAGGCGAGAGCAATGATTTTGTGTAATCTCAAATGCCCCCGTTGCGGGTACCCCGTCGCCACACCAAACCTCGGACGGTGTCCCCGCTGCCGTACCCCCCTTTACCGGGTGTGCAGCGGGAGTTGCAGGGAATGCCTTAAGGCTCAGTAAAACAGTTCCTCACATATTGAATGCAGGTTAAACAATTGGCAATTTATTAGAGAATATATCTCCTCCCCCCCTTGCCTTGTAGGCCGAATGGTAATATAATAGGGGTGAACGGTAGAAAATTAGCCCTGAATGGTTAGTTTGAGAGGCCGAACGGTAAAAAAAGGGGAGGAGGGCCTAAATGTACAAAACCCTTTTAGAAGTGCCGGTAGGTGTTTCCGGCCGCCACGTGCATCTTACGCCCGAACATTTCCATATACTCTTTGGTCCTGAGGCAGCGTTGACCAAGATTAAGGACTTGGTCCAGCCGGGAGAATTTGCCGCCCGCGAAACCGTAACCGTAGTGGGGCCCAAAGGCGTCCTCGAGAACGTGCGCATTATTGGCCCCCTCCGCCCGTACACGCAAATAGAAGTGTCTCGTACCGACTGTTTCAGGTTGGGTGTCAACCCGCCGGTAAGGGATTCGGGCGATCTGGAGGGCACCCCGGGGTGCGTCGTGGTAGGCCCGGCTGGTGTTGTCACCTTGGAGCGGGGAGTTATCGTAGCGCTGCGTCATATTCACATGTCCCCCGAAGAAGCCAAAAGGTGTGGCTTGAAGGACAAGGATACGGTCGACGTTCTAGTAGAGGGGGAGCGAGGCCTGATCTTCCAAAACGTGCTGGTGCGAGTTCACCCCAATTTCCGGTTGGAATTCCATATAGATACCGACGAAGCCAATGCTTGTCTCTTAACCAACGGCGGCAGGGTAAAAGCGGTGATGCAGGACGTGGGCAGGAAAGGGGCCCGGGCCGTAGCCCTGGGGCTTACAGGATGACCCATGCTGCACACGGCGGTACGAGAGTAAGAAATTATCCGCTATATGGCTCCCGTAAGGGAGTTTTTTCTTTTGGCGGCGGCAAGAGGAACTTTACTGGTCTTGGGCGAATGTATATTAATGAGACCTCTAGATACAGAGGAGGGTAAAACTATGAAGATACCCGTCTGCGACCGCTGTAAGGCCCAGAAGGTGGAGGGCGTTATATGCCGTCACTGCGATACTGCTTATTGTTATGATTGCCTGGATATAAATCCGAGCGACATGCGCATCTGTCCTGTTTGCGGCCAATTCCTCTGCGACGAATGCTATGAAGGCCTCGTCCGGTGCGATTTAAAAAAATAACCCTGAAAGCCCGCCCCTGTCGGGTTTATTTTTTTTGGGCTCATGTTTTCACATGGCGAAATAAATTTTCATTGACAGCCATTTTGCGCTTTTATTAGAATAATTGCGGGGGTTAAGGCAGGGTTCTTCTACAAGGAGAACCGCAAAATCTAAAAAAGGGGGAACAGAAGTGAGTTTCAGCAAGGGTATTAATGCCAGTGCCGCTACCCTTACCAGAAACCGTACGCCGGGTAGCGTCTCCCCTTTCAGCGGCATGTGCGCCACATGCCTGGAAGGGTGTCCGGGTCTATGTGAAATAGGGAAATCGGCCTACCGCGGCCGGGAGGTAATCTATCCCCAGCCTTTTGGTACCATAACGGCAGCCTCGGAAAAGGACTATCCCATCGATTTCTCCCATTTTAATATTATGGGGACGGCAGTGGGTGCCTACGGAATGGAGGCCGACAGCGATAAAGCGACTTTCCCTGCCGTGAATATTGAAAGCGCAGTCGGCGCCAGTGGCCAGATTAAATTGAAACTTCCCATTGTTATACCTGGGTTGGGTTCCACCATGGTAGCCAAGGAAAATTGGGAAGGCCTGGCCATCGGCGCAGCCATCAGCGGGGTTATTCTTACTATTGGCGAAAATGTATGCGCCATGGACCCGCAGGCAGAGTTTTCCGGTGGGCGGGTAGTCCGTTCCCCCGACATGGAAAAGCGGGTTAAACTTTTCCAGAAGTGGTATAATGGATATGGTGCCATCGTGGTGCAAAGCAACGTTGAAGATACCCGCCTGGGTGTGTTAAAATATGTTATTGATAAGCTGGGAGTGGAAGCGGTTGAAATAAAATGGGGTCAGGGTGCCAAAGATATCGGCGGAGAAGTCAAGCTGGCATCTCTGGAACGAGCCTTAGACCTTAAACGTCGGGGCTACATTGTTCATCCCGATCCGGAAGATCCTGCGGTGCAGGAAGCCTTCCGGCAAGGAGCTTTTAAAGAATTCGAACGGCATTCCCGCCTGGGCATGGTCGAGCGCGACGCTTTCCTGGCCCGGGTGGAAGAGCTGCGCCGCCATGGCGCTAAATATGTCTTTTTAAAGACGGGCGCTTACCGGCCGTCCGATCTGGCCAGGGCGGTAAAATTTGCTTCCGAAGCCAGGATAGACCTTCTTACAGTGGATGGTGCCGGCGGAGGTACCGGAATGAGCCCCTGGCGCATGATGAACGAATGGGGTGTTCCCACCGTTTACCTGGAATCCCTGCTTTACAAATATTTACAAAAGCTGGCCGCGCAGGGCGCCTTCATTCCCAGTGTAGCCATAGCCGGCGGCTTTGTGCTGGAAGATCAGGTCTTCAAGGGCCTGGCCCTGGCAGCGCCCTACATTAAGGCGGTGGGCATGGCTCGGGCTCCCCTGACAGCCGCCATGGTGGGTAAAACCCTGGGTGAAAATATTAAGAAAGGCAAGCTCCCGGCGGAAATCGCCAATAAATATGGCACCACAGTGGAACAGGTTTTTGTGGCCGCCGCTCAGCTAAAGGCCAGGTACGGTGAGGCCTTCGCCGAAATTCCGCCGGCAGCCATCGGGGTGTACAGTTACTTTGATCGCCTCGGAGTGGGCCTCCAGCAGCTTATGTGTGGAGCCCGCAAGTTTGCGTTGCAATATATTAGCCGCGATGATTTGGCAGCCCTGACGCGCGAGGCTGCAGAAATCAGCGGTATACCTTACGTTATGGATTTAGACGCAGAGGAAGCTGAACGCATTTTAGAATCTTAAAGAGGAGAAAAGAGGGTGCCGCAGGAGCAGAAAGGACGGGAAAGGAAAAATTCTAAAGTCCAGGGCGTCCAGGCAGTGGACCGGGCCCTATCCATCCTGGAAGCTTTAGCCCGGGCTGAAGGCCCGGTCATGCTCTCGGCTTTAAGCGCCGAGCTGGGGTTGCATATTAGCACCGTACACCGGCTGCTCAATACCCTGGCCCGCAGGGGCTTTGTGGAACAAGAACCCTACCAGGGCAGGTATCGTTTGGGCTTGAAGGTGTTCGAAATTGGCAATCGGGCCCTGTATACCTTAGACATCCGGGCCGTGGCCCGTCCTTACCTGCGGGAGCTGGTGGAGGAATTTAATGAAACGGCCAATCTGGCCGTGTTAGATGGTTCGGAAGTGGTATATATCGATCAAGTAGAATCCAAAAACATGATCAAGATGCTGGCCCGCCCTGGTACTCGGGGGCCTGCTTACTGTACAGGAGCGGGGAAGGTATTACTGGCAGCCTTAAGTCCTTCCCAATTGGAAAAATTTCTGGCCGCCACCCCTTTAAAACCCTATACGCCAGCCACCATTACCGACCCTGACCAGTTGAAACAAGAACTGGAAAAAGTCCGGCACCAGGGTTTTGCTGTGGACAAAGGTGAGCTGGAAGAAGGCGTGCGCTGTGTAGCAGCTCCTATCAAAAACCATGAACAGCGGGTAGTGGCAGCCCTGAGCGTTTCCGGCCCCAGCAGCCGCATAACCGACGAGCTGTTACAGGGGAAACTGGTGGAACGGGTGCGAACAGCGGCCCTTAACATTTCTCAAGCCCTGGGATCCGGAGAGCTCTGAATTATCTCCAGTTTTCGCCGGCTGACACTTAACAGGCATCCTTAAGGCGGTAAGAAGCTATCGGTGTCAGGCCAGCTAAATTTATTAGCTGAGATTTTTGCTCCCTTGCAGCATGGTTTTATCGGGGCAGACGGGAGAGGATAGGTTACCCCCATCAACCCCCAGGCCTCTCCATTTTGGGCCTCCCGGAGCAAGAAGTGAGAAGAAGAAGGTTAACGGAAATTTTCCCCGAAACTCGCCTGGCCGAAGTTTTTACCACCCGCCGCGCCCTGGTGGGGTTCCACCTCATTCCTTTTCCACCGCCCCCTTTAGCACCACAGCCCGCTGTACCACCCTTTTCCCGTATTTCTGCCGCAGGCCGTCCACCGCTTTCCAGAGCTCTCCTTCTTTTTCTTTCTTATGGCTGACCTCAAGGGAAAGCTGCTCGATATCCCCCCGGGAGAGGCAGCCCACCTGAACGCCTACCAAACGCCAGGGAGGTTTGACCCCACTTTGGAAAAAGAGCTCTTTGGCTGTCCGGTAAATATCACTGTCCAAATTCGTATCCTCCGGAAGGGTACGTGAACGGCTGTAAGTGGTAAAATCTCCCCTCCTGATTTTCAGGGTTACGCTGCGGCATTTCAGATGGCTGCGGCGCAGCCGGTAACCGACCTCGCCAGATAAAAAGGCCAGGACGGCAACCACTTCCTCCGGGTCCCACTTGTCCTGCTGGAAAGTCATTTCTTTGCCCATGCTCTTGACTTCCTGCACCATCTCCAGGGGGCGATGGTCTATTCCCCTGGCCAAAAGCTGGAGCTCACGGCCGGTCGCACCTAGCCGGGCGGTTATTTCGGCCTCCTTCCGGCCGGCCAGGTCGCCGATGGTATAAATGCCGAGATGGTGGAACACTCGTTCGGTCTTGGGACCCACACCCAGAAGGTTCCTTATGGGCAAAGGCCAGATAACTTCCGGCACGTCTTCCGGCCATACAGCCCGCCATCCGTCCGGTTTCGCCAATTCACAGGCCATTTTGGCCAGGAGTTTATTGCTGGAAACTCCCACACTGAGGGATAAATCCAGCTCTTCCCGGACGGCCCTGCGGATCTCTTGGGCTACTTTTATACCCTGGCCCGCCGGGACAGCTAGGTAAGCTTCATCTATGGAAACCCCTTCAATATCCGGGGTGAAGCGTTCGAAGATGCGGAAAACCTCCTGGGAAACTTCTTGATAGCGGCGCATATTTACAGGCAGGAAGATAGCATGGGGGCAGAGCTTTACCGCCCTCCTCATGGGCATGGCCGAATGAACGCCGTATTTCCTGGCCTCATAGGAACAGGCGGAAACCACACCCCGGGCTGCAGGATTTCCGCCCACTATGACGGGCTTTCCCCGGTATTCGGGGTGGTCTCGCTGCTCTACGGAAGCGAAAAAGGCATCCAGATCGCAGAGGAGAATATCGCTCATTGGCCTAACTCCAAAAACCTGCTGACTCCTTTGAACGTGGCTGTACCGAGGATCGTTGCCAATAAGGGCTTTTCTAAAGGTATTATACCTTACCATTATTAGGTTTCTCAATTATTGACATCAAGTGTTCAAAAGTTCGATGCGTTGCCGTGAAAAACAAGAATAAATCCTTTAGCAGAGGGTTAGATTAAAGATTAAAATGAAAAGTTTTGGGAAGGAGGTTGTTACAATGCCAGGTGGCGTAAGGTGCCGAATAGAGGAATGCCATTATAACGACGGCAGGGGAGGTTGCCATGCAGAAAGCATAGAAGTTAGGTCAAGTGTTGCTGATAAAAGATGCAGAATGTCGGAGAATACTTGCTGTGAAACCTTTAGACCCAAGGAATAAAAAGTTGACCTATAGCCGGAGCTGAACCGGAAATGGTGTCCATGGACAGGGCGCTGCCGACCTGGTGCCGGCCGGCCGGGCTGGTCAGCAGGGAAGACGCCGGAGACTGGGCGGTAGACCCCCAGCCCTTGTCGGTTTTGGACCTGAATCCGGATTGCCGTTCTACTACCTTCCTAACTCTGAAAACCGCGGCGGAAGGCCCGGCAGCGCTACCAGTTCTGCCGGAAGAATCCCGCCAGAGTCACGTTGGCAGGTAGATGGAATAATTTGCTGTCAAATTGCTGTCAAGCCACTAAAATTTTAGGCCCCCAGATCCCTGGAGGCCTTGATTTTGTTGGTGCGCCAGGTAGGATTTGAACCCACGACCCGCTGATTAAGAGTCAGCTGCTCTACCAGCTGAGCTACTGGCGCATGGCTTTATGGCGCGCCCGGCAGGATTCGAACCTGCGACCTCCGGACTCGGATTCCGTTACTCTGTCCACCTGAGCTACGGGCGCTCCTTCAATGCAATAAACATTATAGCCAAAGAATTTCTCAAAGTCAAGCTTGAAATAATGGGCCTGGAATGATATGCTATATTTAAGAATAATGTATACAGGGTACAGGGGGCGAGGACGTGGAGTATCTCCTAACCTGGATTGAGGGGGAAGAAGTAGACTACCGCATCCTGACCGAGGAAGAGCTGGAAGCATTCCTCGAGGAAGAAAAGGAGAAAAACTGCATTACCGTTGCGTTAGCGTAAGCCGGGAGGGGCCAGCCTGATGCGCTGGCTTTTTTATTTATTTTTATGCGTCTAGGGGGAAACAGCCTGTCATGGATAGAATGCCCTACAACCTAAACGTGGCCCTAGAACTGGCCCGGAAGCGGCTCCTGGCCCTTTCACCCGCGGAAATAGTGGTCAACAAAAAGGTGCACTGGCGGGAAGAGACCCGGGAAATACACTGCCCCTCGTTGCAGTCCGTTTACTGCGTCCGATACCCCGATGGACAGGTCTACGAAGAAGGAGGGCGGGAAGTAGACCCTCGTTTCCAGGTATTGATCCTCCATTATCTCAGCAGCAGCGGCGCCTCGCTGCAGGGCAAATGGATTTCCTTTAAGGAACTCCCCGGCGGCGCCCTATACCAGCAGCCCTTTTATTCCCGGTCGGTATTGCCCCTGGTTAATACCTTCGGTTTCGACCTGGAAAAGTTTCTTACCGCCGGCCTGGCCCTTGGAGGAGAAAAAGTAAGAGTAGGGGATGCAGGGATAATTCTGCATCCCTTTCCCCTGGTACCAGTATGTATCGCCCTGTGGGCCGGTGATGAAGAAATGCCGCCCAACGGCACCATCCTTTTCGACAGTTCAGCGTCTGAACACCTGGCCACCGAAGATTACGCCGTGCTGGCCGAATTCCTGGTACGCTATCTAAAATATGCGGCCGCGAAGTAATATGCTGCGGGTGGTAAGCGTCAGCCTGGGTACACCCCGGCGAGATTACTGCTACAAGTTACACTTTTTGGGCATCCCTTTTTTGGTGGAGCGCCTGGGCTGCCGTGGCAACTTGCGTGAGGCCGGCCGGCTCCTGGCCTCCCTGGAAGGGAAAGTGGCGGCCCTGGGCCTGGGTGGAGCGAATTTCTTTTACCACCTGGGACAATACCGGGTCCCCTGTCCGGCGGGGCAGTACCTTAAGGCCCGGGTGAAGAGGACGCCTTTGGTGGACGGTTCCGGCTGGAAAGAAGCCGTGGAACCCTGGGCCGTAAACGCTTTAAGGGAAGAGGGGATAGAGCTTAGCGGCAAGACGGCCCTGGTGGTATCCGTCTTGGACCGCTGCTGGCTCGCCCGGGCCCTGGCGGAAGCAGGGTGCCGGGTGCTGGCCGGTGACCCGGCCTTTGGGTTAAAGTTGCCCCTGGCTTTACCCCTGCCTGCTTTTACAGCTATAGCCCGCTATACTTTACCTTTCTTGGCGCGCCTGCCCCTCAAGTACCTCTATCCTCTGGGCTCCCGCCAGGAAACTCCAGGCCGGGGTTGGGCCTTCCTATACCGGCAGGCGGATATAATTGCCGGCAACTGGCATTTCATCCGGAGTTATCTGCCTCCCACTTTAAAGGGGAAGATCATCATCACTGCCGGCACCACCGGAGAAGACCGCAGGCTGCTGCAGCAGCTGGGAGCCGGCTACCTGGTCACCACCTCACCCCTGTGGGGGGAAGTGGCCCCCTCGGCCAACATGCTGGAAGCCGTCCTGGTGGCCCTGGGAGGGAGGGAAAAGGGCGCGTACGCCGCCCTGGCAGGTGAGCTGGGCTGGAGGCCCCGGGTCCTCAAGCTGAATTGATACTCATTTTCCCCCGACCGCCCCCATAAAATATAGAAGAAGCGGCGGGGGGGACACGGGGAGTGAGAGTGAGGATCGGGAATATCCTTTTCGAGCAAAGCTTTCTGGAGGACGGCTCCAGATTCCTGGAATACCTGGGACGGGCGCGAAAGAACCCCAAGGATCTCGAAGCCCAGCTTGCTTTAGGAGTAATCCACGAATATCACGGCCGGCCGGCCCAGGCCATAAGCCACTACTGGTCCGCCTACCAGCTGGACCCCACCGATACCTTTGTCCAAGAGCGCCTGAAGGAATTGCTGGCCCACCTGCAACGCATAATCACCGAGAAGGTATCCTAGGCCGGAAGGGAAGAACTTGCACCGGCCTTTTTCTTGTGGCAATATAGGAGGGGAAGTCTGGTAAAGGAAGGGCTTTACCCTTGTACCTCAAAGAGCTTGGTGAATTCGGCCTCATCGAACGCATCCAAGAAGGCTGCCTCGTCAAACCGGAAAGAGTCCTGCAGGGTATCGGCGATGACGCCGCCGTTCTCCACACCGGGGGAGACCACCTCCTCCTGGCTTCCACCGACATGCTGGTGGAAGGTATCCACTTCAGCCTGGAGACCGCCACGCCCTTCGAAATCGGCTATAAAGCGGTGGCGGTGAACATCAGCGACATCGCCGCCATGGGTGGACTGCCCCAGGAAATCCTGATTTCCCTGGGATTATACCCGGACCAGGAAGTGGAATTCGTCGACGAACTCTACCGGGGTATCAAGACTTGCTGCCGCCTTTACGGTGTGAACATTATCGGCGGAGACACCGTTTCTTCCCCGCGGGCATTAATCGTCAACATAGCCATTCTAGGCAAAGTGGAAACCGAGGGAGTCCTGTACCGTTCCACCGCCCGGCCCGGAGACGTCATCCTGGTTACCGGGGACCTGGGAGCCTCGGCCGCCGGCCTGGATATCCTCCTGCATCCTAAACCGGTGGGCCCGGAGGTGGCCGCCCAATTGCGGAAACGCCATTTTCAGCCCACTCCCCGCGTCGAGGAGGCCCGGGCGGCGGTTGAGGCAGGGGGACTGACCGCCGCCGACGATATCAGCGACGGTCTGGCAAGCGAAATAAGGGAAATTGCTAAAGCTTCTGGCGTGGGAGCCCTCCTGTACGGCGACCAGATCCCCATAGCCCCTGCCGTCCGGGAAGCGGCGGCCATCTACGGAAAAGACCCCCTGGAGTACGCCCTCTTCGGCGGTGAGGATTTTGAACTTCTCTGGACGTGCCGTCCGGAAGCCGTGGAGGAAATCCGCCGGGCAGTAGCCGCCCACTGCGGCACCCCGGTCACCGTTATAGGGGAAATCGTCCCGGCTGAGGAAGGTGTGAACCTCCAGTACCGGGGCTGCCGCAAACCTCTGCCCCGGGGGGGCTATAACCACTTCAGCCAGCCTTGAAGGGCTCGCTGCGGGAACTCCCCCAAAGAGCAGGAAGGCCCCTTTACCCGCCCTGGGAGGGGCAGAAGAAGACAGGATGAGCCGGCGAGGTGGAGGCCTCAAAATGATAGCCCCCAGTTACGTAGTGGTGGACCTGGAGACCACCGGTCTGGATCCCGGCCGGGACCGCATACTGGAGATTGCCGCCCTGCGTTTTGAAGAAGGAGTCCTGGTGGAGGAATTCAGCACCCTGGTCAACCCCGGTATTCCCGTTCCTCCCCCTATTCAGCGCTTGACAGGCATTGACGACGGCATGGTAGCCCGGGCTCCATCCCTGGAAGAAGTCCTGCCCGGCTTACTGTCCCTTCTCCACGGGGCCGCCTTGTTCGCCCACAACAGCTCCTTCGATGTGGCCTTCCTGGAGCGGGCCGTGGGCAGCCCCTGGCCGGGGCCCGCCCTGGACACCCTGGAGCTAAGCCGTATTCTATTTCCCTGCCTGCCCTCCCACAAACTGGGCTTCTTGGCAGACTATTTCCGGCTGGACGTGGAGGCCCGCCACCGGGCCCTGGCCGATGCCCATGCTGCGGCCGCCCTGCTGGAGATCCTCTGGAATGAAACCCTGCGGCTTCCTCCGCCCCTTTTGCACCGCCTGCGGTTGTTGGCACCCCCGCCTTTAAGCCTGTGGTTTAAGGCGGCTGAAGACCGGCAGCCCTGTCACGCCTCAGCGGAAGAGGCCGCCACGGTGCACAAGGGGCTTTTCGCCCCAGATAGGGAAGCCGGCCCTCCCGTACCTTTTTCCCCGGACCTCCTGGCCGAGCACCTGGCTCCCGGCGGCGTGCTGTCTGCCCACCTGCCCGGGTATGAATACAGGCCGGAGCAGGAAAAGGTATTGCGCATGGTGGCCGAAGCCCTGGCCGGGGGCAAACACGCCGTGGTTGAAGCAGGTACCGGTATCGGCAAATCCCTGGCCTACCTTATCCCGGCCGTCTACTGGGCGCGCCACAACAACTGCCGGGTGGCCGTCGCGACACACACCATCAGCCTGCAGGAACAACTGTGGCACAAGGACATACCCCTCCTGCAGAAGGTCTTACCCGTCCCCTTCAAGGCCGCCCTGGTCAAAGGGCGCAACAACTATCTCTGCCGGCGGCGCCTGCGCGAGCTGGAAGAGAGCCTGGCTGCCGGGGACCAAGGGGAAAAGGTCTTCCTCATGCGCCTTCTGCGCTGGCTGGACTTGACCTCCACCGGCGACTGGGGCGAAGTAAAAATAACGCCCGAAGAAGAAGCCTGGAAAAATATGCTTTCCTCGGATAATGAAACCTGTCTGGGCCCCTCGTGCCCCTTTGCCTCCGGGTCCTGCTTTGTCACCGCGGCCCGGCGGCGCGCGGAAGAAGCCGACATTTTAATCCTCAATCATTCTCTGCTGTTGAGCGACCTGCGTATGGACAACCAGGTGCTGCCATCCTTCGCCCACGTCATCATCGACGAGGCCCACCACCTGGAAGAAACCGCCACCGACCATCTGGCCACCACCTGCAGTCAGGCCGGTTTGAATTCCTTTTTCCGCCGGCTGGAGGGGAACGGCCGCTTTCCGGGCTTCCTCCCTAAGCTGTCCATTCTGGCCTCCAGGTTGCCGCCTGAATTGCGGTCCGATATAGGGCACCAGCTGGAAAAGGCCCTGGCGGCCACCGCCGCAGCCCGGGACGCCGCCGGAGCATTTTTCGGCGCCCTTCATTCCTTGTGGGAGGGCTGCAGGCCCCAGCCTCAGGAGCCCCAGCTGCGCCTGACCGCACGGGTGAAGGAGCACCCTCTGTGGGAAAACGTGCTGACCGCGACGGATATTCTGGAGGAAACCTGGGCCCGTCTGTGGCACAGCCTGGAAAAGTTGGCTCCCCTGCTGGACAGGATCGGGGCCGCGGAAAAGGCCCGGGAGGCCGAAAAACTGGCTGCCGCCCTTAAAAACCAGTGGCAGAGCCTGAGCCTGATCCTCGACGAAGAGGGCCAAACCAATGTAGCCTGGATAGAAAAGAGCAGCGCCGGCTGGTTAACCCTTTACAGCGCGCCCGTCGAAATAGGGCCGGTGCTGCAGGAAATCCTCTTTAAGCCCCAGAAGAGCGTAATCCTGACTTCGGCTACTCTCCGGGTAGACGGCAGCTTTGATTTTTACTGCCAGCGCACCGGCCTCGACCTCTTGCCGGCGGGAAAGCTTTGCGCCTCGGCCTTTGATTCTCCCTTTAACTATAAGGACCAGGCTTTAATCTGTGCCGCTACCGACCTGCCCAACCCCGGGAAACTTACCGACGAGGAATACGCCGAAGCCACGGCTCAGCCCATAGCCGAAGTCTCCCGCGTAGCCGGGGGACGCACCCTGGTGCTCTGCAACTCCCACCGCTTCCTCAAGGCGGTCTATGAAGCCCTGAACCGGGCCCTGGCCGGTTCCCCCTTTGTGGTCCTGGGCCAGGGCCTGGACGGCAACCGCTTCCAGCTACTGGAGGAATTTTCCCGCTTCCCCCAGGCCGTACTTCTGGGGGCCAGCAGTTTCTGGGAGGGGATCGACCTACCGGGCGAACTGCTCCGCTGCGTCGTCATCCCCCGCCTACCTTTCCCGGCACCCAACGTGCCCGTCCTGGCCGCCCGCCTGGAAAACCTGGCGGCTAAAGGCCTCAACCCCTTTACCGGCCTGAGCCTCCCCCTGGCCGTCATCCGCTTCCGCCAGGGTTTCGGCCGCCTCATACGCAGGGCTTCCGATCGGGGAGCGGTCGTCGTCCTCGATCCCCGGCTGGCGGGCCAGCCCTACGGTGCCTCCTTCCTTAAGTCCCTGCCCCCCGCCCGGTTGCACCAGGGCCCGATGGTCCACGTACTCGGGTGTCTGTCCGCATGGTTCAATTTTTAATCACTTTCCCTCCGCAGGGTTAATAGTATATAAGTGAGGCGGCCATTAACCCAAAGCGAGGTGAAAGGATTCATGCGCGTTTACTTCATCCCCCTGCCGGGCTTCCTGAAACGCCTGTTGAAGAAACTGCTCCACCAGGAATGAGGGGAAAACCCCTCTTTTTTAGCATAATCCCCTCCCTCAACCCTTAGAATTAAATAGAAAGGGGGAGGGGTTTGTGCGGGCTATCGGGATCAAATACGTAGGGTTGGGCTTTGTACTGGGGCTGCTCTTCAGCTATATATGGGGGTGGGGGGATAGGGGGACGGGGTCCGGGGGAATTCCGGCCCAACCGGTCATGTCCTCCATAACGGCCTCTTCTCCTTCTCCCTTCGACGTCATCTACCTTTTCTACAAAGCGGTAGAAGAAGGAAACGAGCAGAAAGTACGGGAACTGGTCACCCCTGAATTCTGGACCAAACTGCAGCAGGAAGGATTTTTGGAGGAATGGCGGGCGAGGAAAAATCTAGAACCGGAACTCCGCTTTGTGCTGTTCCTGGTGTCCGATCAGAGCGTTGACGAAAGTGCAGGCCGGGCGTGGGCCCAGGGCAGAGCCGAGTGGGACTCACCGCGGCGGGGTCTCATCAGCTCCGAGGAAACCGTCCGCCTGGTACGCAGCGGCGAAACCTGGAAAATTGAGTCCATCGAAAGGGATTCCCCCCTTCAGGCCGCCAACGAATTTTACCATGCCATTGAACAGGCCGACTGGGGCCGCCTGCGGGCGCTGCTGGAACCCGGCTACTGGAGGAAGCTCAACGCCGCCGGTATTATTGCGGCGTTAAAGGAAGACCGCCGGAGTTCCACTTCCGGCGTCTACGTTGTCTTTTATATCAACGATTTTGCCGTCGCGGGGGATAAAGCGTGGGTAAAGGGCGACGCAATCTGGCATCCCTTAAGCCCCGACACCTATGAAACTCCGGTAACCCTGTCGCTGCAGAAGGTGGGACGCCAGTGGCTGATCACGGCCATCCAGGGCCACTGGGAAATCAAAAAGTAGCACTACCGCCCGGCCACACCGGCGATACCGCCCAGGGCTCCGGCCAAGAGGGAGAGTCCAAGCTTCTCACCCCAGGCCGCCAGGTTGTGGGGGACGCCTGTCCAGCTCAAAAGCAGCACCACCAGGGAAAAAAGCAGTCCCACTCCCAATCCATGCCAGAGGCCGGCGGAGCCGGCCAGGTGAGAAGCCTTCAGGGCTCCCCAAAACACGGCTAAAGCCCCGCCCACCGTGGCCAGCAGGGGCAGCCTAGCCTCGGAAAGGGGAGTAGCGTAAAGCAGAATTCCCAAGACCACCGCTATCCCCAGGGCCGCCCCTAAGGCGTGTAATAGTCCGACCACCAGGTGACGCAATCCCCTCGCCTCCCTTAACAACGCTTCCATTAAACCTTATGCCGCTACTCCCGGGAAAATAACCGGTGTTCCGCGAGGAGGTTTTTTCCCACTTGCGTCGAATTTTAGGGAGTAGGCATGTGTCCGACCAAATTAAGGGAGTGAACCTGGTTGCGGGAAAGCACCTTTTCCTTCTGGCAGGACGCCGACTTCAACGCCCTGGCGGATAGGCCCCTGGCCCCGGAAGACGATGCCTACCACCCCCCGGGTCCCGGGGAAGCGGGGGAGGAGAGCTGGGTCTTTGAAGCCTTTACCGCCCGCCCCGACCACCTGCGGGTTTCCTTTACCCTGTACCACTCCGCCTCCCAGCCGTCGTCCCTCCTCCGGGTCTGCTGGTACGGCGGAGGAGAAACGGTACAGGAGAGCCGGGTTTTCCCCGCCGGCGAGTTTGCGGCGGCCACCGGGTGCTGTAACGTTTCCTTGGGCCCCAACAAAGCCCAATTCATATCCGGCAAATACCTCCTGCGGGTGGAAGCCGGAAATATTGCCGGGGAACTTGAATGGGAGCCCCAGGTTCCGGGGTGGCAGCCGGGTGCAGGGCGCCTGGCCTACGGCGACCAGGGCCGCCTTCAGCTCTTCTGGCAGGTGCTGGTGCCGCGCGCAGCGGTCAGGGGGCATATAACCGTTAACGGGAAAGACTATACCCTGGAAGGGCTGGGATATCACGACCACCGCCGGCATAACTTCCCCCTGCGGCAGGCCCTGGCCGGCGTCTGCCTGGGCCGTTTTTACCATGATGAATATACCCTTTTATTTGCCGATTTTGGGGGAAATCTACTGTATAGCGGCAAACACGTCGCGGCCCTGTACGTGGCGAGGGGGCCGGAAACTTATATCAGTACCCCCCATGTCGAAACGAACCGTACCGGCGGCAACTCCCTGCCCTTAAAGGAGGCCCGGGCCGGCAGCACTCCGCCGGTGTCTCTGGTCCTTGATACGTCCCGGGCCCTGTGGCAGCAGGATTTAAACGATGGCTTGGCCACCGGCTCCTTAAAAATGTGGGCCTCTTCCGGACGACTCCGGTTGGCGTCCGATCCGGAGAGGGAAGAACGGGTTTGGGGATTGGTTGAAAACTTGACGGTGACAGGGTGAAAGGAACAGTGGAAGAGCATCTCCAGGAGATCTATAAAAAGCTCCACGACAAGGATTACAAGATTACCCCCCAGCGCCAGGTGATTCTCAAGGCCTTCTTAAACAACGCTCGGGAGCATCTGAGTGCCGAAGAGGTCTACAACATTGTCAAGGGACAGTATCCCGACATCGGACTGGCCACCGTTTACCGCACCCTGGATCTCCTGGTGGATCTGGACATCTTGCAGCGCATAAACTTCGGCGACGGCCGGGCGCGGTATGAATTCAGCCAGCGGGACGAACACCATCACCACCATTTAATCTGTGTTAACTGCGGCCGGGTGCAGGAATTCGATCATGACCTCCTCGAATTCCTGGAAGCCCTCGTTACCAAGAAGACCGGTTTCCTCATTACCGATCACCAGCTGAAGTTTTACGGCTACTGCCGGGATTGTCGAGGAGAGAGAGATAAAGGCGAGTAAGACGAGGAAGATGCAGTTTTTTGCTATAAATTTTATGGTATTTCTGGTAGGAATTAGTATAACTGGGGGCGAAAAATTAGAGGCAGGAACAAGAAAAAGGGAGAGATGAAAGTTGCCCGTTCCTGCCTTGCGTCCTTATGCCTCCAAGTATCTTCGTAAGGAAGCCCTGCAATCCCTTAGACAAGAGGCCGAACGCCTGCTGGATAAAGAGCTGTATGAAAAAGCAGCCGACGCCTACCGCCGCTATTTAGAACTGCGGCCCCGGGACGCCGCCGCCTGGCACAACCTGGGCTACTGCTACCTGCAGCTGGGCGGCAACGAGCCGGCTCTGGAAAGCTGTCGGCGGGCTGCCGCGCTCGCGCCGCGGGACCCGGCGGCGGCCTTCAACGCCGGAATTGCGGCCCAGCGCCTCGAGAAGTGGTCGGAGGCCTACCGGTACTTCACCCGGGCCCTCCGGTACAATGATAAGGACGCTTCTGCCTGGAACAATGCAGGGGTGTGCCTCTTCCACTTGGAGAGGCTGGAAAAAGCCCTGGCCTGCTACCGGCGGGCCGTGGCCCTGGAGCCCACGGCCGGGGAGTTTTGGCTGAATCTGGGCAAGGCCCTGGCGGCCGTGGGCCGGTGGACCGAGGCGGTGGACTGTTATGAACAGGCCCTAAAGGTTTGCCCGCCGGGTCCTTCCCTCTACGGCGAAGTCGCGGCACTGCTGGTCCGCCTCGGGAAGGAAGCCCTGGCTTTGACTTACTACCGAAAGGCCCTGTCCCTGGACCCCGAAGACGAAAAAACCGGGCTGGACTACGCCGAATGCTTAAGCCGGCTGGCCCACTACGAGGAAGCCCTGGATTACCTGGAGGGGTTCCTCCGCCAGTTCCCCCAGAATCTCCAGGCCTGGGAGCTGAAGGGCCACATTTACAGCCAGTTAAAGCTGGAAGAAAAGGCGGTTTACTGTTATAATAAAGCCTTGGGTTTAATCCGCGAATCCTAGGCCGTCTAGCGGGGGGATCCAATAATGCGGCTCCTGGCATCGAAGACCGTGCCCTGTCACGAAAGCCTTTACCAGATCGTCGATTTTCTCAACAAGAACCTGAAAGAATACCGCCTGATGTTCGGCCTCGCCAAAGACAGGGAGAACAACCAGGTCATGATCATCTCCGTCTACGAGGTGTAATGTCTTTGTTCATCCTTCTAACCAACGACGACGGCATTGCCGCCGAGGGGCTTAAAGTCCTTGGCCAGCACCTTTCATCCATTGCCACAGTGTTTATCGTAGCCCCGGAAAGGGAAAGGAGCGCCATCGGCCACGGCATCACCATGCATAAGCCCCTGCGGGTTACGGAAACCCTGTTGGGAGAAAACTTACGCGGTCTGGCGGTCAACGGTACCCCGGCCGACTGTGTTAAACTGGCCCTGGACGCCCTGGTACCCCGGCCGCCGGACATCGTTATTTCCGGCATCAACCGGGGAGAAAACCTGGGCACGGACGTGCTTTATTCCGGCACCGTCTCGGGCGCCATCGAGGGATGTATCAACGGTATCCCTTCCCTGGCCGTGTCCCTGGCCGGGGAAGGCGAGCCGGACTACCGGCTTGCCGCTTCCTTTGTCGTTTCCCTGTGCCGGGAGATCCCCAACCTGGGGCTTCCCGCGGACACCCTCCTCAACATCAACATCCCCAACCTGCCCCCTGAGCAGGTCGCCGGGGTGGCCTTCACCCGCCTCGGCCGCCGGCGGTACGTCAACACCGTTGAAAGGCGTTACGATCCCCGCGGGCGGGTATATTTCTGGCTGGGGGGAGAAGTGCAGGACCTGGATCCAGAGCCGGAAACCGACATCGGAGCCGTCCAGGGCCGCTGCATTTCCATCACCCCCATACACCTCGACCTTACCAACCACCCGTTCCTGGCCCAACTCCGCCGCAAACCTTTTTCCTTCGCCTTTCCTCAAATCCACTTCCAGAAGGACAAATAGCGGCCGGAAACCGTCCGGGTCAGCAGAAGGGCCGCGAGGTAAATCACCCCGCCCCCTATCAAAGCGCCGGGTAGCTGCCAGGGCCCGGGCCACAGACTCAGAATGCCCCATGCGGTTCTAAGACCCAGGCCCAGCAAGGCGGTTGCCAGAAGAGGCCGCCAGACCATGGAACACGGGTCCGGGCGCCAGTTGGTGAGCCGGCTTATGGCCGCCAGGTTCAGCACGGTGCTCACGCCGCAGCCCAGGTTCACCCCCCAGGCCGCCCCCGTGATGCCCCACAGGGGGATCAAAAAATACACGGCCAGGATATCCACCACCCCGTCGACGAGGGTGGTAAAGAGGGCCGTCTTCACAGCGCCCAGCCCATTCAAAATGCCGTTGGTGGTCTGCTGCAAATAGAGAAAAACACATCCCCAGGCCAGGGCCTGCAGCGGGACGGCGGCCGCCGGCGTATTAAACACGGCGTTCGAAATTTCCACAGCCAAGAAATAAAAGAAAACGGCAAAGGGCAGGCCGCTTAAAATGGTAATGCGCAGGGCCTGGTTGCAGCGCTTGTGGAGCAGGGCATAATCCTTGAGGGCCTGGGCCTCTGCCATGGCCGGCACCATCACCATGGCCACCGCCACCGTGAGGATCATGGGCAGGTAAACCAGGGTCATGGCGATGCCCGAATACTGGCCGTAGAGAGTGGTGGCCTCCCGCATAGAAGCTCCCCAGGCCTGCAGCTGGCGGGGTATCAATAGGGCCTCCAGGGTAAGCATGATTCCGCTGGCCCCCCGGGCCAGGGTGACGGGCACCGCCAGCCTGAAGAGGGGTACCAGATCCCTGGCCAGGGGGGCCCGGCCACCGTCCAGCTCATAATAGGGCCGGACCCGCCGGAAAATAACCAGGTTGGTGAGCAGCCCCACCGCTTCGCCCAGGACCATGCCCCAAGCCAGCCCAGCCGCCGCCCACTCAATGCCCCGGGACAGGAACAGCAGGGCCAGCCACACTCCGCTCGTCACCCGCACCACCTGTTCGGCCACCTGGGCCAGGGCCAGGGGACGCATCAGTTGCAGGCCCTGAAAATACCCCCGGAAGGACGAGGCGGTGCATACCAGGGGCAGGGCGGCCAGCATGGCCGTAAAGGCGGGGAACACCCGGCTGTCAGCAAAAACCCGTTGGGAAAGGTAAGGGGCCCCCCAATAGAGGCCCGCGGTGAAGACCAGCCCGCTGAAGGTGAGGGACAGGAGGGAAAGCCGGAAAACGCTCCGCACCCGCCTCCATTCCTGACAGGCGGCCCGCTCGGCCACCATCTTGGCCAGGGCCACCGGAATGCCCGCCGTGGCCACCACCAGGACCAGGGTGTAAAAGGGGAATACCATCTCATATAACCCCATACTCTCCGGCCCGATAAGCCTGATCACCAGGATGCGGTAGACGAAGCTCAGCAGCCGGTTAAACAGATTGGCCAGCACAAGTACGGCGGCTCCCTGCCAGATGACCGTTGCGGCCATGGCCTTTCCCCCCTCGCCTAAAATCCTTATGCTCGTCCCCACCGGTTTAGAAGAAGTAAAATGGGGAAAAGTAGAAAATAAGAAGCGGTCAACGAAAAAATATTGCCAGGAAAAAAGGATTTTTTTTAAGCAAAAGCCAATTATATTCATAAACCCAGTAGAGAAGCGAGGAGGTCTTATTTTAATGAAGGTTTACCCCACGGAAAGCATTCGCAATGTCGGTATTGTGGCCCACGGCGGGGCCGGGAAGACCAGCCTTACCGAGGCGCTCCTTTACAATGCGGGCGCCACCAAGCGCCTGGGCAGGGTAGAAGAGGGCAACACGGTGACCGACTTCCACCCTGAAGAGGTCAAGCGTAAGGTAACCATTAACACTTCCCTGGCGTTTTGCGAGTGGAAGGATAATAAGATAAATCTCCTGGACACCCCCGGTTATGCCGACTTCTTCGGCGACGTCCTGGCCGCCCTGCGGGTGGTCGACAGCCTGGTGGTTGTCCTGAGCGCCGTGGCCGGCGTAGAGGTCCAGACCGAGATCGTATGGGAACATGCCGACGCCTACGGCCTGCCGCGCCTGGCCTACATCAACAAGATGGACCGGGAAAACGCCAATTTTCACAAGGTCCTGGAAAACATGAGGGAACGCCTCAGCGGCAACATAGTGCCGGTACAGCTCCCCATAGGGGCGGCGGAAACCTTCACCGGCGTCGTCGATGTCCTCAGCTCCAAGGCCTACTCCTACCAGAACGGGAAGGCCCAGGAAATCCCCATACCGCCCGAGTATGAAGAAGAGGTAAAGGCCATAAGGGAATCCCTCATCGAAGCGGCGGCCGAAGGCGACGACGAGCTGTTGATGAAGTACCTGGAAGGGGAAGAGCTGACCGACGAGGAGATCCGCCGGGGTCTGAAAGCAGCGGTGGCCGGCGGAAAGGTCATCCCTGTTCTCTGCGGCTCGGCCGCCAAGAACATGGCCGTAGAACCCCTCCTGGATTTCATTGTTGACTACCTGCCTTCCCCGGCGGCGAGGGCGGGCAAGTCCGGCGAAGAGATGGAAAAGGAGCCCCTGGCAGCCCTCATCTTCAAAACCCTGGCCGACCCCTATGTGGGCAAACTTAGCATGTTCCGCGTCTACAGCGGCACCTTCCGTCCCGATACCACCGCCTACAACGCCAATAAAGAGACTGAAGAAAAAATCGGGTCCCTCTTCGCCCTCCAGGGCAAAAACCAGGTGCCCGTCACCGAGCTGAAACCCGGGGACATGGGAGCCGTGACTAAGCTTTCCGTTTCGACCACCTGCGACACCTTAACCACTAAGGCCAATCCTGTGCGCCTGGAAGGCATTGAGTTCCCCGAACCCACCCTCCCTGTGGCCATCCGGCCCAAGAGCAAGGGGGATGAAGATAAACTCAGCAATGCCCTGGCCCGCCTCCTGGAAGAGGATCCCACTCTGCGCATCGAGAAGAACAACGAAACCCGCGAAACCATCCTCACCGGCATGGGCGAACTCCACCTGGACATCACCGTCGAGCGCCTGCAGTCCAAATTCGGCGTGGCGGTAGAAATGTCCACCCCCAAAGTCCCTTACCGGGAGACCATCAAGGGCTCGGTCACCCGGATAGAGGGCAAGTACAAGAAGCAGACCGGCGGCCGCGGCCAGTACGGCCACGTCTTCCTCGACATGTCGCCCCTGCCGGATAAGGAATTTGAGTTTACGGAGACCATCTTCGGCGGGGTGGTGCCGCGCCAGTACATCCCCGCTGTGGAAAAGGGCGTACGCGAAGCCATGCAGGAAGGCATCCTGGCGGGCTACCCGGTGACCAACATTAAAGTCAACCTGGCGGACGGTTCCTACCACGCGGTGGACTCCTCGGAACTGGCCTTTAAGATCGCCGCAGGGATGGCCTTCAAGAAAGCCATGGAGCAGGCCAAACCGGTTCTGCTGGAACCCATCATGAACGTGGAAATCACGGTGCCCGAACAATTCATGGGCGACATCATCGGCGACCTCAACGGCCGCCGCGGCCGCGTCCTGGGAATGGAGCCCGAAGGCAAGTACCAGGTCATCCGCGCCCAGGTGCCCCTGGCCGAGCTCTACCGCTACGCCATCGACCTGAAATCCCTCACCCAGGGCCGGGGCCGCTTCCACATGGAATTCGACCACTACGAGGAAGTGCCGGCCGGCATCGCCGACAAGATCATCCAGGCGGCCAGGGCCGCCCGGGATAAGGAAGAATAAGGGAAGCCTTCATAAGGGGAGCGGTGAACACCCGGCGCATCCGGGCTGGGAACTTAGAACTGTGTGGGCTGGGGTCCGGCGGCTGGCCTAAAGTCAGGATGCGCCGGTTCGACCGCCGCTCCCCCTTGGGGAGAGCTGCATGAGCCTGCACTTCATCTTCGGCCGCGCCGGTACGGGAAAGACTCGCTACTGCCTGGAATCCATCCGGCAGGAGCTGCTGGCCGCCCCGGACGGGCCGGCCCTCATCCTATTGGTTCCCGAACAAGCCACCTTCCAGATGGAAAAGGCCCTGGTTACCGCCCCCGGCCTCCGGGGATCCATCCGCGCCCAGGTATTAAGCTTCCGCCGCCTGTCGTGGCGGGTCGGCCAGGAAGTGGGCGGGGCGGTACGGCCCTACATCGGCGACCTGGCCAAGCACATGCTCCTGCGGCGCCTGCTGGAACACCATGCAGACCGCCTGAAAATCCTGGGCCGGGGCGCCTGGAGGCAGCCCGGGTTCCTGGCCGAACTGGCTTCCACCCTGCGGGAGTTCAAACACTACCGCCTGACCCCGGCGCTAGTGCGCCAGGCTGCCGACCTTGTGGACTCCGGGGACCCTTCCGGTACCCTGACGGCTAAGCTCCACGACCTGGCCCTCCTGTGGGAAGAGATGGAAAAAGCTCTGGCCCCCCGGTTCCTGGACCCCGAGGACACCCTGGAGCACTTGGCCGCCAACCTCCTGCGAAGCAGGAGCCTCCAGGGAGCGGAAATCTGGGTGGACGGCTTCACCGGCTTCACCCCCCAGGAATACGCCGTGCTGGAAAGCCTCTTGCAAATCAGCCGCCGGCTGCACGTCGCCTTGTGCCTGGAACGCCCGGACTTAGAATCTGCCTCACCGGGCGGAGACCCCTTTTACCCCGTCAGGGAAACCTGGGCCAAACTAAGAGGGCTGGCCCACCGGTTGGGGGTAACCGTAGAGCCGCCCACCCTGCTGGACCGAGAAACCCCGGAGCGCTTCCTTGCGGCTCCCGACCTGGCCTACGTAGAACAAAACTTTTTCCGGCCGGCCGCGCCGCCTTTCCCGGCAAAGGTCGCCCATCTGCGCCTCCTGGCCGCCTCCGACCGGAGGGCCGAGGTGGAGGGGGTAGCCCGGGAGATCATCCACCTCTGCCGCACCCGGGGATACCGCTGGCGGGACGTAGCCGTAATGGTGCGGGATCTCGACCTCTACCGGGACCTCCTGGTCAACGTCTTCACCGACTACGAGATCCCCTTCTTTCTGGACGCCAAGCGCCCCCTCCTGCACCATCCCCTGGTGGAGCTCCTCCGGGCCGCCCTGGAAACCGTGGACCAGGACTGGGCCTACGAACCCCTCTTCCGCCTCTTAAAAACCGACCTGGTACCCCTCACCCGGGACGAAGTGGACGTCCTGGAAAACTACGTGCTGGCCCACGGCATCCGCGGTGAGCGCTGGATGGACGGCAGGCCCTGGACCTACCGGCTCCACTACACCCTGGGGGAAGAGGCAGAGCCGGAATCCGACACTGCCGCGGACCTGGAACGCATTAATGCCCTCCGCGAACGGGTGGTGTCCTTCCTGGGACCCTTTGACCGCGCCCTGCGCAGGGCCGGAAACGTGCGGGAAATGACTGTAGCCCTGTATAACCTCCTCCTGGAATTAAACGTTCCCACCCGTCTGGAGGCCTGGCGCTCCCAGGGCATGGAAGCGGGCCGGTGGGACGAGGCCCAAGAACACGCCCAGATCTGGGACGCCGTGGCGGAAATCCTGGAGCAGTTAGTGGAGATCCTGGGAAACGAAGTCTTAACCTTGAGGGAATACGCCCAGATCCTGACCGCCGGCCTGGAAAGCCAGCGCTTAAGTCTAATCCCTCAGGGCCTGGACCAGGTGCTGGTGGTGTCCCTGGACCGATCCCGCCATCCGGAAGTACGGGCGGCCTTCCTCCTGGGGGTTAACGAAGGCGTGTTTCCCGCCCGGCCCCCTTTTTCCGGCTTCCTCAAGGACGCCGAAAGGGAACAGCTGGAACAAAAGGGAATCAACCTGGCCCCGTACGGCGAAAGGCGGCTACTGGACGAGCAGCACCTGATCTACCTGGCCCTCACCCGCTCCCGGGAACTCCTGACTTTAAGCTACGCCCTGGCCGACGAAGAGGGAAGGGCCCTAAGGCCCTCGCAGGTAATAAACCGTTTAAAGACCTTGCTCCCCGGCCTGGCGGAAACGACTCTAGGCCCGGAACCGTCCCCGGGCGAACAGTCGCTATCCTACATAGCCCATCCCGGCCCCGCCTTATCTTTTCTCGCCGGGCAGCTCCGCCGGTTCAAGAACGGCGAAGAAGTTGACCCGGCGTGGTTCGACGTGTACAATTGGGCCCGGGAGCACCCCTCATACCGGCCGCGGTTGGAAAACATCCTGAGCGGCCTCTTCTACACCAACCGGGAAGAACCCTTAAGTCCCGAAATAAGCCGGGCCCTGTACGGGGAGACCCTGAGGAGCAGCGTTTCCCGCCTGGAGAGCTTCCAGGCCTGCCCCTTTTCCCACTTCCTGGGCCACGGCTTAAGGCTTAAAGAGCGCCGCCGGTACAAATTAGTAGCCCCGGACCTGGGACAGTTCTTCCATGCCGCCCTTAAAAAACTGGCCGCCACCGTAAAAGAAGAGGGCTTGGACTGGGGGCAACTGGAACCCGCCTACTGCCGGGAGCTCGGCCGCCGCATTGCGGCCGAACTGGCTCCCCAGCTGCAGAACGAGATACTCCTCAGCACCGCCCGCTACCGCTATCTGACCCGCAAACTCCAGCAGACCGTAGAACAGACCGCCGCCGTCCTCACCGAGCAGGCCCGGCACAGCGCCTTTCGACCTGCCGGTCTGGAGTTAACCTTCGGCCGCCAAGGCCCCCTGCCCCCCCTGGAAATCCCCCTGCCCGGGGGCCGGGTACTGGAGATCTCCGGACGCATCGACCGGGTGGACGTCGCCCCCGGCCCGGAAGGGCTCTGGGTCCGGGTGGTGGACTACAAGTCCGGCCCTACCGACCTCAGGCTCCCGGAGCTCTACTGGGGCTTAAAGCTGCAGCTCTTCACTTACCTGGAAGTGTTGTTGACCTACGGCCAGGACCTGTTCGGCCGGCCCTGCCTGCCTGCAGGGGTCCTGTACTTCCCGGTCATCAATCCCCTGGTCAGGACCTTGGGACCGTCTCAAGCAGTTTCTGTGGAACAGGAGCTCCTGAAAAAATTTAAAATGAAGGGCCTGCTCCTGGCCCACCTCCCGGCCCTAAAGCTCATGGACGACCACCTGCCAGGAGCTTCCCCCTTCCTGCCGGTGAGCGTCAAAAAGGACGGGACCCTTGACGGCAGGTCGGCGACCGTAACCGGGGAACAGCTCCTTTCCCTCAGGCGGCACCTGCACCGGCTCCTGCGAGACATAGGCGGCCAGATCGCCCGGGGGGTGGTGGACATAGCGCCCTACCGCAGGCGGGGCTACTCCCCTTGCCTGTACTGCGCCTACCGGCCGGTCTGCGGCTTCGACCCCTTATTGCCCGGCAGCAGCTACCGCTTCCTGCCGGAGCTGGATAACAAGAACATCTGGGACCGGCTGTCAAACTCTTTCAGCGAGGCCGAGTAATAGTTTGGCCCGGGAGAGTTTTTGGAGCGAGCGCCAGCCAAGCCGGCCGAGGAGAAACTGAGAATAGGCTGATGCCCCGGCCGGAGCTGCACCGTTTCCCGGTCGGGGGAACCACTAAAAGATAGAGGAGGGGAGAAACCGGGTGAAAGGGAACTGGACCACAGAGCAGAGGGAAGCCATCGAGACCAAAGACTGCAACCTCCTCATCTCCGCGTCTGCGGGAGCAGGGAAGACCGCCGTGCTGGTACAGCGGGTAATCGAGCGCCTTACCGATACCCGGGAAAATACGGACATCGACCGGCTCCTGGTGGTCACTTTTACCCAGGCGGCGGCTGCCGAAATGCGGGAGCGTATCGGGAGCGCGTTGAGCCGGGCCCTGGCCCAGAATCCCCATTCGGGCCATCTCCGGCGGCAGCTCCTCCTCCTGGAGAAGGCCAGCATCACCACCCTTCATTCCTTCTGTCTGGACCTCCTGCGCCAGTACTTCTACCTGCTCCAGCTGACCCCTTCCTTCCGCGTCATGGGGGAAATAGAGGCTTCCCTGCTCCGCCAGGAAATACTGGAACAGGTCCTGGAAGACCGCTACGCCCTGGCCTTGGAAAACCGGTCCTCCTTCGGCCGCCTGGTGGATTCCTTCGGCGGCCAGCGAGACGACCGCCTCCTCCAGGACCTCATCCTGCGCCTTTACAACTTTTCCCGCACCCATCCCTGGCCCCGGTCGTGGCTGCAGAACATCCTGGACAGCTACAGGAATGCTTCATCCCCGGCCGCCCTGGACGAACTCCCCTGGGTGCAGGCCTTGAAGGAGAGCCTGGCCCTGGAAATCAAGGGACTTATAGCCGAAGGGGAAGAAGCCCTCGCCCTGGCCCGAAGCCCTCAAGGTCCTGCATCATACCTGGAGGCCCTGCAGGATGACCTGAGCCAGTTAGAGCATTTATACCGGGCCAGCCGGAAGTCCTGGGACGATTTTTGCCGGGCCGGTCAAAGCATCGCCTTCGCCCAGCTCAAACGGTGCCCCCCGGTCGTGGACCCGGACCTTAAGGAGCAGGTGCAGGCCCTGCGTCAGGATTACAAAGACAGAATACGCTCCTGGCAGGAAACCTACTTCAGCCACACCTCGGCCGCTGTCCTGGCCGCCCTCCAGGACCTGGCTCCGGTGGTGGAGGAGCTGGTCCAGGTAGTCCTGGACTTCGGACAGGCCTACCAGGAAGCCAAACAGCGTCAGGGCCTGGTGGACTTTGGTGACCTGGAGCACTACTGCCTCCGGCTCTTGCTGGCCCCGGAGGCCCGGCCCGGCCACCTGGTGCCTTCTGCCCTGGCCCGGGAACTGCAGGACTACTTCGTCGAGGTCCTGGTGGACGAGTACCAGGATATCAACGCCCTCCAGGAAATTATCCTCCGGTTGGTTTCCCGCCAGGATGGGGAGCGGCCCAACCTGGTCCTCATAGGGGACGTCAAACAGAGCATCTACCGCTTCCGCTGGGCCGAACCGAGTCTCTTCCTCGAAAAATACCTCACCTACGACCGTGATCCCGGCAGCCGCCGGCGCCGCGTGGACCTGACCGTCAACTTCCGCAGCCGGCCCGAAATCCTGCATGCCGTGAACTTTCTCTTCCGCCAGATCATGACCGCCGGGGTAGGGGAGCTGGAGTACGACGCCGCCGCCGAACTGCGGCCCGGGGCCCGCTACCCCAGAGGAGGAGAAGAATCCGCCGGGCCGGTGGAAGTTCACCTCCTCGACCTGGAAGACGGGACTGGAGAAGCCCCGGCCGTCGAACCCGAGGCCGGGACTACGGAAATAGAGGAGCTGGAAGCCGTCCAGGCCGAAGCCCGCCTGGTGGCCCGCCGTATACGGGAGCTGGTGCAGCACTCCAAAATCTGGGACCCGGAAAGCGGCTCTTACCGGCCGCCGGCTTACCGCGACATAGCCGTGCTCCTGCGCTCCACGCGGGGGAAGAGCGGGATTTTCCTGGAAGAGCTGGCCCGGGCGGGGATTCCCGTCTACGCGGACACCGGGGAGGGTTACTTCAGCTCCCCAGAGGTGGCCACCATGCTGGCCCTCCTGCAACTCATCGACAACCCTTACCAGGACATCCCCCTGACCGCCGTGCTGCGCTCCCCCCTGGTGGGCCTGAAGGCCGGTGACCTGGCGCGGATCCGCATTGCGCACCCCGGGGAAGAATTTGCCGAAGCGGTCCTGGCGGAGATCCGGTCCGGGCAGGGCCTTCTGGCCGAACGCCTGGCCGCCTTCTGGCAAAAACTCGAATCCTGGCGCACCCTGGCCCGCCGGGGCAAACTTTCGGACCTCATATGGACCATCTTCCGCCAAACCGGCTACTACGACTGGGCAGGGGGGCTACCGGGCGGCCGGCAGCGCCAGGCGAACCTGCGCGCCCTTATAGACCGGGCCCGCCAGTACGAACAAACCTCCCTGCGCGGCCTTTTCGGTTTCTTACGCTTTATCGACCGGCTCATGGAAAGCGGGGAGGACCTGGCCGAGGCTCAGCCCCTGGGGGAAAAGGAAAACGTGGTGCGCCTGATGAGCGTCCACAAGAGCAAGGGCCTGGAATTCCCGGTGGTCATCGTGGCCGGCCTAGGCAGCCGGTTTAATTTCAGGGACTTGTACCAGAGCACCCTGATCCATAAAGAACTGGGCCTGGGTTTAGAGTGGGTGGACCCCGAAAAAAGGCTGGCCTATCCCACGCTGCTGCACCTTGCCGTGCGGGACCGCCTGAAAAGGGAAGCCCTGGCCGAGGAGATGCGCATTCTCTACGTGGCCATGACCCGCGCCCGGGAAAAACTCATCCTGGTGGGAAGCATGCGGGGAGGGGAGGAGGCCCTGCGCGGCCTGTGCCGCCGGTCGGGTTCGGAGGACATACAGCTCCCGGCGTCCTCCCTGGCGTCGGCCCGGTCCTACCTCGACTGGATCCTCCCCGCCTTGGCCCGCCACCGCGACGGGGAAAAAATACGCCGCAGGGCCGGCCGTCCGGGTGCATCGCCCGCCCTGCTCCAGGACCCCTCCTCCTGGGAAATACACCTGTGGGGCACCCGGGACCTTGCCGGGCCGGAGGAGCCGGAGGCCGGGGGAACGCCGGGCGCCCTCCCGGCCCTCCTGCGGCTGGAACCCATACCCGTGACCGGCCCTTGCCGGGAGGAGGTCGTCCGCGCCTTGGACTGGAGCTACCCCTACCGCGCCTGCATATCCAGACCGGCCAAAGTAGCGGTCAGCGACGTTAAGAGGCCCGGCGAAGAGCTCTTCTCCGCCGAGGAGGTAACGGTACGTCCTTACTTGCCCCGCGTCACCAGGCAGCCGCGCTTTGTCGTGGAGACAGAGAAGCTTTCTCCCGTGGAAGTGGGCAGTGCCTTCCACCTCGTTATGCAACACCTGGACCTCAGGGGTGACCTGGAGCCGACCGGCATTGCCCGGCAGGTGCAGGCCCTGGTGGAACGGGAAATCCTCACCCCCGAACAGGCCGCCGCGGTGTCCTGTTCCAAGATCGCCAACTTCTTTAAAACAGACCTCGGCCGTCGCCTCCTGACGGCGAGGAGTGTCCGGCGCGAGGTCCCCTTCACCCTCGGCCTACCCGCCGCCGAACTCTATCCCGAGTTGAAAGAGGAAGGAACGGCGGAAACAATAGTAGTCCAGGGGATCATCGACTGCCTGGCAGACGAGGGTGACGGCTGGCTGCTGATCGATTACAAGACGGACCGGGTAGAGCCGGGCTCCCTACACAAAGTAGTGGAATACTACATGCCGCAGTTAAACATATACAGCCTGGCCGTCGAGGCCATCTACCGGCAGCAAGTCAAGGACAAATACCTCTATTTCTTCGGCCCGGAAACAGCCGTCCGCTGTCCGTGAGCGCGGGCGCGGCTCCCGGCGGCCCTTTCCCGGTCACGCCAAATCTTATGCGTGGAAGGCCTGCCATAGATGCACGTCCGCCCGTTCACCGCTTCCCGCCCCCACACAGCCTTCGTCCCAACAGGGTATCCCCGATGCTGCCGATCTGCAGAACGCCCTCCTGCATATCTTCACGCAACGCAGTTCACACATGTCTAAGTAATCTTTGGTCTCATGGCACAAAACTCACATAATGTGTGCCTCGTGCACCTAATTCTTACAGAGACAAACCAAAGTGCAGGAGTATTTGTTTGTAATTGCAGAAGTATATTGACAAGCGCACGAATCATTGGTAAGCTATTACCAGAAAAACTAAACCTTAAATGGTAATGGGAGGTGAAACCGGTGAAGTCTTACTGCAAAGTAGTTGTCCGGGGATGCAAAGTAGTCCTGAAGGGCGACCAGGAATTCGTCAAGGAAGTTTTGCGGGACCATTTATCGGAACTTTTGCATGAATGCGCAAAGGAGAGGAATTATGACGAAGAAGCAAAAGAGCCCACTCCGGTGGTGCAGGACGCCGGGCCTGTGAGCGGCGGGTCCATCCCCACCATTGCCGAGCTCCGTTCCAAGGCCGGAGTACAGAATAACAAAGAACTGGTCACCCTGGTGGTTTACTACTGCGACCATTACCGCCAAGAATCGCCCACCAACGAAGACCTCCGCCGGGTCCTTAAAGAAGACCTGCGGGAGAAAACCAGCACCATCAACAGCCTCACTACTTACCTCCAGCGCGCCAAAAAGGAAGGCTGGGTGGCCCAGGAAGGCAAGAGGTGGCGGCTGACAGGTACCGGCCTGCAGAAGGTGCATGAATGGCTGGAGGAACAAAGATAATTCCCGCAAAACAGCATGCATCCCTGTCTAAATCTGCGTAACCCGGTGACATCCCTGAAAGGAAAAGTCCTTTAGCGGCCGAAAACGAATAATTTCATTCTCCACACATGGCTTTCATAATTTGACGGCTCCTGGCAGGGTGGTAGACAATGATAATTGAAAAGTCAGTTGTTACAATACAATCAAACTTTTGGGCGCTAAGCCGGGAGGTGTTCTATTATGAATGCTTCAGACTACACCTGGCTCAGGGATAAGGAACTGGCGCTCTTAACCTGCCTCGTTCCGGTTTACGGCAGTGATGGGGGAAACTACACCGAAGTATGGCTGGAAGACGGACGTAAGTTCGAGGTAAAGAACCGCATCAAGACGGTTGTCAAAAACATCATGGACTTCCTGGCCATGAGCCCCCGCCAGTCCTCAAGCGCATGGCAGGCGGGAGGCCGGCGGCATGCTCCGCCCATTGTTTTAGGGCCGCACATGACCCTGGTGGCCCTGCCCGTCCGGCGCCCCCTCTTTCGCGACCAGGGGGGCATAGGTTACGTCGTGCTCCAGAAAATAGTCTCCTGGGAGAAAAAAGAAGAAGGGGATTTCCGCACCAGCCTGGTGCTGGCCGGCGGTCAGCGCCTGGGGTGCCTGCTCAAAATGGGCAGCCTGGAGCTGCGGCTCATGGAGGCCAACAAGATCTGGCGCCGGAGCCTGAAGTTATTCAAGGAGTTATCCCGGAATCCAGAACCCCCGCCCATTAATCCTTTTTATCCTGACGGCCAGCCTGAATAACAGGCCTCTACCAAGGCTATTATTTCTGCAGGAGGGATCTGAAACATGAAATCGTACACCAAATATCTCTGGTTTAATACCGCCCAGCGCCGCGAGTATATTAATATTACGGGCGAAGTGGAAAAGGCCGTGGAAGAAAGCGGCATTCAAGAGGGTATGGCCCTGGTGTCCGCCATGCACATCACTGCAGGAGTATACGTCAATGATGATGAACCCGGCATCATCCAGGACATAGACGAAATGCTTGAGAAGTTGGCCCCTTATGGCAAGCCCTACCGTCACCACCGGACGGGAGAGGACAACGGGGACGCGCACCTGAAAAGCATCCTTGTTCACCATCAAGTAATCGTGCCGGTGACCAAAGGGAAATTAGATCTGGGTCCCTGGCAGCAAATTTACTATGCCGAGTTCGACGGCCAAAGGAGAAAAAGAGCCATTATCAAAGTGATGGGAGAATAAGCCTCTGGATGACCCCTCCACAATGCCAACCTGGAACAAAAAAGCAAAGTGCCCGGGCGCTACCTCCTCAACGCCTCAAGAATGCCCTCACCGGGGCAAAAATTGTTGCTTTTGGCTTGCCCCATGATATACTGGAACTTGAGGGCAGATGAGCACAAGGGAAGAAGCCACTGACGTATCCCCAGTTTTGATCCCAGGCCTGCTTGGCTTTCGCTCGCTCCGGAAACCATCGCGGGCCAAACTAGCGCTTGGCTCAAGGCTCCGGCAGGCTTCCCGGCAAATTCGACCTCCTGTCTCAGTTGCCGG
>JAZHPA010000025.1:0-38303 GCA_051024685.1 Moorellaceae bacterium AZ2 | reverse complement strand
GTTGCCGGCCTCGGCCATCCATGGCCTCGGGCCTGCCTCCGCCTTTCGCCTCGCTAAGTTTGGCTACCGCTCAGGTTCAGTCGCTCGCTTCCAAGCCCAAGCAAGCCTGCCCTGCAAAAAGTGGGGATAACTCAGATTCTTGCCTGAGTCATCCCCTATTTTAGTCCGCACTTGGTAACACCCAACCCTTACGCCAAAACCACCCCTGCTCGGACTTTAGCTGGGGCTACCCCTTCCGGGATTCTGGAGCT
Source organism: Moorellaceae bacterium AZ2 (assembly GCA_051024685.1). Taxonomy (GTDB): domain Bacteria; phylum Bacillota; class DSM-521; order Neomoorellales; family Neomoorellaceae; genus UBA12545. The sequence continues at coordinate 38,052 of JAZHPA010000025.1, read as the reverse complement.
CCCAAGGTTGTTCCTCCGACCGGGCAACCGTCTCCCTTCTCCTTCCGGCGAGGCCTCCCCTGAGAGCCCGGGCACACCCCTTCAACCTCCCTATGGCCTCTTCATCCACCGTTACGGCTCCCAGATCGGCATGGTCCGGGATGTCCAGGCCGTGAAAATCGGAGCCGCCGGTAACCAGGAGGCCGAGCTCCCGGGCCAGGGCCAGGTAGCGGGCCACCGCCTCCCGGCCGTGCAGGGGGTAATATACCTCCAGCCCCTGCAGTCCTTTGCCCGCCAGTTCTTTTATGACAGTATCTTCGCCGATCAACCCGGGATGGGCCAACACGGCCACACCCCGGCAGGCCCCAATAATCTCGACACCTTCGGCAGGGGTAAGTTTATAGCGGGGCACATAGGCCGGCCGTCCTCGTTCCAGGAGCTGAGAAAAAGCGGCCTCGATGGAGGGCACAAGGCCCTTGGCAACCAAGGCCTGGGCTATATGCAGGCGTCCGACGGCCTGGCCCCGGACCAGGGGAGCCACGTCCTCCCATGTAAGGGGGTAACCCAGCTCCCGCAATCTGGCGATGATTTTGAGGCTCCGGCCGTACCTGGCGTGCTGCAGCCGTTGCAAAAAGCTATGTAGCCTGTCCCCCTGGAAGTCGATGTAATACCCCAACAGGTGGACGTCGCGGCCTTCCCACTCAGTGCTCAACTCAATACCGGGGATTACCTCAACGCCATAAAGGGAAGCCGCAACCAGGGCTTCCCCTAAACCGTCCACCGTGTCATGGTCCGTAACCGCGACGGTCGCCAGCCCTTTCCGATATGCCAGTTTGACCAGTTCATGGGGCGGCAACTTTCCGTCGGAAGCGGTAGTATGGGTATGGAGGTCTCCTCTCTTGACAGCCGGCACCTCACGTCGTCCCTCGGGCTACTTTTGCTTGTTAAAAACCAGCACACGCCCTTCTTCCCGAAAGGCTATCAGTTTTTTCTGGGTTGCTTCTCCTTTTATACTCTCCAACATGTGGTCAATTATTTCTTCCTGCACCAGCAGGTCTTCTTCCTGCATATTCTCGTTAACATCCGCCACTAGGCTTTCGCCAAATTGCTGGCGGACGAGGGTCATGATGAGGTCTATTTCCCCTTGGGACAGGGTTTCCACATCCCTCTGGACCTCCAGAACGGTCAGCTGCTCAAAGCAGTGATACTCCAAGCTGATCACCTGGGCCTCCCGGTGCTCCAGGAGATTAAAGGTGGCTAAAGATTTCACGAACCGCTGCCTAAACTCTTCAAGGTCCTTCTTAGAGACCCGGCCGGCCAGCATAAAGGAAAACTTTAAGATGCGGGCGCCGGGTTCATAGTTGATGGTTCCTATTTCCGGATACCGAACTAGTATGGAGATCAAAAGCCCGACGCTGTCGGATATCTCCCCGTTGTACCTGTATCGTAAGCCCATACTTTGCCACCTGCCTTCTACAAAACGGTGTTCAAGGCTAAGTTCTGCACCTTCTTTAAAAATCCTGCTTTCTTTTACTTCTTAGCGTAAAAAATATGGTGGCAGAGATGGTAATTTAAGGCCTCTCCCTGCCACCCTGCCCGTATCCAGGACCTCCTAACGCTACTTGGCGTAGTCCACGGCCCTCGTTTCTCGAATCACTACTACCTTAATCTGCCCTGGATACTCCAGTTCCTGCTCAATCTTCTTAACGATGTCCCGAGCCAGCTGCACGGCCATGGTATCGTCTATCTTCTCCGGCTTCACTATGATGCGGATTTCGCGACCCGCCTGGATGGCGTAAGCTTTTTCGACTCCACTGAAGGAGTCCGCTATCTCTTCCAGCTTCTCCAAGCGCTTTATATAGGCCTCCAGCGTTTCCCGCCTGGCGCCGGGTCTGGCTGCGGAAATGGCATCGGCCGCCTGGACCAGTACGGCCTCGATACTGCGCGGTTCTATATCCCCGTGGTGGGCGGCGATAGCGTGGATTACCTCCGGGGATTCCCGATATTTCTTGGCCAGCTCCACTCCAATGTTGACATGCGGGCCTTCTACTTCGTAGTCTACAGCCTTCCCGATATCATGGAGCAGACCGGCACGCCTGGCTACCTGGACGTCCGCACCCAGCTCCGCCGCCATGGAACCGGCCAGAAATGCCACCTCTAATGAATGCTTGAGGACGTTTTGACCGTAGCTGGTCCGGTACTTAAGGCGGCCTAGCAATCTTATTAATTCAGGATGTAGACCGTGAACGCCGGCTTCAAAGGCGGCTTGTTCCCCCTCTTCCCGAATCTTCTGCTCAATCTCCCGCTGGGCCCTTTCCACCATTTCTTCAATGCGGGCCGGATGAATGCGGCCATCGGCAATAAGCTTTTCCAGGGCGATGCGGGCAATTTCCCGCCGGATGGGGTCAAAGGCAGACAAAATAACGGCCTCCGGCGTATCATCAATAATTAAGTCCACACCGGTCAAGGTCTCCAAGGCGCGGATATTGCGGCCCTCCCGGCCGATAATGCGCCCCTTCATCTCATCATTGGGCAGGTTGACCACCGAAACCGTCGTTTCGGCCACTACTTCCGGAGCACAACGCTGGATGGCCCAGGTAATGATTTCTTTGGCCCGTTTGTCGGCCTCCTCCTTGGCCTCTGTCTCCACCTGTTTGATCAACAGGGCAGCCTCATGGCGTATCTCTTCTTCGACGCTTTTCAACAGCAGCGCCTTGGCTTCTTCGGTTGTTAAACCGGATAAGCGCTCCAGCTCAGCCACCTGCTGCCGCTTGAGCTCCTCCAGGTGCTGTTTAAGGCGCTGTACATCTTCCTCCTGCCGCTGAAGATGGGCTTCCTTGCGCTCAATACTTTCGGCCTTCCGCTCGAGGGCTTCTTCTTTTTGCAGCAGGCGGCGCTCCAGGCGCTGGAGTTCACTGCGCCTCTCCCGGCTTTCGCGCTCCAGCTCATTGCGCAGACGGTGAACCTCTTCCTTGGCCTCCAGCAGGGCCTCCCGCTTTTTGGCCTCGGCCTCCCTTTGGGCCTCCTCGATAATGGCTGCCGCCGATTTTTCCGCGGAAGCTATCCTAATCTCCACAAGGTACTTGCGAAGAACATACCCGATACCTGTGCCTACCACCAGGGCCGCTAAAGGGGCCACTACCCAATATAATAAAATCGTTCTCACCCCCTTGACATAAAATAAAGCCGAGCAGAAACCCGGCTTAAAAAAGGCATCCTACCAATTTTTTCCTTGAAAAGACACAGCTATGCACCTGTTGACTAAGAATTTCCTCACGGCACCTTTTTCATAGTCCAACGTACCGGTAAAAGATGCCCTTGCCTGTTCTCGGTCCCTATTTTAGCCTAAATTATGCTCAAAGGCCTAAAACTGACCCGTTAATCTCCCTGGTAAAATCCTACCAAGGTGCATCTATTTCAAGGACTTGGTAGTACGCCTCTACACCCAGTTTCCCTCGATGGTATTGTATTACTTCGGCAATTTGCTGTCAAGCAAGTTAAGCTTGGCGTATCCCCAGTTTTGCTTCTAGGCCTGCTTGACTTTCGCTCGCAAAGGCCTCCCTCGCGGGCCAAACTAGTGCTCGGCCTCAAGCTCCGGCGGACTTCCCGGCAAATTCGACCTCCTGTCTCAATTGCCGGCCTCGGCCATCCGTGGCCTCGGGCCTGCCTCCGCCTTTCGCCTCGCTAAGTTTGGCTACCGCTCAGGTTTAGTCGCTCGCTTTCAAGTCCAAGCAGGCCTCCCTGGCGAAAACTGGGGATAACTCAGAGTTTAAGCCCGGTGTGTCCCCGCTTCCGGTGTCCCCCCCGGCGGCCGGCCCGGACCCCACCTTAATCCTCGCCATCGCTTTCCCCGGCCTTGGTCAGGAAGGCAGCCATGTTGCCGGTAGCTTTCTGGGCCAACTGGCTGGCCAGAGCGGCGGCCAATTCGCTGTGTTGGCGCAGGTACTCCTTCGCCGCCTCGCGCCCCTGCCCCAGGCGCTCTTCGCCCAGGGAATACCAGGTACCGCTTTTCTTGATGACCCCCAGGTCCACTCCTAGGTCAATAAGGCACCCTTCTTTGTCAATGCCCCGGCCGTAAATAATGTCGAATTCCGCCTGCCGGAAGGGAGGAGCGACTTTGTTCTTGACCACCTTAACCCGGGTGCGACTGCCTATAATGTCGGCTCCCTGCTTAATATTATCCACCTTACGTACATCAAGCCGAACAGAGGCATAGAACTTAAGGGCTCGGCCTCCCGGCGTGGTCTCCGGATTGCCGAACAATACTCCTACCTTTTCCCGCAGCTGGTTAATAAAAATAGCCACGGTGCGGGACTTAGACACCACTCCTGCCAGCTTCCTCAAGGCCTGGGACATAAGCCGGGCTTGGAGCCCCACGTAGGCATCGCCCATTTGTCCTTCAAGTTCGGCCCGGGGCACCAGGGCGGCCACCGAATCGATCACCACCACATCGACGGCCCCGCTCTTTACTAAAACTTCAGCGATTTCTAAAGCTTGTTCACCAGTATCCGGCTGGGAAACCAAGAGGTTGTCAATATCCACTCCCAAATTGCGGGCATAAAGGGGATCCAGCGCATGTTCCGCATCGATAAAAGCAGCGGTACCCCCTTGTCTCTGCGCCTCGGCTATAATATGGAGAGCCACGGTGGTTTTGCCTGAAGACTCCGGCCCAAATATCTCCACTATGCGGCCCCGCGGCACCCCCCCCACCCCCAGAGCCAGGTCCAGGGGCAGGGCACCGGTAGGTATCACTTCCACATTGAGGCGGGCGCTGGCTTCCCCCAACTTCATTATGGAGCCTTTGCCGAAGTGGCGTTCGATTAGATTAAGAGTGTGTTCCAACATCTTCTGTTTTTCTGATACTTCCACTCTTGGGTTCCTCCTCCAGGTTACTATTTCCATTCTAGAAAAAATTTTAGCTTAAAGTCAAGGAAAAAGTTTCTAATACATTGTAGCGAGGCCCCTGAGGGGTTAAGTGACTTTGCATAAGCACTATTTCTTTTACCTTCTCTATCCCCCAGGGTTCTTCCTGTCGAAGCCGTAGCTGCTGCTGGAGCTGGGTCCAGTTGGCCCTGGACCGCAAGCGCCCTAGGGTTAAATGGGGGGTGAAGGGCTCTGGGGCAAAGCCCAGGGAAAGCAACGCCCCCTCCACGCGCCGGTGCAGACCCACCAACGAAGGATTGGGGTCGAGGCCTACCCAAATCACCCGGGGCCTGGACCAGGTAGGGAAGACGCCCATTCCCTTGAAATGCAGCAGTAGCTCCCCATATCCCTCCGTCTCCCGCCGTATAAGGGGAACCATTTGCAGGGCCTTCGCCGGTTCTACTTCGCTTAGGAACTTCAAGGTTAGGTGAAGGTTCTCCCTTTCCACCCATTTAACGTCGGCCCGGCAGGCGCGGAGTTCATCTTGAAGGGATGCAAGGCGGTCATTCAATTCTTTAGACAGGGTTATGGCCAAGAACAGGCGCACGTTCCTCTCCTCCGACCTGTCTTAAGGATAACCCAGCTCCACTTTTTTGGCAATAGATAAAAGGAGAAGGAGCCAGGAGGCCTTAAGAGGCCCTGGCTCCTGCCGGAAGAAGGGAGCGTAGAGTCTCCCCTTTCAGGGTTTCCTCCCTCAACAGCTGACCGGCGATCCTGTCCAGCAAATCCCTATGCTGGAGCAACAACTCCCCTACTTTTTTCTCCTGGCACTTAATGATTTCAGCGGCAGCGCGGTGCATCTGCTCCTTGCTCAGGTTCTCCTCATCCACCACTCCCAGGTCCGAAAGCCCGGAAACAATGATAACCTTGGCCAGCCGTACTGCCTCCTTAAAGTCGTTCAGCGAGCCGGTACTACGGCTACCCAAAAGCAGGTCCTCGGCAGCCGCACCGGCCAGGCAAATACGGAGCTGCCCCTCCAGGTGCTCCCTGGTGTAGAGGTACGCATCATCGAACCTCTGCCGGGTGTAGCCCAGGGCCTGGCCGCGGGAAGCAATGGTAACGCGGGTTACCGAGCCCGGCTGGACCAATTCCCCCACCAGGGCGTGCCCGGCCTCATGCACCGCCAGGCGATAGAGCTCATCCCTGCTGGGCTTGCGCCCTATCTTCTCACCCAGCATGACCTTATCCACTGCTTCGTGCAAATGTTTTTGCTGAATAACCGGAGAATTGGATCTTAAGGCCAGGATAGCTGCTTCGTTGGCCACACTTTCCAGGTGCGCCCCGGAAAACCCGAAGGTCTCCCGCGCTATGCTTTCCAGATTAACATCAGGGCCCAAGGGTTTGTTGGCCGTATGCAGTTTGAGGATCTCCAGCCGGCCCTCCCGGTCCGGCAACTCCACCTTGACGTGCCGGTCAAAGCGGCCGGGCCTTAAAAGGGCGGGGTCCAGCAAGTCGGGCCTGTTGGTAGCGCCGATAACCAGGATTTTAGGGTCTTCGCCGCTTTCCAAACCGTCCATTTCCACCAGGAGCTGGTTCAACGTTTGATCATATTCCAGGTGGGAGGAATGACTTCCCCGCTTGCCGCCTAGAACCTCCAGCTCGTCGATGAAAATGATGGCCCGGTTTTTGCCCGCCCTGCGGGCCAGAGTCCTCGCCTGGCGAAAAAGAGACCTTATTCTCTGGGCACCGACCCCAGCATAGACCTCGATGAATTCGCTCCCGCTGGCAGCCAGAAACACCGCATCAGTATAGGTAGCCGCTGCCCTGGCCATCAGGGTCTTTCCCGTGCCCGGTGGCCCGCTCAAGAGAATGCCCTTCAGAGGCCTGATCCCCATGTTCTGCAACTGGTCGCTGCGCCGCAAGAATTCCAAGGCTTCCTTCAGTTCCTGGACGGCCGCAGCCTGGCCTCCTATATCCTCGAAGGCAATGCTTTTCCGGGGAGAATAAGGCTCATAAGGCCGCGAGGGCAGTAAGCCTTTTTTGTCTAAGAGCCAGTAAAGGGCCAAGCCCATGCCGCCCACCAAGAGCAGGGGAGCCACATCATAACCTCTAAAAAGCAGAAAGATTAATAGCCCCATGGCCCCGCCAGCCGCATATTCTTTAAGCACCGGCAGGCTCACCTCCAGCGGCCCTATCCCCCTGCAACTGCCAAGGAACAATTTCGTACAGGTAATAGGACCCCTGGTAAAGGGCTACGTAAATACGCCTGCCGTCCATATCCAGTCTTAAATTGATGCCTGCGGCGCGGGCTTGGCTTTCTAATTCATTAGCCATGGCGGTAAAAGTACCGCGAACTGCGGCTTCATAAACCACAAACTGGCCTTTATCCCACAGTTCTTTCAGAGCCGGGGAACGGCGGTCCGTAATGACCAGCCGGAAGGTACCCGGACGGTAATACTGCTGCAAAGTTCTTTCCAAGCTCAGGTATGTCTCTTCCAGGTTTTCTACCCGACCCAACTCCACGACCACCTGCTCCCCGCCGTCGGCCTTTTGAACCTTCACCCTTTCTACCCCCGGTTCTGCCTGCAATTTTTCTTGAACCGGCCTTTCCAGAAAAAACCTTTGGTATACAAATTGTCCGCCGAAAAAAAAGGCCGCGCTAAGGATGCAGGCTACCATAACGTGCGGAAGGCGCCAACCTTGCCCAAACAAAGGCAACACTCCCCTCCGATTAGCACCTTCCATTATAACAAAACTGCTTGTCTGAAACCTTAGTAATTCCTTGGTACTGCTGGATCAAGATACAACCTCTCCCATAAGGTCATAGACATCCAGCACACCGGTCACCCTGACCTTTACCATATCTCCCGAACGGCAGGGTCCGCGGACGTATATCACCCCGTCTACCTCCGGGGCCTGGCGGAAGCTGCGGCCCACATAGACCTCTCCCTGTCCGTCATCTGCCTTCCTTTCCACCAGGACTTCCAATTCTCTCCCCACCCAGGCCGAATTGTTTTCCTGGGTAATAGGCTGCTGATGCTTAAGGAGGCGCCTGTACCTCCTCTGCTTCGTTCTTTCCGGTACCTGACCCGGCATTGAAGCTGCCGGCGTACCCTCTTCCGGCGAATACGTAAAAGCGCCAACCCAGTCGAAGCGGATTTCTTCCAGGAACCGCAGTAGCTCACGAAAGTGCCGTTCCCTTTCCCCGGGGAAGCCCACAATGAAGGTCGAACGCAAGGCTATGTGGGGTAAAGAGGCCCTTAACCTGGCGATGGCCTTGCGGCCGAGGACTGAAGTGCCGGCTCTCCCCATGGCCCGCAAAATGTCCGGATGGGCATGCTGCAAGGGCAGGTCCAGGTAAGCACATACCTTGTCTTCGGTGGCCATAACTTCGATGAGTTGAGGGGTTATCCTGGTAGGGTAAGTGTATAACAGGCGCAGCCACCTGACCCGGGGAAGGCGGGCCAGGGCCTTCAGCAACTCCGGCAAGGCGTACCGCCGGTACAAATCTATACCGTAGGCCGTGGTATCCTGGGCCACCAGTACCAGCTCCCTGGCGCCCCGGGAGACCAAAAATTCTGCCTCCGTTAACAAGTCTTCTTTAGGCCGGCTGCGGTAGGGTCCTTTAATCCGGGGTATGGTACAATAGGCGCAAGCATTGTCGCAGCCTTCGGCTATCTTCAGGTAAGCTGTAGGGCCTCCTTCGCGCCTCGAACGAGGTAGTCCCCTTAAATCCTCTTCCCAGGGACCGGGTACGTCCAGGAAACGCTCGCCCCGGAGCACGCGATCTATAATCTGGGGAAGCCGCGGAATAGCGCCCGGCCCTATGAAGGCCGCTACCTCCGGTAATTCCTGAAAAAGTTCCGGCCCGTGCTGCTGGGCCATGCATCCTGCCACAATAAGGTAGGGATACTGCTCCCCCGGCTTTCCAGCCAGACTCAAGATGGTAGTAAGGGCTTCTTCCTTAGCAGCGGTTATAAAGCTGCAGGTGTTGATGATAACCACTTCTGCTTCTTCCGGGGTGTTTACCAGCTCGTAACCCCTTTGCTCAAGTACCCCCAACATGTACTCGCTTTCTACTTCGTTTTTAGCACAACCCAGGGTGATTAATGCTACCTTGGCCATTACGTCCCAACTGTCCTTTTGGCTCCTTTCCTTCTACCACCTTTGCCCCCTCCCGTTCATCACTGTTGGGCGGCTTCAGGGGCCCTGAAGGTTCTGGTAACTACTTCGCCCACCCTTCCCAAAGGCGGCAGTACTTCGCCATTGACGGTTACCTCGGCCACACCGGCGCTGCCCAGGGTAAGGGTTATAGACTCTTCTCCGCGAAATGACCGTGTCTCCCCGGCCTTCAATGTACCGGAAAAACTGTCCTGGCCGTCGATTCTAACGCCAATCCAGCATTCCCGCTCCCTGACATATACCTTTACTTCCACCCCGCTGACCTGGGGGGCCTGGGCCGGAGGCGGTTCGGAAGAAGGAGAGGGTGCAGGCTGGGCCGAAGGAGGAGTCACCGTATTGTTCCCTGCCGGGGGAGGGGACTGCAGGCCGCCGTCAGAAACCGGCCGGGACCGGTTATAAAGATAGTTCAAACCCCAGAGGAGGAATAAGACAAGGAACACCGTGAGCCAGCGGCGGAGACCTTTCTTCTTTCCCTTTTGCTGGTACTCTTCCGGAGAGGAAGGAGCTTTGTATTCCTCTTCTTCTTCCGAAGGAAGCTCCGCCTTTAGCTCTTCCACTAACTCCCGGGGGTCTAACCCCAGATAACGGGCATAACTGCGCAAGAAACCAACAGCGTACACCCGACCCGGGAATTGCCGGAAATCTTCCTTCTCCAGGGCTTCCAGGTACTTCAGGCGTATTTTGGTGGCTTCTTCGGCCTCCCTTAAGGTGATCCCCTTTTCCTCCCGCGCCCTGCGCAGCTCCTCACCTATTCTCCCCATAGCCCTACCCCTACCAACCCTTTTTTCCGGGCAGTTCGCCCTTTTTGGTTCTTCGACACGGACACATAAATTCCTTCTTTAGATTAAATATCGGCTGTTTCGCCGAAAATACGCCGGTACTCTTCCCAATTGATCAGGATAGCGCGCGGTTTTGTACCCTCATGGCCTCCTACAAAGCCCCGCTCCTCCATCATATCCATCAAGCGGGCGGCCCGGGCATATCCTACGCGCAGCCGCCTCTGGAGCATGGATATGGACGCCTGGCCTGTTTCCAATACTACCCGCACGGCGGCCGGCAGCAAATCGTCACCCCCATTTTCCTCGGAAGAGAGCTGCTCCTCTTCCTTGAGGAAATTAGGATCGTAATCGGGACGGGCCTGCTGCTTTATGTAAGTGACCAAGTCCTCGACTTCCCGGTCGGACACATAGACTCCCTGTACGCGAATGGGCTTGGTGGCTCCCGTGGGCAAAAAGAGCATGTCGCCCCGGCCTAAGAGCTTCTCGGCTCCCGCCATATCCAAGATGGTCCTGGAATCAATCTGGGAGGAGACGGCGAAGGCAATACGGGCCGAGATATTGGCTTTGATCAAACCCGTGATAACGTCCACCGACGGCCGCTGGGTGGCCACCACCAGATGTATGCCCGCCGCCCTGGCCATTTGCGCCAGGCGGCAGATGGCATCCTCCACATCGGCCGGTGCCACCATCATAAGATCGGCCAGTTCGTCGATAAGGACTACTACTAGGGGCAAAGCGCCTTGACCGTCGTTTTCCTTTTGCTGTAGGCGATTATAGCGGGTGATGTCTTTTACTCCTGCCGCCGCGAAAAGCTCGTAGCGCTTTTCCATCTCACTTACCACCCAGTGCAGGGCGGCAGCCGCCTTCTTGGGGTGGCTGACTACCGGGGCCAGGAGATGAGGGATCCCGTTATACTGGGTAAGTTCTACCATTTTAGGGTCAATCATCAACAACTTGAGCTCATGGGGTTTGGCCTTAAAAAGCATGCTGCAGATAAGGGCGTTAAGGCAGACGCTCTTACCCGAGCCGGTGGCTCCGGCGATAAGAAGGTGCGGCATTTTGCCCAGGTCTGCAATCACCGGGTTGCCCGCAATATCCTTGCCCAGGGCCAGGGTCAGTTTGCTGGGGGATTCGGTAAAGGCTGGAGTTTCCAGCACTTCGCGCAGGTGGACCAGGGCCACTTCTTTATTGGGAACCTCGATACCCACGGCCGCTTTACCCGGGATAGGCGCTTCAATCCTCACGTGGGGTGCTGCCAGGCTCAGGGCTATATCGTCGGCCAGGCTTACAATGCGGCTTACTTTAATACCCGGAGCCGGCTGCACCTCATAACGGGTGACCGCCGGGCCGCAGCTTACCTGGGTCACCTTTACTTTGACCCCGAAACTGTCCAGCGTGTCTTCCAAAATCTTGATGTGCTCGGCTATATCCTTCTCTAAACGAGGGTTTTTCACCCTTACAGGTTTGCTCAATAAATTAAAGGGGGGGAGAACGTAATCCTCGCAACGGCCACCTTCGGTCGGGAAAGGGGGTTCCCCGCCCACTTCTTCCAGAGAAGGCAGAGAGCTGCGCGGCCGCCGGCGCCGCTTCCCCTCCTCGTCTACTACAGGCGGGGGAGGAGTATCGGGATAAATCCGGGCCGGCGCCGGTTCCTCCTTAGCCTCGGCCGTCACGACCGGCGCGACAGGGCGGTTGTCCACGATTACCGGGACAACTTCCCGCTCGGCTTTGGCGGCAGATTTATTAGTGGATTTAGCGTCGGCGCCATTACCTCCGGCGTCGTCTACCGTTATTTCGGTATAAAGGAAATTGATTAACCACTCCTTCAAGCCGTGGCCCGCGTCCTTAAACCAGCGGCAGATGGAGGAGAGCGTCTTAGAAAGGGAAACACCTGTAAAAAGAAGAAACGCGATCAGGCCGAGGGCCCCCAGGATAATCCAGGTGCCTATGCGGCCGAAAACAGTCCCCAGAATAACCGATAACAAAGCGCCGATCAGCCCACCGCCGCCGCCGGCCAGACCTATGGCCAAAACCTCCTTAACCCCTCGCCCCGGTAAGTAAGGTTGATGCAGCCCGCTTAGTAAGGCCAATATAAAAATAAGCACCCCCAACAGGCGGGCGTTCAAATCCCGTGCCTGGCCGCCGATGATCAACCTTAGGCCCCACAGCCCAAAGAAAAGAGGAACCAGGAACTTGCCCTGCCCGGTTAAACCTTGAAGAACACGGACCATAAACTGACCCAAGGCTCCGATACTGGCGCTAGGGGCTACCCACCCCACGCCTGTCGTATACAAGCCTGCTGCAAAGAGGAGGGCCAAAGCCAGCAGCAGGACGCCCATTATTTCATTTTTCAACCTGTTGGTAACCAATTTGGTCGGCGGCATTTTTCATCCCCCCAGCAGCTACTATTTCTACACGGGGCAAAAAATTCCTTGTCGCTGTTGGGGATAAAAAGAGGCTTCCCTCCCTGCTCCTTCATTTCTGCCAGGGGTCCACGACGCTGCCGGGAACGAAGCTAACAATTCTGCCCGGCTGGTAGGGGCTGTGAAGATAATCTGCCGGATCGGTACTCAAGAGACGCACGACCCGCGCCTGGTGGAAGCCTACAGGTTCCACCAGCAAGGTCACCTTCCCCACCCTTATCTCCTGAAAGCTGGGGCAAAACCGGTCTGCTCCTTCCCAGATCAATTCCGGTATCATGGGGGTATAAATTACCATCAGTGGAGACCTCCCGGACCCGGAGCGCCTTCGGCAATGAGGTTCTTCAAGTGATTGACTGCCTGGGACAGGCCCCCTACTTCATCGATTAATCCTACTTCGACGGCATCCCTTCCCACCAGCACCGTACCTATATCCCGGGCCAGCTCTCCCGTGCGGAACATCAACTCCCGGAACTTTTCTTCAGAGATTCGAGAATGCTCGGTGACAAAACGTACCACCCGATCCTGCATTTTATCCAGATACTCGTAGGTCTGCGGTACACCAATTACCAGACCCGTCAGCCGGATGGGGTGCACGGTCATGGTAGCAGTTTCCGCAATAAAAGAATGGTTGGCCGCAACGGCAATGGGTACCCCTATCGCACCCAAGTAGCTACAAACCTTTGGAAGTTGGTATAATTGGTATAATAATTTTGAGGAGTATTCTAGGCTAATTGTGGAGGGGGGAAGGATAAAATGGAGAAATACCCGCCGGATACAGAAGATCTCCAGGCCCTGGCAGATTTTTTTGATCGAACTGATATAACGGAACTAGAGGGGTTAGAGCTCATTGTCAGAAAACCTCACCGACAAAATCTCGCCGACGCCGAAAGGGTCAGTTCGCCTAGAGAAGACATGGAGGACTAAGGGTGAAGGTTTCTACCGAATATCAAGTAATGGGTATCAAACCCAAACACATCGTTAATCCTCAAAAGCTCCAAAGTCACAAAACTAACCGCATCGACGTAGGAAAAATCCTGATCGCCATATTTTCGTCAAATCTGCCTTGCTTTTTCTTCGATGGGGATATCTGCCTGGACTATGTTCTTGCTGGCTTTCTCTATAGTATCTAGAAACTTTACAGCAACTGGATGGGAGGTGTGATATCACAACCAGGTATAGGTTTCTGAAATTACCATATTTGTAGTGTAAAAGGTGCTCGAAGCCTTAATGGAATTATAATAACGAACTGCCCATGTGTTCTTCGTCGTCACTATATATTAATGCAATAAATCCCCCACTATCGATAAATGCTCTAGAGCGGCCGCGAGCCACCATACAAGTCCTCCTTATAGGTCCGAGAACTTTTCCCTTTGGGCCCGCTCGCAATCCCAATAAGCTCGTCTAACGCTGCTGTCGTTTTCTCGTGTTCAATGACACCTAATCTAGTGTAAAGTTCTTTCTTTAAATCCGTTTAAATCCGGGGGTAACCGCTTTATTGCGTTATACAACTCCTCAACTAAATTTGCTGCCATAAGAATTCCCTCGCTTATTCTTTTGTTTATCTCCCTTTATTCTACCACAATTTGAGAGAATAAGGCTATAGAGATACTGCCACACGCAGTTCAACTGTGCCGTGGCCTTCTTCTCCAGTCGTTCGAGCAAATTGAGTAAGGTCTACTCTGTAGCTTATCTCCAGTCTATCCTTCCAGAGTGTAACCTTATCAATTATTTGGGCCAGCATTCTCTTCTGGACTGGAACAGGGGCCTCAACAAAAATCTCAAACCACCGCGGGGCCATCCTGACGAATTGCTGGAGCTTTTCACGCTCGTAAGTACAGGCGCTCAGTTCAGCCTTGGCCCCGGCTATTTGCCTTTCCAATAATGCTATTTCCTCCTGCGCTCTTTTTATCTCGGCTGCCATGAGTCCCTCGCTGTATAGGCTTTTGGCCGGGTCAGCAAAATATTGATTCAGCCGTTCCACCCAGTTCCGGAGCCGGCGGTTGGCCTTTTCCCTTTCGGCTTCGAGTTGATTTATCTGCTTCTGAAGCCTCATGACATTAAACTGTTGCCGGCTATCGATATACTTTTCTAGGTTGCCCAGATCAAGGTTGGACAGAAAGGTCTTAAGCTCATTCAAGAAAATAGCATCTATCTTTCTCTGGGAGTAACTGCCTTGTCCAGGGCAAAACTCCTTGCCTATCCTGGCGTGAGTTATACAGCGGTAATAAGCGCGCTCATAGATGTAAGTCTTGCCATTAGGCTTAGTTATTTTTGCCCTATTGCTCTTGCTTGAGATAAAACCCCGCCCGCAGTAACCGCACCTTAGGAAGCCGGTAAGTAGCGCCGGGCTATCCAAGGCCCTGGCATCAGGCTCCTGATTCTGGGCTGAGGCTTTCATCTTCTGCATTACTTTAAGCCAAGTTTCCAACGGTATTATAACATACTCCTCAATGGGCTTGGGATTGCCGTGTTCATCCCTGGGAATAATTATCTCCGGGTTATTAAGGTCGTACCGCTCCCTCACTCGACACCGGGAGGTGGGAGTATTACCGGGCCTGGTACGGTTATAGGCTGGCAACCCAGCTATAATGGGGTTTTGCAGCACATCCCTTACCCGTATATCCCGCCACAGTTTCCCTTCCCTCGTCCTTATGCCGCGGCTATTGAGTATCTCCGCTATCTTCTTGCTTCCCACCCCTTCTTCCAGGTAGAGACGGACCATTTCCTTCAAGACTTCAGCTTCACCTGGGTCTATTTCCAGGGGCAGCCCGTTTTTACTGGAAGACAACCGG
Source organism: Moorellaceae bacterium AZ2 (assembly GCA_051024685.1). GTDB lineage: Bacteria > Bacillota > DSM-521 > Neomoorellales > Neomoorellaceae > UBA12545. The sequence goes on along the minus strand of JAZHPA010000025.1, from coordinate 23,034 downwards.
AAGCCGTAAGGTGGCCTGCCCCCGCTCCACTTGCCCTGCCGGGCCAGGTCGAGCATCGCCTGGGAAACGCGGATTGAGGTATTCTTGCTTTCTGTCTCCGCCTGCCATCCCTCGATAAAGCGAAGAAGCTTTTCCATTTGGTCGTCAACGTTGAGCTTCCGGCCGCCGGGCGCGTCGGCCACGGCAATTACTTCCACCCCTGCCTGGTGCAGGCGCCACAGTACCATGGGATACTCAAAGCTGTTACGACTGAGCCGGTCGGCCTTAAAGACGAGAAGCACGTCATACTTTCCGGCTTCAGCATCGCGCAAAGCATCCTGTAAGATGTCCCGTTCCAGGGATGACAGCTTGTAGGCCGATACTCCTGGCTCTACATATTCGGCAACAAGTTCCCACCCGCGCTCGGCCACGTACTCTCGCAGCAGGTGCTGCTGGACAGGTATACTATCCTCTTCGGCTTTTACTTGTTTTCTGGTGCTCACCCGGTAGAGAGCTGCTACCCGCACCGCTTATTCCTCCAGTTTGTTCCCATAGCATCTGAGCGGCAAGACGCCGGAAAGCTTCCAGCCTTTCGCCCGCGTCTGGGGCGTTGCGGGGAAATTTGTTTTCTACTGTAATTCCCCCGTAGCTGCGGATATAAACAACATGATCTCTCCCTTCCTTTTTAATATAATCCGAACATGAGCCGTTCACAATGGCACCCCCTTCCATATACCCAGAGAATAGGTTGCCGATGTAGCCCCGCGCTTATACAGAAAAAATCCGGGTATGTTTCCCGACGAAACTCCCATTTCCGCCGTTGAGTTTCCGTCGTCCTGGCTCGTTAGTTTTTACATAAGATCAGCACATAAGGATTGTTATGCGTTGAAATTCACCAAAAAAAGAACTATACTAGTACTGGACCTAAAATCACCCTGAGATGCATGTTCCCCTTGAGATACATGGCCTTTCGGACATCACACCCCTGCTATAGGAAGGAGCCAGCATAGCATTGGATCACCAGAAAAACTGTTCGCATAACGTTTTAGCCCCCTTTCTGGACTTCCTTTCTACCCAGCACCTCTCGGAAAATACCGTGCGCTCCTACCAGTTTGACCTGGAGGATTTCGCCGGGTGGTACCTGGAAACCACAGGTGAACATGTCCGGCCGAACCTGGTGACCGAACTGGACCTGGCAGAATACCGCCAGCACCTGATGCGTTGTAAAAAACCGAATACGGTGAACCGGCGCCTGGCAGCCATCAAAAAATGGCTCTCCTGGGCTCAGGATACCGGGCAGATAGGCCGTCTGCCGCGCCTGCCCAAAAGGGTCAGGCAGGAAAAACTTGCCCCCAGGGCCCTTTCCCGAAAGGAGCAAAACGCACTCCTGCGCGCCGTGGAACGGGCGGGAAACCCCAGGGACAAAGCCTTGGTCTATGTGCTGCTTTTCTGCGGGTTGAGGGTGGGAGAACTGGTTACGTTGAGGGTGGAAGACCTGGAAATCAAGGAGCGCTCTGGTAAGCTAATCGTCAGAGGGAAAGGCGACAAGTACCGCGAAATCCCGGTACCGTCGAACGTGAGGAACGTATTGAGGAAATATCTGGGTGAAAGAAAAAGCGGCCCCCTCTTTCTCGGACAGAGGGGACCGCTCACGGTCCGCGGGGTGCAGCAGCTGCTGAAAAAGTATGCTTACCTGGCAAAATTAGAAAATCTATCTCCACACGTGTTAAGGCATACCTGCGCGACGAACCTGCTTAACAAAGGGGTCGACCTGGTAAAGGTGGCGGCGATCCTGGGGCACGAAAACTTAAATACCACTGCGGTTTATACCAGACCTACTTTCCAGGACCTGATGGCTGCTGTAGAAGAAGATGATGATGGTTAAGGCTTATTCTGCCAGCCGAAAATATTTACGTTTCGGCACTTACCAGGCCCCACCTATAACCCTTCCAGCATAACTTTAGCGTAAATACCCAGCCTAGGCGGCATCGTCTGGTGACATATTCAGGTACTGACACCTCAAGGATTTCGCCCCGCACTGCAAATCTTAAACGTCAGGGTAAAACTTCGTACTACTTCCCGGTTTTCCGTTCCTTCCCATCTCAAAGATCACACACGATGGTCGCGAGAAGTCAATAGAAGATCTGCAGGGGGCTTTATGTTATGTGGTGCTTTGACATTCTACGGATTCGTAGGTTAAAACTAGTCCATTTGAAAGAAGGTGGTTAGTCTATGGAAACAGGGCTACCGTTAATCACAGTGGAAGTTACAGACCGCTGGATAGACTACCCCTGGCCGGACGGGGTGTGGACAGTTGGTCGGTGTCCTGACCCGGACTGCTGGTTCTTCTCACGTAATCCTGACTGGCCAACTTTTTTGAATGCCAAAAATGGAGTTGTTCCGCAGGACGGTGGGTATATCCCTCAGCCATCCAAAGTACAACAAGTAGGCGCTGCAGAAGGGAACCAGGGAAAAACAACGACTGACGGGACCAAAGAGCAAGCACAAGCCGCAGTTGAGTGGTACGCTTACGAACAAGAAGCCCTGGCAGCTCGCGATAATGCACTGGCCGAATTGGCCACGGTAGAAAACCGCTCCCTGGTGTCCAACATTAAGCGGCCCGCGGTGGCGTATACTGTATTTTCTAGTGAAAATGGCTGGACGCTTATCCTCGCCATCCCCCGGGCAGGCTTCCTGTCTCTCGCTCTATTGGGATCGGGCACCGTCCTGGAGGAACATCTTAACCGGACGTATTTAACGGAACTGGCGGACCGCCTCGGCCTCCCTGCGGGAAATGTCCCCGCCGCCAAGCTGCCGCCCTGGCCGAAGCAGCGGCAAAGAGCCGCCTGCCTCTCCCCGGGACACTTGAGTGGGAAATCCGGGGGAACAGCTTGGTCTGGAGAGGGGACTACAGGGGCTTTCTCGGACCCGATGGGTCGTCGTTCGAATTAGCGGACCCCCGTATTGACGTGATAACCGCCGCAGAGGCCGCATCCGAATGGGGAATAGCGGACGCTACGGGCAGGCAATACATCGTAGTAGGCCCTCGGTGTCCTGCACGGCACCTCTGCCAGAAGGCGGTCGTCCAGTTCAATGCCGCACTCGCCGCACGTGATCCTGTGCCTGTCATAATACGCCCGGGTATGGTAGTAAAATTTCCTCAATGGTTTGACATCTCCTTCCCGCACTCTCCCGACTCGAGAAGTATGTGGGGCTGTCCAGTGGCAGTAGTCCGCCCGTAGCCGCCACTACCCCGGCTCTTCCATCGTCTCCCACACTCATAAAAAATTTTTTTGCGAAGCCTGGCTAAATTTTAGGGGGTTAAACGTTTTTATAAGCGAAAAATCATTTTCTCCAAAGGGGTTTTTTATGATTAAATACGATGGTAAAAATCAACCGTACATCGAACACGAAAACGTCAGCATTACCTACGTACGGGCGGCCGACAGGCCGCACAACAAAGATTGTCCAGGGTGTGATGTGATCCGAATCCGGGCATACCGAAACGGCGATAATCAGAGTCTTCGTTGGGGACCGGAAATACCAGTTTCATCGCCTCAAAGCACTTTGGAATTTCTTGCGAAAATAGCCTTGCTGTTGGCAAACATTACCTAAAATTCATAGGCAAGCCGGGGCAAAACCCCAGCTTTTTTTACAGTACAGCTAAGTGCACTTGCGATCGGTGTTTCACATCTTTCATTTCTGCGGTATGAAGGCTGTTTTTATTCTTCCGTTAATGTACGTTAGGGTAAAATGTAAAGTTTTAAGGTTCAGATGAATCAAAAACTGCATCTAAATACCGCTTCTACCTGCAATTTTCTCACGTGCTGGAGTAAAGTTGGGATAGAAAAAATTTTTCACGGGAGCAGAACAAGGAACGGCGCAAGTATTGAATTTCAACATTTTGACGTTATTTGACTTTTGTGTTTACAGAAAGACACTCGACCTGACATTTATCTTTTAGCCTGCTATGCCGCTGAAACGTTACCATAAATAGCTAGGAAGCCCTTCCGTTTTTTAAGGAACAAACATTTCTTGGTGTCGTTGGTGTTCCTTGAGTATGGCCTCCTGCTGTTCTTTTGATAAATATTTTCTGGACTCCTCAATGAAGACCTTTACATCTTCTCCCGTGCCTAAAGACCAAGCCGCCTTCTCCTCCTCAAAAAACCTCCATTCTTCGTCGTAGGGATGTGCGTATAGAACAACCGAATCATCGGTTACTCCTACAGCCAACCTTTCACCATTTACTTCCATGTCAGCCACACTGACATAGCAGTAGCGTAGCCGCCTGTCTGCAACAGTTTCCAACTGAAATTCACCACTACCAAAACCCCTTTCTTGTCTACCGCTTAAAAGGAAGAAAATGAGCGCTACCGAAATTTTACAAGGCCCAGGATATGTTCGACAACCCCCGCTGTGGCCACGTTGCATTAGGCTAAAATACAGATTTATAAATCCAAGCTAATTTCTCCTGTAAGCTAGGATCAAAATATGAATGTACCACAAAACGCCTTATATCCAATTCGCGTAAAGTACCTGTTATTTCGAGACTCTCGTTAAAGTGCAGTATAAGTCTAAGAACCTTTTCGATCGGTGGTACATAGCTCAAACCTAGCATTTCTGCTAAACGCAAGGGTAATTCAATAATATCTCGGTTCAATGTCTTCAATTCTTGTACTTCAGACTCACTTAAACCACACCAGTTAAAAAAACCATCATAAGAACACCCAATGCTGAGGGGGCACACTGAACAGTTCGGCTGTCTGGAGGTACATACAAGTGCTCCTAGGTCTAACAAACCCCAATTATATTCCTTAGTACAATTTTTTGGTAATAAAACAGCAGCGATTAACCAGTAAGCTTTCGTCCTTACCGGGTTCAATTTACTGCCTTGCAAACCGAAAAACCGCCCCAGCAATCTAGCCACATTCACGTCTACAATTGGTGCTGGTTGGTTGAAGTAAAAACAACGTGTCGCGTTTGCTATATAAGGCCCTACGTGCGGGATTTTTAAAAGTTGATCTAGAGTTGGTGGCAATTGACCTAAATAATTATTATTTAAATAAGTTACAATTTCTTCTATAGCAGTTAAGCGTTGCTTGTATAGACCGAGCGGCTTTAAAGCTAGTACCAGTTCCTCACGTTTACCCGAAGACAAAAATATTTTCAAGCAGGCAACCAAATTTGAATAATTTTTGGCAACTTGCTCAGCCGTTGTTTTTCTTAAAAGTAATTCCGTAAGCAGGCCTATGCGAGGTTCAATAGTACCACACCGCCAAGGAAACATGCGGCCATTTTGCTGGAACCATGAAAGTACCCGCTGCCGGAAATCTGTTACTGTCATGCTTCCCTACCCTCAGCTGGCTTTTTAAGTATCCGTTGCTTCTCGTTATTACTTGTACCCTCGAATTTCTCCTTTTAAAAACTTGGCAATAGAAACTGCAACAGCCCCCGCAAGCTTAACAGGCACTCCGTTACCAACCATTTTAAACTTATCTGTAAGGGACAAACTGGGTGGTAAAGCATAGTTGTCAGGAACCGTTTGGATCCGCATGACTTCCCGTACAGTTAGCCTGCGGGGGAGAGCTGGGTGAAGGTGCACCTCATTGTTACCGTAAGCAGCCGTGGGACTGTAGCGCCATCGGTGCAGGCGTTTAAAGCTCTTCCCGGAAACATCTCCCTCTGGGATTATATAGAATTTTCTGCTGTAAGGTTTAAATCCCTCTAGTCCATTAGGGAGCTGGGCAATTTCCTCAGTATTGCAAATTAGCGGCCCTATCATCAAATCAACAGGTATACCTTCTGGCTTTTCCGGTTCCTCTCCAAAAGGTGATATAGAAGGCCAAGGGTACCGATACTTAGCGTCAGGAAATAAAGGTTCTGGCCAGGGGAACCAGCTACTTGTTATTCTAAGGTAATCTAGTTCCATGTTTTTTTTAAGCCATTCTTTATGAAACCCTATTAAAAAGAGGCGCTTCCTATCCTGAGGCACCCCGTAGTCTAAAGCATTGAGAACCCTGTAATCCACAAGATAATACATTGATAGTTGCATTATAAGTCTTTCGAAAAACTTCCTGTGCTTTACTGTGCGAACCAGTCCCGGTACATTCTCAAAAAGGAAAAATGTGGGTTGCAATCCAAGTATTTTATCAACGTAAACTTGAGAAAGCCTTCCTTGCTCGCCGTTTTCTCCCCTGTTTTTACCACCGACCGAAAAATCTAGGCATGGCGGGCCCCCTATAATTCCAAAAAGGCCCGGGCGAGGTGTATTTCCAAATGCTTCTTTAGCAACTTGCTTATCACTCAATTTGTCAATAGATTCGGTATTGATTTTTACAGGATCTTTCCCTGTCAGTGATGCCATACCGTACTCGTAGCCTTTTACAAACGTGCGGTTACACTCGTTACACCAGACTATCTCAAACCCTGCCTCTATAAAACCGATATCTAATAAGCCAGCACCAGTAAAAAAAGAGAGTAACGGGATATCTTTAATTGAAAAAGTGGTTGTGGGTTCTGGCAAGCAGGTACTACTCACCACCATAGAATTGAGCCACCACTTTCTCCTATCCCTCTACCTAATACCCAATATTAAAAAAAGAAGAACGTATAAACCCAAAATAACAATAATGTGCCCTACCACTATACGGCGATAAGAAACAAAAACTGCACGGTAATACTCTACCGGAGGCCTTGCTAAATCATGGCTACGCGCAAGCACCGCCCACCCCAGCTAAAACACCCCAAGTACCAAGTGACAAAAGGTCTCTCCCTTTACAAGGCAATAAAGCCGGAACGTGCCAAGAAAGCAGGTTTTGAATGTGCATCCAGCCTTGTACCTCTATACTCGAAAGCAAACCAATTAGTGAACCTTATCTGTATAACTACCCCTCTTCCATTCCATCCCATCATATATGAATGGGGAAGCAGGGTAACAAGTAGTCAAAGCCCCCTCTTTATAGTGGTGGTCACCTTCCTTTACTAAGTTATACAGCGCAACCTCCCTGGCCCCTTGGTTGATAGCCACATGCCTCTCAACCTGAATATCCCGGATAAATACGGCCTCCCCAGCCGTGTACCCCTTTGGCTTGACTATAAGTAAACTTCTCCCGTTCCCAAGCTTTTTTACCTCAATAATTGTCCCCCGGACATCGTAAGGCCACCCATCAGGATCCCCTCCTTTATTATACTTCACCCAGTACGGAGTACAAGCAGGCCGATACAAGCAACGCCGACATGTGCCCGGCCCAGGGGTAGCTAGGGTATTAATAATCGCCAGCTGGCTTCTTGCTTGCTTAATTAAGCTATTGGTTTCAACGAGAACTTCCCTTGCGCTGTCCAGTAACCGGACGCACTCCTGGGGCGTAAAATCCACCTCATAAGCAGTCCCGTCAAGCCCAACAACCCTCAGGCCTACCGGCCACATACCTGTGGTTGCCCAAAAAAGCGAGGCATATAGTTTCATCTGGATGGAGTACTCGGGTTTAACGTACTCGCGCCCGTCGTCTCCCGGGCCAGTTACAGGTCCAGTTTTGTAGTCTTCCAGGATAACACCACCGTCCGGCAGGGTAATAACACAATCAACCTTACCCTTAACGAGCCCGTCCCTGCTTTGGTACCACACCTCGCAAAGGCGAAAGGGCCGCATGAGGCCCGCACTAGCAGTAAATAGCCTTAGAGCAATCCGAAACGCCATTCTTTTTTTAACCTCATAACCTGGTACAGAAGCGCGCAAGGGAACAAGGTGGGACTCTTTCCAGAGAGTCATCATCGCGTCCTCCACCTTGCTCTCACAAAGGGCCCACGTCGTCTCTAATTCAGGTGGTGTGTCTTTGCTTTCTTTAATGACACTTTCAAAAAAAGAATGGATGACGGTGCCCATCCTTACTACTGGGGGAACTGGTAGCAACGGAGCCAAACCGCTGGACAAAAAGACCTCCCTCATCCTGCACTGGAGCAGGTTGTAATAGTGGCTAGGAGATATTGAGCTGAGGGGCTTAAACTTTATAGCCGTTTCAATCATGGCCGAACTGTGCGCTTGTTATTTTACCCTGGCCATCTTTTCAATGCGGGCATGGGACCAGCCAGGGCGCCGCAGGAGGTTAAAAGTATCTATGAACAACGCCGAGGTGTCACCGCAATCAACCACAGCGTCAGCAAGGATACCCGCAGGGTTTCTCGTATCCCAGAGAGGGTGAATCACGATCACGGGTTTACCCCCGACTTCAAATCCAGGGAGTTCCCCCCAAGTAGCAGGCTGGTAGCCAAAAAAGGAGGCGAAGCTATCCCGCAAGCCAACTGCCAACGACGGCCAGTTATACAGCTCGGGCCATGTGAAATTACCATCAAGCCCGGCCACGTAGCCGCGTTCCTTTAACACCCGGAGGTAGGCCAGCCCTAACCGCCAGTCCAGAAGGCCGTGGTAGGCCATGTTACGGTATGTTTTAAGGCAGTCGTAGCAAGCAGAATCACATTTCTCCCGGTGTGAAGTTGATATAAGACTACCCGCAAAGGAGCCAGGTGGCGGGCTAGCCCCTACTGCATTTTCAAGCAGTTCATGCCAGTGATTGTACATCCACCGGGTAAAACCGGCACCGTTTGGCAGGCGGTCCGCAAAAATGATCTCGCCAACTTCATCGTTATTAACACGGGTATGGCGTATGCTACATATTTCAAGTTCTTCGGGGTCAATATCGATGCTTTCAGCTGTAATTGAGCGCAGGATAAAAGCTGCTGAGTACACAGCTCCCTTTACACCACAATCATTCGCACTGGGGCTTAAGGTCAAACCCTTTGGGACAGAATGTGGCCTCACGTGCAGTACATCCGTTGTCTTACTCGAGCCGATAGCTATTTGCTCAACTTGTGAATCGCGCGACGCCACCTGAACCTTATTAAGGAAAGATACCTCTACCCACTGGCCACGGTGAGCTGTTTTCCTCCCCAATGGATCATACCACAAAGTGGTTACAAGCTGGCCCTCGAAAAGCCTGCCCCTGTTATCATTTATCTTCCACACGCGCCCGTTCTCCAAAAAACCTGCTTCGCAGTTATACCCAGGGTAGTTTTCAAAACTTATTTGCGTGGTCTCAGCGATCGACCCTGGCATACTGTTTATGATATCTCCTTCCTCCATTGCATCTTTTCCACGTGAGAAATCCGTTCTGAACCCTAGCGGAATAGCCACACAGAATTGCCTGAACTTCGGACCTTCTGGCGTGCCACAATAAGTACAGTAAGCCGACTCCTGCGGCGCGTTGCTTGTTTTAGTATGACCGCAGTTATAGCACCTGGCTACCCACCAGCGAGCAGGTAGAGGATCACTAGTTATCGGCTTCCAGAAGCCCCGCCGATTCTTTATTATAGGAGCAGTAAAGCCTATTGCAGTATGAACAGCTTTGTCCTTCGTTCTCTGCATGCCTGGAGCATATTCAAATATGGCAAGCTCTATCTCCCTTTCCATTGTTAGAGGGTAATTATTACCTTCTGAAAAACCATGGTAAAGGCACCTTGTCCGCGACGGCATACCGTACATTGGAAGCACTGCCGCTTCCGCAAGCCTTTCTGCAAGACCTTCTGCAGCAAGCTCATGGGAGCTAGCAGCCTTGTCTATAAGGGCAGGCAATTCTCTGCTCAAGAATTCAAGCCACTGGTTAACCTGGTCCCCGGTTACCCCGGTAATGGCTTTAATTATTTGAGTCCTAGAAGGGTCTGTCTTTAACCATTCGATTACCTTTTCCCTAACATCACCGCCCCAGTCACGAGCACGCCCAAACTCGCCGTGGCTATCAGGGGGCACTGGTCCGTGCCACCAGCGCACTCCGGCTGTTCTGAAAGCCCGCCGCAAGCACTCTTTAGCAATAATACGGCTAGCGACCTGTCCCTCGCCCGCAGTCAAAAAAGGTACGGGGGGAGGATCGCCAGTGATCCGTGCCGGATGGGCATAATAGAACTCGTCATGGCTACGGCCGCGGCAGAGTACCAGCACGAAGGAAAAAGCCTGGCCCCTCCTTCCTGCGCGGCCAACCCTTTGCTGGTAGTTAGATCTCATCGGTGGCATGTTAGCTAGCATTACTGCGTTCAAGCTACCTATATCTACGCCCACTTCCATAGTGGTTGTTACGCTTAGAACGTCTATCTCATCAACTTCCCTCTGCTTGCTTCCCCCGCCATCCAGGTCAACGATTATACCCTTAAAGTGCCGCTGGCGCTCTGCCTGGTCATCCGTGAGGCCTGTTAGTTCCTCGCAGTGGATCCGAAGCGGCACGCGGCCACTAGCAGCAGGGAAGCCAAGGTAATTACCCCTCCATACTTTCTCGCAAGACTTATTTGGTTCTAGCGGTAGACTTTCAAAGCAGTTTGTGCAGGCACCTCCGGAACGGTGCAAGTGAGGCCTCCTGCACCTGGGGCACACCCATACCGGGTCATTTGGCCGGGCAACCCTGATTAATAGGGCGTTAACATTGATCTTGGCTCCTCCGTGCCCCCCAGCGGCCAGGGCACTAAATACTGCAGTGCCAAGTTCTTCCTCCTTAACACCATGAATCCCGGCTACTTTTGCTATATAACTTTTTATCCTGGGTCCAGCCTGGCTGTAATTCCCCCAATCTTTCTTCGAATAGTATGAGCCTTCGTGCCTGTACATGTCACCCAACATTCTTACCACGGCATTACAGATCTCATAAAATGTATTAGCTTCTAGTCCTACCTGCGAGGCTAACCCGGCCAGCTCGCTCTCACCAATTGAAAGTGATGGTACTCCCAGGCCAGCTGACTCCAGGCTAAAGTACAACCGGCCAAACAGCACATCGCAGAGTGCCTCCCTGACTTTCTGCTTGACATGCTGCTTCACAAACTCAGCGTCAGGGGAAAGCCCCTGAGCCCACGATTTCGCCTCGAAATCAAAAAGCTCTGTCCAGCGGTGCATCTTACCATCCCACAGAAATTGTTGGGAATTAATATCACACCCAGCCGGGTTAACGCCAATCGCAAGGAGCCTTTCAATAATACGGCCGCAACCTCCGGTAACAGGATCCAGCAACTCACTAAGGGGTACCAGCCCCTCCCTTGCCCGCTTCCTGAGGCCCTCAACCCTAGCCTTTGCTTCCTCATAAAACCTCCGGTACGGAGCCGGGGGCTCATCGGCCTTCAGGAGCTCAAGGTCACCCATAATCTGCTCATATGCCCCTGGGTGGATTTCCAGGTACTTTTTTGATAGCTCACTAAGCTCACCCGTACCCCTTTCGAGATCTTCAAGCAGCTGTGCTTCCCCAACCGCCAGCTGGAGTTCCGCCACTAGGGCCTCCCTGATAAGATCTGTATAGTGGCTCCGCTCTATGCCGTTCGATATCCGCGCAGCATCCTCCCTGCTATCGGAAAATATGACGAGTTTCCGGCCGTACTCGGGTGGCAGCTTGTAAAAGAGCTCTTTTGCCAGGAGCTGGCTGACTTTTGCGAAGCCCGTCCGGAACCCGCGCACAGGTGACTTGCGCTGTTTGTGCTGCGAGTAATTAGCACCGCAACACGCACAAACCGCGGGAAGGGCAGGAAAACAGGCACCTTCTCCTTGGTCCCCCGTAATATGTAACCTGAACAGGTAGCCTTTAACCCAGTTGTCCAGGTCTCTTTCTGCATTTTCGTGGCCAGGTACCACGCGCCCCGAGCGCGTGTCAAGGCTAGATGCCTCCCAGCTCGCATCACACGTACCTTCCTCACCATTAACTTTAGGTTGCCTCCAGCTGGCTACCCCATCCGCCAGTTTCGAGGCGCCTGCAGGCCAGAACACAACATACTCAGAGTAGTTCCGCCATTCTACAATACGTGCTACCTGCTTATCAGGGATTGCCTCAATCTCAGGGTCAGAGGACAGGATCTCAATATAGTTACCTGCGTCTAACCTGTTTCCCCCCAGGTATAAAGTACCACACTGTTCGCAGTACAGCAGCTCAAGGACCCGTCTCGGGTCTTGCCCACCCGATACTATCCTCGGCTGGGGGTACAGCTCCCCTACTGGCCTGCCATCTTCAGAAGCACTAGGAGGTTTCGTGGACGCCCAGAGCCCTTCAATGTTCCTAAAAAACCAGTGGAAACGAAAGGAAGGCAGTACTGAAGGGGTACCAACCATATCACAAATGGCGCGAGCGACTAGCAGGCCGCGGAGCGCTTCTAGCCGCCTCTGCTCTCCAACAAAACCAAACAGCAGCCTCGACATGCGGCGCAGAGGAACTGCTCTGATTCTCCCTTTCCCAGGACCCTTTTTCCACCAGCAGGCTCTTAACATGCGGCTACCTAACGACAGGTTAGGGGATTCCATGGCCCGCTTCATTGCTTCAAACCCACTAATACCGCTGGCCGGGATGCCAAGTTCCGCTGCCACACTATGGCAGACGTCACTAGTGAGCTGGTGACTGGCGGCAGCTTTCGCAAGCTCTATGAACGGGTCACATGGCAGGAAGCTGCTTCCCTGTACCGGTTCAATCCCCTCATGTTCTCCCTCTATAATGGTAAAGCTCTCACCAGGTACCCCGAAAAAATCCTCAAGGAACTTTTTGCTGGCCGGGTCGCCGGGCTCCAAGGAAGCACTTGAGGCCAGCACACGCAGCTGCGGGTGGCCGGGCTCAAGGCCTAACCTCAGCAAGAGCAAGCGCAGGAGGTACGCTACTTCCGCTCCCGCAGTGCCCCTGTAAAGGTGGAGCTCGTCTATAATAAGGTGGAAGACTCTATCCGGTCCTCCTGCAAGCCACTGCCGCGTTTTTTCAAATATAGGTTCGTCCTCCTCGCGCATTAACATAATGCTCAACATAGAGAAGTTGGTAATTAGAATGTCAGGAGGAGCATCCTGCATATCCCACCGACAGCGCATCTCAGCACCATCAAGCCGCGGGAACAAGAAGGCTGCTTCTTCATCCCCAGTACTTGCAGCGTAAGCAGCGGCTTCCAAAGCAGTTTCTTCCAACCGCTGGAGACTATTTTGCAGGTCCATGATCCTCTTTTCATCCGGTATAACCTCGCCTGGTTTATCACCGGGCGAATACTCGTGCCCGGGCACTGGTGTGACACCGTTGTACCTGCCAAAGTAAAACCTGTTACCCTTCCTCCGCTCAATGTACCACGCCCTGGCCCCATCTGAGTCAAGTGCCTTCCTGAGCCTTGCCAGCTGGTCTTCAACCAGTGCATTCATAGGGTAAAGGATAAGAGCGCGGACTGCGGCTTCCCGCCGCTCGTGGGAGCGCTGGCTTACGCGGTACGACTTCACGAGCCTCATCCTAGCATCCCGGTGCTGCTTTATCCATTCGTAATTCCTCCACCAGTCGTCAACATGGGGATGGGGGTCACCAGGCTCTTCCCAGCCTGACGACTCTTTTACGAGGTAAGCAATTAGCGGTAACAAGAATGCCTCGGTCTTGCCTGATCCTGTACCCGCAGTGATGACACAGTTTTTACCGCGCAGGGCCTCTTGGAGCATCACTAGCTGGTGGGAGTAAAGCTCGTGTGGCCCGAAAAGGCCACAGCGTGCCAGTGCTTTGAAATCGTCAATTGATTGCAGGTCAAGCCCCGGCAAGTCAGAGGGGGTTAACTGGTCCACTGTCTTCCCCGAGGACTTGTACTTTGGTAGTGGCTCGATCCAGGGTTCCTGGCAAAGTATCCCTGGCCGTCGCAGCAGGTTCTCGCGCTCCTTCTCAACTGATGGGAATCTGGTACCAAAAGCAGTCTTCACGTAAAGAATAAAGTTATCCCGGACCTGCTCAAAAGCTCCTACCGGGTCGAACACCGCCGTCCCACGCACCATATATCACCCCACCAGATTTTATTTCCCCAGTACAAGTCAAGTCACCTTTCCACCGACATGCAACAAGAGTTGGTTTTTCCTAGGGCACTAACCCGCCTAAATATATCTCCCTGGAGCTGTCCAGAACAGGAAACCCCGCCTCCGGCTTTGACTGTACGTCTTTCCAAGACTAGCCTTTTACCGTTAGATACAGGGAACAAGGCCCAACAAAGCGCCACTCTCCCAAAAAAGCAAGTTTGGCCCCTAACTGCCAGTCAGCAGTATGTAAAAACCGAACCATACTGCCTCCTCCCCTAAGCACTTTCGCGGCACTCTTTCTTCACTAATAACCAGCCTCACTCCGTCTCCAGCTATCGCTCCTACATCTTTATTTTGCGTTTTGAGGCTACGCACAGAACCGAACAATATTTTGTAACTGCTCGGACTTTCCGGAAGTCTTGCCCGGGTTCCTAGAATTTTTACCTACGGCCGCACACCTTGCACGGCCTGTACCCCGCTTTTATGGCTTCTTCCCTGCTCCCGAACTCCACCCGGTTCTGCGGGGCTATCTTCTGCGCCCACTCGCACGTAGGCAGGTGGAAGACCTTCGACCTGGAGTTTCCTATGTAAAGGGTCCCGCCCTGCTTTTCGGCCGCACCGTCTAGTGCAGGCATTGGGGTCACGCCCCACAGGCCCTTCCCTTTTTCCCGGGCCTCCCGCTGGAACTCCACGAACATATCGGCGTACTTCACATTGGGTGGCACCGTCATCACCTGGGCATACCCTTCCAGCAGAAGCCGCACATTGTACATCTTCGCCCGCACTTCCTCCCCAAAGCCCGAAGAGGGCGGCTCCAGCCAGACGTATGCCAGCAGGCGGCCGTACTTGTCCCGCTCCTGGACGTCGAACTCCAGCCAGACCTTCTTTCCGGAGAGCTGTTTTTCAGTGTACGCCCTAGCCTCCCTGCCGTACGGCTCCTCCTTTATGCCCAGGTCGGGGTGGGATATTTCCGGGCAGTTGACCCCTATCAGCCGGACCGTTTCGTCCCGCCCGTCGAGCTTTACATGCATTGTGTCGCCGTCCGCTACAGAAGTAACCACACCCGCTATGGTCTTTACCGCACCCCCAGGCTCCTTTGCACTACCTCCTACCGTCGGTACGGCCTGTTCTGGAGCCGAGGGTGCCATAGGTGCGGCAGGAGGTTTCTGTTCACTGCTATCTGTTGTGGGTCCACCGCTACACCCCGCGAGCACCAAGGAGAGTACGAACGCCAAAAGCCACTCGGGCCAGCGTATCTTCCGCAAAGGTGCCACCCCTTCCTCCCCCCCGCATTAAACGCCTCTATAAGGTTTCACTCCTCGCTCGATATAGGGGGCAGGTTCGGCATCGACCAGCGTAGGTAGGTTTCCTGCCTAACCTGGGCTTGCCCTCACCCGCTAGGAGCCTGGTTATAACCTGTATAGGAACTTTAAGTGACTCAGTTTCTCCAGTTTCCGTCGCTTTTAAGGGAAAGTTCTCCATGGAAAATGAAATTCCTGCTCCGGCTTCGCCTAGATAACTGTGGCCGGTGAGGCCTGAACATGCGTGCAGTAAACAAGTATTCGCTAATCTTTCGCACCATTAGCGATTCCAAAGTCCGGTGCGGGGGCCACCGCACCCAATGGTGAGCAACCTGCGGTAGCGAAGCAACCAGACAAATATTTTACCGGGCCGTGTTCCCTCCTTCGGACTTTATCGCTAGGATGTGCCAGAAAACCTGGTGGCGTTCGTCTTCGCTCAGCTTGCTTTTGGCCTCTGTGATGCAGTTAAGCAACCACTTCTTGTTGATGATTTGCACACCCTTAACCGGTTGGTACACCTTCACGAAAGCCCGTGTAAACACCACAACCGAATTTATATAAGGTACTTTTATACACCCCGCCCGGACAGCTTTTCTTTTAGCCAGAAGCACTGTCCCAGCACCTGCTTGAAAAAATCCTTTTCCAGAGGCTTCCCATTCCGCAACAGCTCCCCTTTTGATGAGACGGTTATCTCGCCGGAGTGGTTCTTCGTCTCGATGACGAATACCCCCGTAGGGCCCACAACGATGTGGTCTATGTTCCCCATGGGGCAGGGAAAGTCGTTGGAAATGGCGTATTCCTTGGACAGCTCTCCCAAGATTTCCGAAACTTTTTCTTCGGCTCCTGCTCCCTTGACCGCCCGTGTAATGCCTATCTTAATCTCCTTTCCGTCTTTGCCTGTCGACGCTTTGATGACTGCAACTAGAAAACCAATCCCTAACCCTAGTATCAGCATTCCCGCCAAATAAGCGAGCCAGGAATCGAAACGCAAAAGTCTGTTCCCGATATAAGTGAGTATACTACCTAACACGATGAAGGCTATAATGGCCAAACAGACACGTATTGCCCGCTTCTTAGCCATTTCCCTGGCCCCTACCCCGGCCTTACCTATCTGTACGGGCACCGCCTGCCGCCCCCCTTTGAACTCGGTAGCTTCGCCCGGTAATCTGGATCACCAGCTTGTCCAGCTTCTGGCTCAGGTACATCAACTTCTATGTTTCAACAATTTTTAAGTAACTACATCACAGGACAAAAATCAATGGGAAATTTGTCGAAAAAAACTATTGGGAACACCCTGAAAAGAAATGCACGGAAAAGAAAAACTAAATCTCCACCCTCCTACCCGCGGATTGCTTATCCTCCCCCTATGTTGGATAGGAGCCTTCTCAGCATGCGAGCGTTGAAAACTGCCTGGGCACCAAAATGGTTGTTAAAGGCTACAAAAACTCGCTCAGAGTTCCTAGCCAAAAAGCGAACCCTGGGCACCCACTCCGCCAGTTCCTTTTCCGCGTAAAGGTAATTGTAGCGTTGCCACGCCTCTTCGTGCTCCCACCAGGTAGCAGCATTCCGCCCGTGGAACCGCACGTAGGCAACCGACGAAGTGGCCTGCACCGCGCCACCAGGTAGGCCCCTTAGCTTCGGAGCGTCTACGCAAACGTATCCCATACCAAGGGAGCGGAGCGTTGACCAGGTCCCGCTGTTTAGCCAGCTGTAGTGCCGGAATTCCACTACCAGGGGAAGGTCCAGTAGTAAATCGCGTAGTACTTCCAGGTAGTCCCTGTTATCCTTGGTAGCCTTGAACGAATACGGGAATTGAAGCACCAGCGCTCCCAGCCTTCCTTCGGCAGAAAGCGGCTTGAGAGCCTCTATCATCTTGGCTGCCTCCACTTTCACTGTTTCCCCGCGCTGGTGGGTAAGACCCTGGAAGGCCTTCACGGTGAAGAGGAAGTGCCCGGGCACTTTTTTGAGCATCCCCTCGAACATCTTAACGGAAGGCAGGCGGTAAAAGGTAGAGTTTACTTCGGTGAAGGAGAATTCTTCGGCATAAAAGGAAAGCATTTGGTCCTGCCGGGTGCCGGCTGGATAAAAAGGACCTATCCAATCCCGGTAACTGTAGCCGGACGTCCCGATGTAAATCTTTGCTTCTTCCTCAGGGATCGTTCCGGTTCTCACCACGATCCCTGCCTTTTTCCCAGGCTGCCAGCACCATTTCCAAGGCGGTGGCCACTTCTTCCTGTTCTTCACGGCATTCGCGATGCCCAAGATAGCAGTGCGCCCTGGCCAGTTCCTCAGGCGTAAGCGCCCGGAATTCTCCGGCACCATAAGGTTTTCGATACGGGCATCCCAGCACGTCCGGGTTAATGCACCCCACCTCGTACCGGCCATTCTCTTCGCACCAGTCTATCCAGCAGATTCTGCATACCTGCCGCCCATCAACATTGTGCAGATCATAACTTCGGACAATCCTCCCGCATTGCTTGCAAAAGGCTAACGAATCTCTGAAACTACGTTTTGACTTATGGACTCTAAAGGGGACGACAGTGCCCACTTATATCACCCTTTCTTCCGTATGCGGCGGCGGGCCTGGCTTCTTTACGATCCGCTCCACCACGCCGATTATTTCGTCCTCGGGCCCCAGAGGTATGTCCGGATATTTTTTATGAGGGTTGTTTGCCCGGAGAACCCAGCGCCCATCCTGTTCCACCAGGTGCTTTACGGTGACTTCTTCCCGTTGAAGAAGAGCGACAACCGTATCGCCAGGTTTGACTACGGCCTGCTTTCTTACCCATACTATATCTCCATCGTCGATCCCCGCGCCTACCATGCTGTCCCCGTGGACCACCAAGGCGTAGTCCACCGGGACGCCCTCCAGTACCTCCGTATAGTCCCCTGCTTCTTCCAGGGCCAGCTTCGGGTAGCCTGCGGGGACCTTCCCGACCAGGGGAACTCTTTTCACCGCCGTTATGGGTTGCAAAACCTCCAGGGCCCTCCGCCTCTGGGATTCTTTCCTGGCGGCCAAGAACTGCCGCAGGAAGGTTATTTTCCTCTTGGCTGCTTGTTCTCCTGCTGCCTGCGCCTTTTTGAGCTCCTCCTGAATTTCCGCCACTGTGGGAACGGCCAAATGGATCAGCTCCTCCACGTCGGTATCGAACACCCGGGCGAGCACCACCATGTCTTCCAGTGAAGGCTTGCGCGTCCCCTGTTCCCAGGAGTTCACCGTGGAGGTAGCCCTGCCGATGAGGGAGGCCAGCTTCTCCAAGGACAGTCCGGCAGCCGTCCTCCGGGCGGCCAGGTACCGACCTAAACGCGATTTTTCAGCGTCTCTCCTCATCCCTCTCAATACCTTCCCCCTTGACGTATTTACACAATTAGTGTAAACTTGTTTTTGCCTCAATCTTATCGGCTATAAAATTTAACTGTGTACTTGATTATACATTATTACACGCGTCGTGGAAATAATTTATTTTAAATTCATCTTTAATTTCTCGGAGGGAATCGTTGTGAAGGCCATAAGTGCCGACATCTACCTGGGAAAAGCCTTTTCCCGCGAAGGCCTTCTTTCCGCCTGTCGCCTCCTTGCAAGGCGCATGTCTGCATGGTTGGAAAAGCAGGGGATCGTATGGCAGTACCTCTGCGTGCGCCTGGATCTTGAGGGCGATAGCCTTTCCGTTACGCGCCAGTTCTCTCGGACCCAGACCCCCCAAAGCCTGTACTTTCACCTGAAGCGGATTGTAGACGACCTCCGGATCGCGTCTCCGGTCGAAAAAATAACCGTCACCCTGGACTGGCTCAGCCGCACCCCTGCAAGCCAGCTGACATTCTTCGGCGGTAAAGACCCCGAAAAAGTAGGCCGGCTCCGGGAAGCGCTGGCCGCAGCCTCCAGGGTTCACCAAGGGACCGTTGTGGCCGGCTCTGCCCTGGCCCCTACCCGCAGGGAAGTTATGCTTGCCTTCTATGATCCGTGGAGGCGATACACCGATGGACCCAAAGCTACGGGTAGAATGGAATAAAAAAGGGACGCCGCGCTTTTACTGGCAGGGTAAGTGGTATACGGTCCAGGCCGTGCTGGACAGGTGGAAGGACACGGGAGAATGGTGGAAGGGCGATACGCCGAAATTATTCGCCAGGCTCCTGGCGGGGAATGGAGTGTGGGAGGTCTACCGCGACCTCAAGAGCGGCGAATGGTTTCTGTACCGCCGGTACGATTGAGGAAGGGAGTTATTTATATGGGCAGGGCCGATTTTGTGCACCTGCACGTCCATTCCTGTTTCTCCTTTCTCGACGGGGCTTCTTTTCCGGAAGCTTTGGTGAAGCGGGCCGCCGAGATGGGGATGCCCGCCCTGGCCCTCACAGACCATTCCAATATTTCTGGTGCCCCGCGCTTTTACCGCGCCGCCATGCAAGTAGGGATCAAGCCCATCCAGGGAGCGGAAGTGGTTCTGGAGGGCGGCCACCACCTGACCCTTATCGCTACGGGCCCGCAGGGATATGCCAACTTGTGCCGCCTCCTCACCTGCGCCCATCTTTCTCATCCCCGGGGCAATCCCCGGTGTTCGTGGTCCGACCTGGAGGAATATCACGAAGGCCTAATAGCCCTTTCCGGATGCCGGAAGGGGGAGGTGCCGTCCCTCATCCTGGAAAGGGAATACGCGGCCGCCCGGGAAGCCGCCCTGCGGTATAAGTCCTTATGGCGTAACTTTTTTTACCTGGAACTCCAGGATACCCTGCTCCCCGGCAATCAGGCCCTGAACCGGGCGCTGGTTGAACTTGGAGAAACCCTGGGTATACCCGTAGTGGCCACGAATAATGTCCACTATGTCCAAAGGGACGATTTCCCCGTCCACGATGTCCTCACCTGCGCCCGCCTGGGGATAACCCTGGAAGATGCCCACCCCCAAAGGGCGCTAAACGATGAGAATCACCTGAAAACCCCCCAGGAAATGGCAGGGCTCTTCTCCTTCTGCCCTCAAGCCCTGCACAACACCCTTCATATAGCCGAAATATGCCAGCCCGTTTTCGATGGGAGGCGAGAGTTACTTCCCAGATTTCCCCTGCCGCCCGGCCGGACCGCCGACTCTTTCCTGCGGTATCTGGTCTACAGGGGAGCCCGGGAGCGCTACGTCCGCCTTGCGCCGGAGATTGAAGACAGGCTGCAAAAAGAGCTGGCAGTCATATCCCGCCTGGGCTTCGCCGACTACTTCCTGATCACCTGGGACATCGTGAACTACGCCCGTTCTCAGGGAATACGCTGTGTGGGGCGGGGCTCGGCCGGGGCCAGCGCCGTGGCCTACTGCCTGGGGCTCACGGAAGTGGACCCCATCAGCAGGCAGTTAGCCTTCGAACGCTTCATGAGCCTTGAGCGCGCCGAAAAACCCGATATCGATATCGACTTCGACTCTCGTTACCGTGACAGGATAGCAGATTACGTGTACAGAAAGTACGGTGATGACCACATAGCTGCTGTGGCCACTTACATAACCTACCAGGCCCGGTCGGCTGTGAGAGATCTCGGCAAAGTGTTCGGCTACCCCCAGGAAGAAATTGATGTCCTGGCCAAAAGCATGCCCCATATCCCGGCCGACCAGATACCCCAGGCCCTGGACCGGTTTCCGGAACTCCGCCGCGGTCCCTGGAAGCACGAAAAGTATCAGCGGTTGTTCCATTTCTGCGGCCGCATCGCAGGGCTTCCCCGCCACCTGGGCACCCACCTGGGCGGCCTGGTGGTTACCAGCTGCCCAGTGGTGGACATTTCCCCGCTGCAACTAGCGGCCAAGGGAATAAAAATTTGCCAGTTCGACCGTGATGATGTTGAAAATCTCAGCTTGGTAAAAATAGACTTGCTTTCGCTCAAAGCGCTGAGCATGCTGGAAGATGCTGCTGCAGAGATTTCTAAAGCCGAACAGGACTTCGCCTATGAAAAGATACCCCTGGCCGACCGGGCTACCTACCACCTCCTCAACACCGGCCGGACGGTGGGTGTCTTCCAGCTGGAGAGCCCGGCCCAGAGGGCCCTCCAGACCAGGCTCAAGGCCAGTAATATAGAGGATGTCGTAGCCAGCCTGGCCTTAATACGGCCGGGACCCATAAAGGGAAATATGGTGGAGCCTTTCATCGCCCGTCGTCAGGGCCTTGAGCCGGTCTCCCACCTTCACCCCTCCCTCCAACCGGTACTGGAAAAGACCTACGGCGTGGTCCTCTTCCAGGAACAGGTCATAGCCATCGCCAGCGAGGTCGCGGGCTTCACGCCCGGAGAGGCGGATCGTTTGCGAAGGCTCATGACCCATGGGCGGTCGCTGGAGGAGATGCGAGAAATAGGGGAAAAATTCGTGCGGCGGGCCGTAGCCAGGGGTATCGATGAAAAGACGGCCCGGGATATCTTTTCCTGCCTGGAAGGGTATGCCTCCTACGGCTTCTGCGAGGCCCACGCGGCGGCCTTCGCCACCACCGCCTACTGGACCGCTTACCTTTCTGCCCATTATCCGGCGTACTTTTTTGTCTCCCTTTTAAACTGCCAGCCCATGGGATATTATTCCCCGGCAACTCTGGCCAATGAGGCCCGCACCCGGGGGATAAAGTTTCTGCCGCCGGACGTAAATGTAAGCGGAGACAGGTTTACCGTAGAGGAAGGTAAAGCTATACGTATTCCCTTAAGCCGGGTCAAGGGAATGCGGAAAGAAACCCTGGCCAGAATATTAGAAGCGCGCCGTTCGGTTCCCTTCTCTTCTCTTTTGGATTTTTACCTGAGAACCCGCACGGAAAAAAATACTCTGGAAAACCTTATTCTTTGCGGCGCTTTTGACACCCTGCATCCCAACCGGAAGGCCCTCTTGGCCTGGCTGCCAGAAGTACTCCGGAATTCTTCCCTCCAGGCTTCGTTAAACCTGGGGCCCCCTTTGGGGATCGAAGATTTTTCCCCGGAAGAAAAACATGTTCTGGAATACCGGGTGCTGGAGATGGACATAGAGCGGCACTTTATGAGCTTCTGGCGGGAAAAGCTGTCCAAAGCAGGATATATTACCGCAGAAGAGGCATTAAAAATACCGGACGGAAGGCAAGTTAAAGTGGCTGGCCTGCCCGTGAGGCCGCACAGACCGCCTACCAGGAGCGGCAAAACTGTGGTGTTTCTTTCTCTGGAAGATGAAACGGGCCTCCTAGACGTTACCGTCTTCGAAGACGTGTATCAGCGCTACGGTCACCTCCTGTTTGGGCCGGAGGTGGCCCCACTCAGAGTGGTAGGCGTCATCCAGCGCAGGGGAGGGGGACCGACCCTGGTGGCATATAAGATGGCGGAGCTTATTCCCTGCAGAGAAAACAAAAACGGCTCCTAGTGGAACGCCCCTTCGTATATAAAGATGAAGACCAAAAACATTAATTCTCAAAGGGGGAGATCCAGGTGTCGCGAATCCTGGAAGAGCTGAGAGCAGAACTACTCCAGATGGAAAACGAGCTTGCAGCCAATTCCATCCTTCCCGGCGACTGTCCCGAGGAGCAACTGTTTTCCCAGATTGCCAGATACCTGCTAATTGCAAGTGAAGATATCTGGAGTGATGATTTCATTGAAGCAATTACCGCATTTATCGAACCAGTTCCCCTCCCTGAAGGATTTGTAAACCGCGTCCTGGAAAGGATACGGCTGGAAAGGATGCTTTGCCATGCGGTTCATTCTTTTGCCAGTAAATGAAGACGCCGCCTGGGGAGCAAAAACCTGCACTTCTTCGATCACCCGGGCCACTGGCTGGCGTTTCCTGGTCGCCAGGCGAAACAACTCCTCCATGACCGAAAGGGCAAGTCCCACTAAACTTAACACTCCTTCTACTATGTTCTTAAGAGTCTACCCGGTAGGAGTACCTATTCCTGCCGTCAATAAAAGGGTGATGTCCCATAGCTCGTAGAATTTCGGTGACGCTCCTTTTCTTCGTTTTTAGGCCATTTTCGTGGTGCTGGATG
>JAZHPA010000024.1:0-44276 GCA_051024685.1 Moorellaceae bacterium AZ2 | reverse complement strand
GCTAGTTTGGCCCGCGAGGGAGGCCTTTGCGAGCGAAAGCCAAGCAGGCCTGGGATCAAAACTGGGGATACGTCAGAGCGCACCCCTGTTGCGCCTCCCCCTCAACGCAGTCGGCATGTTCCCTCCGGCCACCACCTGCTCCATCAGCCCCCTACCTTGGCCTGAGGGGGAGTAACGGTCCGCCTTGTATGGGAGAAGAGCTCGGCCCTCCCGCGGTCCCCCATAGCTTCATCATTTTCTCCCACAGACACGCCCCTGATGGGGGTCGTTTCTCCCATCTTTGGCCTTCTCGCGGAAGTACCGGCTTCACCTCTAATTCAGTGTTTCGGTCCTTTCCCCTGCGGTTCATGGCCCCCAGGGTACTACCCCCTGCCGGTTAAGTCGGACCTCCCGTACCCGGTTACCAGCCCTCCCCCGCTTACCCGGCAGGCCTCCCCGGGTAAGGACGCGGGCCTACCGGCTCCCCCCGTGTACTCCACCCCTGCGGGCCAAACATAAAACAAACATAAAAAAAGAACCGGCACCTTTCCGGTTCTCGAATAAAAATATTTGGAGCCCATAACCGGGATCGAACCGGTGACCTCCGCCTTACCAAGGCGACGCTCTACCCACTGAGCTATATGGGCATGGTTGCGGGGGTTGGATTTGAACCAACGACCTTCGGGTTATGAGCCCGACGAGCTACCAGCTGCTCCACCCCGCAGTGAAGAATTGTGGTGGAGGGGGCTGGATTTGAACCAGCGAAGGCATCGCCAGCAGATTTACAGTCTGCCCCCTTTGGCCAGCTTGGGTACCCCTCCCCTTTTATATTCTCCAGTTTTCCTAGACGCAAAAGTTATTATAACAACTCCCAGAGCGACCGTCAAGGTTTTTCAGCTACCATTTCTTGCCCCCAGCGGGTAATTCATCCGTCCCGCCTTTCCAGATAACGTTCCAGCTTCCTTTTCACCCTTTGCAGGGCATTATCGATGGACTTTACGTGGCGCTGTAGGTCCAGGGCGATCTCCTGGTAGGACTTGCCCTCCAGGTAGGACATCAAAACCTCTCGCTCCAAGGAGCTCAAGATTTCCCCCATCTTTTCCTCGATATTGTAAAATTCCTCCCGGCTGATGATCAGCTCCTCGGGGTCGGCAATCTTGGAACCGGAGATAATGTCAAGAAGGGTGCGATCAGAATCCTCGTCATAAACCGGCTTATTTAAGGAGACATAGGAATTGAGGGGGATATGCTTCTGGCGGGTGGCCGTCTTTATGGCCGTAATAATCTGGCGCGTAATGCACAATTCCGCAAAGGCACGAAAAGAGGAAAGTTTATCGCCCCGGAAATCACGAATTGCTTTGTAGAGGCCGATCATCCCTTCCTGGATGATGTCTTCCCTATCGGCCCCCACTAAGAAATAAGCCCGGGCTTTGGCCCGCACGAAATTGCGATATTTATTTATTAAATATTCCTGAGCTACGTCATCCCCCTCCTGGGCCAAAGTTACAATTTCCTCGTCCCCCATGACCTCATAACTATGGAAGGTCTCGCGCTGGAGATTGACGCTCATGGCACCGCCTCCGCCTCCGGTTTCTCCATATAATTCTATGTTTCGGGAGGCTATATATCCTTGTCCAAGACACCATTAATTATACAGGAAATCAACCTCTAGAGCAAGACTTGAAAAATTTCCTCCCCTTACAGCCCCCATACCCCCTCTAGCTCCTTCGCCATTTTTCCAGGAGCAGCCGGTCGTGGGGCGACAGGTAGCCGTCGAGGGGGTTATAGCCCCGCTCCTTCGCGTAACCTTCCGCCTCCTGGCGCGCCTCCAGCACGATCCTTTTTAGTCCGGCAGGAGACAGGCGCAGGGCTCCCTTCCCCCACACCAGCCGCTGCTCCAGCCAGTCCGCAGTCACTACCACGACTTCATTACCCGCGGTCACCAGTTCCCCTGCCAGCCTTTCAATGCAGGTGTCGGCCGTTTCACCTTGCCGGGTATAGATCACCTGAACCCCGCCGAGTTCTTCCTGCTCCGTATCATGGCCGCCAAGGCGGTAAGCGTCAAAAACGATGATCACCTTAACCCCGAGGAGGGGCCGTAGATTGATCATTTCATCTATTAGTTTATCCCTGGCGTGGCCTAAATTTGACTCTTTGAGCTGAAGAAGCTCTGGCCAGCTGTGGATCACATTGTACCCATCAACGATCAGTACGGTCATGGTCGCTTCCCCTGGCCGCTGTTGAGAATTGACGCTGGCGCACTACCTCATATAGAAGGGCGGCAGCGGCGGCGGCCACATTTAAGGAGTTGATTCGGCCCCGCATGGGCAGCCTTACCACCAGGTCGCACCTCCGCCTTACCAGGGAGGACATCCCCTTTCCTTCCCCTCCCAGCACCAACACCAGGGGTAAGGTGAAGTCCGCAGCAAAGGCCAGGATTTCCCCATCTCCTTCAGCACCTATGGCCCAGATACCCCGCTCCTTTAAGGTTTGTAAAGTAGCGCTCAAGTTTGCTACGCGGGCCACCGGTACGTATTCCATGGCCCCTGCTGCCACTCGGGCCACGGCCGGCGAAAGCCCGGCGCTGCGCCGGCGAGGGATAATCACCCCGTGCACCCCGCAGGTATCGGCTAGGCGGAGGATGGCTCCTAGATTCTGAGGGTCCTCTACGCCGTCGAGCATTAGCAGGAAGGGAGGCTCATGCCTAAGCTGTGAGGCTTCCAGCAGGTCCTCTACGTGGACGTAACCCTTGGCCGCCGCCAGGGCCACCACCCCTTGATGGGGTATGTCCCCGGCTACCCGGGTTAAAGCCCGACGGTCCACCTTCTGCAGGGGCACACCTTGCTCCCTGGCCAGGGATAGAATTTCGGCCACGACGCGTCCCTCGGCACCGTGGGCGACCAGGATCTTGTTCAGGGGACGGCCGGCCTTCAAAGCCTCCCTGACCGCTTGGCGTCCTGCCAGGATTTCTTCCATCCTTCAGGCGGGGCCTCCTTTCTCTAACCATCATACTCCCAAGGCTGAAGGGGGTTGAAAAAATCATCAGTGATCAGGACCTGGGCATAATGTTCCGGCGGGAATTGTTCATCGTAGGGAATATCCTCAAACAATACCGGCAACTTTTCTTTAAAAAGCAAAAGCAATGGAATGGCCACTTGCCGCATTTGCGGGTGGGCCGCCGGAGAACACCGCAGGCGGAAGAAATGCCGCCATTCCCTTATGTTATAGGTGACTACCAGTTCGGTCTTGAGGGAAGTGGGCAAAACCGAACGCGCTTCCTGGGGGGTACAGGTCTCCAGTAAAGCCATATAACTTTTCTCGGCGGCCAAACAAGCCTCTTTCCAGTAATGATACGCCTCTTTACCTGCCAGGAAAAAGGGTTCGATGACCGTTATTTCCCGGCCGAATTGATCTCTGCCATAATTGCAGTACCTGGTTGATTCCTGGCTATAGGATCCCAAGCGGTGCCTGACAATTTCGTGGGATATGCCGCGGTCCACCACCATTAAGACTGTAATCTTTTCGTGTTCGATAACCGACTCATGTCCTCGCTGCAAAATATTCTTCAGGAAAGGCGGGGCCGTGTGGTCTTTGATTTTCCCCTCGGATTTGTAACATACCCGGGCATAACGCTCAAGTTTCCCCATGATGCGAGGGTCCAGGGCGCTCTGGGGTACCAAGACCCGGGGGCTCTCAATAATCATGAGCGGTCATCCCCCTCCACCAACTCACAAACGGCGGCAAACACCTGCTGCAGGCGGGACCAGTTGCCCTTCAAGTAAAGATAGCCGAAAAGGGTTTCTAGGGCCGTACTGTAGCGGTACTCCAGAGGCGTGGCATGCCGTGGAAGGTGACCCGGCCTGGCATTGCGGCCGCGGCGGAGGACTTCCTTTTCTTCCGGCGTCAGCCTTTCCTCTACGCGAGGCACCAGCCGCGCTTGGTTAACGGCGGCCACAAACTCCACCGCTTCCCGGTGAAGGGCGTCTACCCTGGTTTTTCCCCCTTGGACGAGGTAACTCCGGACCAGGAGCTCATAAACGGCGTCTCCCACATAGGCCAGCACCAGGGGGGAAAGCTCCTCCACTTGCTCCGGTGGCAGGTTGCTTGCTATCGGCAGCAATTCTTCCGTCTTTCTTCACCTCATTGCTGTTCTGGCTTCACCTGTGCCGGACCCTCCAGCGGACACCGTGGGGAGTGTCCTCCAGGATGATGCCCAGCTCCTTCAAACGGTCCCGCAGGTAGTCGGCCGTGGCCCAGTCCTTGCGCCGGCGGGCTTCCTGCCGGATAGAAAGGATAAGTTCCACCAGCCCGGCCACCAGGCCGGCATCCGCCTCCTCTCTGGCAGGGCCGAAAAGTCCGAGGACGCCCTCTCCCAGTTCGTCTAAAACGGAGGCCGCCGCTCCCAGGGCTTCTGCTACCCCCGGCCCTGCTTCCCCGCGGTGAACAAAACTGTTAATCTCGCGCACCAGTTCGTAAAGGACGCCCAAGGCCTGGGCAGTATTAAAATCATCGTCTAAAGCCGCTTCAAATTTAGAACGCAAAGACCGGACGCGGTCGCTTAGCCGGAGGGCTGCCGGGGCTGCCTTCTCCTCCCCTGTTCGGGCCTCGGCCGCCCCTTCAGCCTTGGTCCCGACGATGGCCAGCGCCTCGGCCAGAGCTGCACGGGCATTGGCCAGACGGTCGTATCCCCTCTCCGCTTCCTCCAGGTACTCGTCGGCAAAGTCCAGGGGGCTCCGGTAGTGGGTACTTAAGAGGTAGAGGCGCACGGCCTGCGGCCTGAACCGCCGGAGGACCTCCCGCAGGAGAAAGAAGTTACCCTTCGATTTGGACATCTTCTCCTGATTGACGGTGATGAAACCGTTGTGCAGCCAGAAGCGGGCAAAGGGCTTCCCCGTCAGGGCTTCGGCCTGAGCGATTTCGTTTTCATGGTGGGGGAAGATAAGGTCCGCTCCCCCACCGTGGATGTCAAAGGACGGTCCCAAGTATTTCAAGGCCATGGTGGAACACTCTATATGCCAGCCCGGCCGACCCGGTCCCCAGGGGCTGTCCCAGGCCGGCTCACCGGGCCGGGCTTTCTTCCAGAGGGCAAAGTCCAGGGGGTTCCTTTTGTCCTCGCCTATCTCCACCCGGGCACCGGCCAGCATTTCCTCCGGCTGACGGCGGGACAGCCTGCCGTACCTGGGAAATTTGTCCACAGAAAAATAGACGTCTCCCTTCACCGCATAAGCGTAGCCCCGCTGGATCAAACCCTCCACGGCCTGAACGATATCCGCGATATGGTGACTCACCCGGGGATAGAGGCTGGCCCGCCTTACGTTCAAGGCATCTGCATCGACAAAGAATTCCTGGATATAGCGGGCGGCCAGGGCCTCGGGCGGCAGGCCTTCTTCCCGGGCCCTGTGAATAATTTTATCATCAATGTCGGTAAAGTTTTGCACATAGAAAACTTCATATCCCCGGTATTCCAGGTAGCGCCTTAGAGAATCGAAAACCACCAGGGGCCTGGCATTGCCCAGGTGGATATAATTATAGGTGGTAGGGCCGCAGACGTACATCCTCACCCGTCCCGGCTCAGCAGGAACGAACTTTTCCTTGCAACCCGTCAGGGTATTGAACAGATAGAGGCTCAAAGCTTTTACCCTCCAGTTCTTCCAGGCGCTTTTCCAAACGCTGTATTTGCCGCTGCAAGCACAGGAGCATCTCGGCCACCGGGTCGGGCAGGTCCTCATGGTGCAAATCTATTTCGCTTACTTGGGCGTCGGCGATGTGGCGTCCGTCCCGTACCACAACTTTGCCGGGTACTCCCACCACCGTACAGTTGGGAGGTACATCCCGCAAGACTACGGAGCCGGCGCCGATTTTTACGTTATTCCCGATGGTGATGTTGCCCAGCACCTTGGCCCCGGTACCGATGACCACATTGTCGCCGACAGTAGGGTGGCGCTTGCCCCTCTCCTTGCCCGTCCCCCCAAGGGTGACCCCTTGGTAGATGGTAACGTTATTCCCCACCTCTGCCGTTTCCCCAATGACTACGCCCATTCCGTGGTCGATAAAGATCCCTTCCCCTAACTTGGCTCCCGGATGGATTTCGATTCCCGTCAGGAAACGGTTCACCTGAGAAATGAAGCGGGCCAGAAGGGTAAAACCTTTCCGGTGGAAAAAGTGGGCCACGCGGTGCAAAAGGATAGCGTGAAATCCCGGGTAGCACAGAATGACTTCCAGTACGCTGCGGGCCGCCGGGTCCCGCTCAAAAACGACCTCAATGTCCCGTTTAATGCTCCTCCACCACATAAAGTTTTCACCTCCCGCCCTCGCCCGTAATCCGTTCCCCAAGTCGCCCGTGTCGGGGCGGTACCCGGCATTTTTCTACTGCTTTTGGGAGCACCCTTATCCATTAAAAAAACCCTTCGCCACGCCAGGGACGAAGGGTTTCCGCGGTTCCACCCTGCTTGGGAAGAAAATTCCCCCCTCTACCGGCGCCCAGGGGCACCGACAGCCGTTAACGAGGCCAACCGTTACGGCCTACTAGCCTTCGGCCGTACAGCTCCTGGGTGCACTTCAGCACCGGCCAGCCTGGGATCGCTTCCAGCCCCCGGCGATCCCTCTCTGGAGGCGGCAGATGGTGCCTACTCTCCCCATTCCTTGCCTTTAGTTCTTTTTTGCCTATTATAAATTGACGGCCTCGCCCTTGTCAAGAAAGATGGGGCCTGACCCCCAGTTTTGATCCCAGGCCTGCTTGGCTTTCGCTCGCTTATGGCTTCCCTCGCGGGCCAAACTAGCGCTTAGCTCAAGGCTCCGGCAGGCTTCCCGGCAAATTCGACCTCCTGTCTCAGTTGCCGGCCGCAGGTTTCTCATGGCCTCGGGCCTGCCTCCGCCTTTCGCCTCGCTAAGTTTGGCTACCGCTCAGGTTTAGTCGCTCGCTTCCAAGCCCAAGCAGGCCTGCCCTGCAAAAAGTGGGGATAACTCAGAGATGGGGCAGGAGCAATACCGTGGCCAGGGCGGCTATCCCTTCTCCCCGGCCGGCAAAGCCCAGGCCCTCGGTGGTAGTGGCCTTGATGCTGACCTTTTTCACCGGTACGGCCAGGATGTCCGCGATCTTTTCCCGCATGGCCGGTATATAGGGGGCCAGGCGCGGGCGCTGGGCCACCAGCACGCAGTCGGCATTGGCCAGGCAGAAGCCCAATTGGGTCACTTTCTGCCAGACTTCGCGGAGTAAGTGCGTGCTCTCTATCCCTGCGAAGCGTGGATCACTGTCTGGGAAAAGCTGACCGATGTCTCCCAGGGCAACGGCGCCCAGCAGGGCGTCGGCCAGGGCATGGAGCAGGACGTCGGCATCGGAATGTCCTGCCAGGCCGCGTTCATAGGGTATCTCTATCCCGCCCAGGATGAGCTTGCGACCTTCTACCAGAGGGTGGACGTCAAAACCAAAACCTATACGCATTATATGTTCGGCGCCCCCTAAAAGTGCGGTTCGGGTTTCGCCGTCCGCCTATTCCCCGGCTCCTCCACTCAGCCGCCGGCAGGAGTGCATCTTTTTCCCGGTCCCGCCCCGCTATGGGTTGCACCCAGTAAACCGCTCAATTCCCCATTTCCAGCAGGGCGGCGGCCAGGAGCAGGTCGTCCGGGGTGGTTATCTTAAGGTTGCGGTAATCTCCCTTGACCAGCTTCACCGGGTAGCCGCACTTTTCCACCAAGGATGCGTCGTCGGTTACCCGCCATCCCTCGGCCATCCCTCGCTCGTAAGCCTCCTCCAGCCAGTCCCGACGGAAGACCTGGGGGGTCTGCACGGCCCAAAGACCCTGCCGCACCAAGGTTTCGCTGACCATCCCCTGCTCATCGCCCCGCTTGATGGTATCCTGGACGGGCACGGCGGCGACCGCCCCACCGACTTCCGCCGCCGCGGCCACTACCCTGGCCAGGAGCTCCGGACTCAACAGGGGCCGGGCGGCATCATGCACCGCCACCAGCTCCGTTTCCCGGGGCAGGGCCTTCAGGCCCCGATAAACGGAATCCTGCCGCTCCTCGCCCCCTTCTACCAGGCCGAGGACCTTGGTATACCGGTTGCTCATAATCTCCCGGCAATGCTCCATATCTTCCCGCCGCGTGAGGACGATAACGGCTTGGACCAGAGGCGAGCTTTCCAGGACGTCCAGGCTGTAGGTTAACAACGGCCTGCCCCGCAGGTTTACCAACACTTTATTACCGCCGGCCCCCAGCCTTTTACCCTGCCCTGCGGCCGCTACCAGGGCGGTTAAGAAAGGCACTGGTATTCTCCCCGCTCCAGGGGTTGATGGGGAGCCCGGTTGGCGTGGGTATGGTTCTTGCGCTCAGGGCCTTTGGGCCGGGCAAATATCATCCGCCCGGCAGAGGTCTGGAGTACGCTGGTTACCAGCACGGCGATGGTTTGGCCAATGTAGCGGCGGCCGTTCTCGACCACGATCATGGTGCCGTCATCCAGGTAACCCACTCCCTGGCCGGCCTCCTTGCCGTCCTTGATCACCTGAATGGTCATTTCTTCGCCCGGCAGGACAATGGGCTTCACCGCATTGGCCAGCTCGTTTATGTTAAGGACCCTTACGCCTTGAAGCTCGGCCACTTTGTTTAAATTATAATCATTGGTCACAATGGGGGCTTTGAGTTTCTGGGCCAGGCGAACCAGCTTGCTGTCCACCTCAGCCAGGTCCTCAAAATTTTCTTCATAAATTTTCACGCTAACGCCCAGCTCCTTGCGGATCTTATTTAGAATATCCAGGCCCCGGCGCCCCCGGTTCCGCTTTAATATATCCGAAGAATCGGCGATATGGCGCAGTTCTTCCAGCACAAAGCCCGGTATAATCAAGGTCCCTTCCAAAAAGCCGGTCTGGATAATATCCGCAATGCGGCCGTCAATAATGACGCTAGTATCCAGGATCTTGGCCCCGCTGCGGGCGCCGTCCCCTTTAGACCTGTCCTTGCCCAGCTTGGGCAGAAAGGCGAACAAACCCCATATCTCTTCCCTTCTCTTGGTCCCCAGGCTCCACCCCAGATACCCCAGGAATATGCTCCCGGCCATGGGAATATAGGGGCCGACAAAGGGCAAGTGAGCAAAAGGCGCCCCTAGAAGATTAGCAATTATAAGTCCTATCACCAGTCCCATGGCCCCGCTGACCAGTTCCTGGGCCGACAGGCGTTGCAGGCGGGTCTCCAGCCAGCGGAGAAATTGGAGACCGAAATCCACTAAGCGATAGGCCAGAGCATAACCGGCCAGGGCAAAGAGCAACGTAACCAGGCCCAGGAGGGGCCACTTAGCCCCGGGGGGTCCCGTAGCCCACAGGGACAGACCTGCCTGGCCCACGGAAAAGCCGACGGCGGCCATGACCAAAGAAATACCCGCCCGTATCAACCGATAAAACATGCGATCACCTGCTTCTTTTTCCCTTTTCTCGATTATTCCTCACCTGCCCCCATATTATACCAGTATCCTGTCCGCCGTTTCCATTATAACAGATATTTGCAATGCTGGCAAACTCGACCGCCCAACGGTTGACAGCCTCTGAACCCCCTGCTTATAATTAGTTTAGTGCAAAGGAGGGGTCCCAGGATGTCCGATCTCTTGTGCGACCGCTTTCAACAAATCGTGGCCCAATACACTCTGAGGCATAAGAGTATCCTGGATATTCTTTCTAAGTCCCAGGAGGCCCAAGCCCGGGTCCAGCGGGCGGTAGCCAAGGCGGTAACTAATTGCGGTTGTATCCAGGTCCGGGCCGCAAAGCAAAACCTGCCTGCCGACATAGGCCTGGCCGATCTTCCCTCCTACCTGACCAGCCATCTTTTAGGAGAGCTCTGCCCCGACTGCCGGGAAACCGTAGAAGAGGAATTAGGACAATTATTCTTCTATTTGACCGCCCTTTGCAATACCCTGGGCATCAGCCTGACCGATGTCCTGGGCAAAGAACAGGACAAACTCTGCACCCTGCGGTATTTCAGCCTCACGTAGTTTTTCCCAAGGCCAACCTTAAACCTTCGGTCATAGTGCGCACAAAATACATCTCCCCCTCCTGCCGGGAGGAGAAGGCCTTCTTGTTGCCTTCCGGCAGGATAAAGCGGTCAAACCCCAGGCGCCGGGCTTCTTCTACCCGCTTTTCGACCTGGGCTACGGCCCGCACCTCTCCCGCCAGGCCTACCTCCCCCAGAACGAGGAGGTGGGGATCCAGGGGCTTCTCTTTCAGACTGGAGGCTATGGCCAGGCAGACTGCCAGGTCGGCAGCCGGCTCACTGACGTTGATTCCACCGGCCACATTAAGGTAGACGTCATGGGTACCCAGGGGCAAGTGGGCCCTCTTCTCCAGCACCGCTATCAGCAGCAGGGCCCGGTTATAATCCAGGCCGGTAGACAACCTCCGGGGGTGACCAAAACTGGTGCGGCTGACCAGTGCCTGGATTTCCAGCAGGAGCGGGCGCGTCCCTTCAAGGCAAGCCGTTACCACCGAACCGGCCACCCCCCTGGGCCGCTCGGCTAACAGGATCTCCGAAGGATTGGGCACCTCCTTCAGCCCTTGAGAGGTCATGGCAAATACTCCTAGCTCGTTGGTGGAGCCGAAGCGGTTCTTGGCCGCCCGCAGCAGCCGGTAGGTTTGCAGCCCTTCCCCTTCCAAGTAGAGGACGCAATCCACCAGGTGTTCCAATACTTTGGGGCCGGCCAGAAAACCATCCTTGGTGATATGTCCCACAAGGATGGCAGCCGGTCCGCCCTTCTTGGCTGCCCGCAGGAAAGCGATGGTGCTCTCCCGCACCTGGGACAGGCTGCCGGCCGCAGCCGGCAGGTCGGGCAGGAAAACCGTCTGGATGGAGTCCACGATGAGGAGCACCGGCTCCAGGGATTCTACCTGCTGCAGGATGGCCTGCACGTTGGTTTCGGCCAGCAAATAGATCCGTCGGGACAGAGCGCCCAGGCGTTCGGCCCGGAGGCGGGTCTGGCCCAGGGATTCTTCGCCGGAAACGTACAGCACCGAACCGTGCCTTTCGGCCAGGGAATGGGCGAGCTGGAGCAAAAGGGTGCTTTTACCTATGCCCGGCGCCCCACCTACCAGGACTAGGGATCCTGGCACCAGCCCCCCTCCCAAAACGCGATCCCACTCCCTTACGTCAGACTGGAGTCTCGCAGCCCCTATTTCCGGCGCGTCCGCCAGCAGGACCGGGGAAATCCTCTCCGACACTCCGGAGGTGGAGCCCGTAACTCCTCCTTCTACTTCCCTGGTCAGGGAGTCCCACGCTCCGCAGGCCGGACAGCGTCCAAGCCAACTTGCGCTCTCGTAACCGCAGGCCTGACAAACGAAGCGCACCCTGGCCTTCATAGGACTCCCCCCTTTTACAAGGGTTAGGACTTGCCGGCCCGAAAGCGGCGACGGTGCCACCCAAGGTATTCCTTAACGCGACTGGCCGTTAGATTAATTATCTGGTCCTCTCCGATGCCCGCCCCCCGGACCACCTGCCAGGCTCGCACGAAATTCCCTACTGCCGTATGGACGTGGGCGTCGCTGGATATCACCACCGGGGCTTTATACTGTTTAGCCAGGCGGGCCAGTTGCTGGCAGCGCGGCAGGCTCCCCGGACGGCTTAGGGAGAAGGAGTTGTTGTTGAACTCCAAAGCCTTGTTGTTGGCGGCCGCAGCCCTGGCCACCGCCTCCAAGTCCAGGGGAAAGTCCGGATTGCCGGGGTGGACCAGCAGGTGGACCAGGGGGTGGCCCAGGGCCGCCAGGGCCGCTCGAGTGTACTCTTCCTGGGAGCGCCCGTCAAACCCGACCCCGGAGTGGAAGCCGGCCAGGACGATGTCCAGCCTTTCCAGTATTCCTTCCGGTACATCCAGGTGCCCGTTTTCATCAATGATATTAGCTTCCACTCCCCTTAAAATCTCTACCTCTCCCAACTTCCGCGGCAGGGCCGCCAGATTATGAAAGTAATACTCGTGGGGGCCGCCCGGCATTTGGAGGCCATGGTCCGTGACGGCAATCATCTTTAAGCCTTTCTCGGCCGCCGCTTCTGCCAACTCCTTGACCGTACTATAGGCGTGGCCGCTGGCCACCGTATGAGTATGGAGATCTGCTTCGCAGTACACCTCTACCTACCCCTCCCTGTTCTTTCCCTCGCCTTCCAAAGTAAAGTATAGCGCAAGATGGCCCCCTTGTCTTTGAAAAATCCTTTTAAAAAACCAGGATTTATCAGCAAAATAAATGGCGCAGCCATAAATAATTCTCCGGCCGGGCGGCCATAATAATACCGTCAGGGTCCGTAAGGGTCGAGCCCAGAGGGTTACCGGGTCTCTAGTGTGAGGCTCGGTAACCTTCGGCCAAAGGTTGGTACCGGGTTCCAGGGGCTCGGTACCAGCCGGCGGGCAGATCAGCGGTAGGTCCGTCAGGGCTTGCCGGCAGTCCAAGGATTGTCGGTAGGTCTGCAAGGATGACCGCTGGTCGAGCTAAGATAATCAGGGGTGCCGCAGGCTACTGACGTTAATTAATCGGCTGGAGGTCGGCGCCGGGTCGAGAGATCCGGGCCGGCTTCTAAGGTATCCCTGATTGTCGAGTCAAGGTTACGATAAGTTCTGTAATGGTCTGCGGTAGTCGAAAGACTGCCGTGGGCTATGTAAGGATTTGTCGTAGCCGGAGCAAAGGTCCTTATGGGCTCTTTCAAAGGAAGGCCGCTCAGAATGCGGGAGCGGCCTTCTGTTATTTTGCGCGCTAAAAAAATGGCCCAGATAACCTCTGGGCGAGTAAGTATATATAAAAAGGAGGTCAGAGGACGCTTTATTAAAGGGCTGGCGGGTTAGTAGTTGATCCTCTAATTGAAATTATAATTCATTACTGTTAAGAGTCTGTGTTGTTCTCTTTAAGATTTCATTAATTTTATACGGGCCGATCCCTCGACGGCCTTTTAAGAGGCGGATCGTTAAGGAAAAAAGAGCTTCAACTACCTTTGGATCAAACTGACTGCCGCTACACTGTTTTACTTCCTGCATGGCAGCAGCCAGCTCGCGTTTTTTTTGGTAAGGACGGGACGAAGTCATAGCATCAAAGGCATCGGCCAGGGCTATGATCCTGGCTCCTAGGGGTATATTATCCTCACATAAGCCGCAGTAACCGCTTCCATCCCATTTTTCATGATGATAGAGGACCATCTGTTTAATGGGTTGCCACTCATCGCCTTCCGGAAGTAGCCGGCACCCTTCCCAGGGGTGCTGGTACATCTTTTCCCATTCATCCCCGGTCAGCGGCCCCTTCTTATGCAGGGTTTGAGGAGAAATGGTGATTTTGCCTATATCGTGTACCAGGGCCCCCAGAAATGTTTCCCGTACCTGGTGGCTTGGGAGGCCTAGCTCCTGCGCCAATTGATAGGTGATAGCCGCCACGTGGATACTGTGACTGTAAGTGAGTCGCGAGTGGTAATACAGCCGCTGCAGCAGAGCGGCGACGGTGTCGTCCAACACTTACCCCGACATTCCTTCCCAAAGATGCCCCTAATAACGGCCCAAATAAAATGAACCTTGCTTCAAGGCAAGGCTCCCCCTTCCTTGCGAGCCGGCAGCCTGGCGATCATAGCCCCCGGCAATGGGAGCCGTAGACCCATGGCTTTGTGCCCCTGCCTTTCGGCAGGTTTACCCTGAAGCAGCTCACTTTTTTCAACAAAATTATCTATTTGTGTACCATATATTTACTTATTCGACACCGTTATCTAGAATCCTACTTATCGGGAAAATTCCCACTCATTCCCACTACCTGGAGCCCCAACTCTCGGGCCAGAGCTTGGACATACCGGAGGGCGCAGCGCCGGCACAAAGCCTGGCCCCAAAGGATTATCAGGTCTACCCTGCAGCTACATAAACTGCAAACCCTTTGGGGAAGGGTTTTACGTATGTACCATTCTCCGTCCTCTCTGACCACAAACTCTACTTCTTCTCCCGCCCGTATGCCCAGTTGCTGCCGCATTTCCGTGGGCAGGGTCACCCTCCCCTTGACATCCACTACGCGCCGATAAGCCGTCCCCTGCCCTTTCACGTCCGTGTTCTTGCCGGGCATCTACTTCCTCATCCCCCCTTCCACCCCCCTCACCAGGGGAACTACAAAATGAAAGGTGCTGCCCTTCCCAACCTGGCTCTCCACTCCAACGCTGCCGCCGTAAGATTCCACCATGTGCTTAACGATGGCCAACCCCAGACCCGTCCCCCCCATGGCTCGGGACCGCGCCTTGTCGACCCGGTAGAACCGTTCAAATATCCGCGGCAGGCTCTCCTCCGGAATGCCGATGCCCGTGTCCCGTACCTCTACCCGGGCCTTGGAGCCTTCGCGGGAAGCCGCCACCGTTACCGAGCCCCCCGTAGGAGTGTATTTGATGGCGTTATCTAATAGATTGAGGAGGATCTGGTCCAGGAAGTGTTCCGGAAGTCTCAGCAGCGGGAGGTCGGGAGGAACGTCCATCTGCAGGCTTACTCCCCTTTCTTTGGCCAGAGGCTTCACCACCTCCATTACCCTTTCGACGGCCTGCTGCAGGGAGGCCCCCCTGGTAACCCGTTCCGGGCTGCGGTGTTCCACGCGGGAAAGGGTTAGGAGGTCCTCGATGAGGCGCTGCAGGCGCTGGGCTTCGCTGTTGATAATCCCCAAGAAGCGGCGGCTGGTCTTTTCGTCGGCTAGGGCCCCCTCCAGAAGGGTTTCCACAAACCCCCGAATGGAAGTGAGGGGCGTGCGCAGCTCATGGGAAACATTGGCCACAAATTCGGTACGCATCTGTTCCAGGCGGCGGATTTCGGTTATATCCCGCAGGGAAAGCACGGCTCCCACGATGCGGCCCCGTTCCGCCAGGATAGGCGCCCCGTGCACGCGGAAAAGGCGGGCAGTGGTGGGGAAAAGCCTCAGCTCTGCTTCCGCCGGCTTGCCTTTGTCCAGGATCTCCTTGGCCAGCTGGTCCACTTCGTGATGGCGAATAATCTCCAGGAGATATTTTTGCCGCACTTCTTCTTCCTTTTTGCCCAGCAGGGTTTCCGCCGCCGGGTTACAGAACATCACCCGGCCCACCTGATCCACTGCCAAGACAGCATCGGTAAGGCTGGCCAGGATGGCTCTGACCTTATTACGCTCATTGGAAATTTCCCGTATATTGCTTCGCAGCCGGTCCACCATTTCATTCAGGTTCCGGGCCAGGAGGCCCAGTTCATCGTCTCCCAGCACTTCCACCCGCTGCTCCAGATCGCCGGAAGCAATGCGCCGTGTCACCGGGAGCATAGTCTCCAGGGGATGTAGGAGATTGCGGGCTATGATGTAGGTGCCGGCACCCAAGAGGGTAAGGACCAGCAAAAAGAGCTGCAGCAGGCGCCCCTCCAGTAGCTTGAGGAAATCCAACCCCGTCCCCGGCGGGAGGACGGGTATCCTCTCCAGCCATTGGTACCAGATGCTGTAGCGGATGATTAAGAAGGCCAGGAACAAACACCCAAAGGCCAGGGCGACGACACGGGCGGTTAACCGGCGTGCCAGGCGCTGCAATTCTCTCGACCTCCCGATTCGGGTTGAGCTTCGGCGTCCAGCAGGACACCGGCCACGGCTATAACCCCCGGATCAAACTGTCGTCCCGCCCCACGCTGTAAGGCCTCCATGGCTTCAACGGGGGACCTGGTGGGCTGGTAGGGTCGGGGCGAAGTCATGGCGTCAAAGGCGTCGGCTACGGCAATGATGCGGGCCCCGAGGGGAATGTCGGATCCCTTTAGCCCGTAGGGATACCCCCCACCGTCGTAACGCTCGTGGTGCAAACCCGCCAGGGGTGCTATTTCTTTTAGGTGAGCAACCTGGCTCAGAAGGGCTATAGTGCGCGCCGGGTGCTTCCTAACGACTTCCCATTCTTTTTGGTCTAGGGGCCCCGGCTTATCCAACACTGCCCGGGGAACGGCAACCTTGCCAAAGTCGTGTAGAAGCCCTGCTATCTCCAACTTTTCCTTATCCTCCTCCCCCATCTCCAAGCCGGCGGCCAGTTTTACCGCGTAGGCCGCCACCCGCTGGGAATGGCCCCCCGTATATCCGTGCTTGGCGTCAATAATCCGGGCAAAAAGGGAGATGGTGGACGTTAGGGGGGGATCTTCCTCCCAGTCGGCCGGAGGGAGTTCTGCCATGGCCGTGGCAATCTGCTCTTCCAACGCTTCATCGCTGGCGAGGCGCTCCCAGAGGGAGGCGGAGAGAAGACGGTCCACCTCTCGCCACAGTTCAACAGGATAGGCTTTCCCTGCCAGGCGCTCGATCTGCGGCCGGATGTCCCGCCAGGCGCCGTTGGTGGAACTGCGCAATTGGAGGTCCACGACGTCGCTAAGGTTGAGGATGAGGGCGCCGGGATCGATGTCCGCCCCTTTGAGGCCCTGGGGATAACCGGAACCGTCCCAGTGTTCGTGATGTTCTTCTACCAGGCGAGCGATCTTTCCGCCCAGGCCGGGAAGGAGGGCCACCATGGCTGCACCGCGCTCAGGGTGACAGCGGATTTCCGGATCATCCTCAGCCCCGGGCTGCAGGACCCGGTGCACAATATGATCGGGCAGGCCGATACCACCCAGGTCGTGCAGCAGCCCGGCGTAGAACACATCCCTTTCCCGAGTGGGCAGGAGGTTGCGGGACAGCTCCCTGGCGAGCAGGGCCACGCGCCAGGCATGGTACAATTTGTGGTCGTCCTCCATATCCAGCACCATGGCCAATACGCCTATTAACTGGCAGAAGACACGGTCATAAGTACACGCCATGGGAACACCCCCTAGTCGGTGCGCATCTATAATAAAAAATCGCCCTTTATGCGGACCCTCGATCGACATAAAGAGCGATTTATACCTTCCCCGCCCTCGTTTGATTCCGCGCGTTAACGTTACTTTTCCTCTACGGCTTTGTTCAAATCTTCGATGAGTTTATCCACATCTATGCCGTGGGCCATAGCCCCCTGCTCGATATTTTCAAACCGCGCTGCAGCACAACCCAGGCAGCCCATACCGTGCTGCATAAAAACGGGTACAGTCTGCGGGTACTTGCTTACCACCTCGGTAATGCTCATTTCCTTGGTAATCGTCAAGGCTTTCACCTCCGTTTAAATTGTAAGGTTGGCGGGAGTGTGTGGGAATCGAACCCACCGCGCCCGGGACGGCCCCGCGCGCCAGCTGGATTTGAAGTCCAGGCAGGCCACCAGGCCCGATCCACCCCCTTTTTTTGGTCTTCAGGTATGCACCGCTATTTTAGCACACTGTCGGCCTTTAGGCAAGGAACGGGCTACCTGAGTTATCCCCCCTTTTTGCAGGGCAGGCCTGCTTGGGCTTGGAAGCGAGCGACTAAACCTGAGCGGTAGCCAAACTTAGCGAGGCGAAAGGCGGAGGCAGGCCCGAGGCCATGGATGGCCGAGGTCGGCAACTGAGACAGGAGGTCGAATTTGCCGGGAAGCCTGCCGGAGCCTTGAGCCAAGCGCTAGTTTGGCCCGCGAGGGAGGCCTTTGCGAGCGAAAGCCAAGCAGGCCTGGGATCAAAACTGGGGATACGTCAGACGGGCTACCCGCCCAGGTAGGCCTTCCTAACCTCTTCGCTCCCGGACAGGTCCGCGGCAGAACCCGATAGGACAATGCGTCCGGTTTCCAGCACATATCCGCGGTGTGCCACCTGCAGGGCTGTATGAACGTTTTGCTCTACCAGCAGAATGGTGGTGCCGCTGCGGTTGATCTCCTGGATTATGTTGAAAATCTCCTTGACCAGCAGGGGAGCCAGTCCCATAGAGGGTTCGTCCAGGAGCAAAAGCTTGGGGCGCATCATCAGGGCGCGGCCAATAGCCAGCATTTGCTGCTCGCCGCCGGACAGGGTGCCGGCCAGTTGCTTCTGGCGCTCCTTCAGGCGGGGGAAGTGGTGCCAAACCTCCTCCAGGGCAAGGGCCATCTGGCGCGGGTCACGGCTTAAATAAGCGCCCAACTCCAGATT
This sequence comes from Moorellaceae bacterium AZ2, assembly GCA_051024685.1. Lineage (GTDB taxonomy): Bacteria > Bacillota > DSM-521 > Neomoorellales > Neomoorellaceae > UBA12545. The sequence goes on along the minus strand of JAZHPA010000024.1, from coordinate 26,350 downwards.
TTCCAGCACGGTGAGGTTGGCAAAGACCCGCCGCCCCTCGGGCACATGGGAAATGCCCATTTTTACCACTTGCTGAGGAGAGAGGCGGTGCAGGGGACGGCCTTGGAAGAGAATTTCTCCGGACCGGGGCTGGAGCAAGGCGGAAATGGCCTTAAGGGTGGTACTCTTGCCTGCGCCGTTGGCCCCCAGGAGCGTCACGATCTCCCCTTCCCGCACTTCTAGCGATACACCTTTTAGAGCATGGATGGCACCGTAATAAACATGCACATCGTTAAGCACCAGCAAAGGCGGAAGCCACCTCCTCGCCCAGGTAGGCCTCTATGACCCGGGGATGGCGGCGGATCTCACCCGGCGTACCCTCGGCGATTACCTCGCCATAGTCCAGGGCATAGATTCTTTCGCAGAGATTCATGACCAGAGACATATCGTGCTCTATCAAGAGGATGCTCAGGGAAAACTCCCGCCGCAACCAGCGGATGAAGTCCATGAGGGCCTGGGTCTCCTGGGGATTCATCCCCGCCGCCGGCTCATCGAGGAGAAGCAGGCGCGGGCGTGCGGCCAGGGCCCTGGCGATCTCCAATCTCCGCTGCTCGCCGTAGGGCAGATTCTTAGCCTTTTCCCTGGCGTACGGCTTCAGGCCGAACAGGTCCAGCAGCTCCTCCGCCCTGCGGCGCATCTCTCCTTCACCCCGGTAGTAGGAAGGGAGGCGCAGGATGGCCCCCAAGAGGGGGTACCGGCTGTGCCAGTGGCAGGATATCGTGATGTTGTCCAGGACGCTCAATTCTCCGAAGAGGCGGATGTTCTGGAAGGTACGGGCCAGGCCCAAGTGGGTTATCTGAAAGGGACGCATTCCTACCAGGCTTCGGCCCTGCCAGAGGATGTCCCCATATTGGGGCCGGTAGATGCCCGTAAGAAGGTTGAAGACCGTAGTCTTTCCGGCTCCGTTGGGGCCGATGAGGCCCACCAGCTCCCCCTCTTCAATGGTTAAGTTTACCCTGGACACGGCGGCCAGGCCTCCAAAGGCCAGGGTAAGGTCTTTAGTCTCCAACAGCGCCACGGTTTCTGTCCCCTCTTTCCCTCAGCCAGTTAAGGGTGAATTCCCTGTTCCCCATGAGCCCCTGGGGCCGGAAGATCATGACGGCTACCAGCAAGGCGGCGTAAATCACCATGCGCAGAAGGGCCAGGTCTTGCAGCAGGGCGTTAACCACCGTAATGGCCATGGCCGCGATTACGGACCCCGTCAGGCTCCCCAGACCTCCCAGGACCACCATCACCAGGATGTCGAAGGAGCGCAGGAAGGAAAAGGTGCTGGGCTGGATGAGGTAAAAATAGTGGGCGTAAAGGCCCCCCGCCAGTCCTCCGAAGAAGGCTCCTATCGTAAAGGCCAGCACTTTGTAATAGGTGGTATTAATACCCATGGCTTCGGCCGCAATTTCGTTTTCCCGCACCGCAAGGCAGGCCCGGCCGTGGGTGGAATTAAGGAAATTCCTGATGGTCGCCACGGTGAGGACGGTCATGGCATAGAGCCAGGACCAGTTGGTAAGCCGGGGTATGCCCATGATGCCTGCGGCCCCGCCGACGTACTCAATGTTTACGGCGAGGCCCCGGATTATCTCGCCGAATCCCAGGGTAGCAATGGCCAGATAGTCTCCCCTGAGGCGCAGGGTCGGCAGGCCGATCAGCACCCCTGCCAGGGCGGCGGCCAGAGAGCCTACAAGAAGACCCAGGGCAAAGGGTTGACCTAATTTAACGGTAAATATGGTGGCCACGTAGGCTCCGATGGCCATAAAACCAGCATGCCCCAGGGCCAGCTGGCCGGTGAACCCCACAATGAGGTTCAGACTGGTGGCCAGGATAATGTTTATTCCCAAAAGCATGAGGTTTACTTCCTGAAACTTACTGATGATGCCCTCTTTAAGGAGCCAATCCCCGGCCAAATAGATGGCAATTATAACCAGAAAAATGCCTATATTTTTACTCCTAAAATAACCCATGGCCTTCGCCTCGTTTTAACCCTAAACTTTTTCTACCGTGTCCTTGCCCAGGAGCCCCGCCGGCCGGAACAGCAGGACCAGGATCAGCAGGATGAAGACCACCGGGTCCCGAAGCTCGCTGCTGCCGTAGCCGCTTACCAGCGCTTCCACTATCCCCAGAAAAAAGCCGCCGGCCATGGCCCCGGGGATGAGCCCAATCCCGCCGATGACCGCGGCCACAAAAGCTTTGAGGCCGGGCATCAGGCCCATTAGGGGGTGAATGGTGTTGTAATAAAGGCCCCAGAGGACTCCGGCCACCGCCGCAAAGGCGGAACCCAGGGCGAAAGTAAAGGAAACTATGCTGTCCACGTTAATTCCCATTAGGGCCGCCGCTTCTTTATCGTAGGCCACGGCCCGCATGGCCTTTCCGGCTCTAGTGTAATGGACGATATACTGAAGTATCACCATAATAAGGACGGTGACGCCTAAGATCAGGAGCTGCATGCTGGTAAAGCGGACGGCGCCTCCCAGGAGGGCGTAAGTACGATTGCTTATAGTTCCTGGGGGGAAGGAACGGAAATCGGTACCCAACAGCCAGAGACCACCGTTCTCCAGGAAAAGGGAAACCCCGATGGCTGTAATCAGGGCTGCCAGGCGGGGCGCCCGCCGCAGAGGTTTGTAAGCTATCCTTTCAATCACTATCCCCAGCAAGGCGGAAAAGGCCACCGCCAGCAACAGGGCCGGGGCCACACCGACCTTGAGCACCGTGACGGCAAAAAAGGCTATATAGGCACCCACCATTAATATGTCCCCGTGGGCAAAGTTAATCAACTGGATTATGCCGTAGACCATGGTGTAGCCCAGGGCTATCAAGGCGTAGATGCTGCCGAGGGTCAACCCATTCACCAACTGCTGTAATACCTCTGCCAACTCTGCCACTCCTTGTAGCCGACCCGAGGGAGAAATCCAATGAGGGGGTAATAGTTAACCCCCTCATTGGCCCCTTCAATTGTCGATTTTGCTAATCCACTTTAACTTCAGGTGCCAGCTTCTTAGTCTTCAAGGTCTGCTTGCCATCTACCATGGCAATAATAGATACTTCCTTCACCGGGTTGTGGTTGGCATCCATCGTAAGCCGGCCCGTAATCCCCTCAAAGTCCTTGGTGGCGGCTAAGGCATCCTTGATAGCCACCGGGTCCGCTTTGCCGGCCCGTTTGATGGCATCGGCCAACAGGTGGGCCGTCTCATATCCTAAAGCTGCAAAAGCATCCGGTTCCGCGTTGTACTTGGTCTTATAAGCCTTAACGAAGGTCTGGACCCTTTCGCTGGGATCGGCAGGCGAATAGTGGTTGGTAAAGTAAGTGTCCTTGAGGTTCTGAGCTCCGCCGGCCAGGTTAACGAGTTCGGGGGAATCCCAGCCGTCGGCTCCCAGCATGGGCACTTGGATGCCCAATTCCCGGGCCTGGGCTATTATTTTACCCACCTGACCGTAATAGGCCGGCACGTAGATTAGCTCGGCTCCGGCCTGGGAAGCCCTGGTCAAGAGGGGCCGGAAATCCTGATCGTTCTCGCTAAAGCTTCCCTCGGCCACGATCTGGCCGCCCAGCTTGGTGAATTCTTCCTTAAACACCTTGTAGAGGCCCTTGCTGTAGTCGTTGCCGATGTCGTAAAGGATCGCGGCCTTCTTAACCCCCAGTTCGTTAAAGGCGAATTCGGCTCCCACAATGGCCTGGGGCGGGTCGGTAAAGCAGGTGCGGAAGATGAAGTCGCGCACCTTCTTGGTCTGGGGATCATAAGTCACATCCAGGGCCGTAGCAGAAGGGGAAATGAGGGGTATTTTGTTGTCCGTCGCCACGGGTATGCAAGCCTTGGTGGCCCCAGTCGTGGCCGGCCCCAGAATGGCCACCACCCCTTGCTCCACCAGTTTGGAGGCTACGCTCATGGCTTCCTCGGGTTTGCTGGCGTTGTCCAGGATAACGGGTTCCAGTTTCATGCCCAGGACGCCGCCGGCCTGGTTAATCTCTTCTATAGCCAAAAGGATCCCGTTTTTGATATTCGTACCATAAGTAGCAACACTGCCGGAAAGCTCCAGGTTGAGGCCCACTTTAATTGCCCCAGCTTCCTGCTCCCCTGCCTGGCCACCGGACTCCTGGCTTTTCTGGGCCTGCCCACAGGCGGTCAAAAAGGCCAGGAGCAACAGGGATACTGCAAAGAGATGAATTTTCCGCAGGCTCCTCACTCCACAAGACCTCCTTCTGCTTGTCTTTGCGGTTTTTGCACACTTGGCCTTATTATAAACCTGGCCCGCAAGACCTGTCAATTGCCAGTCTTCAGGGAAACTGTATGTTTTTTTCCGGAGTTTTGGCCTAACTCAGCAACTGGATTGGGCTTCCCTTTCAGCGATGATGTACATGGCGTGGGACCACAGCAGGGGCCTGGCTATGGGTCCCCAGCGCTGCACCCAATAGGAGTAGTGCTGTGGGGAAGTAAGGTTATGTGGTACCTGCTCCGGCAGCCGGCCCTCCTCGTCGGCCTGGGCGGCCACCCATTTCAGAAGTTCGCGGCATTCTATTTCCCTGCCCTGGAGACGGTAGTACCAGGCCAGCCAGGCCGTCAGGAGCACCCACTCCCCGCCGCCGTAATAGGTGTCGGCCCGGTAGCGCTTAAGCCCGCCTCCCAGCAGTTCCTTCTCGATTTGCTCTACCGTGGCCTTGAACAGCGGATCGTCTAGAGAGCAGATACCGAACGGCAGCCCCAGCCACAGCAGATTAGCGTCCACCTCCGGCCGCCCGGCGAATTTAACAAAATGTCCCTCCCAGTTAAATTCCCTTCTCAATTTGCTGGGCAAAACCTCTAGAACTTTCATGGCTTTCTCTTCCAGGGCCGGGTCCAGCCACGGCAGTACCGCCCTTAGACCCCCATAAACAGCGGCCCATGTAGAAGGGTGGTGGTATTCACCCCATTCCTCCCAGCAGTCAAGGCAAGGGCAGTCCCAGAGGGCGCAGAGATAGCGGGTCACCTGGGATATAGCATCCCTATAGAGTTGGTCGTCCTTACCTTGCCAGCTAAGGTGGGCGGCCAGCCCCCACAAATAGGTACCGTACCCGTCAAGCTGGAAATTTCCCCAGGGCTCGCGGCCTTCCTCCCCGGAGAGGGTATAACGGGTGTGGAGGCAGTCCTCATTCCCCAGGGGCCGCTTCTCTTCTACCGCCCTCAGGGCCCGCTCGATTTTGTAGCTGTGCCTGATAATGGTTTGCGCCATAAAAGCATAAAAGGCCTCTGCCGCCTCCGCCTCTCCCACAAGGTCCAGGGCATAGGCAATGAAGGTACCGTCCCGCAGCCACACGTACTTATAAGGAGCGAATTCCGGGGCCGCCGGGAAGGCACCCTGGGCCGTCTGGTGCTTTTTGAGGATGGCAACGCTCTTCTTGAGGAGTTCATCCACTAAAGGCACTCCCCTTGCGCAAAGGCGTACAGACAAAACAGGCCCTAGGGCTAAAACCATGCCGGGCCTGCCTTGCCGGCGCATCCCGCCTTTAACGGTATCATCTGTTTTCTACGTTAATAGCCGCCGGAGGACTATAAGCGACCCTGCGCTTCTAGCAGCCTTCCCGGGCTTAAGGGCTGGGTCCCCGGCCGGGGAACCCCCTTAAGACGGATAAGCAGACCTTGCCTGCCATAGCGGTATCTAGACTATGAGCTGACGGTGTTCAGGAAATACCGGTGGAACCGCAGGTCGCCAGTAAGCTCGGGGTGGAAGGCCGTGGCCAGAAGTTTTCCCTGGCGGGCAGCCACGATCTTCCCCTCCACCGTGGCCAGCACCTCGACCGTCGGATGGACTTCTTCCGCATAAGGAGCCCGGATGAAGACCCCCCTAAAGGGCTCCTCTCCCAGCAGGGGGATTGGCAGGTCCAGCTCAAAGCTGTCCACCTGGCGGCCAAAGGCATTGCGCCGGACCTTCATGTCCATCAGGGCCAGGCGCGGCTGCTGGCTACCTATAATATCCTTAGCCAGCAAGACCATGCCGGCGCAGGTACCCCAGATGGGCATACCTTGTTCTCCCAGGCCGCGTATGGGTTCCATTAAATCAAACTCCACCATCAACCTGCCGATGGTAGTGCTTTCGCCTCCCGGAATGATCAGGGCTTCTATTCCCTCTAGCTCATGCGGCTTACGTATCTCTTTGCCCCGGGCGCCGCACGCTTCTAATTTTTCCACGTGCTCCCGAAAGGCTCCCTGCAGGGCCAGTACTCCTACCAGCATGGGATCTATCTTCCTCTCCTTACCATCCACGCTCTTGCATGCGCTGTTCCTGGCTTAGAGTAGCAATGTCAATGCCGGGCATGGCTTCGCCCAGGTCCTTGGAAACTTCGGCCAGGACATGGGGATCGTTATAATGGGTGGTGGCAGCCACGATGGCCCGGGCCCGTTTCATGGGATCGGCTGATTTAAAAATTCCCGAACCCACAAAGATTCCGTCGGCCCCCAATTGCATCATGAGGGCTGCATCCGCGGGCGTTGCAATACCACCGGCCGCAAAATTCACCACCGGCAGGCGCCCCAATTTCTTGGTCTCCAGCACCAGCTCATAGGGCGCCTGAATGTTTTTAGCATAAGTCATCAATTCCTCATCCGGCAGGTTGATGAGGCGGCGTATTTCGGCCATAACCATGCGCATATGGCGCACGGCTTCCACCACATTGCCTGTGCCGGGTTCGCCCTTGGTCCGGATCATGGCCGCCCCTTCGCCGATGCGCCGCAGGGCCTCCCCCAAGTTTCGCGCGCCGCAGACGAAGGGCACCTTAAAGGCGTGCTTGTTGATGTGAAACTCCTCATCCGCCGGGGTCAGCACTTCGCTTTCATCAATATAGTCTACCCCCAGGGCTTCCAGTATTTGCGCTTCCACAAAGTGTCCTATGCGGACCTTGGCCATAACCGGAATGGTCACCGCGTCCATTATACGCAGGATAACAGTTGGGTCGGCCATGCGGGCCACTCCTCCGGCAGCCCGTATATCCGCCGGCACCCTCTCTAACGCCATTACGGCGCAGGCGCCTGCCTCTTCGGCAATTTTAGCCTGCTCGGGGGTGGTGACATCCATGATTACCCCGCCTTTGAGCATTTCGGCCAGGCCCTTCTTTACCGTCCACGTGCCTTTTTCAGCTGCAGCCACACCCACTCCCCCCTGTATCGTAAGATTAACCCTAAGTGATTTTATAATATAAATCCGGCCGGATGCAACCGGATTTTAGCTGGGTTTAATAAAAATCTATACAGTTAAATTTTTCTTCATGGCACCCGGGCTACAGCCATGACCCGGTCGTTTTCCTCCAAGCGCATAAGGGTAACTCCCTGGGTATACCGCCCCTGGCGGGAAATGTCCGCCGCGCTCAGGCGAATGAGGAGCCCTTCGGCCGTGATAAGCATGAGCTCGTCCTCCTCCCCGGCAACGGCCAGCGTCGCCAGGGGACCGGTCTTGGCCGTAATCTTCATGCCGATGAGCCCCTTACCCCCCCGTCCCTGCCTCGGATATTCTTCCAGGGGGGTACGCTTGCCGAAGCCCCTTTCCGTTACCAGCACCATCTCCCCGGTGGGCCTCACCCGGGCCATGCCCACCACGGCGTCCCCTCCATCCAGCCTAATGCCGCGCACGCCGTGGGCCGTGCGCCCCATGCTGCGGACTTCTTCTTCCCGGAAGCGGATGACCTTGCCCTGCCGGGTCCCCAGAAGGATCTCGTCCCGACCCCCGGTCAGCTCCACTCCTATGAGCTCATCCCCCTCCTCGAGGTTTAGGGCGATCAGTCCGTCGCGTCGGGAAGTGCGGTACTCGCTCAAGGGCGTTTTTTTCACCGCCCCCTGCCGCGTAGCCATAAACAGGTAGGAATCTTCATCGAAATCCCGGACCGCAATGACCGCCGTAATCCGCTCTCCGGGAGTCAAATAAATCAGGTTGACCAGGGCCGTGCCCCGGGCCTGGCGGCTGCCTTCAGGTACCTCATGGGCCCTTAGCTGGTATACCTTTCCTTTATTGGTAAAGAAGAGAAGATAGTAGTGGGTAGACGTAACAAAAAGGTGCTCGGCAAAATCCTCCTCCCGGGTCGATAGGGCCTGGATTCCCCGGCCCCCCCTTCGCTGGCTCCGGTAAGTGTCAACCGGAAGTCTCTTGATATACCCCCGGTGGCTGATGGTGATAACTACGTCTTCTTCCGGAACCAGGTCCTCGGTTTCGAGGGGCTCTTCTTCGGCGACAATCTGGGTGCGCCTCGGATCGGCGTGTTTAGCTTTGATTTCCAGAAGCTCCTGCCGGACGATATTCATTACTTTAGCTTCGCTGGCCAGAACTTCCCGGTAGTAGGCTATTTTTTCCTGCACTTCCCGGTATTCTGCCTCTAGTTTCTCCCTTTCCAGAGCCGTCAACCGCTGCAGCCGCATATCCAGAATGGCCTGGGCCTGTTTCTCGCTCAAGGAGAAGTTCTCCATCAGGGCCTTCCGGGCGCTGTCGACGTCCCGCGAGCGCCGGATGGTCCGGATTACGGCGTCCAAGTATTGTAGCGCTATACGCAGGCCCTCAAGGATATGGGCCCGGGCCTCGGCCTGGTTTAAGAGATAGCGGGTTCGCCGGGTAACGATATTCTTCTGGTGCTGGAGGTAGTGCTCCAGCATTTGCTTTAGATTGAGTACCTGGGGCCGTCCGTCCACCAGGGCCAGCATGATAACGCCGAAGTTTTCCTGCATCTGGGTGTGCTTGTAGAGCTGGTTGAGGATTACCCGAGGCTGCGCATCCCGCTTGAGCTCTACGACCACCCGCAGGCCGGTGCGGTCGGACTCGTCCCGCAGGTCGCTGATGCCCTCGATCTTCTTTTCCCTCACCAACTCCGCAATGGTTTCAATGAGGCGGGCCTTGTTAACTTGATAGGGCACTTCGGTGATGACAATCTGGTGCTTACCGCTGCTCAATGTTTCTATAGCAGCCTTGGCCCGCACCCTTATGTTGCCGCGGCCAGTGCGGTAGGCATTGCGTATACCTTCCCGTCCTAAGATGACCCCCCCCGTGGGAAAATCCGGCCCCTTAACTACCGTCAAAATGTCCTTGAGCCCGGCTTCGGGGTTTTCAATGAGGAGTACCAGAGCATCGATGATCTCCCCCAGGTTGTGGGGAGGGATGTTGGTGGCCATGCCGACGGCAATACCCGACGAACCGTTCACCAGCAGATTCGGGATCCGCGCGGGTAGCACCACCGGTTCCTGTAAAGTTCCGTCGTAGTTGGGGATAAAGTCTACCGTGTCTTTTTCAATATCGGCCAGCATGGCCAGGGCCAGGCTGGAAAGCCTGGCTTCGGTATACCGCATAGCCGCCGGGGAATCTCCGTCGATGGAACCAAAGTTTCCATGGCCGTCAATCAGGGGGTAACGGCTGGCAAAATCCTGGGCCATGCGCACCATGGTTTCGTAAACGGCAGCGTCCCCGTGGGGGTGATACCGGGCCAGCACATCGCCCACGACGCGGGCCGATTTTTTATACGGCTTGTCGGGCGTCATATTGGCCTCATACATGGCGTAGAGGATGCGGCGGTGGACCGGTTTTAACCCGTCGCGGACATCGGGTAAAGCACGCCCTACAATGACGCTCATGGCGTAGTCGATGTAGGAGCGCTTCATCTCTTCTTCAATTTTCACCGGCAGAACCGTACCGATAGCCGTATTTTCAGCCGGCAAGGGCTGCCACTCCTTTTAGATCTTTTAGATATCTAAATTGCGCACCTCATGGGCATGTTCTTGAATAAAGGCCCGCCTCGGCTCTACCCGGTCACCCATAAGAATACTAAAGATCTCGTCGGCTGCTACTGCATCCTCCAGAGTGACCCTGAGGAGGGTTCGCGTGGCGGGATTCATGGTCGTTTCCCAGAGCTGTTCCGGATTCATTTCACCCAGGCCCTTGTAGCGCTGGATGTCCCACCGCTCGCCGTTGCGGGAGTTTAAGAAATTCTCCAGGGCCTGGTCGCTATAGAGGTAGTGGACCTCTTTGCCCCGGGAGACTTTATATAAGGGCGGTTGGGCGATATATACATATCCCTTCTCAATTAGCGGCCGCATATAGCGGTAAAAGAAAGTAAGGAGCAGGGTGCGGATGTGGGAACCGTCGACATCGGCATCGGCCATGACGATGGTCCGGTGGTAGCGGAGCTTATCCAGGTTAAAGTCATCACCTATCCCGGTCCCCAGGGCCGTGATGATAGCCCGTATCTCTTCGTTGTTCAAGATCTTGTCAATTCGCGCCTTTTCAACGTTTAAAATCTTGCCCCGGAGCGGGAGGATGGCCTGAAACCTGCGGTCCCTTCCCTGTTTGGCCGAGCCCCCCGCGGAATCGCCTTCCACCAGGAAGAGCTCCGTCAGAGCCGGGTCGCGGTGGGTGCAGTCGGCGAGCTTGCCGGGGAGGGCGGTGACTTCCAAGGCGCTCTTGCGCCGGGTGAGCTCCCGCGCCTTGCGGGCCGCTTCCCGGGCTCTGGCCGCGGTAAGGGCCTTATCCAGAATCCGGCGGGCCACCGATGGGTTTTCCTCCAAAAAGGAACTTAAGTACTCTGTTACTAAACCCTCAACGATTCCCCTAACTTCCGTATTGCCGAGTTTCGTCTTGGTCTGTCCCTCGAACTGAGGCTCCTTAACCTTCACGCTGATTACGGCCACCAGGCCCTCACGCACATCTTCCCCGGAAAGATTGGCCTCATTCTCCTTTAAAATATTAAAGCGGCGTCCGTAATCGTTGATGACCCGCGTTAAAGCTGCTTTAAACCCTATCTCATGGCTCCCACCCTCAATAGTATGGATGTTATTGGCATAAGACAGGATTAATTCATTATAGCCGTCGTTATACTGCAGGGCAGCCTCAACCTGCACCTCATCCCTAGTGGCACTGAAATAGAAGGGCCTGCTGTACAAAACGTTTTTATTTTTGTTCAGGTGGCGGACGAAATCGATTAAACCGCCGTCCTGTTGATATACCTCCTCCCGGTCCCGCACCTCATCACGAAAAACGATCTTTAAGCCGCGGTTTAAAAAAGCCAGCTCCTGCAGGCGCTTGGCAATGATCTCGGGGTCGAATTCCACAGTCTCAAATATTTCCGGGTCAGGCCGGAAAGTTATGATGGTTCCCGTGCCCTTGGCCTGTCCTGTAACCTTGAGTTCGGTAACCTTGCTGCCCCGGCGGTAGTGCTGTTCGTATACCCTGCCGTCCCTTTTAACCTTTACCCGGAGCTCGCTGGACAGAGCGTTGACCACCGACAGTCCTACGCCGTGGAGTCCGCCGGCTACCTTATATCCGTTGCCCCCGAATTTTCCCCCGGCGTGGAGCATAGTAAGGGCCACTTCCACGCCGGGCAGTCCCGTCTGCTCGTGGATGTCCACCGGAATTCCCCGGCCGTTGTCGGCCACCGTCACCCTCCCGTCCCGATGGAGTACTACCTCCATCCGGCTGCAAAACCCGGCCAGGGCCTCGTCAATGCTGTTGTCCACCAACTCGAAGACCAGCTGGTGAAGGCCCCTCACGCCCGTATTGCCAATATACATGCCGGGCCGCCGTCGGACGGCCTCCAGACCCTCCAGAACCTGGATCTGGCTCGCATCATAAACCGGAGCGTTTTCCCTTTCCTGCATTTCCTTCCTCCTGCACTCGTTTAATACCCAGGAAGAATATTACCACAAGAAATTTTCCCCGACAATGCGTGTGCTCCCTGAGCTATCCCCAGTTTTTATTTCAGGCCTGCTTGGCTTTCGCTCGCTCCAGAAACCCTCGCGGGCAGGACTTTTGTTCGGCCTCAAAGCTTAAGGCGGACTTCCCGGCCCAATCGGCGTCCTTGCCGATGGGCCGGTCTCGGACCTCCTATCCTCGACCCCGCTTCCACTTTCGGTCAAAGCTTAAAGCCTGGGCTAGCCGCGAAGGCTTAGTCGCTCGCTTTCCAGTCCAAGCAGGCCTCCCCTGGAAAAAGTAGGGATACGCCAGGTATGCTCCTTAAGGCTGCCGCCCGCCGGCCCAGGGTCACCGAGGAAATGGATGAATAGTAAATCTTCCTGTCGGCGGTAACAATAAAGGATTTGATGGGCTCCCCCTTCACGGGAACCTCTTTTTTATTGGCGGCCCAGAACTCCTTATTGGCTGCTGAGCGCCCTATTTTTTCGTAGTCGAAGATCCCTACGATGTCTCTTAAGGGCAGCAGTACGTCGCCCCCGATATGTAAATACATCTTTAGCACCTCCCGGTGGTTTATGGGGACCCAGGCAGTATGCTTAATTAAGTCCTTGCACAATAGTTTTGCGGGCCTACTCTCCCCAGATAAGAACTCCCAGGGGCTTTCCATCCGGGAGCCTTCTCAACAAAGTTGCACTGCCGCGGTAGAAAATCCGGGGAGAAGTACAGGGTCCGCGGGATTCAAGGGCCGCACCGTCTACTTTTCCGGCCCGCCGCAGATGACCACGGAAGCTTTTTCCCTAACCTCAGGCGGTATATCTTCCACCTGGGTCGTGGTGATAAAAGTCTGTCCTTCCCCTCCTACAACCTTCAGGAGGGCCCTCCGCCGATTCCCATCCAGCTCCGAAAAAACATCGTCCAGGAGAAGGGCCGGTCTAAAGTGGAGGACCTGGGTGAAGTATACAGTTTCTGCCAGCTTAAGGGCTAGCACCAGGCTCCGCTGCTCTCCCTGGGATGCGTAGTTGCGACCTCCCCGGCCGCCCACTTCAAAAGTGAAATCATCCCGGTGGGGGCCGAATAACGTAGCGCCCGTCATAATTTCCTTTTCTCGCTTTTGCGCCAGTACCTTAAACCAATCGTCACCGGAACTCAAACTGGGTTGGTAACACAGGGAGATGGAAGGCGAGCCGCCGGCCAGCATTCCGTAAAAGTGGCTAACGAGCCCTTCCAGCTTACCGAGGACTTCGTGTCTCTTCCGGACCAAGGGTAGGCCGCTGGACACCAGTTGGTGGTCCCACGCCTCGAGCTGGTCGGCACGGGCCTGTCCTGCTCTTATCTGCTTAAGCAGGAGGTTCCGCTGGAGCAAAACCCGGCGATAGGTTAAAAGATATTGGCAATAAGACCGGTCCACCTGGCACAGCTGCCGGTCCAAAAACTGACGCCGGATAACCGGAGGTCCTTTAACCAGGTACAGGTCATCAGGTCCAAAGGTAATCGTAGGAAAGACTCCCAAAAGATCAACGAGGCGATGGGCAGATCTATTGATTGTCAACTTTTTCCTGCCTCGATAATAGACAATATCTATTTCAATCTTGTGGTTCCCCTTGCTCAGGTAGGCGTGAAGGCGAAAGCCGGACTGGCCGAAGGTCACCAGATCCCGGTCCTGGTGAAAGCGAAAAGACCGGCCGGTAGACAGGTAAGCTATGGCTTCCAGGAGATTAGTCTTACCGGCCCCGTTGGGCCCCGTTAACACATGTAGCCCCGGACGAAAATAAAAAACCCTTTGGCTGTAGCTGCGAAAGTTGTAAAGGGCCATTTCCGTTAAAAGAGTCGCCTGCATATCTATTTTACCCAAGCCTGACGGGTAAAATAAGGCAAAAATAGTGGTCAACACCCTGAGGCTGTACCACTAAAGGCTTTAAGGGCTCGATGAATTTCAGGATAACCTTGTCCTCTTCGATTACTTTGAGGGCTTCCAGTAAGTAGCGGCCGTTCAGGGCTACTTCAAGGGACGGGCCGGAGATCTCTCCGGGAAGCTCTTCCTCCAACTGGCCCACTTCCGGGGTATGGCTCAACAGCCGTAAAGTATCCGCTATTTCAAGCCGGATCACGGAAGAGCGCAGCTTGCTGTCTTCCCGGGCCAGCAGGGTAGCCCGTTCTACGGCCGTGGTGATCTCATAGGTGGATACAACTACCTGGGTTTGAAAATCCTTAGGCAAAACCTGGCGGTAGGGCGGGAACTGGCCGCCGAGGAGGCGGCTGTAAAAAGTAAGGTTGTCGGTTATGGCAAAAATCTGGTTCGGTCCAATGGTAAAAGTTATCTCTTCTTCCTCTTCCCCCGGCAGGAGGCGCGAAAGCTCCACCAGGGATTTATGGGGGATAATGGCCGATGTCTGACCCCTTGCCTCTAAAGGAATTATTCCTGCCTCATGCAAGGCCAAGCGGTGGGTATCGGTGGCCACCATCACTGATTTTCCGGCGTCAAAGTCAATCTCCCAGAGAAGGCCGTGGTATATACTGCGCAGGTCTTCGCTTCCAGCGGCAATGCCCACCTTGCGTACGATTTCCTTGAAATCTCTGGATGGGAGTTTAAAGGAATTGGACCGCGAAGGTTCGGGTAGGGAAGGAAATTGGTCGGGGTCCATGCTGTAGAGCTCGGCCCGCGCCTGATGGTACTCTATGGTGACTACACCACCAGGTGTCCCCGTCAAACTTACGGTCACCGGCGGCAGGTGGCGCACCAAGTCGGTGAAGATCCGCGCAGGTAGAAGAAGGCGACCTTCCTCCCCAACCTCACAGTCAAAGGAAACAATAATTCCCATCTCGAGGTCGGTGGCATGGAGGGTAACCTTGCCGTTACTTGCAGTAAACAAGATGCCGGTTAAGGCCGGCAAGGTACTGGTACCCGAAATCGCCCGGTAGACCTTTAGCACCGCGTTTAGGAGCTGGGGCTGGGGACAAGATATGTGCATGGGGGATACCTCCTCCATCATCTTATAGTTAAGGGCGGTTTTCGTCGTAGCCGTCGTAGTTGCTGTGGACATGTTGATAAGCCCGGCAAAGTATTGAAAGCTGAAAGGGTCCGCTGTGGGCAGGGATGTTTATGGATTCTTTATCTGTTGTATAAGTTCGGTAATGGTTTGCTGGAGTTCAGGGTCTTTCTGCAGGTCTTGGGTAATTTTTTCCCAGGCGTGCAGGACCGTGGTGTGATCCCTGCCGCCGAATTCCTCTCCTATCTTGGGGAGGGAAGCGTCCGTGAGTTCCCGGGCTAGGTACATGGCTATTTGACGCGGGTAGGCCAGGGTTCGGGTGCGTTTTTTGCTTTTAAATTCTTCGGGCTTTAAATTGAAGTACAGGGCAACTTTTTCCTGAATGAAGGGTATAGTTATGGGTTTGGGCTTGGCCAAGGTTAGGGCTTCTTGAAGTATCTTTTCCACAATTTCCAGAGTGAGTTCCTGTTCCGTGAGGGCGGCATAAGCTGCTACTCGGATGAAGGCACCTTCGAGCTCGCGTATATTGCTGTCCACTTTCTGAGCGATAAAGAGCATGATTTCATCGGGTAGATAAAGATTGTCCAGGGAAGCTTTCTTGCGGAGAATAGCTACTCTGGTTTCCAGGTCGGGTGGCTGAATGTCCGTAATTAATCCCCATTCGAAGCGCGAGCGCAGACGGTCCTCCAGAGTGGGTATCTCTTTAGGAGGACGGTCGCTGGAAATAATGATCTGCTTGCTGGCTTCATAAAGGGCGTTAAAAGTATGAAAGAATTCCTCCTGGGTTCGTTCTTTGCCCGCCAGAAATTGAATATCATCGATTAACAAAACATCGATGTTGCGGTACTTATTGCGAAAGCTAACAGTATCGTTATCGTGGATGGCATTGATAAGTTCGTTGGTGAACTTTTCCGAGGAAACGTACATGACGCGGTAGTGGGGCAGGTGTTGTCGCACATAATGGCCTATGGCCTGCATAAGATGTGTCTTGCCCAGACCTACCCCTCCATAAATAAATAGGGGGTTGTAGGCCTTTGCCGGGGCCTCGGCTACGGCCAGGGAGGCGGCATGGGCAAAACGGTTGCTGTTGCCCACCACAAAGGTGTCAAAAGTATACTTGGGGTTGAGGTAGCATAGTTCCTCATTGCTCGTCGATTGGGAGGACTGCAAGAAGGACAGGTCCTCCTCCCCCGGCGGGAGGGCGATCAGTTGTACGCTGATGTACTGGTGAAAGACTTTTTGCAAGGTAGTTTGTAGCAGGGAGGCAAAACGGCTCTGTATATAGTCCCGGGCAAATTCGTTGGGCACCGCCAGGATAAGGGTGTGGTGTTTCAAAGTCAAGGGCCGGGCCTCCCGGAACCAAGTGTCAATGGTGGTAGCAGGCAGTTGGTGCTCCAGTAGTTGGAGAGCTTGTTGCCAAGCAACCTCCAGGTTGATGGGCGGCAAAGATTAAACCCCCCTTGGTTGTGGATAACGAGCACAATTATATTAACAAAGATGTGGATAAGTGGCAACCGTCCTTTTTCTTGACAGCCTCAGAAAAAGTGGGCTATAATTTAACTAAATTGCCGGTTACTGCCCTTTTGTTTGGATACGTCAGCGTGGTGTTCTTACTTCCGACTGAGGAGGGAAAGGGTTGAAAAGGACTTATCAGCCTAAACGGAGGCGGAGGAAAAGAGTCCATGGTTTTTTGAAGCGGATGAGTACCAGGGCCGGTCAGTTGGTGATCAAAAGGCGCCGGCGCAAAGGGAGAAAGCGTTTGACGGCCTAAGGAAAGAAGAAAGTTTATAGTTTTTTGCCTGGGGGGTAGAGATTTGCTGCCGGCGGCCCGCAGGATCAGGCGTTCAGGTGAGTTCCGGCAGGTATATCGCCGGGGAAATAGGGTAGGTAGCCGAGCTCTAGTTTTGTACTGGCGGCCCAACCGGTTGGGGCTCACGCGTTTTGGTTTTTCGGTTTCCAAGAAAATGGGGCGGGCCGTGGAGCGAAACCGCCGCAAGAGGTTACTGCGAGAGGCCTGCCACCGTCACCTGGATCAGTTCAGACCCGGTTTTGATGTGGTGTTCGTGGCCAGAGAAGGGCTGAAAACATTATCTTACCCCCGGGTGGTAGAAGAAGTATTAAGTCTAAGCCGGCGGGCTAAACTATTGGTTGATGACGAAGATGGATAATAGAGGAAGGCGTGAGCCGTGTCGCGGGGCCAAAGGATTGTGATCCGGGCTTTAAGGTTTTATCAGAGCTGGATTTCCCCGTACGTGGGAGCCCATTGCCGGTTTCATCCCAGTTGTTCGGAGTATGCAGCCCAGGCCGTAGCGAAATATGGGGTTTGGCATGGCGGGTGGTTGGCCTTAAAAAGGGTTGGGCGGTGTCATCCTTGGCACAGGGGGGGCTATGATCCGGTTCCCTGAAAGTTATAGAGGAGGAGGTGAAGACCTGTCTGCACCGCTAAGGTAGGGAGGCAACGGGTAATGCAGGCAGGCTGGGTTGGGCGGATTAGTTCATTTCCTGTCGCAATCGATCCAATTTTTCTATAATATTACCCAAAGCGTGGGAGTACCCAACTATGGGCTGGCTATCATTTTGTTCACTGTGGTGGTTAAGATTCTTTTGTACCCCTTGACCTACAGGCAGCTGAAATCTATGCGCCGCATGCAGGAGCTGCAGCCCAAGGTGCAGGAGATCCAGAAGAAGTTCAAAAACAATCCGCAGAAGGCGCAGAAGGCGGTGTTAGAGCTATACCAGGCGGAAAAAGTGAATCCCTTCAGCGGTTGTCTGCCCTTGTTGGTACAGATGCCCATTTTGTTTGCCCTCTTTAGTGCTCTTAGGAGCTTTTTTGACCCCGCAGCCAACCCCTCGGTGAACATGGAGCACGCAACTTTCCTTTGGGTACCTAACTTAGGGAAGCCGGATCCTTATTTCGTTCTGCCCGTCTTGGTGGCGGTCACGACTTTTTTGCAGCAGCGGGTAAGCATGGTCAATCCCCAAGATCAGTCCCAGAGGACCATGCTGATAGTGATGCCCCTGCTAATCGGATGGATGAGCACCCAGTTTTCCGCCGGACTTGCCCTCTATTGGGTGGTTTTTAGCCTGATGGGTATTGGGGAACAATGGATTTTGCGCAGACAGCCCGGGCTGATGAAGGAGGAAGTCAGCGCCAAATGAAGGAAGTGGAGATGACCGGGAGAACGGTGGAGGAGGCCGTGGAGGCTGCCCTAAAGGTTTTAGGCGTCGGACGGGAGGAAGTCCAGGTTAAGGTTCTCGAAGAAGGCAGCAAAGGGTTCTTGGGATTTCTGGGCAGCCGGCAGGCCAGAGTACGGGTGATTTTGCCGGACAATCCGGAAAAATTGATAAAGGAGTTTTTGGACCGTGTCCTTAAGGGTATGGCCCTTCAGGCGGGAATAGAGATTAGACGCCGAGACGAATATTTTTTGGTCAGTTTTCACGGCCGCGACCTGGGAGTTTTGATTGGACGGCGCGGGGAGACCTTGAACGCTCTGCAGTACTTGACCAACTTGGCGGTGAACCGCAGCCTGAGGGAAAAAGTCAAGGTGGTGCTGGATGCCGAAGGCTACCGCAAGCGGCGCGAACAGGCTTTGGTGCGTCTGGCCAGGCGCTTATCGGAAAGGGTGAAGCGGACCGGCAACCGGGTGGTTCTGGAACCTATGACGCCCCAGGACCGAAGAGTTATCCATACCGCGCTACAAAACGACAGTCAGGTAGTAACCTTCAGTGAGGGGGAGGAACCGAACCGCAAGGTGGTCATATCTCTACGCAGGTGAGGCCCAAAGTTGCGACGTGAGGTCAAGCTCAGGTACCCAGTAATACATATGTATTACTGGGTTTTATATATTGAGGACTTTTCGGCACGGGTCTTGTCCCTAGGTGAATAGGACGCACGGTCGGCCTAAGTTCTGAGGAGGATTGGGCGGGCCGTGAGGATAGCGCTGTGTTTAGAATTATTACCGGTGTATTGGAGGAATGGGATTTGCTGGAGGATACCATAGCCGCCATTGCTACTCCCCCCGGAGAGGGCGGTATTGGTATTGTGCGCATCAGTGGGCCGGAGGCCCTGAGGATAGGTGAACGGATTTTCCGTCCCAGGAGGGGAAAGCCGCTGGGGGCAACGGAGAGCCACCGACTGCGGCTCGGTTGGGCAGTGGACCACCGCAGTGGAGAGGTTTTGGATGAGGTTTTGGCCGTCGCCATGCGCGGTCCCCACAGCTATACGGCTGAGGATGTGGTGGAGATCCACTGCCACGGCGGCCCCCTCGCCTGTGCCCGGGTGCTGCAGGCTGCTCTGCAGGCCGGGGCTCGTTTGGCCGAACCGGGTGAATTCACCCGCCGGGCCTTTTTGCACGGCAGGCTCGACCTGGCCCAGGCCGAGGCCATTATCAGTATCATCCGAGCCCGCAGCCGGGCCGGACTTTCGGCAGCCGTGGCCCAGCTGGAGGGAGAGCTTTCCCGGCGGGTAAGGGCACTCAACGATGAGATTACCGGCGTCCTGGCCGCCGTGGAGGCCAGCTTGGATTTTCCAGAAGAGGTGGGTGAGGTAGAGCCGGGGCAAAAGGAGCGGTTGGTGAGGGTAAGAGAAGGGATCCTTGAGCTGCTGGCCACTTGGGAAGAGGGTAAGTTGGTGAGCCAGGGCATTAATATAGCCCTGGTGGGACGGCCTAACGTGGGCAAATCCAGCCTGCTGAACGCCCTCTTGCGGGAGGACCGTGCTATTGTGAGCGACATCCCGGGGACTACCCGGGATACCATCAGCGAGGCCATGCAGCTGGGCGGGTTTCCCTGCCAGGTAATAGACACGGCCGGGATGCGGGAAGCGGCGGACGGCCTGGAACGTTTGGGCATAGCCCGAAGCCGGGCAGCTGCAGCCGCCGCGGACCTCGTTTTGCTGGTGGTCGATCTGACAGCAGGGGTTACTCCGGAGGACGAAGCCCTGCTGGAGGAATTGAGGGATAAACCCCTGGTGGTAGTGGGCAATAAGGCGGACGCGGTGGCCTCCGTCGATGAGAAAGGGCTGGAACGGCTGGCAGGGGGACGGCCGTGGGTGGTGGTTTCCGCCAAGGAACGGCAGGGATTGGAGGCCTTGAGCCGCGCGGTGCGGGACCTAGTGCTGGGTGGTCGGGCTTTGAAGGGTGCCCGGGAACCCCTGCTGTTGCGGGAGCGCCACCGGGCGGCCCTGGAGAGGGCCTTGCACAGCCTGGAGGAGGCCTTGAAAGCATGGGAAGAGGGCCTTCCCTTGGACCTGGTGAGTATTGACTTGCAGGGTGCCTGGCAGGCACTGGGGGAAATTACCGGGGAGACGGCCCGGGAGGACCTTCTGGACCGGATTTTCAGCGAGTTCTGTTTGGGAAAATAGAGGCAGTAGGGTTCAATTACGCGAGAACGGAGGTGAGAGGTATGTACCGTGCTGGTGAATACGATGTAATCGTGGTGGGGGCAGGCCACGCCGGTTGTGAAGCAGCTCTGGCAGCTGCGCGAATGGGCTGCCGTACCCTTCTCCTGACTTTAAGCTTGGAGGCGGTGGCCATGATGGCCTGCAACCCTTCGGTGGGCGGTCCGGCCAAGGGCCACCTGGTGCGGGAGATAGATGCCCTGGGCGGCCAGATGGGCCTTAACACGGATCGAAGCCGCATACAGATCCGACGCCTCAATGTGGGTAAGGGACCTGCGGTCAGGGCCTTGCGGGCTCAGGCTGATAAGAAGCTGTACCAGCAGCTTATGTTGTTGACCCTTTTGCAGCAGGAGAATCTGGAGCTTAAACAGGCTACAGCGACGCAGATTGTTACCGGGGGTGGGCGGGTAAAGGGTGTTCTCACCAGAACCGGTGCCTTCTTCGGCTGCCGTAGTTTGATAATCACGACAGGCACTTATTTGCGCGGCCGGATCATCATAGGGGATGTGGCTTATGAGGGCGGGCCCAACGGTCAGTTTCCGGCCCTGGAGCTGGCGATCAGCCTGCGGGACCTGGGACTCAAAATGGGGCGCTTTAAGACCGGCACGCCTCCGCGGGTAAACCGTCGTTCGGTAGACTTTTCCCGGATGGTGGAGCAGCCGGGCGATGAAGGCCCCCTTTACTTCTCCTTCTGGGAGGAGACCCCGGGACGGCCTAATGTCTCCTGCTGGCTAACCCATACCAATGAGCGGACTCATGCCATTATAAGGGATAATCTTCATCGGGCGCCCCTCTTCAGTGGAGTCATCCAGGGGCAGGGGCCGCGATATTGTCCTTCCATCGAGGATAAGGTGGTACGCTTCGACCGGCCAGCCCACCAGATATTCTTGGAGCCGGAGGGCCTGACCACCGAGGAAATGTACGTCCAGGGATTGTCCACCAGCCTGCCCGAGGATGTGCAACTGGACGTGCTGCACAGTATCCCGGGTCTTGAAAGGGCGGAAATGGTGCGACCGGGGTACGCCATCGAGTATGACTACGTGGACCCCACCCAGTTGAAACTGACCCTGGAATGCAAGGAAATTCCGGGGCTTTTTCTGGCGGGGCAGATCAACGGGACCTCCGGGTATGAAGAAGCGGCGGCCCAGGGATTAATGGCCGGGATCAATGCCGCCTGCCTGGCCCAGGAAAGGGAAGGTCTGGTCCTCAGCCGCTCCGAAGCCTATATCGGTGTGCTCATTGACGACCTGGTGACCAGGGGAGTAACCGAGCCTTACCGCCTCTTGACTTCGAGGGCCGAACACCGGCTGTTGTTGCGGGAAGACAATGCCGACCTACGCCTGGCGGAAAAGGGCTACAGGGTCGGACTTCTGGACGGAGCCCGTTTTGCGAGGTTCTGCCGGAAAAGGGAGGCTGTCCGGAGGGCCATAGAAGAGCTGCAGCAGAAATATGTAGGTCCGGATGATGAGGGAGTGGGGGAGCTTTTGCAGGAGCGGGGAGAGAGCCCCCTTAAGGGTCCGGTGCGGTTGTCCGAGTTGCTCAAGCGGCCGGGCATAACCCTGGCGGACCTGCAGAAAAAGGGATTGGCGGCCGAGCTGGAACCGGCTGTAAGGGAACAGGTGGAGATCTCTTTGAAGTACGAAGGCTATATCGCCAAGGAACAGGCCCAGGTAGAACGTATCGCAAGGCTGGAAGGAAGAAAGATCCCGGCAGATTTGGATTACCGGCAGGTGCGCGGCCTTTCCAAAGAAGGGCAGGACCGGCTGTCCAAGGTGCGGCCGGAATCCATCGGCCAGGCCATGCGGGTCCCCGGCGTTACACCGGCCGACATCAGCGTGCTCCTGGTCTATTTGGAACAATGCCGGCGGGAGCAGGGGAGGGCGGCCAGTCACTGATGAATTGTAAGGATCTGGGGACATTTCTGGAAGAGCTGGGGTGGAAGTTGGATCCACGCCAGCTGCGGTTGCTCGGTGAGTACGGCCGGCTGCTCTTGGAAAAAAACCGGGAGATAAATTTAACTTCGGTAGTGGAGGAGCAGGAAGTCTGGCGCAAACATTTTCTGGATTCCCTGCTCCTTTTTTTGGCCCTTGAAGTCCCGCTTTCTACTCGGGTGGTGGACGTGGGCAGCGGGGGTGGGCTGCCGGGGGTGGTGCTGAAGATATATCGACCGGATCTGGAGGTAACCCTGGTAGAGAGCATAAAGAAGAAGGCGGAGTTCTTGACTGGAGTGATTGGGGAACTGGGCCTGGCGGGGATTCGATGTGTATGGGCCCGGGCGGAAGAACTGGGGCGCCAGGGGGAATTCCGGGAGAGTTTCGACCTGGCTACCAGCCGGGCCGTAGCGGAGCTGGCGGTGGTCCTGGAGTACTGCCTCCCCCTCGTTAAGGTAGGCGGTAAGGTAGTGGCCTATAAAGGCCGCAAGGCGGAGGAGGAGCTTGTTCGGGCCCGGCGGGCGCTGGAAGTGCTTGGCGCTGAGGTGGAAAAAGTGTGGTGCAGCCGATTACCTGCGGGGGGCGAGGAGAGGCGGCTGGTGGTAATACGGAAAAGGGTTAGCACGGATTCCAGGTGGCCGCGCCGGCCCGGCGTCCCTGAAAAAAGACCGCTTTAGGAAAAGGTGGAATTCTGCTATAGTAAGGTTAGTGGGGACGGGTGTTTCTACTTTGTACCTCGTAGCACTATAATGGGGGTCACTGTTAGGTACGCCACTTGGACCTCTAGCTGGTGGCGACCGTACATATCGCCCTTTTCCCTTCAGCTGCGGAAGGGGTGTGGGGGAAAACGCAGGTGGGGGTTGTGCACTGACCAAAGAGTACGGGTGTGCCTTGGCCCGGAGACGAGGTGGGGACTTTGGAGTCAGGCTTGCGACCGTCCTGATAGGATTAAAGTGTTGAGCGGTGAGGCAATATCTCGGGATAATCCTTGAATGCTTGTTATAAGGGAGAGAAAGGGGTATGGGTAGGGTTATTGCTGTGGCCAATCAAAAAGGGGGGGTGGGAAAGACTACAACGGCGGTGAATCTGGGAGCTTCCCTGGCCGATGAGGCGAAAAAGGTGCTCCTGGTGGATATCGATCCCCAGGGCAATGCGACCAGCGGACTGGGGGTTGACCGGTTTAAGCTGGAACGCTGCATGTACGACGTTTTAATCGAGGGTCTGCCCCTGGAAGGGATCATTATGGCTACCGACATTCCAGGTTTGGAACTGGCTCCGGCCACCATTGAACTGGCGGGTGCGGAGGTGGAGCTGGTGGGGGCCATATCCCGGGAAGGGAAACTGAAGAGGGCCCTGGAAAATGTGCGGGAGAGTTACGACTTTGTATTGATCGACTGCCCACCCTCCCTCGGCCTCCTCACGCTGAATGCCCTTACCGCTGCCGACCGCGTTCTGATACCCATACAGTGCGAGTATTACGCCCTTGAGGGCCTGGGACAGCTTATGAATACGGTTCAGCTTGTGGCCCGCCATCTAAATCCCGGGCTGCAGCTGGAGGGGGTGGTCCTGACTATGTTTGATCCGCGGACCAATTTGTCCCTCCAAGTAGTAGATGAGGTTAAAGGGTACTTTGGCGATAAGGTGTTTCGCAGCATCATTCCGCGAAACGTGAGGCTTTCCGAGGCTCCGAGCCACGGAAAGCCCATAACCGTGTATGATCCCCGTTCGCGGGGAGCGGAAGCATATCGGGAGTTGGCCCGGGAGGTGATGGCCAATGGCTAAAAGGGGTTTGGGGCGCGGATTAAGCGCCCTCCTGCCCGAGAAGGTAGAGAACGGCGGAGACATCCAACACTTGTCCGTGGATTCCATTGTGGCCGGCCGCCACCAGCCCCGGGATGATTTTGACCAGGAAAAGCTGGAGGAACTGGCGGCTTCTATTCGGCAGCACGGCGTTATTCAGCCGGTGGTGGTCAGGCCCCTGGGCAACGGCCTTTACGAGCTGGTGGCCGGGGAGCGCCGCTGGCGGGCCTGCCGCTTGGCAGGGATAAAGGATATTCCTGCCGTGGTGCGCGAGTTGAGCGAGAGGGAGATGGCCGAGGTAGCCTTGATCGAAAACCTCCAGCGGGAGGACTTGAACCCCCTGGAGGAGGCGCGGGCTTACCAGTCCCTTATTACCCAGTACGGGCTCACCCAGGAGGAAGTAGCCGCGCGGGTGGGGAAGAGCCGGCCAGTTATAGCCAATGCCCTGCGGCTGCTCCAGCTGCCCCTTGCCGTCCAGGAGATGCTCCGCAGAGGGGAGATTACCGCCGGACATGCCCGGGGACTGCTGGCCGTAGAGGATGAAGATGCTCAGGTGGAGCTAGCCGCGCGGATAGCCCGGGAAAAATTGAGCGTTCGCCAGGTGGAGGAACTGGCCCGCAAGTTCCAGGCAAAGGGTACTAAAAAAAGGGAAGCATTCGGGAAACAGAGGATAACAGGTCAGGGAGACTGGTCCTTGGCCGAGGTTGAAGAGGTGTTGGAGGAAAGATTGGGAACGCTGGTAAAGGTACGACGCCTTCCTCGAGGGGGGCGTATCGAAATCTATTACTATAGTGAGGAAGAACTCAACCGACTGGTAGAAGAACTTCAGGGTGGAGGCCGGGGATGAATGTTGCTGTGTTTCACGTGAAACAGACGCCTAGTTCAGGAGATGGAAGCAAGTGATCGCCAGCGTCATCAACGCCCTGGCCATCCTTCTGGGTACCATCGCGGGCAAGGTACTGGGTGCCCGCCTGCCGGATAGGGTACTGGAAACCGTCTTTCAAGCCTTGGGTCTAGGTCTCCTGCTGACCGGCGCCCACATGGCTCTCCAGGGAGAAAAGATTATTCCCGTCATTTTAAGCCTAATTTTAGGCGGTGCCTTCGGAGAAATCCTCAACCTGGAGGGGATGCTGGAGCGCTTGGGGCAACGCCTGGAGAAGAGCATCGGCGGCGATGGAGGTGAGTTTGGCCGGGGCTTTGTGAGCGCCACCCTGATCTTCTGCACCGGAGCCATGGCTATCACCGGCTCCCTCGAAGCGGGGCTACAGCATAACTACACTACCCTCTACACCAAATCCCTTCTGGACGGAACCCTGGCCTTAATTCTGACCGGCAGGCTGGGCATGGGAGTGGGCCTGTCAGCTCTGAGCGTACTGGCCTACCAGGGAGCCCTCACCCTGGGCGCGGCCCGGATATCACCCTACCTAGGGGCCAACGTTATTAACGAAATCACGGCTACGGGGGGCCTCCTCATTATCGCCATTGCCCTGGCCCTACTAAAAATTAGGGAGTTCCGCATAGGCAACCTGCTCCCGGCCCTCTTCCTGGCCGGAATACTGGCCAGCCTCTAACAAGAAGAAGGGATGAGGACACGAGGCGGAAGAGCACCATGAAAGCGGGAGACTGCCAACCCGCCGGACGGGCGGAAAAGGAGCAACCTTAAAAACCCCAAAGGAGAGTGATGAGCATGCGCTGCCCGCTCTGCGACGTAACTATGAAGGAAGTGGAGCGCCGGGGCGTTTTAATCGATGTTTGTCCCGAATGCAAGGGAATCTGGCTCGACCGGGGCGAGTTGGAGAAGCTTCTGACCACGGTGGAATCCCCCGCCCGGGACACAGGCGAATGGGAAGAAGAACCCCGGTGGAGGGAAGACATCAAGGGGGGAAAGGAGCTGCGAAAGGGCAAAAAACGGCGCGGCCTGCTGGGGGAAATCTTCGACCTGGACTTCTTTGATTAGGACCGGGACGACACCCGGAAACCATGCACCCGAACTGCCCCGGCCTTCGCCGGAGGGCCTCCCCAGGCCCCGGGGGAGCGACCAAGTAGGGCGACGGGCCCGCCTTCAAACGGGACCAAAGGGTAGGGGGGCCTGGAGACAGGAGGCGTTGGGTCGCCCGATGGGCCAGGTTCCCCACTCTGCCGGCAAGCCGACCCTAGCCCGGAGGCGAATTCAATTTCCGTCCTGGCAGACAGCCAAGGGGCTCCCAGCCTTGGTCCTTCTCCTGCTTGCCGGAGAACCTGCCTTTACCAGAGGTCGAAGGGGGGAACACCCCTTAAGCCCTTAGCGGGCTGCGGGAGAGAAAAGTCGGGATCCCCGCGCTCATAGGGAAAAGGTCGGCTACTGAATGCTTACCTTTTCTCGCCCAGGCCTCCTTGGGCTTGAAAGCGAGGGGGAAGTCTGGGCGGCAGCCCAACTGACCGAGGCCCAGGGCGAAGGCCGGGGGGCGAGGACCGGAGATCCGAGCGGCTCGCAGGTCGCCGGCGAGGGAACCCCGCCTGAACTGAGTTATCCCCACTTTTTGCAGGGCAGGCCTGCTTGGGCTTGGAAGCGAGCGACTAAACCTGAGCGGTAGCCA